>CANQRM010000030.1 GCA_947626265.1 uncultured Oscillospiraceae bacterium
GGCAGCTGGAAAGGGGCGCAGAGAGTCCGCCGAACATGGTCTTGGAGCCGCGTGGGCGATATGTAGTCCGCGACGGGAGCGCCCGTCACAGCGCAGGGGTTTGATAGAACCCTCAAAGGCATGGGCCGTGAGGCCCGTGTGAACCAAGGTGGTACCACGGCGTAGTTTGTATGTCGTCCTTGAGGAAACTCAGGGACGACATTTTTTGTTGAGTGAGGTACATATGAGCGAGACGATCATCCGCATCGAACACCTCTGCAAGACCTTCGGTACCGGTGACGGGAAGGTGGAGGCCCTGACAGATATCAGCCTGGACATCCGCAAGGGCGAGATATTCGGCATCATCGGCCTGTCCGGCGCGGGCAAGAGCACCCTGGTACGGTGCATCAACCTCCTGGAACGGCCCACCTCCGGCACCGTCACTTTCGACGGCCAGGAGCTGACGGGCCTCAAGGAAAAGGACCTGCGGGCCGCCCGGCACAAGATGAGCATGATCTTCCAGGGCTTCAACCTTCTCATGCAGCGCACGGCCCTCGAGAACATCTGCTTCCCCCTGGAGCTGAACGGGCTCAGAGGGGAGAAGAACTGGCGGGAAAAGCGGGCGAAGGAGCTTCTGGACATCGTGGGCCTGCCCGACAAGGCGGATGCCTACCCGGTGCAGCTGTCCGGCGGACAGAAGCAGCGCATCGCCATCGCCCGGGCTCTCGCCGACAACCCCCAGGTGCTCCTCTGCGACGAGGCCACCAGCGCCCTGGACCCCACCACCACCCAGTCCATTCTGGACCTTCTGAAGAAGATCAACCGGGAGATGGGGGTCACGGTGGTGGTCATCACCCACGAGATGCGTGTGGTGGAGCAGATATGCGATAGAGTGGCTATCCTGGACCACGGCGTCATCCAGGAACAGGGGGACGTGTCCGAGATATTCACCGACCCCAAGACCGAGGCGGGCAAGCGCCTGGTGATGCCCGGCGGGGAGAAGATACACGTGCTGCCGGCGAACCGCCTGGTGCGCCTGGCCTTCAACGGGGCCACCTCCGGCGAGCCCATCATCGCCACCCTTGCGGCGCAGCAGGGCATATGCCTCAACATCATCAGCGCCGACACCCGCACCATCGGGGACAAGAGCTTCGGCACCATGGTGCTGGGCCTGCCCCAGGACGAGACGGAGGCGGCCAGAGCGCTGATATACTTACGGGAGATACCCGGCGTGACGGCGGAGGAGGTGACGGACCTTGTTCAGTGAGAAAAATGTGGAGCTGCTGATGGACATCCTCCACAACGACCTTCTGACGGCCATCTTTGAGACCATCTTCCTGCTGACCGCCCTGCCCACGCTGCTGGCATTCCTCATCGGCATGCCCCTGGGGGTGCTGCTGGTGACGGGGGATGAAAACGGCATCCGGCCCCTGCCGAGGCCCCTTATGCAGCTGGTGAACGTGGTCATCAACCTGCTGAGAAGCGTTCCGTTTTTGATCCTGCTGGTGGTGGTCCTGCCCCTCAGCAAGTTCATCGTAGGCACCAAGGTGGGCACGAAGGCCATCATCGTGCCGCTGACTATCGCCGCGTTCCCCTTCGTGGCGCGGCTGGTGGAGACCTCCATCCGGGAGGTAGACAAGGGGGTGATCGAGGCGGCCCAGGCTATGGGCGCCAGTCCCATGCAGATCGTCATGAAGGTCCTCATCCCCGAGGCGAAGCCCGCGCTGCTTTCAAACCTCTTCGTGGCGCTCATCACCATCTTCGGCTACGGAGCCATGGCGGGCATCCTGGGCGGCGGCGGTATCGGCGCCATCGCCATCAACTACGGCTACTATCGGTCCAAGCCTCTGGTCATGTGGGTCATGGTCATATTGCTGATCGTCCTGGTGCAGATATTCCAGAGCATCGGCGACTACATCACCAAACGGAGCGACAAACGCATCCGGTGAAATAAATTTAAAATCTATTTTTGAAAAGGAGAATCCCAAAATGAAGAAGATCATCGCCATCGTGCTGGCCCTTGTGCTGGCCCTGAGCCTGGGCGCTGTGGCCCTGGCCGACGACACCGTCACCCTGAAGGTCGGCGCCACCCCCACCCCCCACGCGGAGATCCTGGAGTTTGCCAAGGACATCCTGGCCGAGCAGGGCATCGAGCTGGACATCGTGGAGTACACCGACTACGTGCAGCCCAACGAGGCCGTGGAGAGCGGCGACCTGGACGCCAACTACTTCCAGCACACCCCCTACATGGACACCTTCAACGAGGAGAACGGCACCCATCTGGTGAGCGTGGGCCTTGTCCACTATGAGCCCTTCGGCATCTATCCGGGCGCTACCGCTACCCTGGAGGAGCTGGAAGACGGCGCCGTCATCGCCATCCCCAACGACGGCTCCAACGAGACCCGCGCCCTGCTCCTGCTGCAGCAGGAGGGCCTCATCACCCTTGAGGAGGGCATCGACGCCTCCTCCAACGCCACCGTCTATGACATCGCCGAGAACCCCCATGAGTTTGAGTTCCAGGAGATGGAGGCTGCGCAGCTGCCCAACGTGCTGGACGACGTTGACATTGCCGTCATCAACGGCAACTACGCCCTGCAGGCCGGCCTGAACGCCGGCGACGACGCCCTGGCCGTGGAGGACGCCTCCGGCGACGGCGCCATCACCTACGCCAATATCCTGTGCGTCAAGGAGGGCAATGAGGAGAATGAGGCCGTCCTGGCTCTGCTGGAGGTCCTGCAGTCCGACGAGGTCGCCCAGTTCATCGAGGAGACCTATGACGGCGCTGTGGTGGCCATCACCGGCGCCGAAGAGGAGCCCGCGGAGGAGCCCGCCGCTTAAGTTTCCCCATAACGACAGAAAAGCCGCACGGCATATGCCGTGCGGCTTTTGTCATGTTCAGTCTGTTTTCCCAAAAACCCGTCAAATTAAAGAATTATTTATAAATCTGGAAGTATCTGTCTTGCAAGTGGGGAGAAGTTGTATTATAATTATGTTTACTGTAAACCTGTCCGCACAGGGCGGACGGCAAGGAGAAGGGTATGGATATCACGCTCGTGGTGCTGGCCGCCGGGATAGGCTCCCGTTACGGCGCGGGCATCAAACAACTGGCGCGGGTGGGCCCGTCCGGGGAGATCATTATGGATTACTCTGTCCACGACGCCATCCGGGCCGGCTTCAGCCGGGTGATATTCATCATCCGCCGGGATATTTATGATGACTTCCGGGAGGTCGTGGGCGACCGCCTGGAGGCCAAGTTCCGGGCCCTGGGGGTGAAGTGGGACTATGCCTTCCAGGAGCTGGGAGACGCCCCCGCCGGGCGGACCAGGCCCTGGGGCACCGGCCAAGCGGTCCTGGCCTGCAAGGACCTGCTGAGCGGCCCCTTTGCCGTGGTCAACGCCGACGATTATTACGGCAAGAGCGCCTACAAGGCGGCCTATGAGTTCCTCTCCGCCAGCGACCCCACCGACCCCTATCGGTTCGGCATGGCGGGATTTGTGCTGAAAAACACCCTGTCCGACGCCGGCGAGGTGACCCGGGGCCTGTGCTCCGTGGATGAGACCGGGCGGCTCACCGACATCGTGGAGACCCGCCATATCATGAAGACGCCTGAGGGCGCGGCGGTGAACGGCCCCGACGGGCTCCGGCCCCTGGATGGGGACGGGCTGGTGTCCATGAACATGTGGATGCTCACTCCCGCTTTCGTCTCCAAGCTGGACGAGGGCTTTGAGCGGTTCAGGGAGACCATGGCCGACCCCATGAAGGACGAGTACCTGCTGCCGGACATCGTGGGCCGCATGGTGCGCAGCGGCCTGGCCCATGTGCAGGTGCTGCCCAGCCAGGACCGGTGGTTCGGCATCACCCACCACGACGACCGCAATGTGGTGGAGGCTGCCTTCCGGGAGCTGGTAGCGAGGGGGGAGTACCCCCGGGACCTGTTCAGCGACATATGAATACATAGGAAAACGCCTCACCCGGCCGGGTGAGGCGCTCTTTCATTGTCAGAACCGGGCCATGCGCTCCGCCACGGCCCCGGCGTCCACCGCGCTGATGGGCAGCAGCGGCGCGGGGGGAACGTCGTAGGGCCCCAGGGTTTTTTCAAACCAGGACACGTCCCGCCAGGCCCCGGCCTTGTACCCTGCACAGGGGGACAGGCCCACCCGCGTAAAGCCCAGGGCGGCATGCATCGCCTCGCTGGCGGCGTTGGGCACGGTGACGCAGCCCATGGCCGTCTTGAGCCCCTGCAGGGCCAGAAGGTCCATGAGCAGGCTGTAGAGCCGCTTTCCCAGGCCTTGGCCTGTGGCGGACCTGTCCAGGTAGATGCTCAGCTCCGCCACCCAGTCGTACGCCTCCCGCTCCCGGGACCGGTGGGCGTAGGCGTAGCCCACGGGCACGCCGTCCCGCTCCAGGACCAGGTAGGGATAGACCCGGGAGATATCCCGGATGCGGCCGGTGAACTCCTCCGCCGTGGGCAGGGCATATTCAAAGGTGATGGAGGTATCGATATACTGGGCATATATGGCCAGAAGGGCGGGCCCGTCCGCCTCCGTGGCAAAGCGGACAGTATAGGTCCCGGCATATTCTAGTCCCAGGCCGGGGTTTTCCCGGCCGGCGTCCTCCAGCACGATAAGGACGCGCTTGCCGTACGCGCTTTCCTTCATGGCCTGGGCATTATGGAGCACGATCGTCACGCCGGAAATCTCCGTCAGGCAGTCATGCAGCGCGTCCAGGTTATTGCCGTAGTATTCCGGCAGGTCCAGGGCACGCTTCAAATAGGGGTGGGCAGTCTCCCGCGTCAGGAGCTTCCGCCCGTCAAGCTCGATCCTTTTCACCATATCACCTCGTAGTCTTCCGTCACATACACCTCGTCGAAGTGCTCATAGTGGTCGTGGGTGTAGAAGAAAAGCCCATCGCTGGAGAACACCAGCCGCCGGGAGCCCCGGGAGCCGTAGCCGTCCGTGTCGATGTCGCACTCGGTGTAGGTGCGGCCCCGAGCCTCGGGCAGCTGGCCCTCGTAGTTGCCGAACCTGTCCCCGCCGATGGCGGCCCCGTCCAGGTAGTCCTCCACGGACCCGCCCTGCCAGCCCAGGTCCCGGGCCTCGTCCTTGGTGATATAGTTGGGGGGCAGCTCGCCGTAGGCGGTGAGGTACAGGACCACGTTCTCCACGTCGTAGTAGTACCCGCCGTATGCCGGGGCCCAGTCGGCCGCCTCATTGGCGCTGTCGTCGGAGGTGAGCAGTTCATCCGCCGCCTCCGTCAGGGCGTCGGCCAGAAGCCGGCCCGCTTCCTCCTCCGTGCCGCCGCAGGCCGTGAGCAGCAGCATGAGCCCAGCCAGCAGCAGGCAAAGCGTTTTTCTCATATGTATCCGTCCATTCCAGTTGGGTTTTGTCTCCATGACAGTTTACCAGATATGGCGGGAAAATGGTAGAGGCGCGGCGAAATTATTAAATTTGCCCGGGGCACTGGACCGGCGGACCGTCCGGGATTATAATGGGGGAGGAAAGAAAAGAGGGGATATACCCATGAGAAGAGGAAAGATCATCGCGCTGGTCATAGCGCTTGTACTTATATTGGTGGGGGAGCTCTATCTCTTCGCCCGGTGCAGCCGGGAGGATATGCCCGTGCCCGCGCCGCTGTCCAGCGCGCTGGCCCAGGTCCAGACCACCTCGCCGCCTGTATCCGAGACCATGCCCCCGGCCCCGGCCTATACCGCCCCGGCGGGGTTCACCAGCCCGCCAGTCTATACCGCGCCGCCCGCCACCCAGCCGCCGCTGGAGACGGCCCCGCCCACCCAGCCGCCTGCTACGGCCACGCCGGCGCCCACACCCACGCCAACGCCGGAGCCCACCGCCACGCCCCAGCCCACCGCGCCGCCCACGGACCCGCCTGTCACAGCGGCGCCCGGTACGGTGGTGTCCAGCGGCAGCGCCGTGTCCAGCACGGGCACGAACCTGAATCTCGCCATCTCCTGGCAGGGGGTGGATATGGGCGGCGGGACTACCCGCTATACCGTCAGCGGCTCCATCCAGTCCTACAGCCTGCAGGTCATCAGTGAGCCGGTGACGGTGTCTCTGGGCGGGTACAGCACCACGGTCTCCGGCAATGCCATCAATGTCTCCGACGACAGCTACGCCGTGACCAGCCTGTTTACCGCGAGCCTGGACGTGCCCACGGGCACCACAGGGAACCTCTCCGCCACCTGGAACTTCCAGGGCTCCTACAGCGGCGTGAGCCTGCCCACCGTCACCGCCACGGGCTACGTGGGATAAACCGGATATGATAAGCGCCCCGCTCACACGAGCGGGGCGCGTTTTCTTATGTGCGTCAGTTCTCCATGGACCGCAGGGCCTTTCTGAACTGGAAGAAGAACAATATGGCGGTGAAGGTGACGGCCAGCACGTCCGCCACGGGCTCCGCGGTATAGACCGCCATGGTCTTGTCCGCTATGAGGTGGGGCATGAGGTAGATGAGCGGCAGCAGGAGCACGAACTTTCGCATGATGGCAACGATAGCGGAACTGCCCGCCTTGCCCAGGGAGACGAAGGTCATCTGGCAGGCGATCTGGATGCCGAAAAGGCCCATGGCTCCGCAGTAGATGCGAAGGGCCTTCGCGGCAAAGTCCAAAAGCGCGGGGTCCGGGGTGAAGATGCCGGCAAACATTCGGGGAAAGAGCATGATGAGGGCCCAAAGGGTGCAGGAGTAGGTGAGGCTCACTGCCAGCAGCCACCGGAAGGTGGACTTTACCCGGCCCACGTTTTTCGCGCCGAAGTTATAGCTGGATATGGGCTGGGCGCCCTGGCCCAGGCCCTGCAGGGGCATCATGGCGAACTGCATCACGCTGGTGAGGATGGTCATAGCCCCCACGGCCACGTCCCCGCCATATTTAAGGAGGGACGAGTTGAAGCACACAGAGATGACGCTCTCGCTGCCCTGCATGACGAAGGGGGCTATGCCCAGGGCGATGCAGGGCAAAGCCAGGTCCATGCGGATGGGGAGGGTGTCCTTTTTAAGCCGCAGGATGCTCTTGGGGCCGGAGAGGAACTTCACCACCCAGGCGCAGGATATGCCCTGGCTGATCACGGTGGCCAGCGCCGCGCCCCGGACGCCCATATGGAGCAGGAAGATGAATATGGGGTCCAGGACGATATTGCACACCGCGCCGATGAGGACCGTGAGCATGCCCATCTTGGCGAAGCCCTGGGCGGTGATGTAGGCGTTCATGCCCAGGGTGAGCTGCACGAAGGCGGTGCCCAGGGCGTAGATCTGCATGTAAGCCGCGGCGTAGCCGATGGTGTTCTCGCTGGCGCCGAAGGCCAGCAGCAGCGGCCGATGGAAGAGGAGAAGCACCGCGGTGATGACGAGGGAGACGATGAGCTGCAGGGAAAAGCAGCTGCCCATGGTCTTCTCCGCCGCGGCGTTATCGCCCCTGCCCATGAAGATGGAGGCCCGGGGCGCGCCCCCGGAGCTCACCAGCGCAGCGAAGGCGGATACGAACATCAAAATGGGCATGCACACGCCCACCCCCGTCAGGGCCAGGTCGCCGGCCCCCGGCATGTGGCCTATGTAGATGCGGTCCACGATGTTGTAGAGCATGTTGATGAGCTGGGCCGCAATGGTGGGCACGGCCAGCTTAAACAGGAGCTTCCCTACAGGCTCGGTGCCGAGAAAGCTGTTGTCTTTTTCCATGGAAAGCGCCTCCTTATATAAATATATTAGCGCATCCCATGGGGCGCGTCAAGGGCGGCCGAGCCGTTGCGGCGGGGGCGAAAACATGCTATACTGAAGAAAAAACGCCAAGGAGCATCCGGATATGACATACGATTTTGACCGCATCATTAATAGGCGGGGCACCGACGCCATGAAGTGGAACGTGGGGGAAAATGAGCTTCCCATGTGGGTGGCGGACACGGACTTTCCCACCGCCCCGGCCATATGGGAGGCGGTGAAGGCCCGGGTGGAACACGGCATATGGGGCTACAGCGTGCTGCCGGAGGCCTGGTACGACGCCTATGTGAGCTGGTGGCGGGACCGGCACGGGCTGGCCCTGGAAAGGGACTGGCTGCTGTTCGCTCTGGGCGTGGTGCCCGCCATAAGCAGCGTCATCCGCGCCCTCACCGACCCGGGGGACAAGGTGGTCATCCAGTCGCCGGTCTATAACTGCTTCTTCTCCGCCGTCACGGACAACGGCCGGGTGGTGTGGGACAGCCCGCTGAAGTATGATGGGTGCACCTATTCCATCGACTTTGCAGACCTGGAGGCGAAGCTCTCCGACCCCAGGGCGAAGGTGATGCTTCTCTGCAACCCCCACAACCCCACGGGGAACATATGGGGCAGGGAGGAGCTAAAACGCATCGGGGAGCTCTGCGCCAGGCACGGCGTCACCGTGGTGGCGGACGAGATACACTGCGATGTGACGGCGCCGGGGGCGGGTTATGTGCCCTTCGCCTCCGTGTCGGACACCTGCCGGGACATATCCATCAGCTGCATCGCCCCCACCAAGGCCTTCAACCTGGCGGGGCTGAAGACCGCGGCGGTGGCCGTGGCAGAGCCCGCCCTGCGGGAGAAGATCAAGGCGGCCCTGCACGCCGACGGGGTGGCGGAGGCCAACGCTTTCGCCGCGGACGCGGCGGTGGCGGCGTTCACCAAGTGCGGCGAGTGGCTTGACCAGTGCAACGCCTATATCGGCGAAAATCGCCGGACGGTGGAGGCATTCCTGGAAAAGGAACTGCCCCAGGTGAAGGCGGTGCCCTCCAAGAGCACCTATCTTGTCTGGCTGGACTGCACGGCCCTCAAGGGGGACAAGGAGAAGCTGGCGGAGTATATCCGTGAAAAGACCGGCCTATTTATGAACGCGGGGCGGATGTACGGAGCCCCGGACTTCCTGCGGCTGAACGTGGGCTGCCCCCGGGTCTATGTGGAGGACGGGCTGAACCGTTTGAAGGCCGGCGTGCTGGCCTGGGAGGGGGAGCACTGATGGAGTGTACGCTCACAAACGGCAAGTACACCGCCGCCGTCATCACCAAGGGGGGCGAGCTCATCTCCTTTAAGGACGAGACCGGCCGGGAGCACCTCTGGCAGGGGGACCCGGCCATATGGTCCGGGCGAAACCCCATCCTCTTTCCCGCCATCGGCGCATTAAAGGGCGGTGGGGCGACCTTCGATGGGACATTTTACCCCCTTTCCCGCCACGGCTTTGTCCGGGGCCGGGAATTTGCCCTCGCGGAGCGGGGCAAGGACTTCGCAGTGCTGGAGCTCGCCGAGAGCCCTGACACTCTGGCCCAGTACCCCTATCCCTTCCGCCTGCGGGTGCGCCATGAGCTGACGGAGACGGGCTTCAAGACCTCTTTCACGGTGAAGAACACAGGGGATAAGCCCATGCCCTACTGCATCGGCGGCCACACCGCCTATCTCTGCCCCCTCTACGAGGGGGAGGCCTTTGAGGACTATTCCCTGGTGTTCGATGAAAAGGAGGACGCCGGTTCCATCGCCGTGGTGGAGAGCGGCCTGCTGGCCCGGCGATACCTGGACGCGCCCCGGCTCCGGGGGGAGGATACCATCGACCTGCGCCATGAGTTTTTCGATAGGGCGGACACGCTCATCTTTGACGGGCTCCGGTCCAAAGCGGTATCGCTGGTGAATAGAAAAACAGGGAAGGGGACCCGGGTGACCTTCGGGGACTTTCCCATGCTGGGCATATGGACCATGCCCCATAAGAAGGGCCCCTACCTCTGCATTGAGCCTTGGCAGGGCTGCGCCGGATACGAGGACGAGAGCGGCGCGTTCCTGGACAAGACCCACTGTGCGGTGCTGGCCCTGGGCCAGGAGAGGACACACAGCTTCGCGGCGGAGGTAATCTGATTTATCACTCCCTCAGTCAGCGCCAAAGGCGCTGACAGCTCCCTCGTCTGTGGGAGCCTAAGATGAAAACAAGCCCCGGCTTGATGAGCCGGGGCATGATACTGTATTGGGAAATTACAGGAACTTGATCAGGTTGAAGGCAGCCACCAGACCGCAGAACATGATGGAGACGGTGGAGCACAGCTTGATCAGGATGTTCAGGCTGGGGCCGGAGGTGTCCTTGAAGGGATCGCCCACGGTGTCGCCCACGACAGCGGCCTTGTGCTGCTCGGAGCCCTTGCCGCCGTGGTTGCCCCGCTCGATGTACTTCTTGGCGTTGTCCCAGGCGCCGCCGGCGTTGGACATGAACACGGCCATGGCGAAGCCGGTGACGGACACGCCGCCCAGCAGGCCCACCACGCCGGTGGGTCCAAGGATGAGGCCCGTGGCGATGGGGACGATGACGGCCAGCAGCGCGGGCACGACCATCTCATGCAGGGCGCCCTTGGTGCACAGCTTCACGCACTGGGAGTAGTCGGGATCGGCCTTGTATTCCATGATGCCCTTGATCTCCCGGAACTGACGGCGGACTTCCACGACGATGGACTGGGCGGCCTTCTGCACCGCGCTCATGGTGAAGGCGGAGAACACGAAGGTCAGCATGGCGCCCACGAACATGCCCACGAGAACGGTGGGGCTGGTGAGGGTGAAGTTCAGCGCCTCGGCGGTCTTGCTCTGGGCCATGTTGACGTAGTCGACCAGCAGAGCCAGAGCGGTCAGGGAGGCGGAGCCGATGGCGAAGCCCTTGCCGGTGGCGGCGGTGGTGTTGCCCAGGGAGTCCAGCGCGTCGGTGCGCTCACGGACCTCCTCAGGCAGGCCGCTCATCTCGGCGATGCCGCCGGCGTTGTCGGCCACGGGGCCGTAAGCGTCGGTGGCCAGGGTGATGCCCAGAGTGGAGAGCATGCCCACGCCGGCGATGCCGACGCCGTACAGGCCCTGGTTGAAGGCCGCGGAGAAGGCGCCGCCCTCGCCCATGATGTCGGTGGAGCCGCCGGCGGCGAAGTAGCTCAGCAGCACGGCCACGCCCACGATCAGGATGGAGGACATGGTGCTCTTCAGGCCCAGGGAGATGCCGCCGATGATGATGGTGGCGGAGCCGGTCTCAGACGCGGCAGCCAGCTCCTGGGTGGGCTTGTAGTTGTCGGAGGTGTAGTACTCGGTAAAGTAGCCGATGGCGCAGCCGCCGATCAGGCCGGCCAGGATGGCCACGTAAACGCCCAGCCAGTGGCCTTCGGCACCCAGCACGAAGTAGCACAGGGGGCAGGCCAGCACGGCGCTCAGGATGGCGGCGGTGTAAGTACCGGTGCGCAGGCTCTTAAGTAAGCTCATCTGGGTGGCGTCTTCCTTGGTCTTGATGAGGAAGGAGCCCAGCAGGGAGCAGGCGATGCCCACCACGGCCAGGGCCAGAGGCAGGAACATGCCGGACCAGCCGTAGCCGGCGGTGCCGGCCAGGGCGAAGGTGGCCACGATGGAGCCCACATAGCTCTCAAAGAGGTCCGCGCCCATGCCGGCCACGTCGCCCACGTTATCGCCCACGTTGTCGGCGATAGTGGCGGGGTTGCGGGGGTCGTCCTCGGGGATGCCGGCCTCGACCTTGCCCACCAGGTCGGCGCCCACGTCGGCGGCCTTGGTGTAGATACCGCCGCCCACACGGGCGAACAGGGCCACGAAGGAAGCGCCCATGCCGTTCATCACCATGATGTTGGCGATCTCATGGGGCTCGGTCATGTGCATGGCGTACTTCAGCACGAAGAACCAGATCGTGATGTCCAGCAGGCCCAGGCCCACCACCACGAAGCCCATGACGGAGCCGGCGGAGAAGGCGATGTTCAGGCCCTTGTTCAGGCTCTGGCTGGCCGCGTTGGCGGTGCGGGCGTTGGCGTTGGTGGCGATCTTCATGCCGATGAAGCCTGCCAGCACGGACCAGATGCCGCCGGTCAGATAGGCGATGGGGGTCACCTTGGGGATCATCTGGCCGTTGGAGGCGAAAGCGATGACCACAAGGATCACGAACACGACGCAGAACACCTTGGCCACAGTGGTGTACTGGGCCTTCAGATAGGCGTTGGCGCCCTCACGGATGGCGGAGGCCAGCTTCACCATCTTCTCGTTGCCTTCGCTGGCGCGCATGACCTTGTTGCGCTGCATGAACGCAAACAGCAGGGCCACGGCCGCACCGGCGAAGCCGATCCAGAACAGATTTTCAAACATAGGCGAAAATCACTCCTCAAAAAAAGTTTTGCGAACCTTGCTTACTATATAATATACTGTTTGCCCGCCATTTTCAAACAAAACTTTGCATTTTTGTCGCCTTCGGCACGGTTTGTCGATTATATCCAAATTGACACCTTTTTTTGGGGCCACAGAGGGCAATATTGGCGCATCCGGCAGGAACTGTTCCTTGCGTCCGGGGGTGCCGGTGGGCTATGATGGGCCCATGAAGAAGTTCCTCCGCACATTCAAAGATATTTCCCCGGCGGGGCTGGGGGCGGTGCGGGCCATCCTGGCCCTGTGCTGCCTGATGGCCTTTGCCGGATTTCTGCTCTGCCTGTTCGCCGGGGAGCCGGGGGTGAGGAACCACGGTACATATCAGCTCGCCAAGGCGTTGGCCGATACCCCCGCGGGGGTGCTGCTCATTGGGGGCATCGGCCTCATCATTTTTGAATCTTCTCAACAAGGGCGGTGAGCTCCTCCCTTGTCACCAGCGCGTTCAGTACGTCCAGCAATGCGTTGGCCGTGAGGCCCGCGGGCAGGTCCAGCGCCTTTTGCAGCTTCGCCCGGCGGGCGGCGCTGTCCGGCGTCCCGGCGAGGCCCATGGCGTAGAGCTCCGCTTTGGTCAGGGGCGGCACGCACCCCGCGGCCGCCTCGCCGTCTATGGTGGCCCCTGCCCGGCGCAGGGCGGTCTCCAGCACCTCCGGGCTCATGCCCTCCACGCCCAGAAGTCCCTCTTTGGAGGGGCTTTTTTTGCGCTTTTCCTTCCCCGGCACGTCGGGGATGTAGGCGTGTTTCACGAGAGCCGGGTCGATGGAGGATTTTAAAAAGCTGCGGATGAGGAACCCGCCGCCGTCGCTGTCCGTGAGGACGATGAGGCCCCGGGCCTGAGCGAGACGGCGCAATAAAGCCAGCTTCTCGTTGTCGGAGAACACGCCGAACCCGGCGGTGTCCACGATCACCGTGTCGGCGATGTTGGAAAGCGCCGCCTTGTCATATCGGCCCTCCACCACGATGGCCTCTTTTACTTTCAGCTTCTTCATGCCCTGTCCATGGCCAGGCGCAGCAGAAGCTCTTTTAAGAGCGTCTCCCCGTCGCCGCCGGTGTTTTTCATGTCGTAGTCGCACTGGACGCACATGCTCACCGCCCGGGCCAGCTGGTCCGCCGAGTAGCCGCTCACGGCCCTGCGGAGCATCTGGAACCGGAAGGAGGGCTTGCCGGCAAGCTCCGGCAGGCAGGCGGTGATGAAGGCGTCGCCCTTGCCGCTGTCCAGGGACAGGCGGGTGATGTAGAATTGCCGGAACTGGCTGCCCAGGGCGGCGATGAGCTGGGGCGGGGCAGTGCTCCGGTCGGCTAAGAGGTCCGCCAGCATCCTCGCCGCCTTGTCGTACTGCCGGGCGCCCAGGGCGTCGGTCAGGTTGTAGATGGCGGTCTCCGGGGTCTTTTTCGCCACGGCGTCGACGTCCGCCCGGGTGATGGCCGCGCCTTTGGCGTAGCCTGCAATCTTGGTGATCTCCGGGATGAGGCCGTTCATCCGCTCGCCGCAGACCCAGATGAGGTAGTCGGCGGTGGGCCCGTCCAGGTCCTTGTCCAGGCTCTTCGCCCGGCGGATGACCCAGGAGCGCAGTTCCCCTGCGCCGGGATAGAGGAACTCTACCTCAACGCACGCTTTCCGCAGGGCCTTCACCGTGGCCAGGCGCTTGTCCGGGGAATAGCCGGGGGAGAGGACGAAGGCCAGGGTGGCCCACTCGGGCACGTCGGCGAGGATGGCCTTGAGGGCGTCGCCGTCGGCGGCGTTCAGGCGGTTTATATCCAGGTCCCGGACCTCGGTGAAGGTCCGCTCGCCCATGAAGGGCATAGCCTCCACGCTCTCCCGCAATGCGCCCGCGTCAAAGGGGGCGCCGGGGAGCCGGTGGTAGTTGAAAGCCTCGGTGTCCTCATCCACGCACAGCTTTTTCAGCTCCTGCAGGTAGCTGTCCCGCAGGTAGTCCTCGTCCCCGTAAAGGAGATAGACCCGCTGGGGCCCCTCCTGGCGGAGGGCGCGTATCATGGCGCCGTAGTCCATGGTGGGCTTTTCTCTAGCCATCGACGACGCCTCCTTCCCGCAGTTTTATGGTCACGGTGCCCTCCAGGTCGGTGCGTCGGAGGGCCGCGCCGTATGTTTCCAGTCTTTCCAATGTCTCCTCCGCGGGCTGGCCGAAGCTGTTGTAACCCACGGAGATGAGGGCGGTCCCGGGCCTGGCCGCATTAAGGAACATGGCCCCCGAGGCGGTCCTGGACCCGTGGTGACCCGCCACCAATATGTCCACGTCCGGCACGGCGCGGCCGGCTAGCAGCGCCCGCTCCGCTTCCAGGCCCGCGTCGCCCATGATGAGTACGTCGGAGCCCAGCATATGCATAAGCGCCACCACGCCCCGCTCGTTCTCCTCGTCCCCGGCGTCGGGCAGCAGCAGGTCCAGGGATATGCCGTCTATGTCCATGCGCAGGGGCTCGGCCAGCTCTATGACCTCCGTGCCCCGGGCATTCGCGGCGGCCAGGATGCGTTGGTACAGGTCGTCGGCGTCATCCGCACCTGCTGGCAGGATGAGCCGGTCCACGTGGGTGCGGTACAAAAGCGTCTCCGCGCCATTGGCGTGGTCGGCGTGCAGGTGGGTGAGCACCAGCATATCCACCCGGCTCCGGCCCAGGCCCTGTAAGTAATTCGCGGCGGTGTCTCCGGCGTTATCCAGCGCGCTTCCGCCGCAGTCCACCACCACGGCCGTGTCTCTGTCCGCCAAGACAACGCATTCCCCTTGGTCCACGTCCAGCACTGCCAGCCGCCCCTGACCGGGGAGGACGGCGAGCTTGGCCGCCATGAGGGTGAGGGCGAGAGCCGTCAGGGAGAGACACACTGGCACGCTTATGGATATGCGCCGTTTCCGCTTTTTCGCCAGCCACCACAGGCCGAAGAGGGCATAGACGGTCACGAGAAATATAATTGTGGGGATGCTCCCCGCCCAGAGCCCAGCGAAGGGGAGATCTGACAGGGCCCGGTACACCGCCATGCACCACTTCACCGGCCAGGTCAGGACCAGAGCCAGGGCGTGGCCCGCCGCCGGGAACAGGGCCCCCACGGCGCAGACCACATACCCCGCGGCGAAGGTGATCTCCACGATGAGCAGGGTCAGCAGGTTCGCCAGGGGCGACAGCAGGGGCACCTGACCGAAATACAGGGCGGAGATGGGCAGGGAGAAGGCCAGCGCCCCGACGGTGCAGGCCAGGTTATTCACCACGAAGGCCACGTACCGGTTGCCCATGGGCAGCCGCCGCCCCGCCCAGGCCAGTATCCCGGGCAGCAGGCATATGAGCCCCGCCATGCAGGCAAAGCTCAGCTGCAGCCCCACGCCGCCGACGGCCATGGGATTCGGAATGAGCAATAGAAACGCCGCCGCACCGAGGCATGTGGGCCCGTCGGACTCCCGGCGGAAGACAGGCGCTAAGAGGTACAGCGTCTGCATCACCGCCGCCCGGACCACCGAGGCACGCCAGCCCGCCGTCAGGGCGAAGAGCCATATGAGGGGCAGGGCGATGAGATTCGTCCGGCGGCTCCTGCCCAGGAGCAGTTCCAAAAACGCCACCAGCACGAACATGTGCATGCCGCTGACCGCCACGATGTGCAGCACCCCGGCGGTGCGCATGGCGGTGTAGCTGGCCGTGTCCTCCTCCAGGTCGTCGGTGTCGCCGGTGAGAAGGCCCTTTATGAAGGGCGCACTCTCGGCGGGGAAAAGGCGGTCCACCGTGTCCTTGACGGCCTGGCTCAGCCGCTGGGGGAAGTATATCCAAGCGTTCGGGGACCTGCCTGTCACCGTGAGGGTGTCCGGCTGGATATAGCCCAGCACGTCCTGGCCCTGGGAGGTGTAGAGATGGGACCGCTCGCCCCGGCGGAGAATAGCGGAGGTGAGCTTCACGTCCGCCTCAAACTCGTCCCCCGGGGTGAGCTCGGGCAGCTCGCCCTCATAGAAATAGAGCAGTGCCTTCCCGGGCACCGCGCCGGAGCGGACGCGGACCTGGACACGCTCATAATCCGCATGCCGCTCCACATATCCTGCGGAAACGGCGGAAATATGAACGGTCTGCCCCACCATCTCCTCGGCAGGGCCGACTTCTACGGTATACCGTCCCCACCAGGACAACAGACCGCATGCCGCCGCCAGGGCGAAGATGAGAGCCCGTTTGCGGTCAAGTTTACGCTTTATCAGCAGCGCGGCGGGGGAGAAAAGGACGAGAGCTGCCGCGATATACGGCAGCCCTCCCGTGGGCAGGACATATTCGGCCAGCCCCGCCGCCAGGGCGAAGCCCGCCGCTGCCCACGCCAGTTTACGCATGATATATCACACCATCTGGTCGGGCATGCGCTTGCCGCCCAGGATGTGGAAATGCAGATGGGGCACGGTCTGGCCCGCGTCGGGGCCCACGTTGGAGATGACCCGGTAGCCGCCCGTGAGACCTTCGTCCGCCGCGATCTTGGCGATAACGGTGAAGATGTGGCCCACCAGGGCGGCGTTGCCGTCTGTCACCTGGGCGCAGGAGGGGATATGCTCCTTGGGCACCACCAGGATATGGGTGGGCGCCTGGGGGGCGATGTCCCGGAAGGCATAGCACAGCTCGTCCTCATAGACCTTCGTGGAGGGAATGGCGCCCTCGACGATCTTGCAGAAGAGGCAGTCGGGATCGTGATGTACGCTCATGGCCGGGCCCTCACTGCTTGATGACCGCGGCGAAGAAGGTCAGGTCCTCGTCGCCGGTGTTGGCCAGGCCGTGGCTGTGGCCCTTGGGGCAGAAGTGGGCGCAGCCGGGCTCCACCGGCTCCCAGGCCCCGTCGTAGTAGCACTTGCCCTTGCCGGAGAGGTAGTAATAGACCTCGCAGGAGTCCTCGTGGGTGTGCACGCCGATGGTGGCGCCGGGCTCCAGGCGGCCCATGGTGATCTTATTGCCGTCGAACATGACGCCCTTGGAGGCCAGGGCCTTCTCGCCGCCCTTGAAGTTGGGGGTGACGGTCTCGTCCATGTTGGGGAAGTAGAAAAGCATCGTAATCTCTCCTTTTTATAAGACGGCCCCGGTATACGCCGGGGCCGCGGGTATTTTGTTTACAGGCCCAGCTTCTTGGCCACGAAGTCGTCCACGATGGCCAGGGCGTTGTCGGTCTTCAGCACGTCGGTGCCGCCGCCCATGGCGGACTCGGGCTTGCCGCCGCCCTTGCCGCCGGTGACGGCGGAGACCTCCCGGACCAGGTCGCCGGCCTTCACGCCGGCCTTCACCGCGTCGGGGCCGCACACGGCCAGGAAGGTGACCTTGCTGCCGTTGTCCGCGGCCAGCACGGCCACGATGTTGCTCTGCTTGTCCCGGAGGATGTCGCCCATCTGGCGCAGGCGGTTTGCGTCCGCGCCGGGCACCGTGGCGGTGAGCACACGCAGGCCGCCCACCTCGTGGGTGCCGAACAGGAGCCGGTCGGTCTCGCCGGCGGCCTCCCGGGCTTTCAGCTTCTCCACGGTCTGATTGAGGCCCTTGAGCTCGCCCATGATGGCCTCGGCCTTCGCTTCCAGTTCGTTGGGCCGGACCTTCAGGGCCGCGGCGGCGTGGGCGATGCGGGCCTGGACCTTGTTCATAAAGGCCAGGGACGCCTTGCCGGTGACGGCCTCGATGCGCCGCACGCCGCTGGCCACGGAGAACTCGCTCTCGATGTGGAACACGCCCACCTTGGCGGTGTTGTCAAGATGGGTGCCGCCGCAGAACTCCACGGAATAGCCCTCGCCCATGTCCACCACGCGGACGGTGTCGCCGTATTTCTCGCTGAACAGGGCGATGGCGCCCCGTTTCTTGGCCTCCTCGATGGGCAGCACGTCGGTGTGCACCGCGTAGCCCTCCAGCACGGCGTCGTTCACCATCTCCTCCACCTGGGCGATCTCCTCGGCTGTCATGGCGGAGAAGTGGGTGAAGTCGAAGCGGAGCCGGTCCGGCTCCACCAGGGAACCGGCCTGATGGACGTGGTCGCCCAGCACGGTGCGCAGGGCCTTGTCCAGCAGGTGCGTCGCCGAGTGGGCCCGCATGATGGCCTTCCGGCGGTCCGTGTCGATGGCGGCGGTGACGGTGTCGCCCAGCTGGATGGAGCCGGACGTCACCTTGCCGTAGTGCATGTACTTGCCGCCCTTGTTCTTCTGCACGTCCGTGACCGTGAAGGCCGCATCGCCGCAGGTGAGTGTGCCGTGGTCGGCCACCTGGCCGCCCATCTCCGCGTAGAAGGGGGTCTTGTCCAGGACCACGATGCCCTCCACGCCGGTCATGAGCCTATCGGCCTGCTCGTTCTCCACCACCAGGGCCACCACCTTCGCGCCCTCATATGTGGTGTGGTCGTAGCCCACGAACTGGGTCTCGGGAACGTCCTTGCCGAACTCCACGCCGGCCCAGCCCAGGTCGCCCAGTGCCTCCCGGGCCTTCCGGGCCCGCTGGCGCTGCTCCTCCATGAGCTTCTGGAAGCCTTCCTCGTCCACGGTCATGCCCTGCTCGTCGGCCATATCCATGGTCAGGTCCAGAGGGAAGCCGTAGGTATCGTAGAGCTTGAAGGCGTCGGCGCCGGAGAAGACGCTCTCGCCCCGGGCCTTGTGGCCGGAGAGCATCTCGTCGAAGATGCGCATGCCGCCGTCGATGGTGCGGGCGAAGTTCTCCTCCTCCACCCGGATGACCTTGGTGATGTACGCCTGCCGCTCCCGCAGGTCGGGGTAGTGGCCCTCGTTCTCGTGGACCACCATGTCGACTATCTTATAAAGGAAGGGCTCGTTCACGCCCAGGAGCTTTCCGTGGCGGGCCGCCCGGCGGAGAAGCCGGCGCAGCACGTAGCCCCGGCCCTCGTTGGAGGGTAGCACGCCGTCGCATATCATCATGGTGGACGCCCGGATGTGGTCGGTGATGACCCGCAGGGACACGTCCATCTTGTGGGTGCGGCCGTAGGTGGCGCCGGTGATCTTCGACACTTCGTTGGTGATACTCATCACCGTGTCCACGTCGAAGAGGCTGTCCACGTCCTGGCACACCACGGCCAGGCGCTCCAGGCCCATGCCCGTGTCTATGTTCTTTTGCTTCAGCTCCGTGTAGTTGTCGTGGCCGTCGTTGTCGAACTGGGAGAAGACCACGTTCCAGACCTCCATGTACCTGTCGCAGTCGCAGCCCACGGTGCAGGTGGGCTTGCCGCAGCCGTACTTGGGGCCCCGGTCATAGTATATCTCGGAGCAGGGGCCGCAGGGGCCGGAGCCGTGCTCCCAGAAGTTGTCCTCCTTGCCGAAGCGGAAGATGCGCTCCTCCGGGATGCCGATGACGTCCCGCCAGATGGCGAAGGCCTCGTCGTCGGCGGGGGTGGTCTCGTTGCCGGCGAACACGGAGGGGTAGAGCCGGTCCGGGTCCAGGCCCACCCACTGAGGGCTGGTCAGAAATTCCCACGCCCAGGGGATGGCCTCCTTCTTGAAGTAGTCGCCGAAGGAGAAGTTGCCCAGCATCTCAAAGTAGGTGCCGTGGCGGGCGGTCTTGCCGATGTTCTCGATGTCGCCGGTGCGGATGCACTTCTGGCAGGTGCAGACCCGGTGGCGGGGCGGCTCCTGCTCCCCGGTGAAGTAGGGCTTCATGGGGGCCATGCCGGAGTTTATCAGCAGAAGGCTCGCGTCGTTCTGGGGGATGAGGGAGAAGCTGGGCAGGCGGAGGTGGCCCTTGGTCTCAAAGAAGGCCAGGAACATCTCCCGCAGTTCGTTCACGCCGTACTTTTTTTCCATGTGTTTACCTCTTGTGCTTATATCAAAAATGTTTTTGCGAAGTTAGTGACTGTTGGCAAAGGCCTCAAATTCGGACTGGTTGGTGAAGAAGGTGGATACGCCGTCCACGGAGTACCAGAACCAGTAGTTGGTGTCCGCCGGGTGGAGCACCGCCTCGATGGCGGCCATGCCGGGGTTGCATATGGGCCCGGGGGGCAACCCCTCAAACATATAGGTGTTGTAGGGACTGTTGATCTCCAGGTCGTCGTAGGTCAGGTCGAAGGTGCTGGTACCCTTGATATAGTTGATGGTGGAGTCCAGCTGCAGCTTCCAGCCGGCGTTCAGACGGTTGTAGAGGGCCGAGGCCACATTCTCCCGCTCGCCCTCGGCGCCGCCGGCCTCTTTCTCCACCAGGGACGCCATGGTGAGCATCTCGTGGAGGGACAGGCCGTGGTTGGCCGCGAAGGTCTCCGCGTCCGCGTTCTTCAGGCGGTTCTCCAGGTTGTCCAGGAAGCGGCTGATGGCCATGGTGGCGGGCTCGCCGGCGTAGAATTCGTAGGTATCCGGGAAGAGGTACCCCTCCAGGCGATTGTCCTCGCCCAGGGGCAGCCCCTCCAGGAAGCTGTACTTGAAGTCATAGGTCCGCACCGCGTCATAGAGCTCCGCCTTGGAGCAGACCTTGTTGGTCTCCAGAAGGGTGAATATCTGGTCGGTGGAGAAGCCCTCGGGGAAGGTGACGGTGACCTTGTCCTGGTTGTCCGAGCCAAACTGCATGTTGCTCACCAGCGCCCGGTAGTCCCAGGTGGTCTTCAGCTGATACCGGCCCGGGTCAATCTTCACGTTGGCGTTGGAGAACTGGGCGAATATCTTGAAAAGCCACTTGTACTCGATGATGCCGTTGTTTTTAAGCTCCGTGGCCACCTGGTCGATGTCCACCTTGATGGGCACCTCCACCTCCTCGCCGTCGCTGTTCTTCTGGGTGACGGTGGTGGGCTGGCCGGGGGCCGCCTCATAGGGAAGGATCTCCACCAGGCCGCTGGCCTCTTCCTTATTCAGGGCCAGCACGTCCACCGCGCACATCCAGGCGAAGCAGGCCAGGATGATGCTCACGGCGATGACGAACAGCGCGTACATCACGCCGCTGCCGAGACCCACCCGGCCGTAGCGCCTGAAGCGGATGGGCAGATAGTCCCGCACCTCGGGCAGGTCCTGGGGGTCGGTATAGTCCACCTCGTCCAGCTCGGAGTCGTAGACCAATATCTGGCCGGAGCGGAGGCGCTTGCCCACTACGGGGGTCTCCGTCACCATCTCCGCCTCGCTCTTGGCCTGGGCGATGGCCTGTTTCTTCTCCTTGCGGCTGAGGCGCTTTTTCGTCTCAGACTTGGTAAGGCCGGTCTGCTTCGCCTTGCCTGTCCGGGCGGGCTTTGCCGCCCTGGGGGCCTTGGCCCGTTTGCCCCCGGGGGCGGACCGCCGCCGGGCCTTGGCGCGGGAGGACGCCTCTTCCGAGGTATAGGCCTCGTCAAAGGTCACGTCGTCCTCCTCGTAACCGTCCTCGCCGTATCCGTATTCGTCGTAGGGAGTCTTGTCCTGCATAAAACGCTCCTTTGTCTATCGTCACGCCGAAGGGCTGGGGTTCATAGTATGGGCTGGAGAAAAACGCGCCGCACACCGCCGCGCAGGGGCGGCAACGAAATATGAGCGCGGAGAAAGGGAATACAAAATGTTCTGCAACAACTCTTACAGCTGGCTCTGGCTCATCATCATCCTGATCCTCCTGTTCTCCGTGGCCGGCGGCTATGGCTGCGGCTGCGGCTGCGGCAACGACAACAACTGCGGCTGCAACAACGGCTGCGGCTGCTGATACCGCGGGAAGATAAGATAGATATCAGTCACGGCTTTGGGGCTCTTCGGAGCCCCGCTTTTTTTATAAGCACCGCCCCCGCGAACAAGGGGAGGGAAAAAGCCCTCTTTATCCGGCCGGGCTCATGGATGATGCGGTAGAGCCATTCTATATTATGTCTACGCCAGGCCTCCGGCGCCCGGGCCGCGTCCCCGGCCAGCACGTCCAGGCTCCCGCCCACGCCGAGCATCAGCCCCCGGGGCAGTATTTTCTTCGCCCGGGCCATGAAAAGCTCCTGTTTGGGTGAGCCAAGACCCACGAATATGAGCCGGGGGGCGAGAGCGGTGAGCTCCGCCAGAATGGGGGAGGGGTCGTCAAAATATCCGTCGTGCACGCCCGCCACTGTCACGGCGGGGAAGCGTGTTTTTATCTCATCTGCGGCCCGCTCCGCCACACCCGGCTTTCCGCCCAGCAGGTACACGGGACCGGAGAATTTATCAAGCAATTCGGTCATCAGGTCGCACCCGGTCACCCGCTGGGGCAGCGGTGTGCCCAGCTGCCGCGCGGCCCAGACCACGCCCACGCCGTCGGCCAGGGTCATATCCGCCCCGGCGATGGCGTCCCGGAGGCCGGCGTCTTTCCGGGCGGCCCAGACGATCTCCGGGTTGGGAGTGCAGACACAGGAGCACCTGTCTTCTGCCGCGAGAGCAAGGGCCCTGTCCACGGCCTGGGCCATGGTAAGCCCGTCGAAGGAGACGCCCAGGACTTGGGCGGTCATAGCTGGGAGAACACCTGGCCGATGTTGCCCCGGACGATCAGGTCCGCGTCGGCGTCCCTGGGCGTGGCGCCCCGGTTCACCAGCACCAGGCGGCTGCCCCGATAGTAGTTGATGAGGCCCGCCGCGGGGTAGACGGCGAGGCTCGTGCCGCCGATGATGAGCATATCCGCGGCGCGGATGTGCATGACGCTGCGCTGCAAGATGTTCTCGTCCAGTGGTTCCTCGTAGAGCACCACGTCGGGCCGGACAACGCCGCCGCAGTCACAGCGGGGAATGCCCGTACCCTCGTTGATGTAGGCGGGCGGGTATGTTTTTCGGCACCGGGCGCAGTAGCAGCGCAGTGTGGAGCCGTGCAGCTCCAGGACCTCTTTGCTGCCCGCGGCCTGATGGAGCCCGTCGATGTTCTGGGTGAGGATGGCCCGGAGCTTTCCCTCTTTTTCCCACTGGGCCAGCTTTAAATGGGCGGCGTTGGGCTTTGCCCCGTGGACCACCAGCTTTTCCCGGTAGAAGCGGTAAAATTCCGCCGGGTCGCGCTCAAAAAAGGAATGGGAGAGGATGGTCTCCGGGGGATAGGCCCACTTCTGGTTATAAAGGCCGTCCACGCTGCGGAAGTCGGGGATGCCGCTCTCCGTGGACACGCCGGCGCCGCCGAAAAAGACGATATTATTGCTCTCCGCCACCCACTGGCGCAGGGTCTCGATAGCCTCAGCCATACCCGCCGCTCCTTTCCTGGGCCGCCGGTAAAAATTACCGGCACTAAATCAACTTATTATAGTATATCCCGGACAGATTTTCAATAAAAACAAGCGCCCATGGGGGAAATTAAGAATTATTTGGAAAAAGGAACGATTTTTTGCGTTTACGTAAATATTTTGGTAGCAATCTTGCGTAGGGTGTGGTATAATTATGTAAATCAATTCCGGACAGGCCGGGGAAGAAAGAGAAGCGGAGGAAAGAAACATGAAGTGTCCCTATTGCGGCTACGGCGAGAGCAAGGTCATCGACTCCCGCCCGGCAGACGAGGGCAGCACCATCCGCCGGCGGCGGGAGTGCCTGATGTGCGCCAAGCGGTTCACCACCTATGAGAAGGTGGAGCGCATGCCCCTGGTGGTGGTGAAGCGGGACGGCAGCCGCCAGACCTTCGACAAGGTGAAGCTGATAAACTCCATGGTCCGGGCCTGCGAGAAGCGGACCGTGCCCCTGGACAAGATCGAGTCCATCGCCGACGGCATCGAGACCGAGCTGCAGAGCGCCCTGGAGCGGGAGGTGTCCACCGCCGAGATCGGCGATATGGTCATGGAGCAGCTGAAGAACGTGGACGAGGTGTCCTATGTCCGCTTCGCCAGCGTCTACCGCCAGTTCAAGGACATCAACACCTTCATGGAGGAGCTTACCAAGCTCTTGGGCGACAAGACGAACGAGAAGGCCTAACGGCCCTTGCGGGGGGATAAAAACACCCCGCCCGCCATGTCCACCGTCATAAGATAGACGTCCTTTGGAGAGGCGAGCTTGTTTTTCCGAAGCTCTTTTTCCAGCCATTTTTCGTCCTTTCCCAGGATGCGCAGGTTTTGGGACAGCACCCGCCCTTCGTTGATGACGATGAGGGGGTAGCCCGTGTCCTGGGGGCTGAGGCCCATCTGCCCCGCGGTGACGGGCCGGTTCTCCGGCGTGAACACCACGTTTAGCTTCCCATCCGTCTCCAGAATGGCGTACTCCACCTCATTAAGATCCAGCGCGCCCTGACTGCGCAGCGCCTCGGCCAGCTCGTCCGGGGTGAAGCGGTTGCGGCGCATCTGGGTCTGGTCTATGTGTCCGTGGACGATGAGAAGGGCCGGCTTCCCCGCGAGGACCTGGCGTATCTTCACGCTCTTCGCCATGCCGAGGGAGAGGATGAGCTCCAGCGTGAACAGCACGACGACGGGCACAAGGCCGTACCAGAGGGGCTTTTCCGGGCTGGTGATGGGCGTGGCGGCGGCCTCGGAGATGAGCACAGTGACGATGAGCTCTGAGGGCTCCAGCTCCCCCAGCTGGCGCTTGCCCATCACCCGCATAAAAAGAATGAGCGCGGCATATATGACGGCGCTGTTGAATACAATGACTTTCAGCATAGCGGTAGTATGCCGCGGCCGGCGGCGGAACATGCGCGCCGGTCTTTTTGCAGGGAGGGAGCATCATGGGAAAATACTTCGGAACGGACGGCTTCCGGGGCGAGGCCAATGTGGACTTAGATCCCGTCCACGCCTTTCAGATCGGGCGGTATCTGGGATGGTACTACGGGAAGAGCCGCAAGGCCCGCATCGTCATCGGCAAGGACACCCGCCGCTCGAGCTATATGTATGAAAACGCCCTGTCGGCGGGCATCACTGCCTCCGGCGCGGACGCCTATCTGCTGCACGTGACCACCACGCCCTGCGTGGCCTATATCACTCGCTCAGAGGGCTTTGACTGCGGCGTGATGATCTCCGCCAGCCACAACCCCTACTATGACAACGGCATCAAGCTCTTAAACGGCGAGGGGGAGAAGATGGACGACGCTCTCCAGGACGCCATCGAGGGGTACATAGACGGAAAGATACCGGAACTGCCCTATGCCACAAAAGAGAAGATCGGCTGCACCGTGGACTTCTATTCCGGCCGGAACCGGTATATCGGGTATCTCGCGAGCCTGGCCGACTGCCCCTTCGAGGACCGGGTCATTGCCCTGGACTGCGCCAACGGCAGCACCTGGATGATCGCTCGGGCGGTGTTCACGGCCCTGGGGGCCAAGGTGAAGGTCATCGGCGACCGGCCCGACGGGGTCAATATCAACGATAAGTGCGGCTCCACCCATATTGAACAGCTGCAGGAGCTGGTCCGCCGGGGCCATGTGGACTGCGGCTTTGCCTTCGACGGGGACGGAGACCGGTGCCTGGCCGTGGACGAGCGGGGAGAGGTGGTCAACGGCGACAAGATCATGTATATCTGCGCCAAGTATATGAAGGAGCACGGCCAGCTGCCCGACAACACCGTGGTCACCACGGTCATGTCCAACCTGGGACTGTACAAGGCCCTGGACGCGGCGGGCATCGGCTATGAGAAGACCGCCGTGGGGGACCGGTACGTCTACGAGAACATGAAGCGCAACGGCCACCTCATCGGCGGAGAGCAGTCCGGCCACATCATCTTCCGCAAGTACGCCCGCTCCGGCGACGGGCTCATCACCGCCATCATGGTGATGCAGGTGCTCATCCGCACGAACCTGCCCCTGTCCGCCCTGGCGGCGCCGGTGACCATGTATCCGCAGGTATTGAAAAACGTGGTAGTCACGGACAAGGAGGCCACCCTGGCGGACGCGGACGTGCAGGCCGAGGCGGCCAAGGTGGAGGCGGAGCTGGCCGGGAACGGCCGGGTGCTCCTTCGAAAGAGCGGCACGGAGCCGGTGCTGCGGGTCATGGCGGAGGCGTCCACGCCGGAACTGTGCGAGCAGAGCGTAGACCGGATCATCGCCGCCATGGAGGAGAAGGGTTATCTTGTGGAGGTGCGCAAATGATCGGGACCATGGAGCTTTTTGACCTCTCCCACACCGCGGCGCGGCCGCTGCTGGAGAAGACGAAATACCCCTGGGAGGCCCTGGCGGGCATCGGGGACTTCATCCTGGAACTGGGGAAGACCCTCTCCCCGGAGGAATACGACCGCCCGGCGGAGGACGTATGGGTGGCGAAGGACGCCACGGTGTTTGCCACCGCGTACATCAAGGGCCCCTGCATCATCGGCCACGGCACGGAGGTGCGCCAGTGCGCCTTCATCCGGGGCAACGCTCTGGTGGGGGAGCACTGCGTGGTGGGCAACTCCACGGAGCTGAAAAACGTCATATTATTTGATAATGTCCAGGTACCGCATTATAACTATGTGGGCGACTCCATTCTGGGCTATAAAGCCCACATGGGCGCGGGCAGCGTCACCTCCAACGTGAAGAGCGACAAGACCTTGGTGGTCATCCACGACGGGAAGGAGACCGTGGCCACCGGCCGGAAAAAGGTGGGGGCCATGCTTGGCGATAGGGTGGAGGTGGGCTGCGGCAGCGTCCTCAATCCCGGCACCGTCATCGGCCGGGACAGCAATATCTACCCCCTCTCCTCCGTCCGGGGCACCGTCCCGGAAAACAGCATCTTCAAGGCGCAGAACAACATAGTGCCCAAGAGCTTGCTGTGACATAAGTAAGACCAAAGGCCGCCGGGAGACCGGCGGCCTTTTCTAATGGGCGCATTGACAAGCCTGCCATAAAAGGGGTATGATGCCGGTATCAGTCAAAGGAGGCAGATACAGCATGAAAAAGCTCACGGCGCTTTTCCTGGCGCTTATGATGACATTGGCCCTGGGTGTGACCGCTCTGGCGGACGAGCCGGTGGAGGAGCCCGCCGCGCCCGCGGCTCTGGAAGAGCCGGAGGCCGCCGCGGACGATACGGCAGATGCGCCCGGGGATATAGCCCCCGCGCCGGAGGAGGTGCCCGCTCCGGTGCCCACCGGTGTGGACGGCTGGTCCTGGCAGAACGGCCACTGGTACTGGTTTGAAAAGAATACCGCCAAGACCGGCTGGGTGAAGACCGGCGGCAAGTGGTACTACATGGACCCCCAGACCGCCCGGATGGTCACGGGCACGTTCATGGATACAGACGGGTACTGCTACCACTGCGATGACGACGGCGTCATGTGCACCGGCTGGATATTGCTGGCCGACGGGGATTATCTCTACGCCAACGGCTCCGGCGTGCTCCAGCGGGGCTGGGTGAAGTCGGGCGGCAAGTGGTACTATATGGACTCGGAGACCTTCCGCATGGTCACGGGCCTGTTCATCACGGAAAACGGCGAGCACTACTATGCCGACGCCTCCGGGGCCATGCTTACCGGGTGGATAGCCCTGGGCGGCGGGGATTACTACTGCGCCAAGGGCTCCGGCGAGCTGCAGACCGGCTGGGTCAAGGACGGCAAGACCTGGTACTATATGGACCCGGAGACCATGCTCATGGCGAGGGACGCGACCCTCACCATCGGCGGCAGCCGGTATATGTTTGCCGCGTCCGGGGCCATGCGCACTGGGTGGATAGCCTTGGGCGGCGGGGACTATTACTACGCCGACGGCTCCGGCGTCATCCAGCACGACACGTGGGTCCAGTCTGGCGGCAAGTGGTACTACCTCCATGAGGACGGCCTCATGGCCCGCAATGAGTACGTAGGCGATGACTATGTGGGCGACGACGGCGCGCTGGTCACCGGCAGTGGCAGTTCCAGCTCCGGTAGTTCCGGTTCCGGCAGCGGCGGCAGCCAGTCCGGCGGCGGTTCTGGCATCAACAATAATATGACCGTCTACGTCAGCTACCGCAGCGGTACGATTCATCGTTACAGTAATTGCTCTGGCATGAAGAATTACTACACTATGACCTATGGTGAGGCTGTCAGCCGCGGCTATCACGACCTCTGCAAAAAGTGCTTCTGACAGAATAATACAAGTCCCCGGCTCTTGGCGGAGCCGGGGACTTTTGCGCGGCATCAATTGTTTGCGTTGGGATTGACGGCGGGGGAAGGCATGCCGTTGAGATTCTGGATGGCGGCACGGTAATCCTCCGCGGCCTCGATGCTGTCGGGCGGGAAAAACTCTTCCACGGGAAATCTTATCCTGCTGAAGAGCGTGCAGGGATCGTCCTCCGAGCCGGAGACGCAGTCCTTGTCAGGCAGGCAGTAGTCGTATACCGGCACCACCAGCTGGCTGTCCCGCTCCAGGCGCACGATGGAGAACTGGCCCAGCGTGGCCAAGAGGATGCGGGCGCCGTCGGTGAGGACCAGGCTCTCCCCGAAGTGGGCCAGGATGGCCGGAGGGATGGCCGAGACGTCGGCCATGAGGCCGGTGGGACAGGACTCCACCACCTTCATGTTCAGGGCGATGGGGTCCACGCACTCCACCACGGCGATGGGCTGGGAATAGCTGTCGGCAAAGGTCCCGTCGGAGCTGAACACCTTGGCGGAGCCCTCGGAGCCGAAGAGCATGACCCGCTTGTTGAAAACGCAAAGACCGTTCACCGGGTTCTCCCCCGGGAAGGTCACGCCGGTGACCTCGTAAAAATAGGTCACATCCACGGTATAGTAGCCGCGGTTGAAGCTGATCTCATCCACGTCCACGTCCGTATACAGGAGCGTGGCCCCGGTGGGCCGTACACTGAAAGCGCTCTCTATGTACGGCTGAGACGTGTCGCATAATTAAAGATACAAATGGAAAACCTGCGCTTACATGACTTCCGTACAACATGATTTTGGAGGTTTCCCATGAAAAAGTTGGTTTCCTGTGAATTTAACATGGACAGCGCATGTGTGGAGCTGGTGTATTCGGACAACAGCATGATCTCCATCGCCTGCACCGCTGTGGAGAACGAAGTGGCCGATAACTTGTATCAGCGGTCGGAACTGGATTATCTGATCTACAATGACCAGTTGGCATATGCCGATTTGATCCTGAACGGCGATCCGCAGGTGTATTTGAAGGCCGTCACGGAATACAAAAAGCTGGAAGACTGAAAAATGATTTATAAGAGCGAGCCGCTGGAGCGATGAACAGCACCCCATTTGTTAGACAGTATGGTATACTGATAACGAATGGGGTGTTGCTTATGCCAAAAGGGAAACCG
>CANQRM010000031.1 GCA_947626265.1 uncultured Oscillospiraceae bacterium
CGCATGATCCGTAACGGTTCCCTATCCCCCTTGGGACGGTCTGACTCCGGGCATGCTTCCGAAGTACCGAAAGCCTGGGCGCAAGCCCTTGCTTCGGCTACAGTATAGCAAGCCATCACAACTATGTCAAGGATTTTTGCAATTTTTCTGTCTCAATTTGATGATTTTTCGGAAAAATGCTCGAATCCTTGCATAAATGTCAGTTTGAGAGAAAAATCACTCCTCCTCATCGTCATCGTCATCATACTCTTCCTCGGCCTTGCGCTTTGCGAACAGATGCACGGCCAGGAGTATCCCGCTTGCGATCACCAGACCTGCCAGGAAGATGATGATCGGCACCAGGGGCACGCCGCTGGACTGCTCCTCGGTCGGCTGGGTTTCCGCGGGAACCGTTGTCTGCACGCCGACCTCGCTTTCGGATCCCTCAGGCAGAGGCGCCGGCGCCTGCTCAGTTCCGGTCATCCCGACCGTGCCGGTCTGAGTCCCTGTCGCGCCAGAGACCAGGCGGAGCACATAGGTGTGGCTCCCCCCTATCTCCATGCGCATGGTGCCGTCATTGGCGACGGGAATGGTGCCCGGATATCCGCCCACGTCGGTCTCCAGGGTGAACTGTGCGCCTGCCCACTCCGGGCCAAAGTACAGCTCCAGCTGAGCTGGTTCCATCAGCTGCATCTCCGTCCCATCCGTGTCATCCGGGTAGAACTCGTCCGCAGCCATGGCGGCGTAGGCTGGCGCGGCCGCGATCAACAGGACCATGGCCATCAGCATCCCGATGACCAGCCAGCGCCTTGCGGAAACGCTGATATTACAGATATGTGCTTTCATGATGTATCCTCCTTCATAGTGTTTCAGATGTTTGTCAGTTCTTTCGACAGTATGCGGTATCCCCGGATCGCCTCATCCACGCATCGGTCCAGTATCTCATAGAACCGATCCGGGCTCACCACCACGTCCAGCCACTGCGTTGCTCTGTATGAGTAGCAGCAGAGCTCATCGTTGACGGCATGAGAGCCCAATGCGCTGTTCAGATTCAGCTGATTGACCATGAGATACCGCTCTGCGGTCAGTTTGATCGTCTTGACCAGGCAGATCATCATCAGCGGATGTACTTCCGAAAATGATATCTGCAGGAAGAAGCCCCGGTATTCCGTTGCGAGCGAGGTCATGTCCTCAACTGTCACGGTCAGCTGCTCCTTGACCATCTCCCGCATCTTTCCGGCGATCTTTTTTCGGAGGTGCTTCTCCTCTTTGCTCAGGTTGTTATACTTCATATGGTTCATGTCTTCGTCTATTACGGTCCCTCCTTCCTATCACAATAGACTACATATCGGTACAGGCCGCCGGACGCATAGGGGTGGCATGTGAGCAGCGTCAGCAGGTCCCTCCCCGGCTGGATCAGGATCTGGCCAACGTCGTCCGGATTGATGACGCGGATCTCGGAGACCTTGTAGGTCAGCGTCTCCCACAGGTTGGTGACGTAGACCTCGTCCCCCTCCTCCAGCACGTCGATATACCTGAAGTAGGGCGCTCCATACCAGCCCCGATGGGCTGCGATCACACAGTTGGTGTCCGGGCCTCCGATCGGAAGACTGGTCTGGGACAGATGAGCGGCCCCTTTTGCCATGTTCTCGCTGGAGGCTCCAAGGTAGATCGGCAACTCCACGTCCATTTTCGGTATGGAGATGACGCCAATCGCTTTGTCCTCGATCCCGTATGCCTGAAGATCAAAGGATGCCACCTGGTATGACCAAGCGTCGCACAGCCCGGCCTGCCCGGAATCATAGATGCGCCGGTTGTAATCCAGCATCGCGTTATATAAGTCCGCATACGGCCTCGGCGATGGTGTTGGAGCGGGCACGTTGATATACTCGATCTTGACGTCGTCCTGATGTGCCTGGGACACCGTCCTGACCACGTCATAGAACTCACTCACGGCCGCATGAGCCCGGCTGGCCAGGTGGGCCCCGACCAGCTTTGGCCACAGGAGGACTGCGCTTCCCATCAGAAACACCATACAGGCGAAAGCCGTAATGGCGCGCCGTTTCGCCCTTCTGCATCCCGCACTCCGGCTATTTCCTCTTCTCATGCTTGTACCTCCTGCGCGGATGAGTCGCACGATATACGATCAGAGCAATGGCTGCGAATACGACGCCGGTCACCAGGATGCCCAGACCCATCAGGATCCCTTTCAGATACTGCTCACGCCACGTGGACGCCGTCTGCTTGGTCTGGACCGGTTCTTCTTGAATATCGGTTTCCTCGAAGGGGACGCGCTTTCCTCTCAGCAGGAGTCTGTGGGTATTGACTCCGAACGGTGTACAGGTGACCAGCGTCACATAGTCCTGCCCGGGAACGATCCCCAGGGCCGATGCGTCGTCCGGCTCGACGATGAGTTTCTGATCCACCTCATAAGCCAGCGTCCGATCCAGAATAGAGAGAAAGAACATATCGCCTATCTCCATCTGCTCCAGGTCGCTGAACATACGCTGTGTCGGAAGTCCGGAGTGTGCGGCAATGACAGCGTGTGTGCCGCTGCCGCCCACCGGCAGGGACGTTCCCGGGAGATGTCCCGCTCCCCGCTCCAGGTCATCGCCTGCAACACCATGGTAGATGGGCAGCGTGATGTCGATCGAGGGGATACGGACATATCCCATGATACCGTCATCATTGATATTTAGTTGGTCCTCATAGCCCAGCGGTTCAGCATTCATCCGGGAAAGAGCCTCGGGATCATCCGTGGAGATGACCTCGAGGCTCCGGTTATACCCATGGGCCGCCGCAAGCATCTGCTCCAGCTTGACGTTATCCATACTGGAGACAGTGTCTGCATAGGCTGCCATCGCTGTCGACTGATGTTTCTCGGCATATGCATTGCTCAGCCAGGGATAGAGAGTTAGCCCCAGCGCCGTGACGAATATCACGACGCACAGGGCCATTTTTATTTTCCTCATCTACGCCCGGGCCGGCGGCGTGTCACAATAAAGAAGATGGCAGCCGCGCCGGCCATGAGCACGATCCCGATGGTCGTGTAGATCCATGTGCCGTTGCCGCCGGTCTGAGGAAGGTCGAAACCCTTCGAGTTGGTGACCGTCAGCGTGATCAGCGCGTGGGCAGAGCTGCCGTCGGTCGCCATCTCTCCGGCTTCGCCATTGACAGTGCCGGATGCCGTGAGGGTCGCTTTGTTGCATGTGTCACACACGGAGCCCTCCGACATAGAGATCACTACCTTGATGCTGTCACCAAGGAGACTGTAACCCTCGTCGGTCGCCGTTTCTTTGATCGCGTAGGCGTCATCCTCCAGGCCCTTGATGACGATCTTCTTCTCCAGGGGCGTGAAGACGGTGGCTTCCTCCTCATTCGCCGTGCGGCCGGTCACGTAGTAGACTCCCTCCGTCTGGGACGCCTGCACATAGTAATCGTCCGTGTCGTTATGTACGGTCATCTTCACGTTCTCGTAGTTGCCGGCGCCGTCAGAGAATTCCTTCGTGAGGTCGAGCCCGTACACATACACATGGCAGTCGTCCTGGAGCGTATCGTAATAATCGGCGTTGGTCCTACGCCAGGTGAGCGTCACGTCGTTGGGGTTGCCGCTGTCGCCATAGACCACACTGGAATCACCGTTGATGATGGCCGTATAAGTGATCCGCATGGTACAGCCGGAGTAGCCCCTCTGGGTCCCGCTGGTATCGTGGACGGTGCTGCTGGTATTGATCTCAGTCAGACCGGGCTCCGTGACCGAAATGGTCATGGAACTGCCGCCGTCCGAGGACCCATAGTTGACCGCAAACTTCCCGTCCGCCTGGTTCCATGTGGCCACTTTCTCCGCGCATTCCGCATCCCGGAAGAACTCGACCACCACATCGTTCTGGGCATAGGTGAGTCCCTTGCTCAGATTATCCGCAAAGGAATAGGCTGTGAGCTGGGAGGCCGCGCTGGTGATGGTGGGCAGCGTGGAGATGATCTGATACTGCATCACATCACCGTTCGAGCCGGTAGCAGTGTGGGCGTAACCGTCCGTGATGCTCTCGGTGGAGCCGGTATTCTTACCTGTCGACTCACTGGCCTCCCGAACGGTCTTCTCCAGGGTCGGGCCGCCGGTATTGTTCTTCGGATAGAGCGTGATATCGTAAAGCCACCCGCTCCCGTCCGCCGCCGTCATGGGCACGGACACGAGGAAGGGATCCGTGGTACTCGTCACGTTCTGCGGCACCGCCGTCTCGACGACCAGATAAAGGCCCAGCTGCAGGTCAGTAGCAGATGTATGGCCGTACTGGTCCGTTTCCGGAAGAGCCGTTCCGCCCTGGGTATAGATGTAATTCTCCAGGGCATTCTTGGTGTCGGTCGAGTTGGAGGAAAGGCTGCTCGCCAGCGCGTCGATCAGCTTGTCTGAGGTGAAGTAGTAGTTGTTCTCCACCTGGTGATGGGCATCGCTGTAGGAGATGCCCAGTGCCGACAGCAACTGCTCAGAGGCAGTGCCGGACGGCATGCTGTACAGCACCATGGACGAGCCCACACCGCCGACGAAGCTGTTGAATGCGGTGATGTCCGCTACTTTGATGTAGGAGTATTTGACGCCCTTGATGGCGTAGCTTCCCAGTGCCGAAGAGACCGAGGAGTCCTCGGCACCAGTGGTCACATGAGAGCCGGCATCCCAGGCACCGGCCGCGGCAGCGCTGGTGATATCATACTTGTAGAGGTTGAGACTGCCGGTTTTGGATGTGTCGATGGCCCCGCCGGCGGCCAGCGCCGGGACAGAGATGGCCAGCATCAGGGAAAGCATCATAAGGATGCAGAGGAATTTATTGAGCCGTTTCATATATTAGTGGTTCTCCTTTCGCATTTTCTTGGTGATAAAGTAAGCGCCCGCACACATCGTGAGTCCAAGAAGGACTGTACCGATAGCCGCGGGCCAGAGCATACCGTTGCCGCCGGTCTGCGGCAAAGTGGTAACACGGTTGTTGGTCACTGTGAAGGCGATGTCATACTCTGCTTCAGACTCACCCTGGGCCGGAAGCGTCCCGACATAGAGCGGGTCCTTCAGCAAACTGAGCCCCACCGGCGCCTGTGTTTCGGTCAGCCTGTACTGGATCCGTCCATCGGCAAGCAATCCGTCAAAAAATGCGACGCCATCATCGCCGGTGATGAGCTGGCCGTTCTGAAGGCCCAGGCTGGTGCATCCGCCTGCCACCGCCATGTTGTCCTGGCGGAAGGACACCGGCATCCAGCCGGAGCCATCCACAGAGTATTCCAGCAGGTACCCGGCGCCGGACAGGTTCGTTCCCTGACTGTCCATCTTATGGACGGTGATGGACCCGATCGCGGGATAGTCGTCCCGCGTGATCCTGATCTCCTGGCCGTCCAACTCGACCGCGAAGTCGAACGTGGTGTCGTCCAGCATATAGCCGCTGGGCGGCGTGATCTCCTGGGCGGTATAGATGCCGAAGGGCAGTTCTTCCACCGTGAAAGTACCGTCAGCACCAGTGGTGCCTTCGGTCACAGTTGCGCCGTCTTCATCAAAAACGCGGAACAGAGCGCCTTCCAGAGGCGTCTTCGTGTTGGCGTCCTGCTTAGTGATGCTCAGCTTGCCCTTGATGACCTCCTCCGGTACTGTCAGCTCCGTCTCGTTGATGGCAAGCTGAGCGCTGCCCGGCGCAAGGCCGATGGGATAGGACACGGAGTCCACTGTATAGCCCGGAGGAGCGGTGATCTCCTGGAGCGTCCAGCCCGTGCCGCAAGGGTAGTAATTGGTGGTGAACTGGCCGTGGGCGTCGGTGGTATAGGTGTCACGCAGCGTTCCATCTTTGTAAACGCCATACTGGGCGCCTTCCAGGGTGATACGGGTACTGCGCCTGACGCCGGGCTCAGCGTCCACCTTTGTGACGGCCACACGCCACTGCTTGGGGGTGTTTTTAAAGAAGACCGACACGGAGTCGTTCGCCCGGACTGTCACCGTCTGGGTAGCGTTGTCAGCCACATAACCCTCCGGGACGATCTCCGTCACGGTATACTCGCCCACCACGAGGCCAGGAACATTGATGGTACCGTCCGAGCTAGTGGTCACGTTCTGGTCAACGCCTTCACCCTGCACTCTGAACTGGATCCCGCTGACGTTCCCATCATCCGACTCCTTAACGATCTTGATACCGCCCACACTGCGGGAGTTATGGAAGTTGACGGTCGTGAGAGCGCCTCCCTGGATAGTGACGGTCTGTGACGGGTTATCCGCGGTATAACCAGCAGGGACCTGCTCCGTCACGGTATAAGTGCCCGGGGTCAAGCCTCCCACGTTGAGGACACCTTTCGCGTCGGTGGGATAGGATTTGTTATAGCCCTCCCCCGTGATCGTCATCATGATACCGCTCACATTGCCGTCGTCCGAGGTCTTGATGATTTTGATATTACCTTTCGCGGGCGCGTTATGGAAGTTGACGGTCGTAAGAGTACCAGCCTGGATGGTGACGGTCTGCGACGGATTATCCGCAACGTATCCGGCAGGGACCTGTTCGATCACTGTGTACTCGCCAGGCATAAGCCCCACAACATTGAGAACGCCCTTGGAATCGGTAGAGAAGGTATGGTTATAGTCGGTTCCGACGATGTTGAACTTGATACCATTCACAATACCGTCGTCCGAGGTCTTGACAATTTTCAGGTTACCCTTCTGGAGGGAGTTATGAAAATCGACCTCTGTCAGCTGACCTGCCTTGATGGTGACAGTCTGCGAGGTCCTGTCAGCCGTATATCCGGCGGGGACCTGTTCGGTCACGGTGTAGGTGCCAGGCGTGAGCCCCACGACATTGAGAACGCCTTTGGAATCGGTGGAAAAGGCATGGTTATAGTCGGTTCCGACGATGTTGAACTTGATGCCATTCACAATGCCATCATCCGAGGTCTTGACAATTTTCAGGTTACCCTTGCCAAGAGTGTTATGAAAATCGACTTCATACAACTCGCCCGGCATGAGCGTGAACTGCTGCGTGATCTGGTCTGCGGTGTATCCGGCGGGGACCTGCTCTGTCACTGTATAGGAACCAGGAGAGAGATTGGGCACGCTGATCGTACCGTCAGAGCCAGTGGTCACGGTCTGCGAACCGTCCGGGCCGCTGATCGTGAATTTGATCCCTCCCACAACATTGTCGCTTGAGGTCTTGATGATCTCTACAGTTCCCTTTTCGAGGGAATTGTGAAATGTGAGGACTTTCGCATTGCCGGCCTCAAGCGTGACCTGCTGGGATTTGGGCGTGGCAACATAGCCGCGGGGCGTCTGCTCCGTCACCATGTAAGTTCCCGGTTTCACCTCTTGGATCACATTGCCCACGTTATTTGTGTACACAGAGTAGAACGCATTGCTCGCCTCTCCTCCGATACCAACGAGGGTAAATTCGATATTGGCGACGTTACCATCATCCGCGGTCTTCCTTATTGCCAGAGTAGCTGTAGATGTCGTCGGAGGCGGCGTTTGCGGCTCTGCGCTGACAGTGAACCACCCGGAAGTATTGCTTGTGGCCTCAATGCCGATGATTGTCTCCTGCAGATCGGTCCCGCCGTAAGCCGTGATGGTCGAACTGGCGGATACCGCGTTCTTGCGGGACACATTCACAGTCGCTTCATCCACGGCGGATGTAGCTGTGATCGTAAGGTTGCTCCCCGACACGTTGAAACGGAGATCACTGTTCGTGCTGGAAAAGACGAAGTTGGACAGCACATTGTTGGTGTCGTTCAGCGTCACGGTATATACGCCACCCTGAAATGTCATCTGATGAGACGAGGGAGGCGCATTCGTGGAATTGGCAAAGCTGGGCAGCGTCCCATAGTTCTGCATGGTGCTGACGATCTGGTTATAGACCGTCTTGACCTCGCTGTTCCACCCGCCACCGCATACGGAGTCAATGACTTTGGTGTCGGTACAGGTATAGGGAGGATAGGTGTTGCGGCAGCCTACAATGAACTCCCACATGACCATCTGCGTGGCGGTGTACTTGGAACCATAGGACCCGCTCAGACTGTTGCTGTTGCCCTCCACTCCGCACAGCAGGCTCATCTTGATGGCGTCCCGCTTCTCGGTGGAATAGCTGTTCCAGAGGGAAGCCGCGCTGGTGGAAACGACAGAGCCGCCCACCAGGTACTTGCCGGGCTCCAGGCAGTAGGCAGGAGACCCGTTTGCATAGAGGATATGCCGGGCGCTGCCGTTACCGCCCACATAGCGGCCATCATAATAAAAAGAGCTGTAATACTTGATGACGCTGCCGGACGAATCGTAGCAGCCCTGCACGGAGATCGTGGCGCTGCCGCTGGCGGCGGAGTATATCTCGTCGATAGAGGGGTTATTATCGCCCACGAACACGCCGTCGCCCCAGGGCCCTTCTATACCGGGGCCGTCCATACCGGGAGGTCCGATCTCCGGGGCCTCGGTAGGTGCAGATGTCTCCACCGGCGCCGCTGTTGCTTCAGGGGCAGGCGGATTGGTGACCTCAGGCACAGGCGGGTTCGTGACTTCAGGCACAGGCGGGTTCGTCACCTCTACAGATGGCAGCGTTTCGCCACCGCCGCCTTCAGCCGACTGCTCGGTCTCCTGCTGGCCCTGCGAGGATGCGTTCATGTCGGCGCCAGTCTCGGCTGCAAGCACGATGCTGCCGCCGATGCCGAACATGAGGACCAGCACCAAAAACAAAGAAAAGATGCGTTTTGCTTTCACTGGAATACCTCCTATTGTTGAGTAGATCACTTTTCAAACTGCCCGGGCTTGTCCATATGCGCGGACAGCTGAAGACACTTTGGGACAGATGCTATCCCACGGAATAAAACGACAGGTCGTATGACCTGCAGAAATACGTATCGTTGTTCAGATCGTAGTCATGGTATGTGAGCGCGATCTCACTGCCCTGCGGGAAAAGCGCCTGAAAGATGACACTGGAGTCATTCATGACCCGCTCGCCCTCCAGCAGCCGCAGCGCCACGCGGACATATCGTTCGGGTGGGATGTACTCCTCCCAGCCGGTAAGCCATATGGGCTCATACTGTATGGGGTCGGTCTGAAACAGCACCTCCCGGATCGTGTCGGGAAACTCAGGGGACGCCACTCTGTTCAGGACGACCTCGCCGATGGCGATGAGCCCCCAGTCCTCCCAGTGAGGCCCGCTTTCCCAGGCGATGATCTTGGCCAGAAGGAAAAGGTCCTCATATCGAATATCACCGCCCAGAGCGTTCTGGGCGGCGATGCCGGTATTCTCATCTCCTTCGGTAGCTGCCTGGACCATGACTTCCATCCAGTCGGTCTGTACGGGGGTCGTCTGCGGCATCTCTGCCGGAGGCACTTCCTGCGCTGCGCTCACTCCGGTATGGAACGACGCGGAACATAAGAGCGCCAGGACTATGCCCAATACGACTGGTATCTTCAGTAGCTTTTTGATCTTCCTTCCCCCTCTCGTTGCGAATGCTATCTCCGAACACGGAGATGCCCATCTTTCAATCATCCATCTTCTCCTACCCCCTTTGACCGGACAGCCATCATCGTGCGGCCGCGATATGGGTGATAGCGCCCCAGATCCGGTTGGAGTCGAAGTTGATTCCCAGGATGCGAACCGTCACCCTGGCGCCCCGGGGCGGCCGGCCACGCTTGGGATAACTGCACAGACAGTCGATGCCGCCGTCCAGCGCCACGAAGACGCCGGTGGTGTCCACCATACTGACCGTGCCCACATAGCAGTCGCCGATAGAGTACCGGCGCAGCGCCTTCTCATAGGGGTTCTCCCCCGCCTGCTTGACCGAAGCGGCGACCCGGATGTTGTCCCGGTCACTGCGGTCAATATCCAGGATCTTCACCAGGATCCGCTGACCCGGCCTATACTGGCTGGCAGCGTCCAGCATCCTCTGATAGCTCAGCTCCCTGAGGGGGATATATGTCTCCAGACCACACAGGTCGATAAAAATGCCTGCCCGGATGACGGACACGACCCGGGCCTCAGCGCACACACCGGAGTACAGCAGGTTGTTCCCGTCCCGGTCCGTGCCGAAATAGTACTGACGCCGCTTGCTCCGCATCGCTTCCAGCCGGCTGGCCACAGCGATGCCGGCCTGCACGTCGATGCCCTTGACGATGTAGTCCACCTCAGCGCCCAGGCGCTTGGTGATGAGGTAGTGCATGATCTCGGACAGGCTCCGGCCGCGAAGGTCATCCGGCGGCAGCACGGCTTCTTCCGCCGGGATGATCACCTTGAAATTGCCGTGATAGATGACTGCGAGAGAATTGGGCGGATTGTCCGTCGTATTCTCCACGCCCTGGATGGTACCGGTCAGGATGCGGCCAGATTTCTGGGACTCCAGCAGGTCGATGAGGTCGTTCCTGGCCTTGTCCTCCTCGGTCTCCACAGACCGGCTCTCGTCGATGGACACGATGTTCAGGTTGGACCTGGTCCTCCGCCGCCGAGGCTCTGAAGGCGCCGGTTCAGCTGCCTCGTCCTCAGACTGAGTTTCAGCTGCAGTTGCTCTGCTGCGCCGTCGCCTGGGTCTGGGCGCTTCCTCCGTATTTTCCGTGTCAGTTTGGGGAATCGTGCCGGGTACCTCTGCATTCTGAAGCGCTTCAGAAGCATTTCCGGCCGTTTCAGAATCGGTTTGGGGAGCATCCTGCAGGATATCCTGCGTACCAGGCTCTTCAGGGCCATTTTCAGAGTCAGTATGGGGAACGGCGGTATCCGGCTGGTCTTGGATCGGGAATTCCCGGTCTTCTTCAGATTCGGGCTGTTTTTCCAAGTCAGTCTGGACGACCGCCTGTTCTTCAGTGGTTATTTTTTTCCTTGCGGGCATAATCTTTCCTCCTTTTCAAATCAAAAATCATCTGGCGGCAGATCAGACTTTAAAAGCGCCTTAGGTTGTTTGCGGGGTGGCGTTTTCTCCGTTTGAGAACCGTCCTTTGGCTGGACCTGCTTTTGAGGCACATCGTGTTCCTTTGCGGCCTCCTGCTGGTCCTCTTTTGGTGCGGCTTGCTCCTGCGGCTTTTCCGCCGGTGGTTTCTCATCGGCATTGATGATGACGATCGGTTCCTCAGGCTCCTCCCGGTGGCCGTAGTCCAAGAGGGACGATCTCACGATTTTCTTCGCCATGGGATGCTTGGTAAAATCCAGCTTCTTGAGCCGCAGCATGTTATAGCCGCGGATCATGCACAGGAGCTCGTCGTTGGGAAGCCTCAGGACCTCATCCGGCGTGAGCAGACGCCGCCTTCCCTGCCCCTCCGATTGCCGGTACTGCGGTATCACTTGGGCCACCGCAATGGTGCGGCGCACGGTCATCGTGGAATCGACCCGCACGCTCATATCACCACTGCGCTCCGAACAGTACTTGGCCGTGACGTCGTCCGTGCAGCCGAGCATAAGTTGGATGTCACAGTTGCCTATCAGTTCGCTCCAGAGATTGTTCGGATACCGGTTCTGAAGCTGGCCAAGACTCTGGACTGCGAACATCACCCGGATATCCCGGGACCGGCATGTGCTCAGCGTCCGGGCGAAGTCCGAGCCGTCCTCTGCCCCGCCGATGCGGCCGATGTTGTTCATCTCATCCAGAAACAGATTGACAGGTATGTCACAGTGGCCCCCAGGGCGCGTGTCCGCATAGCGCGTCAGGCGGATAAAGAGGAACGAAAAAAAGAGCGATGACAGAAACGCCATGGTAGCGTCCTGATCGCTCAAGACCAAGAAGTATACGCATTTCCTCTTCGCCGGCGCGGTGAGATCGATGTCGGAGCCAGATGTGATCCGCTGCACCGCTTTGTTCTGAAGCACCTGCAGCCGTGTGCCCAGACCCAGTATGATGCCGGACTTCACCGTATCGCTGGACTGGGAAAACAGATTGAACGGTGCTCTTGCCGGATGGTCAAAGCCCAATTTACCGAAAGCCGTCGTCAGCGTGTGCTCACTGTTCTGTGTGAGCAGCTGGTATACCGCCGGCAGGTGCTTATCCTCAGGCCCCTTGTTTTTCTGTTGGTCTACATACAAAATCAGCGCCTTCAGAAGGTTGCCCTCGCCGTTGTCCCAGAAGTGATCGCCCTTCCCGGAGCTGGTATTGCCTATGATGACGTTGGTGAGTACCTGGGCCATCAGCGTATCCCCGTGAAGGTCCGCCATGCAGTTCCACGAGTCGCTGTGCTCCGGATCCACCAGGTTATAAACGTGCACCTCATACCCATTCCGCCGGAACAACTCCGCCGTGTCGGTATAGAGTTCGCCTTTGCTGTCGGTGATGACTGCGGACTCTCCCCTCTTAATGGTCTGGAACAGCGCGTTACGCACGATCGCCCGGGATTTCATGGTGCCGGATGCTCCGAAGATTGCGATGTGCCGGTTCAGCCTGGTGTCCTTTGGCATACAGGCGGCCTTTCCGTCATACTCACCCAGGATGGTGCCCTCGGCTCGTTTTACATCCGATATCTCCAGCACCTCATGGACCTCCCTGTCGGTCATCCAAGTTGCCGTGCCGTATATCCCAGTCTTGCTCCGGGCGAAGCCGCGGGGGTCGGCATCCTTTCCGCCAAAGCGGTCGTATGCCTTTATGTAGGCGAGCACAGCGGCAACGGCTCCGAGGAATATCGCCATGCCCTTCAGCCCGTCCACCGTAAAGGCTGAACGAAAACAGATGAGCGGATCAAAGCTTACGCCTTGGATAACTGCCTGGCCTCCAAGACCTCCTGCCGACTGCCAGGCCGCATAGTTGCTGAGCAGCTGACCCAGAACGCCGCCGAGATATACCAGCGCCGCCAGCACCAGTATGACTGCGGCGGCTATACCGATTTTTCTTCCATTCTCTTTCAAATAACACCTCCCAGATCTTGTATCCCCAGAGCCTCCTCCAGCACACCCATATCGAGGATCCGTATCGTGACCCACTTCGGTAAATACTCTCGTAGAAACTGGAGTTGTTCCTTGAAGCACAGCACGGCTGTATGGGGACCCTTGGAAAACTCCTTTGTCGCTTCCCTGAACCGGACGAGTCGGGCAAGATCGCCATCAAAAAGGGTCAGGTAATATACTCCGTCCACACAGGCGTCATATTCAAAGCTCCCGCGATCATAAGACCGGGACTCATCCTTGAAGGTGGCGTTTAATAACTGTTCTCTCCAGTTTGGGAGAAGAAGCGTCCGCAGCTGCCGGATCCCCAGTTCGGTTTGGGGAATGAAATGCACATGCCGATATACTGAATCAAATCGCCACTGCTTTTTTATGGTGGCATTCCACTCCAGCAACCGCATGGCGATGTCATAATCGCGGCCGAACATGACCGCATTGTTGACGTCTTCCACCCTGGCGTTCATCTGGGCAATTTCCGTCATGGTCAGCCGTGTTTTTTCTTCCGCTTTTCCGTTCCATTTCATGAGCGAATTTCGCACATTATAAACGACCTTCACCTCACCAGGTGAGAATAGCAACCCTGTCAGCCGAGTAAAGGCCGTTTTTTTCAGTTCATACTCCGCGAGTTGTTTGATGTCTTTACTTCCAAAATAAGAAGGCGTATCTGTCACGACCTTTCGCATCTCCGTTTTCTGGAGCTTAGGAAGCATATATGGCCGAAACTCTATGCCTGCCCGGGCGCACATCGCAACCGCTTCCGCCTTTCTGTGATTTCGCTCTTTCGTGGTCTCATTGCCAGGAAATCGGTGGTTGTAGTTTGCCGCCAGATAAACAGCCAGCGCATTGGGATGGATCCAGTTCAGCACAGGAAGACCAGACCTATGAAATCGAATGGTCTTTCCTGCAGCTTTTCCGGATATAGTGAGGAGGCGGCATTTGATCTCCTCACCAGTGACGTCATTCCGGATAAGCTGAATTGAGTTGAGTGCATGAACATAGGCTTTCACCACACGCTCGTTGCCGATTAAATGAAGAGCTGATGTGGGAAACTCACCTGTCACCCCAAGAATCGTGATGAGCCGATGCACATGACTGCCCGGGCGAATCACGATCATTTATCATCACCTCGCTTTTTTCTCTTTGCGCCCAGTTCATTCTTCTCGCTGGCGCAATTGCCCATCTGCCTGCGCGCCCAAAATGCCGGACTGGTGCGTTTTTTGGGTGGTGGCGGGCTCATGTAGTTTTCATGACCCGATTTTTGAGGTTTTTTACATGACCTCTTTTGGCTGGAAAAGGCACTTTTCAAAGATGTTCACCCCCTCATCCGGCATGTTCTTTTCCGCCTTCAGCCAAGCGGGGAAGTCTTCCTTCGGGACGACATATACTTCGGTCCTATCTTCACTCCCGGCCGCGCTGCAGTAGTAGTGAGAACAGACCTTCGGACAGTCATCCGGCATGACATACAGAGCCACGATATCGGTGACCATGTTGATCTCGATATTGTCGTGATCCCTCCACTGCCTCTCCGGCCGGTCCCGGCTGTACACATGACGATAGATCAGTACGCAGTCGGCGTACTTGACCGGCTGCTTCCCACGGAAGAAGCGGCGCATGGCAGGAAATAAATACGACCGTATGTAGTCCGCCGAGCCGTGCTCTTTTTTTGGAAGCAGCGCCGGGATGCGAACACAAAACCATCCTTCTCCGGTGAAGCCGATCTGCACCGGGATATTCTCTTCCATGATTTTCTCCACTTCATCCCTGGCACGGGGGTGGCCGGTATAGGCAGGCAGCACGCGGGTCAGAAGGGTGATTTTTTCCGAGTTCTCTTCCAGCGTCAGAGCCTGCTTATAAGCCTCCTCCCGATCGCCCGCTTCATAGGCCCAGCGGACTGCCGCCGACTGGACATTGGCACGCTGCAGATGGGTGTCTATCCGTTCCAGTGCGCGGATAAAAGAATTGCTCTCTTTCATGACTATATTTCCCCCTGGGAATAGAATGTGACTTCCGGCTCCTCCCCGCCCTGGTAGTCGACCGTGGCGAACAGACATGGCGCTTTCGGGAGTCTCAGTTTCGCCGCCATGGAGATGTGCGGTAAAACGATGATATATTTCAAGTCTTCATCCGGCTTGAGAAGCCGAAGATTACTCTCCTCCCCCTCATACAGGACCACGATCTCATAACCGATATTTTCTTTCAAAAAGAAAAGCTGCGAGGGGTACGTCGCCGGGTAATGTGCCAAGGGGTCCACATGTTCCGCAAACTGCAAAAGGACCCACACGGCGAGGATCGTTCTCTGGTCCGGCCGGGCCATATTGTCCAAGCCCACATAATAGCCCCCGGACACGTAATCGATCCTCAAATCCTTTTTCATTCGCTTGAGGATACGCTCCGCCGTGTTCCGGGGTTTTCTCAGCATTTTTATCAGCTGCTCCTTTTGCAGAGCGCCGTACTGGGAGAGCCACTTGATGACGTAGCGCTCCTCCTGTAATAGCATAAATATCACCTCAAAATGTTGAATTAATCCGGAGGTGTCTCCGGCTCTGAATGTGTTTTTTCCTGCTGCCGTTCCCGGAGGATGGCCTCCAGTTCGGCACGGTCTGTCGTGATCATCTGCTGCTCCTCCTTGGACGCCTTGATGATCACCGGCACCTTATTGTTGTTGGACTGGACCAGGGCCTCACCGCGCTCAAAGCGGGTGATTGCCCGCATCTCTGTATTCGTCAGCTTCAACACGCCCTGGACGTATTTGGCCTCGTCTGGCTCCAAGTTCAAAATGATCTTGTTTTTGCAGACGTTGATGATGGCCCGGCCGTAGCGGCCGTCCTCCAGACTGAAGAAGTCGGACAGGTCCTGGGTGGCCGATATGGCCGCGCCGCCGAAACCGCGGATCGTCTTGAACAGCGTCAGACAGAACTCCGCCGCCTGACGGTTGGAAGTGGCACCTACCAGCTGCCATATCTCGTCGATCATGATGGCCTTCTTCTTCGTCCGGTCTGCTTTCACCTGGTCCCAGACGTAATCCAGCGCGATCATCATGCCCACCGGCAGAAGCTTACCTTTCAGCTCCGACAGGTCCAGGACGATATACTTGTTGCTCAGATCTACGTTGGTCTGCTGGTTGAAGGACTGGGCGGAACCAGTGACGAACCGGCTCACGATGGCGGCGATTCGCTGGGTCATCGAGTTTTCCTTTAGGTTTTTATGAAGGTCGCCCAGAATGGGCATGGTCTTCATGACAGGCGGATTGGCATGGGCGTCTACATAGAGGGATTCGTTGTCGTGGGTGATCCCAAACTCGGCGTAGGTCTTCACCAGAGCCTCGTCCAGCATCTGCTCCTCCTCATTGGTCATATCCGGGATGAGAAGACCAAAGAAGATCATCAGCTGCTGGATCTTCTGGGCCAGCATGGAGCCCTCCGAGCTATAGTCCACCTCATCGATCAGCTCCATCTCCGGCGACACCGTGTGGCGGATCTCCATGATATTGATGCAGTGGGGCGAGCCGGGGGCGATCTTGATATACTGGCCGCCGATTCGGTTGCACGCTCGGCGGAACTCATGGCCCTTGATGGGAGCGATGATGAAGCACTGGATTCCGCGCATACGCATCCGCAGCGCCAGCAGCTGAAGCGTGAACGTCTTGCCGGCGCCGCTAGTCCCGATCAGGTTCAGATTGGCGTTCTTGTTCTTCGCCGTATCGAACAGGTCCACGATGCACAGGGAGTTGTTGTGCCGGTTCACGCCGAGGAGCACGCCGGAGTCATCCGACAGCTCATAGGAGGTGAACATGTAGGATGACGCCGCCCCGCTGGTGAGCACGTTCCGCTGGGCCTTCTTTTTCAGCTTTGGGTCCAGGTTCAGAAAGGGCATGACAGAGCGAAGCGCCAGCTCCTGCTGGAACCTGCACTCGCTCACATACATATCCATGGATTTGAGCATGTCCATCATCTGCTGTTTCCGCCAGACCAGCTCGTCATAGCTCCGGGCGGAGATGGTAATGAACACGGACATGTAGAAAAGGTCCTCGTTATAGTTCGCCATGCCGTTCTTGATGAAGTAGCCGGCGCGGATGGAGTTGGTCAGCTCCTCATAGTCCGTGCTGGTATCCTGCATCCCCTTCAGCTTGGTCCGGTTGAGCCGTATGCGCTGAGCCACCTTATCGATGCTCCTGCTCCGGTTCTCCCGCTGGAGATACACGTCTATGTCGATGCCATCGCCGGCATTCACCAGCGCGGACATCCAGCCGCCCCGGACTGCTCCGGGATAGCCGCTCGCCTTGATGTACAGAAAACAGTAGTAGAGCCCATCCATGACGATGTAGCTGGGATGGGTGAGGTCGATGCCTCGGGGGGCGATGAAATTGTTCATCTTGATCCGGGGTATAGGATCGACGCCGATGGTCCGTTTCTTCCCGGCCATAGTGTCCACCACGACCCGGTTGACCCGGCTCTGGAACGGCTCGGCCACACAGGAGCGGCGATTGAAAAATGTGTAGAGGATCTCAGCGGTGGCCTGGTCGGGGTCCTTGGGCTGGACGATGGAGTTGCCGCACTGCATGAAATAGGTCCGGGCGTTCTGCTCTACCGTCTGCATCACACTGTATACCTGGCCGTAGTCCTCGCTGTCGCCTCTGCGCTGCTCCTCATACTGGTATATCAGGAAGAAGCGCCGGGAAAGCGCTTCCCTGCTGCCCACGTCCTTGACCATCTCGATATAGTCCTCGGCCAGGATCCGGCACTGCTCGCTCTCCTCGTTCTCCAGTTCCTTCCGGATCATGGCCACATGCTTGTCCGAGTCTGCCCTGCGGGTGATGCTCTTGAACTGCAGCTGCACTGGTGATATCTTCAGCCAGTTGGCGAAGGATGAGATGATGGAGAACTGTTCCTCGTCTGAGCGGAGCATGAAGTTGATGGGCTCGATCTCCAGTATCTTGATGTACCGGCCATCCGTGAGCTCTAAGATGCCGTGGCTGATATTCTTGACAGGGAGAAAGTCCTGTATGAACTCAAGCTCTTCTTGGGGCCGGCCTGCGCTGTTTTTGCGCTTCTTTTTTGTGTTTCTTTGGGCCATATTTGTATCCTACCCTTCTGAGATGAAGTTTTCTGCGATTGCAAAGGAAACGGACGATATGCCCGAAGTACTGCAAAAGAGAATCGTTGTCTATGCCGATGATGGATATGACCGCCAGCGGCAGCACCGTGAGCGTCGCGATCACGATGCGGATCATGCCTGACACCGGCAGCCAAAAGAGCTCCGGGTATCCGATGATGATCACCAGGAGCGCCGTCTCGACCGCATTGCGCGGCTCCAGCATACCGCCAAGCAGCTTGCCGGAATCCGTGTAGTTCGCCGGGATCGCGTAAACATTGCTATACTCTCGTTCTTCCAAATCATTCGCCTCCACCGTAAAGCGTCCAGGTCGATGGGACCGGCGCGTTATAGTCTATGAGCCGGCACCGACGGAAGGACAGTGTGCTCTCATAGGACGGGGTATTCAAAACCACGCCATTGCAGCCGCCGCCGTTGGTGCTGTGGACCCACATCCTCTGTCCGTTCTCGCCGTAGCCCGCGAAAATGAGGATATGCCCCCAGTCGTTGCCCTGGCGGTAAAAGCCCATATCCCCGGGCAGCAGCTCCGATGCCGACACCGCGTAAGTGTATGTGTACTGATTGTTGCATCCGGCACCCACGTTGATGCCGAAGCACGTTTCAAAGACCCAGGTTACAAAGCCGCTGCAGTCCAGCCCATAAGGGCGAATCGTCCCCGAACTGGGAGAGCCCGCCGCCGTCACCAGCATGGGCGTGTTCCATCGTTCATCCCACCCGGGCGGGCTCTTGCCGCCCCAGAAGTACGGCACCCTCCCTACCAGGGAAAGAGCCGTGGCAAGGATGTACTTTCTCGTGTCGTTGCAGTTTTGAGCGTTCACGAAGGCGATAAGTTCGGCGTCTGTCAGCGGCACCATGGCGCCGTTGCCGAGGGAACCGTACAGCGTCCTCTTCAGGGCGTTGGCCATTTTCTGGATCGCCTCGCCATAGGTGATGTCGAATTGGCCGTACTTGGCGTCCACGTCAATGTTGAACGCCTCTGTGATCACCGTGTTGTCAAAGGGATGCACAGTGCAGACTGCGTAATTTATGATCTCCGTGGTCGGCGACACCCTCTGCGTTCCGTTCCTCTCATAGTAGACAGCACTCCGGGTCCCGACGATCCTGCCTCCGTTATAGACAGGAAGCAGCACGGTCACCTTTTGGTATGCCGCCACGGTGATCGGGGTGTCCGTTGTGCGCGTCCCGCTCTGTGTATACAGCCGGCGCGTCGTTGTGGTATATGTGCCGTTCGACTCACCGGATACCACCCTCACCGTCACCGGCGAATAGGTATAATAGGCTGTCGGGACGAGACGTGACTGCTGCTTCACTTCATACGTCACCGGGAACATGCTTCCCGTGACGCTGTTCAGCTTTCGCAACATATCCGCCTTGCTGGTGCCGCGCTGCTCAAGAGAGGCGGAATAGGCGGCCAGCACATAGCAGGTATCATATCCTGCGGAGGACTGAGCATAATCAATGAGAGCCTCCATAGACAGGTCATAGTCATAGCCTCCATTTGCGATGATCTGCTCCACCTTAGCCAGAGCCGCCTCATGACCGGCCTCAATGGCCTCCGAGACTACGCCTGACATCTCATTGTAGGTGGCCATCAGCGTCGTCCCATCTGCTCCGGGGTTCCCGTCCAGCCCGAATATGCTGTTCATCACGATGCTGGGCAGGGAGATGATCGCGATGACGAATATGAGCAGCACAAGGCAGATACAGACCAGGACCTTGAACAATCCGTTTCGCATCGCCCAGGCCGCTGAGAGGACCGCTCCCCAGGGACCGGCGGCGGCTGTGCCTGCCGCTATGCCGGACACGGCCTTGCCGCCCTCCACACCTGCCTTCAGGACCGCCGCAGACGAATCTGCTACGCCCTTGACCGCATTTGAGATCTGTTGGGCCGCAAGGGCGTAATCGTCACGGCCATCGCCCAGCTGCTCTCTGTTCTCCTCTGGCATCCTGTTCACCTCTTTTCCATCAGAATGAAGCTGCCGGCCGGCTCGGAATAAACCGAGGTGGCCGGCGGCATGTTAATTTCTCTTCCTCTTCGGCGGCTTGACCGAAGGCTGCCTCGCTTTGGGCTCATAGAACTTGGGAGGCGTCCCCTTGTAGCGCACCGTCTCCACGACCGTTGTTTTGACGTTCCTGCCATCATACACGGGCTTGCCGTTCTCATACACCGGCTTACGCTCGGTGGCAGCCTCGCCGCGGACACCGTACCACTTTCCTCCCCGGGCGTCCTCATATACCTTGTGATCGCCGCGGGGTGTGGCATACCGGGTCGTATCATAGAACATCGTTCCGGAGCCATCTTCATGGCGCACCTCAAACCGGCCTTCCTTGGACATCGAGCCATCCACCGTAGTGACCTGGCTCTCATATCCGGGCATGAACGCGGTGAACTGTGCGCGGTTATAGGTCGCGGCGCCTTCCCCGGACTCAAAGACCGGCGCTTCGGCATTGGGCTGCATGGCATACCAGTCAGTCCCCCCAGCCGACTGCATGACCGTATGGGGAGCCTCAGGCTCATCATAGAAAGCGCTGCTGTACCAAAGGGCATTCCCGCCATCCGGCAAGGCAGCTTCCAGTCTACCGTCCCCGGCGTCCCGAAGGACCGTACCTTCCTCCACATCGGGGAAGGCTGCCGCCACCTGCTGGGCGTCGCCAAGGTCGCCGCTGAAAGCGGGCATGTCGTAGAACGACTGCGCCTCGGGGCCCTCGGCCATCTGATACCAGGCAGAGCCGTCCGCAGCGTTGACAACAGAGTGCGGCGCGTCAGGCTTGTCAAACTGGGATGTACTGAACATCTCCACGTCTGTCATCCTGCCGTCTGCATCGACCGCCTTGGTGCTGATGTGTCCGCCGGTGATTTGCGTGTCGCTCAGCTGATAGCCGCTGAGCTGGGGCATATAATTCCCCAGGCTCCTGTCGGCGATGTCCCCGGCGATGGTGCCGGACACGCTGGGCGACCGGGCCGCCACCGACTCGATCGACTCTGCCGATAGGGTAGCACCGTTTCTCGCGGCAATTCCGCCAAAGGTACGTCCCACAAAGCCTACTGCTCCGCCGGCGCCCATATTGGTACTGCTCCCGGTCACGACCGCGTCTCGCACATAGCTATTGCCCTTAAAGCGGCTGGCAAAACCGGAGAATGCTCCGCTCGCGGAAGCGCCAACGCTTCCCACCGGGCCGGAGCTCGCCGTGGATCCGCTTCCCTTGAAGACGCTCCCGGCCGTCCGGCTGCCACCACCAACGCCGCCAAGCGTTCTGGCTGCCATCAGAAGCTCCATACCCATGCTGGAACCGGTCTGGGCCACGTTCAGGCCCAGAGAAGCAAGGTAGCTGTCAAAGCGCTGCGCCGTCTTCAGGAAGGCCAGCGCACAGAACAGCCAAAGGAATACGCTGCCGTGCCCATTGGAGAGCGTACCGCCGGTCCCGATAAAGTAGCCTACGGAGCTGTCGAACGCCCGCAGGAACCACACGTTCATTACCAGCAGCAGAAGCTGGGAACCTATCATCCGGCACCAAGAACGAAATACATTCACCGTGGCCTTTGAAGCACCCAGCGAGTAGGAAAGCGGCGAAGTGTAGCACAGTACGCCGACCACCACATACCGCTCGACCGTCTCCAGAAGCAGTTTGAAATAGTTCCATCCCAAAGAGACCATGAGAATCACCATGAGCAGCATGCCCACAACGGTGCTGGCGGCCACAACGGTCGTCAGGCCGTTTTTTAAGGCCTCCTCGATGCCCGCGAAGGTGAAGTCCTCCGACGTCATACTTATCTCCATGAGAGCCGTGTAGGGCGCTCTGGCAATGTTGAGAGCAATAGTGAAAATAGGCTTAGCGTATCCGATGAGGAGCGCAAATATGGCGCTGCGTAACAGCAACACCATGGGGTTTTCCGCCTCTGTGATCGGTCCGCCAAACACTCTGAACAGCTGCCATACCGTCACCAGGAACAGCACGGCCCAGGCCGTGTACTGCATGACGGAGAACGCCTTTGACACAAACGGGAAATATTGCTCCATGGCCGTCATGTCTGTGCCAAGCGCGTTGAGGAACAGCCCTGATACCGCATCCATCACCTTTGTAACCATACTGCTGATCCAGGTGACGATACCCTCGAAGATCCAGTCAAGCAAATGGCATCACCTCCTTTGTGCTTGACCTGGATCTGTCAGCCGCTGTACTGGCCGCCAGCGACCAGCGGCTGCAGGTACGCGACGATGAAGCCCAGCGAGTTCAGGACGATCCACGTCACCACGATCCGCTTGAGCCAGCTCGTCGCCTCATCCACTGCCCGCTGATTGCGGGATACCATGCGGACGATCAGGGCCGTGGCCGCCACTGTGACCGCCACGATGGTGCTGATCGTGACCAGCTTCCCGTATATGTCCTTCATGATCGTGGAAAAACGATCCCAGATCGTGTCGGCCATGACGGGCTGCAGTGCGACCATAGCAGATGAGAAGACTGCCACCAGGGACCAGTACGCCGTTACCAGGCGTTTCTTCTTTTCCTGCATTCTGACCATACATCTACCTCCTTGTCTTCAAGATTTGGGCAACAAAAAAACCGCCTCTGGAACTTAACAATTCCAAAGACGGTCATTTCGCCTGTCCACTCCCAATTTGGGATGGTACAAGCATAGCATGGTTGCATTTACCTTTCAAGGGCAAAGTTGTGCCACTTTTGTGCCATTTTTGTGCCACCTCGTTTTCACCAGACATGAATTATCTTTGATTTTCTCCTCTTTCGTCGAACCGGCATGAAAAAGCGAGAATTGGTACGAACGGTTTTTAGTTTTCCAGGCACACGGAAGATGACCCAACAAAGAGAAGATAGCGGAACTTGCCCTAACATTAACGATACCCCATCAGAATCACAGCGTATTGCAGACAAGTGTACTTGACAACTGCCTACAACATGAAGGCACTTCCCCAGTGCGTCATCCGGCACCATATTTCCCCCGGTAGCCTTGCGGATCACTTTTCCATTCAAGGTACCTCTCCCGGAGGCATCTTCCGCACGGACGATACCCGGCAGCAATGGCCGTTTGTTCATCGGCAAAAAACACTCTGCCAGCCTCATAGCTTCCCGGATGTGCCCTTATCGTGGATAGGGCAGCGGGGCAGTCTAGGCGACCATATATTTTCGCCTTGCTGTTTCCCCCATAGGTCCCAGGCATAGTGGAGGTGTAGAATTCTCCGTCAGCCCCGAGTAGCTTGTACTCTTTCATCTTTCCCTCCTGCAGTTCATTCTCTTTCATCGTTCTCCCGCAAACCAGACGGTCACCACAAATCAGGCTGTCATCCGCAGCCATAACCTATATCAACAGCTATGTCTGCTGCCGGTTCATTTTCTGCAAATGACCTGTCAATCAAGATGGCGCTTCTGGTCACGATCTTGTCCGCCTCTTCCACTGAATAGTGCCAGCCACTCAGGGTCAGATACCTTCGTATGTCGGCCTTATACTCTTCGATGCTAGTATAATCCTTGAACACATCGCAGTCCATCATGAACTTGCTTTCCTCATCAGTCATCGAAAGATTGTCCCTCCTGCAACCGGTAAGCGCCTGTGCGCCCTATTTCTTTTTAAGTTTGCTGATAGAACCAGCCAGCTCAGCTATATTCGCAAAATCGACCAACGCTTGAATCGCGTCAAAGCAGGCATTCAGCTCCTCTTCTGATGTTCCCGCAAAAGGCTCTTTCACCCTCAACTTCGGCACCACGATTCGTATTGATCCTGCCATGCTGGTCTTAACGGCCAAAGCGCCGGGAACCCCATGCTCTCGGAGCCAACCGGCAATCCCCTCTAAGGTAGCCAGCTCACCCGCCGCATTGGAAAAAGTGAGATCAACATATCCTTCCTGCATTTTATGGTACAGATACACAGTCCCTAACCGTGTGGGATAGTGGGGCCACCAGCCATTTGACGTTTCCTTTGTGGTGCAGTTCAGAGTTGGATAATATCTCTTTTGGTATTCCTTGTACTGCACAAAGAAGGAGTTCATATTCTGATCTAACTCTGTCGCCGGTGGCCTCTTTGCTTTCTTTATGGCCTGGGCAAGCTGTTGGCACCGCAAAATGCTGATGGGGTCATCCTTTTCGTTGAAATACTGCAGAAAGGTCTCATACGAGATAAAGTGGTCATACTTCTGCGCTTCTTCATTTAACTCGTGGTATTTCTCCGGGCTAAAGATGAACACCACGAAATCGGAGAACTTTCCGTGTTTCACACCCCATTCCCCACGCTTTATGTATCGCATATACTGATCCGGCATCGCTTGTGCGTCCACTTTGTCCTCAATGAGGATACCACAGCGGCGCCCTTCTATTTCCACGACGAAATAAATATCGGTCTCGCCCAAATCACCTATGGATTGCGACAGCTCTGCTTTCACGATGGAAGGAGTGCCTTTATCAAGCCCTGCCTCGCGTAGAACCAGCTCCACAAAGCCAGGGTCTGTCATAAATGCCTGCATGAACAGCAGGTCCATATCACGTTCGCATACTCGGTTGAGGTCACACTGGATCATCGTTATCCCCCCATGGCTTGTTTTTTCAGTCAGGTTATCATCCTTTCGTCTTTTTTGCTTCGGTGCAGATTGAAATCCACCGAGCGCAAGTCCGTTGAATGCAAAAGAGAAGGTAATATAAAATATCATCCCAGGCAAACAACGGCTGTTGTGTGGCCGAATACAGGCGAAAGCCAGGGGAAAAACGGCCCGTAATTCGGCAGCTTGCTTATATTTGGACATAGCAAAGCGGGCAGCATGAAGCCCTTCATTGCAAAAGTGAACATCACCCCGCCACGAACAGTATGGATGTGGTCACTCCCTGCTTTGACTATGTTGTATCTTACTTCAGCTTCAGCAGAAGAGGGGTGAGTCTGACCTCATCTGCCGGGATCGCTTTCAGTCCCATGACGGACTTCAGCTGCTGGAACGCCTCGCTGTCAGCCAGCTCAAAAGGCGTTTTCCCGCCAAGCTTGCCGCGGCGCGTGCTGTTGATATGGTTCAGAAGGACCGTGATGTCCTCCGGCGTATATGGATTCAGACTCTTTCCCCTGGGGAGAATATAGCGAATATACTCATGGTTTTTCTCAATGTGCGCCTTTTGCCAGGATGCCTGCGGGTCGCAGTAAAAGATGCGGGTCCTCCGCTGGCCGCTCACGGTGTACTCCATCTCATGCGTGTGCTTGAACTCAGAGCCATTGTCTGTCAGGATGACCGGGAAAAGAGTACGGAAGGTTTCCAATCCCAGAGCCGCTGTCAGCCAGTCGAATTGCTCCACCACTGTCTCTGCTCTGCCATCCCGCATCAGGAATATCAGCATCAGGTTCTGTTCCACAAACAGCATGGTGAGCATCCGCTTTCCCTGTTCCCGGACTCCCTTGACTGTATCCATCTCCACATAAGCGGTTTGGGGATGCCGCTTCAAGTATTCGGTGAAATCCTCATATGTCCTGTTTTTACGGAACTGCTGGTTCAAAAATCCTGCGGACGGTTCCTGCTTTCTCTTCTTCCTCGGCCGGTATCCTACTTTGCGGCGAAGGTCCAGGTTCCCTATACTGAGCATCCCCGCCTCAATGTAGTTGTACAGCGTGCGCTGGCTGACTGGAAGTTCCTCGCCGTGTTCTGCGTAGATGTGTGTCAGCGGCTGCCCCCTTTTCACCAGCGGTGATACCGTAGAATCCAGCGCCGCAAGTTCCTCTCCCCTGAGATGCGGCCTGCTCCGTGCTTCCGCATACCGCCGTCTGGCCAGTGCATCCGCCTGCTGCGCGCTATAATAGGCTCGGTCCATTTTACATTTCCGCCGCCTCGCACACACGTTACACACATATGGCGGTTTTTGCAGACACATACAAGGCTGGTCCTGGTACGCCCTGCATACGCTCTGGCAGTCCACCTCCTTGCAGGTATAGCACCTGCGCGTACATCCTTCCTTTCCGCACAATCCGACCCGTTTACATCCTGTGGCGTTATGGCAGGTCTTGCCCAAAGGGTGTTCCCCGGAAACCAGGGTACGATTCCTCTGGATCTCCTCTGATACGCACCTTGGACTCTTGTGTATCTTTCGCCCTATCTCTGTGAAACTCTGCCTCCCATAGATCCCTGCCTCAATGACGACTCGCTCCGACAATGTGATCCGGCTCATATTTCCCTGCTTTCCGCAGGTCGTGACCAACCCCATTATACCGCCGCTATACTTACCTGGCCTTGCTTATAACACATTACACTGCCATTTTGCAGAAGTGAACATCCGGTCCTTGCCCCTTTTTTACCCCCTTTTTTGCGGGTTCACTTTTGCAATCTAGGCCGAGCGCAAGTCCAGCATAAAGAATGGGCTGTCCCAAAAAACGGTCAGCAGCAAGTTATCGCATACCTAAGCATTATTCCTCTCGCTTCATGTCAATCTGCGCTTTATGCTTTCTCCCGACCCCCTTGCCAGATTGAAGCGCAGCAGCTCTCACGATGGTGTCAGTTCCATACTTCCCCCGGATTGCGTCCAGAGCCTTGTCGAGCTTTCTGGAGCGGTCTCTTTTTTCATCCTCGAACAATGAAAGCTGCATCGTATCCTCGTGGGTCACATTGGTAAGTGACACACCCAGCAAGCGAAGCGGAGTGTGGCCGTCCCATAGCTCTGCCAGGAGTTTTTTGCAGATATCATATATCTCGGTAGTCACATCCGTTGGCTCGGCCAGTTTCCGCTGATGGGAACGGTCCTTGAAGTTCCTGTCTCGGATGGTCACCACAACGCAGTATGCTTTTGCGCCATCGGCCCTCATCCGCGAGGCAGTGCTGTCAGCAAGAGCCAAGATAATCCTATGAGCTTCATCTGTAGTGGTGACATCCTCTTCCAGAGTGGTAGAGTTTCCATATCCCTTCATTTCCTCTGGCTGGCTCACCACGGGGGAATCATCTATCCCGTTGGCATAATCATGCAGTTGTTTTCCCAGCTTCTTCCCAATGAGTACTTGGATATTCTCCAGTTCCGCCCTTGCCAAGTCGCCAACGGTCTCAATATAGGCTTTCTCTAGTTTCTCCCTCGTGGCGTGACCAACCAAGAACAGATCGCCCACCGGCAGTGGCCAGAATTTCTCCGGCAGTTCCTCCCGGAACAGAGTATGCACCTTGTCGGGTTTCTCAAAGTCCGAGGCCATCTTCGCCAGTATCTTGTTTTCTGCCACGCCCACGTTCACCGTGAAGCCCAAGGTGTCCCGTATCTCGTCTTTCAGTTTGTGCGCCGTGGCAAGTGGGTCGGGATACATATGGCCCGTGCCGGTCATATCAAGAAAGCACTCATCTATGGAGAACTTCTCCACAGCAGGGGCATACCGGCGGCATATATCCATGAACGCCTTGGAGCTTTTTTCATAGAGCCGGAAGTCTGGAGGGGCCAGGACCAGGTCCGGGCACTTTCGCAGCGCCTGGGCCACTGGCTCACCGGTCTTGATGCCGAACACCTTGGCGGGGATGGACTTAGCCAGGATGACACCGGTGCGCTTTTCCCGGTCGCCGCCGATGGCGGAGGGGATGTGGCGCAAATCGTCCTGGCCCTGGGCTACCCGCCGGGCCGCTTCCCAGGACAAAAACGCGCTGTTCACATCCACATGCATGATAAGTCGCTTCATCTCGGAATCCCTTTCTGTTCCAGTATATCACACATTTCTTGCCCCCTCAATGTCGCAGCTGTCACTCTGATGGCAGAAACAGCGCGGCAGGGATCTTCCCTACCGCGCTGTTTCCACTGTACAAATTGTTTTACCGGAATTAGCTGTTGTTCAAACCTTCGATGAGCGTTAGCACTTCAAGCCAGCATTCCGTTTCCCGTGCCGGCGCTGACCACAGCCTTATAGACAGCACCGACACTGCCTTTTCCCGCAGGCGATAGTACTGCCGCGAGGAGACATCCAACCGGTAAAGTATCTCCGGATGTGTCAGTTTCTCCGGCGAGACGTAGGTAAGATAGATCAGGTCATACAGCTTTTCACCATCGTCAGGCTTTTTCTTAAGGACCGTCATTGCCTCGTTCACACGATCCAGCATCAACCGTGTCTGCTGGACCGCCTTGAGCCTGTTTTCAAGCTTCTTGTTACCTAAGCACTGTTCAACGTCAACATGGTCAAGAAGCTGGTCTGCCATTTCAAACGGCCAGTCCAATTCCGCTTCGACAGTATCAGGGAAGCACTCCACCACCCAGGCTATCCTCCGATAGTTCT
>CANQRM010000032.1 GCA_947626265.1 uncultured Oscillospiraceae bacterium
GTGTTCACGTTGGGGATGTCGATGCCCGTCTCGATGATGGTGGTGCACACCAGCACCTGGGTCTGGCCCTGGGTGACCTTCTCCATGACGGCGGAGAGCTCATTTTCCCCCATCCGTCCGTGGCCCACGTCGATGGCCACGTCGGGCAGCAGCTCCATGAGCCGGGCTGCGGTGCGCTCGATGTTCTCGATGCGGTTGTGCAGGTAATATACCTGCCCGCCCCGGGCCACCTCCCGGCGGATGGCGTCCGCCACCACGCCCCAGTCGTGCTCCATGACGTAGGTCTGCACCGGCAGGCGGTCGTGGGGGGGTTCTTCCAGGGTGGACATGTCCCGGATGCCGGACAGGGCCATGTTGAGGGTCCGGGGGATGGGCGTGGCGGAGAGCGTCAGCACGTCCACCTGCTTTGTGAGCTCTTTGATATGCTCCTTGTGGCCCACGCCGAAGCGCTGCTCCTCGTCCACTACGAGAAGGCCCAGGCGCTTGAAATGCACGTCCTTCTGCAGCAGCTTATGGGTGCCTATGACGATGTCGCAGGAGCCGTCCGCCAGGGCCGCCAGGGTCTTTTTCGCCTGGGCGGGGGTGCTGAAGCGGGAGAGCATGGCGATGTTCACCGGGAAGCCGAAAAACCGGCTCACGGCGGTCTGATAGTGCTGCTGGGCCAGGACCGTGGTAGGCACCAATATGGCCGCCTGCATGCCGTCCAGCACGCACTTCATCACCGCCCGCAGGGCCACCTCCGTCTTGCCGTAGCCCACGTCGCCGCACAGCAGTCTGTCCATGGGGGACGGACGCTCCATGTCCTTCTTGATCTCCTGGATGCAGCGGAGCTGGTCCTCCGTCTCGGTGTACTCGAAGGCCTCCTCGAATTCCCGCTGCCAGGTGGAGTCGGGGGCGAAGGCATGGCCGGGGCTCTTCTGCCGGGCGGCGTAGAGGTTGATGAGCTGGCCCGCCATCTGCTTGGCGGCGGCCTTGGCCCGGCTCCGGGCCCGGGTCCAGTCCGCGCCCCCCAGCCGGGACAGCTTTACCGGGGCGTCCTCCCCGGCGCCGATGTACTTGGTCACCAGGTCCAGCTGGGTGGCGGGCACATAGAGGCTGTCCGTGCCGGCGTAGCATATCTTCACATAGTCCTTCTCCACCCCGTCCACGGGCATTTTGAAGATGCCCGCGAAGCGGCCTATGCCGTGGGTCTCGTGGACCACCAGGTCCCCCACGGCCAGGTCCTCATAGGACCCCAGCCGCGCCCCGGCGGGCAGGGCCCGCTTTCTCCGGGCGGGGCGCAGGCCGCTCTTGGCGATCTGGGTGTCCGCCAGGACGGCCAGCTTGATCTGGGGATATTCAAGCCCCGCGGAGAGATTGCCCACCGCGAGGGCGCAGGTGCCCGGCTCCGGGAGCTTTTCCAGGAGCGTGTCCACATACACCTTCCCCACGCCCTTGTCCCGCAGGATGTCCGCCAGGACCTTGGCCCGGCGCTCGTCCCCGGCCAGGACCACGCACCGGTAGCCCTCCCCCAGCCAGTGGCGCACGTCCTCGGCAGCCTGCTGGCCGCTGCCGGCGTAGGAGGGAAGCTGCTTGGCGGTGAGACCCATGGTGGACTTCACCGGCATGGGATACCGGCCCACAGTGAAGGCGTCCGCCATCACCACCGGCCAGTCGGCGAGGCGCTCGGCGGCCACCTCCCAGGTGGTATAGAACTGGGCGTGGCGGTCCGAGAGGGTGCCCCCCTCGATGAGAAGGCGCACGTCCTCGTTGGCCTGTTTCAGGAAATCCCGGGCCCGCTGGGCGCACTTGCCGGGCTGGTCCAGCACCACCAGCGCGTCGGGGGGAAAATAGTCCAGGGCCGTAGCAAAGGCGGGATACACAAGGCCCATATATCTATCCGCAGCGGTGAACTCCGTCCGCTCTTCCAGAGCCTCTATATCCGCGGCCAGGTTTTTCCGCAGCTTCTCCACATCGAACTTGGAGGCATTGCGGTTGAGCTTTCCGTATATCTCTTTTAAAGCCTTTATGAGCCCCTCCCGGCCCCCCTCGGTCAGGGAGGGAATGGTCTCCGCCGCGGGAAGCACCCGCAGGGCGCGGAGCTTTCCCGTCCGGCGCTGGGAACCCGGGTCAAAGGCGTGCAGGGCGTCTATCTCATCCCCCCAGAACTCCAGCCGGGCGGGCTGGGCAGCCCCGGCGCTCCACAAGTCCATGATGCCGCCCCGGCGGGCGAACTGGCCGGGTCCCTCCACCTGGTCGGCGGAGCGGTACCCAACCCGCAGGAGCCTGTCTGTGAGTTCCTCCGGAGGTATCTCCTGGCCTTTTTTCAGGGTGAAGGCCGCCCGCTCCAATGCCGCGGGGGGAATAGTGCGGGTCAGCAGCGCCGCCGCCGTGGCCACCACGGGGGGCGCGTCCTTTCCCAGAAGGCTGTCCAGGGCCCGCAGACGCTTCTGCTCCGTCTGGCGGGACACGCTCTCAGAAGAGTAGAAGGTGAAGTCCCGGCCCGTGACGGTTACTACCTCCCGGCCCAGGAAGGAGGCGAGGTCCGCCGCCATAGCCTCCGCGGAGGCGTCGTCCGCTGTCACCACGCACAGGGGCCTATCACATTTAGCCCCCATGGCCGCGGCCAGATGGGCCCGGTGGATGGGCGCCAGACCGGAAATGAGCGCAGGCAGACTGCCCCCCTCGACAAGGTCAGGGAGGGGGGCTATGTTCTTGTTTTCCAGGATCGCCAGGGTCAGAGCATTCACGTTCCATACCTCGCCGCCTATTTTAACCCGCGCCGCCGCCGCTTTCAACCCCTTTCTGTCAAAAAACAACCCCTGTTTTGTTGCATTTTCCAGTTGTATCCTGTGCCCTGAGATGTTATAATGGGTAGGATACATATTTATATTATTAAAACTTACCTTTCACCAACGAAAGGGGACAGGGATATGAACGATATGACCTCCATCCGGGACATATGGCAGCGGGCCGTGGACCAGCTCTCCGAGCAGCTCACCCCCACCGCCATCAACACCTGGTTTGCCGACTGCGAGCCGGTGGCCCTGGAGGACCGGCGCATCGTGCTGAAGACCTCCAACGACTTCAAGCGCAGCATCATCCTCCAGCGCTTCGGCGATACCATCCGCAAGACGCTGTCCGACCTCTTCTCCTGTCCCTTTGACATTCTGGTGCTGACCCCGGACGAGATGGAGGACTACCAAAAGCCGGAGGCGGACGACGACCTGCCCGAGGCGGCGGCCTTCACCTTCGACCGGTTCATCGTGGGCCAGTCCAACAAGTTCGCCTACGCCGCCGCCATCGCCGTGGCGGAGACCCCGGGGAAGAAGTATAATCCCCTGTTCATCTACGGTAACTCCGGTCTGGGAAAGACCCACCTGCTGCTGGCCATCGCCCACGCGGTGCGGGAGAAGACACCGTCTGTAAAAATAAGCTACGTGAAGGGCGAGGAGTTCACCAATCAGTTGGTATCCCACCTGCAGCGGAAGACGCCGGAGGAATTCCGCAATAAATACCGGAACGCGGACCTCTTTTTGGTGGACGACATCCAGTTCATCGCCGGCAAGGAGCGGATACAGGAGGAGTTTTTCCACACCTTCAACGATATCTACGAGGCCGGCCACCAGATCGTTATCACCTCCGATCGGCCCCCCAAGGAGATGGCAAACCTGCAGGACCGGCTGCGCACCCGCTTTGAGGGCGGCCTGATGGCCGACGTACAGCCCCCCGACCTGGAGACCCGCATGGCCATCATCCGCAGCAAGAGCATGGGCCTGGGCCTGCTCCTGTCCGACGACATCGTGGAGTACATCGCCGAGGCCATCACCTCCAACATCCGCCAGATCGAGGGCGTGGTCCACCGGCTCACCGCCTACCGGGACATGCTGGACGACACCATCACCATCAACAGCGTCAAGCGTGCCATCAAGGACGTGACCCAGCTGGGGGTGTTCGTTCCCACCCCGGAGACCATTATCTCCGAGACCAGCCGGTACTACGGCATCGACGAGGAGGCCCTCCAGGGCCGCCAGCGCAGCAAGAATACCGCCATCGCCCGACACGTGTCCATGTACCTCATCCGCAACCTCACCAGCATGAGCCTGGAGGACATCGGCCAGATCTTCGAGAAGAACCACTCCACCGTGCTTTATTCCATTCGCAAGGTGGAGGACCTGATCAAGACCGACCCGGAGATGGCCGCCGCCGTGCGGGATATCACCTCCAACCTGAACGCCCGCGGGCAGTAGCGGGGTTTTCCACAGAGTTTTCCGCCGGATGAAAGAAAAACCGTGCAAAAGAAGAAACCCACCTTTATTTTGACAGTTTCGTTGAAAAACCCTTCCCTTTTTAACCGGCTTCTCCACGGCGGTTTTCCCCGAAAAAGGGCCCCCTTCCCGGTTTTGAACATTTTCATCAGACACTACTACGACTACTAAATAATATGCTACCTGCTATCTTGAGGAGGAGAAAAAAATGAAGTTTTCCTGTGATAAGACCCTGCTGCAGGCCGCCGTGATCATCGCCGGCCGCTGCGCGGCGGCAAAGAGCCCCATCCCCGCCCTGGAGGGTCTGCTCATTGAGGCGGGCGAGGGCGTGCGCGTGACGGGCTACGACTTGAAAAAGGGCATCTATACCACCATCCCGGCGGACGTGGCGGAGCCCGGCTCCATCGTGCTGAGCGCCCGGTTTCTGAGCGACATCGTCCGGAGCCTGCCCGGCGGCAGTGTCACGGTGAGCACGGAAAACGGCCTCAATACCCGCATCGAGAGCGGGGACGCCAACTTTGCCACCGTGGCGGCGGACAGCGCCGATTACCCGGAGCTGCCCTTCGTGGACAAGGAGCGGAGCATCGCCGTGCCCCAGGGCCTTCTGAGCCGCATGATCCGCCAGACGGTGTTCGCTGTCAGCGACAATGAGAGCCGCCCGGTGTATACCGGCGAGCTCTTCGAGGTGAAGGGCGACACCCTCACCACCGTGGCGGTGGACGGCTACCGGCTGGCCCTGCGGCGGGAAAAGGTGGACGTGAAGGATGTGGAGGACTGCTCCTTCATCGTCCCCGGCGCCACATTGAACGACCTGGAAAAGCTCTGCGGCGACACGGACGAGAAGGTCATGATCACCGTGGGCGCCAAGCACATCTCCTTCGTAGTGGGCGATACGGTGCTCATCTCCCGGCGGCTGGAGGGGGAGTTCTTGAACTACGCCCGTTCCATCCCCTCGGAGTTCTCCATCGTGCTGGAGGCGGACAAGGAGAGCCTGGTGCAGGCGGTGAGCCGGGTGTCCATCATCGTGGACGAGAGGACGAAAAACCCCCTGCGGCTGAAGCTGGAGGATGGTCTGCTCACCATCTGGTGCAACACCGGCGTCAGCCAGGGCCGGGACCAGTGCCCCGTCCGGGGCGGGAAGGACGCCTCCCTGGAGATAGGCTTCAACAACCGCTATCTGCTGGACGCCCTGAAAGCGGCCCCGGCGGATAACCTGAAAATCTGCTTCAACAACGCCTCCTCCCCCTGCGTGATTTTGCCGGCGGACGGGTCGGATAACTTCTCCTATATGATCCTGCCCGTGCGTCTGAAGGCCGGCGCATGAGGGTAGAGCGCATCGCCCTGTCCGGCTTTCGCAACTACGACGAGGAGACGGTATCCTTTGAGCCGGATGTGAACGTGATATGCGGCCCCAACGCCCAGGGCAAGACCAACCTTTTGGAGGCGGTCTATCTGCTCACCGGAGCCCACAGCTTCCGCACCCGGTTCGATAAGGAGCTCATCGGCTTTGACTGCGACTGGGGCAGCATCCTGGCGGACGTGGAGGCGGAGGGACGGAGCCAGACCATCCGGCTGCTTTTTAAGCGTGGCCAGCGGCGGCAGGTGACGGTGAACAGTGTGAAAAAGCCCTCGTCCGCTCTCGCGGGGCTGGTGACGGCAGTGCTGTTCTCCCCCGACGACCTGTACCTCATCAAGGAGGGCGCAGCGGCAAGGAGAAGGCTCATGGACAACGCCATCAGCCAGCTCCGGCCGGGCTACGCGGCCTTGCTTTCCGACTACAACAAGCTCTACGAAAACAAGACCCGCATATTGAAGGACTGGAGGGAAAAGCCCAGCCTTTTGACGGCCCTGGACGAATTCTCCGACGGTCTTGCCAGGTGCTCCGCCCGGATGATACGCTACCGGGCTTCCTTCGCCGAGCGTCTGGCCGCGGCGGCGGGGCCTATCCACCGGGACTTCTCCGGCGGAAAAGAAGAGCTGGGCGTGGCCTACAGGACCGTGAGCACCGTCACGGACCCCCGGGCCCCGGCGGAGGATATATACGCCCAGATTTTGGAGCACCAGCGGCTCCACCGCCAGGCGGAGCTGGACGCGGGACAGTGCCTCACCGGCGTCCATAAGGATGACCTGGACATATCCATCAACGCCATGGCCGCCCGGAGCTTTGCCTCCCAGGGCCAGGCCCGGACCGCGGCCCTTTCCCTCAAGCTGGCCGAACGGGAGATATGTAAGGCCGAGACGGGCGAATACCCTGTGCTGCTTCTCGACGACGTGCTGTCGGAGCTGGACAGCGCCCGGCAGGAGTTCGTCCTCAACCGCATCGGCGGGGGACAGACCCTCATCACATGCTGCGAGGACGAGGACATCTCCCGGCGCACCGGCGGGAAGGTGTTCACCGTGAAGGAAGGGCGCATCCGGTGAAGGGCTTTGTATACGCGGGCGGGGACGCCGCCCTGGATAGAGACGACATCGTGGGGATATTCGACCTGGACAACACGTCCTGGTCCTATCTCACGCGGGATTTTCTGTCCCGGGCCGAACGGGACGGACGCGTGAAGAACGCGGCGGAGGACCTTCCCAGGTCCTTCATACTGTGCGGCGACGAGACTGTTATTTTGACCCAGCCCACGGCGGCTACCCTGGCCCGGCGGCTGGAAGACCAGGAGAGGACATATGGCTGAACTGAACGAAAAAGTTACCCAGGAATACGACGCGTCGAAGATACAGGTCCTGGAGGGCCTGGAGGCCGTGCGGATGCGGCCCGGTATGTATATCGGCTCCACCTCCGCCTCGGGCCTGCACCACCTCGTGTATGAGATCGTGGACAACGCCATCGACGAGGCCCTGGCGGGCTACTGCGACCACATCGAGGTGGTCATCGAGCCCGGCGACGTGATAAAAGTCACCGACAATGGCCGGGGCATCCCCGTGGATATCCAGGAGCAGACGGGAAAGCCCGCCCTGGAAGTGGTCTATACCGTGCTGCACGCCGGCGGAAAGTTCGGCGCAGGCGGCTATAAGGTCTCCGGCGGCCTGCACGGCGTGGGCGCGTCGGTCGTGAACGCCCTCTCCGACTGGCTGGAGGTGGACGTACACAAAAACGGCCAGATATACCATATGGCCTTTTCCCGGGGGGAGAAGACCGAGGACATGCGTGTCATCGGCACGACCGACCGCACCGGCACGGTGGTCCGGTTCCATCCTGACCCGGAGATGTTCGATGAGACGGTCTATGACTACGAGACCCTGCATGTGCGCATGCGGGAGCAGGCGTTCTTAAACGCCGGCCTTCGCATCTCCACCAAGGACGAGCGCCCCGGAAAAGAGGCCTTCGACGAGATGTACTATGAGGGCGGCATCCGGGAGTTCGTAACCTTCATAAACCGCAACAAGGCCCCCATCCATGACCAGGTCATCTATATGTCCGGCGATCGGTCCGACTCCACCGCCGAGGTGGCATTGCAGTGGAACGACGGCTACAACGAGGCGCTGGTATCCTTTGCCAACAACATCCACACCCCTGAGGGCGGTATGCACGAGACGGGCTTCAAGACGGCCCTCACCCGCGTCCTGAACGCCTACGGCCACAAGGCGAAGATACTCAAAGACGACGAGACCCTCTCCGGCGACGACGTGCGGGAGGGATTGACCGCCATCATCTCCGTGAAGCTCACAAACCCCCAGTTCGAGGGCCAGACCAAGGCCAAGCTGGGCAACTCCGAGATGCGCACGCTCGTCGACAGCGTGGTCAGCGACAAGCTGGAGCAGTTCATGGAGGAGAACCCCGCCGTGGGCAAGGCGGTGCTGGAGAAGGCCATGACCGCCTCCCGGGCCCGGGAGGCCGCGAGAAAAGCCCGTGAGAGCGTCCGGCGTAAGACCGGCCTGGAGTCCGGCCAGATGCCCGACAAACTCCAGGACTGCAACGAGCGGGACCCGGCGCTGTGCGAGATATACATCGTGGAGGGCGACTCCGCCGCCGGCTCTGCTATCCAGGGGCGGGACAGCCGCTTCCAGGCCATCCTCTCCATGTGGGGCAAGATGCTGAACGTGGAGAAGGCCCGGGCCGACAAGATATACGGCAACGACAAGCTCTACCCCATGATCGTGGCCCTGGGCGCCGGCATCGGCCAGGAGTTCAACATCGAAAAGCTCCGCTACCATAAAATCATCATCATGGCCGATGCGGACGTGGACGGCTCCCATATCCGCACCCTGCTGCTCACCTTCTTCTTCCGCTATATGCGCCCGCTTATCGAGAACGGCTACGTCTACTCCGCCGTGCCGCCCCTGTATAAGCTCACCCGGGGCAAGACCCAGAGAGTAGCCTACTCCGACGAGGAGCGGGACGCCATCTCCGCCGAGATGAGGGCGGACAACCCCAACGCCAAGATCGATATAAACCGCTTCAAAGGCCTGGGCGAGATGGACTCCCATGAGCTGTGGGAGACCACCATGGACCCGGAAAAGCGCACATTGCGGCGCATCACCTTGGAAGACGCGGTGGCGGCCGACCAGATCTTCACCGTGCTCATGGGCGAGGAAGTGGAGCCCCGGAAGCAGTGGATAGAAGAAAACGCCCGCTACGCCGTGAATCTGGACTACTGAGGAGGTGACGGGAAATGGCACATAACCGAGACTATAGACCGGAGGACATCGCGTTCCCCGAGCAGCATATCGTGGAGAGCGAGCTGGTCCGGGAGATGCAGCAGAGCTACCGGGAATACGCCATGAGCGTCATCGTGGGCCGGGCCCTGCCCGACGTGCGGGACGGCCTCAAGCCCGTGCACCGGCGTATCCTCTACTCTATGTATGAGACGGGGCTCACCAGCGACAAGCCCTTTAAAAAATCCGCCACCTGCGTAGGCGAAGTGCTGGGCCACTACCACCCCCACGGCGACGCCAGCGTATACGACGCCATGGTCCGCATGGCTCAGGATTTCTCCCTGCGCTATACCCTGGTGGACGGCCACGGCAACTTCGGCGACGTGGACGGCAACCCCCCGGCGGCCTACCGTTACACCGAGGCCCGCATGTCGAAGATATGCAACGAGATGCTGCGGGACATCGACAAGGACACGGTGGACTGGGACCCCAACTTCGACGAGTCCATCAAGGAGCCCCGGGTGCTGCCCAGCCGGTTCCCCAACCTGCTGGTGAATGGCTCCAGCGGCATCGCCGTGGGCATGGCCACCAACATCCCGCCCCACAACCTGACTGAGGTCATCAACGCCACGGTGTGCGTGCTGGATGACCCCGACGCGGGGCTAAGTGACCTCATGGAGCACATCCAGGGCCCCGACTTCCCCACCCGCGGCATCATCATGGGCCGGGCAGGCATCCGCCAGGCCTACGCCACCGGCCGGGGCAAGATCACCGTCCGGGCCCGGACCGAGTTCGAGGAGTATGGCCGGGACCACCGCACCCGCATCATCGTGACGGAGCTGCCCTATCAGGTCAACAAAAAGCAGCTCATCCGCTCCATCTCCGACCAGGTGAAGGACAAGCGCCTGGAGGGCATATCCGACCTGCGGGACGAGACGGACCGCAACGGCATGCGCATCGTCATCGAGCTGAAGCGGGACGCCAACGCCCAGGTGGTGCTCAATAACCTCCTCAAGCAGACCCAGCTGCAGACCACCTTCTCCATCATCATGCTGGCCCTGGTGGACGACCAGAAGCAGCCGAAGATCCTCTCCCTGCGCCACATCCTGGACGAGTACATCGCCTACCAGGAGCAGGTCATCATCCGCCGGACCAAGTACGACCTGCGCAAGGCCCAGGAGCGGGCCCATCTGTTGGAGGGCCTGCTTATCGCCCAGGACAACATAGACGAGGTCATCCACATCATCCGCAGCAGCTACGACGACGCCAAACAGCGGCTCATGGACCGCTTCGGCCTGGACGACGTGCAGGCCCAGGCCATCTGCGACATGCGTCTTATCGCCCTGCAGGGCCTGAACCGGGAAAAGCTGGAGGCGGAGTATAAGGACCTGGAGGAGAAGATCGCCTATTACGAAAAGCTGCTGGGCAGCGAGGAGATGCTTCGCGGCGTGCTGAAGGACGAGCTCATCGCCATCCGGGACAAGTATGGCGACAAGCGCCTTACCGAGATACAGGATGTGTACGGCGAGATCGACGCCGAGGACCTGATCCCGGAGGAGGAGTGCGTGTACACCATGAGCCACAATGGGTACATCAAGCGCCTGCCGGCCATGGAGTACCGGGCCCAGAACCGGGGCGGCAAGGGCGTGAAGGCCATGGCCACCCGGGAGGAGGACTATGTGGAGACCGTCTTCACCGCCTCCAGCCACGACTTCATCCTGTTCTTCACCTCCACCGGCCGGGTATACAGCCGCAAGGGCTATCTCATCCCCGAGGCCAGCCGGGCCAGCCGTGGCGCGCCCATCGTGAACTTCGTGCCTGTGGAGCCCGGGGAGCGGGTCCAGGCCATGCTCCACATCCGGCAGATGGAGGAGGGCAAGTATCTTCTCTTCACCACCGCCCGGGGCACCGTGAAGCGCATGTTCCTCACGGAGCTTAAAAACATCCGCAGCATCGGCATCCGGGCCCTCACCCTGGACGAGGGGGACGAGCTTGTCAGCGTAGACCTCACCGACGGCAGCCAGAACATCCTCATCGCCACGGCGGACGGCGCGGCCATCTGCTTTAAGGAGACCGACGTACGGGCCATGGGCCGCACGGCCATGGGCGTGCGGGGCATCAAGCTCCGGGAAGGCGACCGTGTCGTGGGCGCCGGGTCCGTCCAGGAGGGGGACATGGTCCTCTCCGTCACCGCCAACGGCTACGGCAAGCGCACCCCGGCGGAGGAATACCTCCGGGGCGGCGAGGCCCAGGGCCGGGGCGGCTACGGCATGAAGAACTACAAGGTCACGGACAAGACCGGCCCCGTGGTGGCCATGAAGCTGGTCACCGGCCAGGAGGATATCCTGCTCGTCTCCGACGACGGCACCATCCTGCGCACCGACGCGGGGGCCATCTCCGTCTATGGCCGCTCCACCCAGGGCGTACGCCTCATGCGGGTGGCCGAGGGCAGCCGCATCATCTCCATCGCCTGCGCCGACAAGGAGGAGGCGGAGGACGCCCCCGCCGGCGCGCCCCAGGCATGAAGGACGTGACCATCTACACCGACGGGGCCTGTTCGGGAAACCCGGGCCCCGGCGGCTGGGCCGCCGTGCTGCGCTACGGCGCGGCGGAGAAAGAGCTGGCCGGCGGCGAAAAGGACACCACCAACAACCGCATGGAGCTGACCGCCGTCATCCGGGCCCTGGAGGCCCTTAAGGAGCCCTGCGCCGTCACGGTGTACACCGACAGCCAGTATATTTCCCGGGCAATGACCGAGGGCTGGCTCGCCAAGTGGAAGGCCGCGGGTTTCACCAAAAAAGGCGGGCTCAAGAACGCGGAGCTGTGGCGGGCCCTGGACGGGCTTTTACAGCGCCATGAGGTGCGGTTCCAGTGGGTCAAGGGCCACGCGGACAATGAGTACAACAACCGCTGCGACGCCCTGGCGGTGGCCCAGCGGGATAAATACGCCAAATGAGCCCGGCGCTGAAGTACCCCGCCCGGCCCTATAAGGGGCAGAGCCTCCAGGCGTCGCTTAACGATTACACCGCCGTGGACATCGAGACCACGGGCCTGAGCCCCCGGTACAGCGCCATCATCGAGCTGGGCGCGGTCCGCTTCCGGGGCGGGGAGCCCCGGGAGGAACTGAGCCTTCTCATAAACCCCGGCTTTTCGGTGCCGGAGGAGATCACCGCCCTTACGGGCATCACGGACGACATGCTCTGGACTGCCCCGCCCCTGGAGGACGTACTCCCCTTTTTCCGGGACTTTCTGGGGGATGACGTCATCCTGGGCCACAACGTGAACTTCGACGTGAACTTTATCTACGACAAGTCCCTGATGCTGGGCCTGCCTCCCCTTTCCAACGACTTCGTGGACACCATGCGCCTTTCCCGGCGGCTGTTCCCGCAATACAAGCACCACACCCTGGCGGACCTGGTGGAGCGCTTCGGCGTGGAGCGGGACACCGCCCACCGGGCCCTGGCGGACTGCTACAGCGCCGCCGCCTGCTACGAACATATGAAGACCATGCTGTGACATACCCCCGGCCCGAGCCGGGGGTATGTTTTTCCATTTGATTTCATGCCCTTGACTTTTATGCCGTCTGTCAGTTAAACTGATAACAGAAAAGGGGGGCGCGGACCATGAAGACAAAACGGAAAACGAAAAAAATAGTGCTCATCGTGGCAGTGGTCATCGTCGTGCTGCTTGTGGCCGCGCTCATATTCGCGGGCAACTTCCTCTTCTCCTTCGCCCTGGACCCCGACGCCTCCTTCACCATGACGGATATGTTCCACCGGGGGAACGTGGAGGGTATCGACGACGGCCCGGCTCTCGCGGCCACGCCGGAGCGGCAGCACTGGGAGGACTATACATACGCCGCCTATAAGTGGTACGACGCCGGCGGCCAGCGGGTGGAGCTGGCCCGCCCCGACGGGGTCCGGGTGGGGACCATGTTCCGCCAGTCCGGCCACAAATTCGCCATCCTTTTTCACGGCTACACCGGCCACCGGTCGGACATGGCCGCCTACGCCAAGAAATTTTACGACATGGGCTATTCCGTGCTGACGCCGGACGCCCTGGCCCACGGGGACAGCGACGGCCGGTACATGGGCATGGGCTGGCTGGATATCCCCGACACGCTGGGATGGATAGACTACATCGTCGGATATGACCCGGAGGCGGAGATCGTCCTGCACGGGGTGTCCATGGGCGGCGCCCAGGTGATGATGGCCGCCGGGGAGCCCTTGCCGGAGAACGTGAAGTGCATCGTGGAGGACTGCGGCTACTCCTCCGTGTGGGACGAGTTCCGGCTGCAGCTGAAAAACGTGTTCCACATGCCGGCCTTCCCCCTGCTGCACGTGACCTCCGCCGTGAGCAAGATGCGGGCGGGATACTCCTTCGGGGAGGCCTCCGCGGTGGAGCAGCTGAAAAAGGCCACGGTGCCCATGCTGTTCATCCACGGCGAGGAGGACACCTTCGTGCCCTTCGAGATGCTGGATAAGGTGTACGAGGCCTGCGCCAGCGCTGAAAAGGAAAAGCTGGCGGTGCCCATGGCATCCCACGGCGCCTCGGTCAACACAGCCCCGGACCTATATTGGGACACGGTGACCGGTTTTGTGGAGAAATTTGTAGGGTAAATGGCCGCCCTTTGAGTACACAAGTTTTGCCCGGACGGGCCCGGCAGTATGCCTGCTGCTAAAGTTCGCTTCGCTCACCAACCGCATCCGGCACACTGCCGGTTCCCGCCGGGCGTCGGACTGGTGAGGGCGGCCCCCGCCCGTCGGTGCAGCAAAAGACCTCCTCGTGAGAGGAGGTCTTTTTGTTGTCTTTCGACGCTAGTCCATCGCGTACAGCGCCGTGCCGATCATGCCGGCGTCGCTGCCCAGGGTGGCCAGGTGGATCTCGGTGCCCAGACAGGCGTGGAAGGCGTACTTTTCAAAGGCGTCCTGGACCTTCAGCCGCAGGTACTCCCCCGCCAGGGCCACGCCGCCGCCCAGGACCACGGCCTCCGGGTCCACGATGGCGCAGGCGCTGGCTATGCCCCAGCCCAGAATGTCGCAGGCCTTGTCCACCACGGCCTCCAAGCGCTTGTCCCCGGCCGCGGCGGCGTCCATGACCTGCTTGCAGATCATGCCCGTGACCCCGGCCTGGCTTGCCAGGCGCACGATGCCGGTGGCGCTGCAGTACTGCTCAAGGCAGCCGATATGGCCGCAGGTGCACTGCGCGGTGGTATCGGCAGGGTCCCAGCAGAGATGGCCCAGCTCCCCGGCGGTGCCCCGGGCGCCCACCCGGAGACGACCGTCCAGCACCACCCCGGCGCCCACGCCGGTGCCGAGAGCTACGAAGAGCACGCTCTCAAAGCCCTTGCCGCCCCCCAGGCGCTGCTCGCCCAGGGCCGCGGCGTTGGCGTCGTTCAAAACCTTACAGGGGATGCCGGTGAGGGCGGTGAACTCGTCCGTGGGCCGGCACACGCCCCAGCCCAGGTTCACGCACCGGTTCACCGTCCCGTCGGGCAGTACCGCCCCGGGAACGGCCAGTGCCGCCCCCGCCGCCGGGCCCCGCAGGGACGCCGCGATGTCGGGGATGATCTGCCGCCCGCCGTCCGCCGTGACGGTGGGTACGCTCCACTTGTCCAGCAGCTTTTCCCCCTCGAACAGACCCACCTTCACGGTGGTGCCGCCGATGTCGATGCCGTAATACCGCTTATTTTCCATAGGTCATCACCGCCGTCTGCGCGGGAGTATCCGCGCCAAGTTCAATGGTGTTGCTGCCATACGTACGCACGTTGCCGCAGAGCTTTGTAAACTCATCCAGGGTGCCGATCACGTCAAAGCCCATCCGTCCGAGCCTATAGTGCATGGGGATGACCACTCGGGCGCCGATGCTGTCCGCTACCCGTTTCGCCGTGGCCGCGTCGATGGTGAAATACCCGCCCACGGGGATGAGCAGGCAGTCGGCCCCCTTCACCGCGTCCAGAGCCGGGCCGGTCAGCTCATGGCCCAGGTCCCCCAGGTGGACCAGGCGCAGGCCCTCGCCGTGGAGGATGTGGATGGTGTTAGGGCCCCGGAGGGCGCCGCCCCTGTCGTCGTGGAAGGAGGCGATCTTCTCCACCTTTAAGGGGCAGTCCCGGCCCGAGAGCTTCACCAGGCCCCGGGCGTTGTGGTCGTTATGCTCATGGGAGCAGTATACCGCGTCGGCGGTGAGCCGCACCGGCCCGCAGCCGGGCACCTTCCCGTCCTCGTAGGGGTCGAACACCACCGAATAGCCCTCCGCGGTCACCTGAAAGCAGCTGTGGCCGTGCCATTGGATGCGCATATCCCTCACCTCGATAAATCGTTTTTCAGATGAAAACAGTATAGCAGGAAACGGCTCGGTTGTCATCAAAAATGTACGCCCCGCCGCCCCGGGCGGAAAAGCTGTACATTTTGGATATGTTATGCTATAATAGTAAAAATTGAAGTTTTTTCCAATTTTTGGTGGAGGTGAGTCCATGGGCATGGCCGCCGCAGTCCGCATACGCATCGCACAGCAATTCGTCCGTCTGGGAAGAGGCCTGCATCCCGCCGGGAAGCAGGCGCTGGAGATCGGGCCGGGCGCGGTGTTCTCGCTGGGCCAGCTCATGCGGGATAAGCGGCTGAGAAAGCCGCTGGTGGTCGTGGGCGCCGGGGAGACGGCGGCACTTTATAAACTGCAGCACGCCCTGGAAAACGAGGACATCCCCTTTGAAGTCTTCGACAAGGTCCCGGAGCTCCCCCTCCCCGCCGACGGCGCCGCCATCGCCGCGGCCTATGCCGCCGGGGAGCACGACAGCGTCATCGCCGCCGGGGACGGGCCCCTTTTGGACATCGTGAAGGCGGCAGCCGCCTCCGTCGGCAAGCATGGCCGGGACATCGCCGCCCTGGCGGGCCGGCGGGTCAGCGGGCGGAAGGCACCCCCCATCGTCGCCATTCCCACGGCGGCGGGCTCCGGCGCGGAGGCCATGGGCCTGGCCGCGGTGGCCGACGGCAAGGGCGGATACCTCTTCCTGGAGGGCGAGGCCCTGCTGCCCGCGGCGGCGCTCTCAGACCCGGAGATGATGGCGGATACCCCCCGGGAAAAGCTGGCGGACGCCGGGATGAACGGCCTCTGCTGGGCCGTGGAGGCGTACCTCGCCGCCCCCATGAGCGACACCCACACCCGGACCCAAGCCGCCGAGGCGGCGGAGCTTTTCTTCGCCAGCCTTGAAAACTGCTGGAACAGCGGCGGCACCCTCCGGGAGCGGAGCGACGTGCTCAGCGCCTCCCGGCTGGCGGGCCGGGCGGCCACCGCCGCCGGCGGCGGCTATGCCCGGGCACTGATCCGGGCAACGCAGAGCGTGTGCGGCGTCCGTTTTGCCGACGCCTGTGGTGTCATACTCCCGGCGGTATTGGAAAAATATGGAAGCCAAGCCCACAACGGCCTGGCCCAGCTGGCGGTGCTGGCGGACGTGGCGGAGGAGGGCACCCGGCAGGACCGGGCCCAGGTCCTCATCGACCGCATCCGGGCGCTGGCCTTCCGCATGGGTCTGCCGGAGGAGCTGGACATGTCCGCCGAGCAGGCGGCCCGCGTGGCCGATATGGCTGCGGCCCGGGCCAACCCCCGGTACATAAGCCCCGTGGTCTGGACGGCGGAGGACTGCCACGACCTGATACTGTCCCTCCGGGCGAAGCGGGAGAAAGAGATATAACCAACCTGGGCAAAGGGCGGCCGAGCCCGACAGGGCCCCTCCTGCTAAAGTTCGCTTCGCTCACCAACCGCATGCGGGGCACGGCCGGTTCTCGCCGGCCGTCGGGCAACATTTTTATTTAACAAAATAGGGCCGTCCGATTGGACGGCCCTGTTACTATATCTTGTGTTATTTCTTGGGGATAAGCACCTCTTTGCCCCCCATATAGGGGCGCAGGATCTCGGGGATGGTGACGGAGCCGTCGGCCTGTAGGTGGTTTTCCAAAAAGGCGATGAGCATCCGGGGCGGCGCCACCACCGTGTTGTTGAGGGTGTGGGCCAGGTACAGCTTCCCGTCCTCCCCCCGGACCCGGATGCGCAGCCGCCGGGCCTGGGCGTCGCCCAGGTTGGAGCAGGAGCAGACCTCGAAATACTTCTGCTGCCGGGGGCTCCAGGCCTCAATGTCGCAGCTCTTCACCTTCAGGTCCGCCAGATCCCCGGAGCAGCACTCCAGCTGCCGCACGGGGATGTCCAGGGAGCGGAACAACTCCACGGAGTAGCGCCACATCTTCTCGTACCAGGCCATGCTGTCCTCGGGCTTGCAGACCACTACCATCTCCTGCTTTTCGAACTGGTGGATGCGGTAAACGCCCCGTTCCTCGATGCCGTGGGCGCCCTTCTCCTTGCGGAAGCAGGGGGAATAGCTGGTGTAGGTGATGGGCAGCTGCTTTTCCTCGATGATCTGGTCGATGAAGGAGCCGATCATGGAGTGCTCGCTGGTGCCGATGAGATACAGGTCCTCCCCCTCTATCTTGTACATCATGGCGTCCATCTCGGCGAAGCTCATGACGCCGGTGACCACGTTGGAGCGGATCATGAAAGGGGGGATGTGGTAGACGAAGCCCTTGTCGATCATGAAGTCCCGGGCGTAGGCCAGCACGGCGGAGTGGAGCCTGGCGATGTCGCCCTTGAGGTAATAGAACCCGTTGCCGGCCACCCGCCGGGCGGCGTCCAGGTCCAGACCGTCGAAGCTTTCCATGATCTGGGCGTGGTAGGGCACCTCAAAGTCCGGCACCACGGGCTCTCCGAACCGGGCTACCTCCACGTTGTGGCTGTCGTCCGGGCCGATGGGCACGGAGGGGTCGATGATGTTGGGGATGACCATCAGCTTCTCGGTGAGGGCCTTTTCCAGCTCCGGCTCCTGCTTTTCAAGCTCAGCCAGCCGCGCCGCCTGGGCCGCCACCTGAGCCTTTACGGCCTCGGCCTCCTCCTTTTTGGAGGGGTCCTTCTTCGCCTGGCCCATGAGCATGCCGATCTGCTTGGACAGAGCGTTGCGGTTGGCCCGCAGGTCATTTGCCTCGGTCTTGGCCGCCCGCAGCTTTACATCCAGGTCCAATATTTCGTCTACCAAGGGCAGTTTCTGGTCCTGGAACTTCTTTTTGATGTTTTCCTTTACGGCGTCGGGGTTTTCCCGCACGAATTTGATGTCCAGCATAGTCTCTTCCTCTTATTTCTTCAGTGTGAACAGCGCCTGCAGCAGGGCCTCCCGGTCGTCGGCGCCGTAATATTCCAGTTCGATGCGGCCCTTCTTCCGGCCGTCCACTATATGTACCTTCCGGCCCAGTGCCTGGCCCAGCTCCGCGCCCATGACGGCGGCGTAATCCACGCCGCTGTGGGGCTTTCTGGCCTTTGGTGCTTTCATGAGCGAGGCCGCGAGAGCCTCCGTCTGCCGCACGGACAGGCCTTTTTCCACCACCTGCTTGGCCGCCTGCAGCTGCAGCGCCTCCGGCTCCACGGGCAGCAGCGCTCTTGCGTGGCCGGTGGTCAATTCGCCCTTTTCCAGCATGGCTGAGATGTCGTCCGGCAGGGTCAAAAGCCGCAATGCGTTGGCCACGGCGGGGCGGGATTTGCCCACGGACTGGCTCACCGCCTCCTGAGTGAGGCCGTAATCCTCCATCAGGGCCTTGTAGCCCCGGGCCTCCTCCATGGGATTCAGGTCCTCCCGCTGGAGGTTCTCCACCAGCGCCAGCTCCTGGGCCTTCCGGTCGTCGGCTTCTATGATGCGGACGGGTATCTCTTTCAGCCCTGCCAGCCGCGCGGCCCGCCAGCGCCGCTCCCCGGCGATGATCTGGTAATAGCCGCTGTCCAGCCGCCGTACGGTGATGGGCTGTAAAAGCCCGTGCTGGGCGATGGAGTCGGCCAGCTCCTGCAAGGCCGGCTCGTCAAAGTTGGTCCGGGGCTGGCCGGAACGGGGCTCCACCTTGCTGATGGGCAGCTTTTCCGGCGCCAGGGGCTGTTCGCTGCCGAACAGGGCGCCCAGGCCGGCGCCCAGGCCTTTATCCTTTTTGGATGCCATTTTCTCTCCTCCGGTCAGATGTCGATGGTGTGGTTGTGGCGGAAAAACTCGATGGCCAGCAGGTCATATGCCTCCGCGCCACGGGACAGGCGGCTGTAGGCGCTCACCGGCTTGCCGTGGCTGGGGGCCTCCGCGATGCGCACGTTCCGGGGTATCACGGTCTTATAGAGCGCCTTGCCGAAGTACTGTCTGATCTCGTTGGCCACCTGTCCGGCGAAGGACAGCCGCCGGTCGTACATGGTCAGGACGATGCCCTCGATCTGCAGGCCGGGGTTTATGCTGTTTTTCGTCAGCCGCATGGAGGTCAACAGGTCCGCCAGGCCCTCCATGGCGTAAAACTCGCACTGCATGGGGATGAGCACCGTGTCAGCCGCTGCCAGGGCGTTGAGGGTCAAGAGGCCCAGGGAAGGGGGGCAGTCGATGAATATGTAGTCATAGCTCTCCCGCAGGGGGTCCAGGGCCTTTTTCAGCACCTTTTCCCGTTCCGGGGCGTCCACCAGTTCCACCGCCGCACCGGACAGCTCCAGGTTGGCGGGCAGCACGTCCCCGTACTTGGTGGTGAGGATGGCCTCTTTGGGGTCTATGCCCCGGATGAGCACGTCGTAGAGGGTCACGTCCGCGTGTTTGTCCGCACCCATGCCCGTGGTAGCGTTGCCCTGTGGGTCCGCGTCCACCAGCAGTATCTTCCGCCGCTTTTCCTTCACGGCGGCGCACAGGTTCACGCAGGTGGTGGTCTTCCCCACGCCGCCCTTCTGGTTGGCAAAGCATACGATCCGCGCCATATCCCGGCCTCCTCTCGTCAGTGCCCTCCTATTATAGCAGATGCGCAGGAAATTTCAATGTTCCACGTGAAACAATCTGCCGCAAAACTCGACGAAATGCGAATTGTTTCACGTGGAACACGTCGGAGGAGAGAGATCCGCTTCGCTGGGCTTTCGCGGGGGCCCCAGTAATTATCCAACGAACATATCAATGTCGGAGACAGTCAACCCTTTATGAAAGCTCATGTTCAGCGCATACGCTATCAACTTGCCCGCGTCCTTCACGTATTTGTCGATATCCCGGGGCGTGACGATGAGGCCGCCGCCGGCGTCTACCACCGTGGGCACGCCTACCGCCAGCACCGGCACGCCCAGGTTCTTGGGAGAGAGCTCCGCCCGGTCGTTGCCCACGCCGGAGCCGGGGATGATGCCCGTATCGGTGAGCTGCACGGTGCGGCAGAGCTTTTCTGAGGACCGGGCCGCCAGGGCATCGATGACCACGATAGCGGAAGGGGAGACCGCACCCGCGATGGCCCGGATGAGGTGGGAGCTCTCGATGCCCGTGGTGCCCAGCACCCCGGTCTGGCACACGCTCACGGGCCGGAACATGGCGAAATCCTCCGGCATCTGCTGCTTCAAATGCCGTGTTGCCAGCGTCACAGCCGCGGTCTCCGGGCCTACCGCGTCCGGGGTGATGGCGGGATTACCAAGGCCAGCCACCAGAACACTATCTCCGGTACCCAGAGGCAAAAGCTGAGCCACGCAGTCCGCCAGCAGTTCCACCGCCCGGGGGAAGGAGTCCTCCTCCCGGCGGAAGAAACTGTCCAGGTCCACGGTGAGATATCTTCCAATCGGTTTACATAACACAGATGAACCCTGTTCATCCAGCACCTGCACGTCGGTGACGGAAAACCCGTCCCGGTCGTATTGCCGGCTCATGACGCCGGGAAGCTCCCCGCCGTTTTGGGGCAGCTCCTCGGTGGCCAGGTCGGTGCGGCAGCCCACCATATCCATCCCTCCTGAATATTTTAAATGTATTGTAGCCAAAAAAGTAAAAAAATACTTGCAATTCTTGAAAACTCTTGATATAATCACTATCTGCGGACATCATGTTCAGACTTTTACAGGGAGGTGCGAGGGAATGCCGAACATCAAGTCATCGGCCAAGCGGGATCAGCTGCAGAAGGCTGCCAATGCGAAGAACAAGGCGGCGAAGTCGGAGCTGAAGACCGAGCTGAAGAAGTTCGAAGCGGCTGTTGCGGCCGGCGACAGCGCGAAGGCTGCCGAGACCTATAAGGTCGCCGTGAAGTCCGTCGACAAGGCCGCTGCCAAGGGCCTGATCCACAAGAACAACGCGGCGCACAAGAAATCCGCCATGGCGAAAAAGCTCAATGCCGCCCAGTGATAACTGATAGAACGGCCGCCCGGAGACGTCTCCGGGCGGTTTTTCTGTGTTATGGGTCCCTGGGTGTGCATAGGGTTTATCGTTGACGGCTCCGCTTTAGCGTGGTAAAATAAGGGTAAGAAGAAAAGGGAAGAAGAGGGAAGGACGGCGTCGGCATGAGCGCACCACAGACCACCAAAAGACCCCCGGCGGGGAGGGCCCCGGCCAAGGCGCCGGCAAAGGGAAGGCCCGCCCCGGCGCGGAAGAGACGGCGCCGCCGCAGCGGCGCCGGAAAGCGGGCGTTCCACCTGCTCATCGTGCTGGTGGGCGTGGTGGCGGTGCTCTATATGGCCCTGAAACTGTTCTCCGGCCCGGGCGGCGAGGCCCAGGCGGAGAAGCGTGAGCCGGTGCCCACCCATCTGCCCGTGACGCCCCAGCCCTCCGCCACGCCCCTGCCCACCCCCACGCCTCCCAATGTGGACGTGAACAGCTGGGAGCTGCGGCTCATACGGGAGGAAAAGCCCCTGGGAGAGGACTTCGTGCCCGAGTCCCTCACGGAGATCGAGAACGGCCAGAAAGTGGACAGCCGCATCGCCGAGCCCTTGAAGGACCTGTTCGGCGCGGCCCGGGCGGCGGGATATTCGGTCTACTTCTGCTCCGGCTACCGGGACTATGCCACCCAGCACCTCATCTATTTCGATAACCACGTAAACATATACATGGCCCAGGGCATGACGGAGGCCGAGGCCAACGCCAAGGCGAAGCTGGCCGTGAATTACCCCGGCGCCAGCGAGCACCAGTCCGGCCTGTGCGCCGACGTGCTGGAGAGCCCGGACCAGGACATGGAGCCCTATATCGGCGGCAGCGGCCTGATGCTCTGGCTGGAGGAGCACTGTGCCAAGTACGGCTTCGTCATCCGCTATCCCGCCGACAAGACGGACGTCACCGGCGTGGAGTATGAGCCCTGGCACCTGCGCTATGTGGGCACCACCGCGGCGGAATATATCATGGAGCACCACATGTGCCTGGAGGAATTCCTGGCCATGTACGGCATCACATATTGATACAGCATATATACAAAATGCGCAGGGAACACGACGAAAAGTACAGACATCTGGGCTTGAACATCGCCTATTACCGCAAGGAGAAGGGCATGTCCCAGAACGCGCTGGCGGAGGCGGTGGACATCAGCCGCACCCACATGAGCCGGGTGGAGACAGCGGACTGCGCCGTGTCTTTGGATGTGGTGTTCGACATATGCGACGTACTGGGCATACCACCCAGCAAGCTGTTCGATTTCCGGAAATAATAAACCAGCCGCCCCGACGGGCGGCTGATTTTATATGCTTCCCAGATAGCCCTCCAGGATGAGGGCGGCGGCCACGGCGTCCACGGTGGCTTTGTGCTTTTTCTCCTTTTTGCCGTTTTCCCGCAATATACGGTGGGCGTCCACGGTGGTGCGCCGCTCGTCCCAGAGGACCACAGTCATGCCCCGGGCTTCCAGCAAGGCCTTCATGGCCCGGCTCTTCTCCGCCCGGGGGCCCTCGGTGCCGTCCATGTTCCGGGGAAGGCCCAGCACCAGCGTGCCCACGTCCCGGGCTTTGGCCTCGGATACGATGGTGTCCGCCAGAGCCTCGGGGTCCCACTGGGCGATGACGAAGGTCTCCCCGGCGATCATGCCGAGGGCGTCGGACACGGCGATGCCGGTGCGGGCGTCGCCGTAGTCTATGGCCATCACTCTCATGGCGCGTCCTTTCTCAAGACCTTGATGAGCGGCGGCAGGACCAGGGTATAGAGCGCCGCCTTGATGATATCCGCCGCGTACCGCCAGACGATGTAGGGGGAGTAGGTGACGAAGGAGTATTTGTACACCAGGCAGTCCACGTACATCACCCCGGTGGTCACGGTGGTGTCGGCGAGCAAGGCGAGCAGGATGACCACCGCCAGCTTTTTCCGGTCGGGCACGGGGCCCGCGCGCTTGGCATACAGACCCACGATGAGCCCCAGCACGCCCACGGGCAGCATCCACAGCGGCGTGGTGGCGGATACTCCGTAAGGGCCCAGCAGCTGGCCCAGAAATCCCGCCAGCAGGCCCACGATCACGCCGTCGGCGGGGCCGAAGAGCAGCGCCGCCAAAAGTACGGGCAGCCCGTCGATGGAGAGCTTGATGGGCCCCAGGCTCAGGCCCAAAAAGCTGGACAGCACGACGTACAGCGCCGCGCACAGGCCGTCGGTCACAAGACGCTTGGTGTTTTTCATATTAAATTACCTCCAGCGGATGCGGGGCGGCCACCGCCGGCTCCATGCCGTTCGTCCCGCGGGCAACTTCCCATCCCGCCGGCACTTTACGCGGCCGTCCCTACTCTGATATGGCATGATGATACCATAGACGGCGGATAAAAGCAACGGCCCGGGCCCTATGGACGGACAAGTTTCGGCCTATCGGAAAATATGTAGGCCAAAAAGGCGGAAAATATGGTTGCAATTTAATGGAGAATGTGATAGGATAACTTTTACCTGCCGTCCGGACGGGTCGACCCGTTGTGGCCGGAATAGGGAGGCAATTTAACAAGGAGGTGCCGAAAATATGGCAGCAGACGCAAGGATCAAGGTCGTACTGCGCTGCAGCGAGTGCAAACAGAGGAACTACAATACCTTCAAGAACAAGAAGACCAACACGGAAAAGCTTGAGCTGAAGAAGTATTGCCCCTTCTGCCGGAAGCATACGCTGCATCAGGAAACGAAGTAAGGAGGCGCAGATATGGCAGAAGAGAAGAAGGCCGTAGCTCCCTCCAAGGAGACGAAGGTCGCGGTCAAGAAGACCAACGAAAAGCTGAAGTTCTTCCAGCGGGTGAAGAAATGGTTCCGCGACATGAAGAGCGAGCTTAAGAAGGTCGTATGGCCCACGCCCAGGCAGACGGCGAAGAACACCCTCGTGGCCCTGGTCATGATCGTGGTGTGCGCCGTGGTGCTCTGGGGCTTTGACAGCGCCGCCCAGGCGACGGTCAAGGCGCTGATCAACATTTTCGCGTAAGATGGCCGACAGCGCTAAGTGGTACGTGGTCCACACGTACTCCGGATATGAGAACACGGTGTCCGCTTCCATCCTGAAAGCGGCGGAGAACCGGCACATGGAGGACCTTATTTTGGAGGTCAAGATACCCATGGAGACGGTCACCGAACACACCGACAACGGCGAGAAGACCTATGAGCGCAAGACGTTCCCCGGCTACGTGCTGGTGAAGATGATCCTCACCGACGAGAGCTGGCATCTTGTGCGCAACGCCAGAGGCTCCACCGGCTTCGTGTCCATGGACGGAAAGCCCGTGCCTCTGACGGAGCGGGAGGTCCTGGACCTGGGCATGGAGCGCCACGAGGTCGTGGTGGGCTTCGGCTTGGGCGACACCGTGAAGGTCACCGACGGCCCCCTGGAGGGCTTCCTCGGCACAGTGGACGAGCTGGAGCCGGAGAAGGACAGGGTCCGCGTCATCGTGTCCATGTTCGGCCGTGAGACGCCGGTGGATCTGGAGCTTGACCAGATCGAGCCGGTGAAGGAAGAATGATATTTTACTACCTCACTTTTGAGGACCAGAGGAGAATTTAAAAATGTCTCAGAAAATAGTTGGATACGTCAGATTCCAGGTCCCGGCGGGCAAGGCCACCCCGGCTCCCCCCGTGGGCCCGGCCCTTGGTCAGTACGGCATCAACATCGGCCAGTTCACCAAGGACTTCAACGAGCGCACCAAGGGCGACATGGGCATGATGATCCCCGTGGTCATCACCGTCTACGCCGACCGCAGCTTCACCTTCATCACCAAGACCCCGCCCGCGGCCCTGCTCATCAAGAAGGCCTGCGGCATCGAGACCGCCTCCGGCGTGCCCCAGCGGGACAAGGTGGCCACGATCTCCAAGGAAGACCTGCGGAAGATCGCGGAGCAGAAAATGCCCGACCTCAACTGCACCAGCATCGAGGCGGCCATGAGCATGATCGCCGGCACCTGCCGGAGCATGGGCGTTCTGGTGGGCGAGTAAGCCCGCCGCATGTGGGAGGAAAACTTCCGCTTAACCACATTTTTTGGAGGAAATTTGAATGTTCAGAGGCAAGAATTATAAAGAGAGCGCCAAGCTCTTTGACAAGCAGACCGTATACGATCCCCAGGAGGCCTTCGACCTGGTGTGCAAGACCAGCAAGGCCAAGTTCGACGAGACCGTCGAGCTGCACGTGAAGCTGGGCGTGGACGGCCGTCACGCCGACCAGCAGGTCCGCGGCGCCATCGTCCTGCCCCACGGCACCGGCAAGAGCCGCACCGTTCTGGTGTTCTGCAAGCCCGAGCGGGAGGAAGAGGCGAAAGCCGCCGGCGCCGACTTCGTGGGCGGCCAGGACATGGTCCAGAAGATCCAGACCGAGAACTGGTTCGACTTCGACGTGGTCATCGCCACCCCCGATATGATGGGCGTGGTGGGCCGCCTCGGTAAGGTCCTGGGCCCCAAGGGCCTGATGCCCTCCCCCAAGGCCGGCACCGTGACCCCCAACCTGACCCAGGCCATCAACGAGGTCAAGGCCGGTAAGATCGAGTACCGTCTGGACAAGACCAACATCATCCACTGCCCCATCGGCAAGGTCAGCTTTGGTCCCGAGAAGCTCCAGGAGAACTACGACGCCCTGATCGGCGCCATCGTGAAGGCGAAGCCCGCCGCTGCCAAGGGCCAGTACATCCGCAGCTGCGTCACCGCCACCACCATGGGCCCCGGCATCAAGGTCAATGCACAGAAGGCGCTGTAAGTCATTCGAAAGGGAGACCCTTTCGAATGAAAAGGCTGCAGCCCGCTGCAGCGCACGAAAAAGCCCGACTCGAAAGAGTCGGGCTTTTCGCACGTTTGCGGGCTGATAAGAATGATTTCCGAGGTACACGCCCCCGGAAATCATATCCCACTTTATTCGCCGCTCCGGCGGCGAACTCTGCGAGGCTTAATTATCGTCCTCCTGCAGCTCCCGCAGCGCGTTGCGGGCCGCGGCGATGACAAAGGCGGAGAAGGTGCAGTCCTTCCCGGCGATGGCCTTCTCTATCTCGTCGATCACATCGTTGGGGAACCGGATCGTCTTATTCGTCGTAGCAGGCATCTTCGGTATCTCAAAGCCGGCCATACTGTCACCTCACTTCAGCATCTTGCAATGCTTATCATAGTGCGATATGCACCGAAAATATGCATTGCAATTGCATTGCTAAAGTGTTAGACTGTCGTTGAGAGGAGGGATCACCATGCCTGACTTTGAGAAGATGTATCACATCGTCTGCGCCGCGGCATCCAAGGCCATCGATGTTCTGGACGAGGGAGACACGGCGCAGTGCCGCAAAACGCTGCAGGCGGCGCTTCTGGAGGCCGAGGAGATGTACGTCCAGACCTGCGGGGAAGAAGAGCAGTAAAAAGCCTCCCCTGTGCAAGGGGAGGGGGACCGCACGAAGTGCGGTGGAGGGGTTGTCAGACAATCCCTCAGTCACCGCCTGACGGCGGCGACAGCTCCCTTTGCACAAGGGAGCCTCCATAATGTAACGCCTCCCTCTTACTGTGCAGTAGTAAGATAAAGGTAGACACATGAGAAACAACCATGTGCCTACCTTTTTCATTATGCTAAAATGTGAAGG
>CANQRM010000033.1 GCA_947626265.1 uncultured Oscillospiraceae bacterium
GCTGACGGTCAGTTCGTCCTGGCCGGCAACATCCTTGTTCGCCAGCGCGGCACCAAGATCCACCCCGGCACCAACGTTGGTATCGGCGGCGACGACACGCTGTATGCGAAAGCGGACGGCATCGTGAAGTTCGAGCGCCTCGGCGCTGACCGCAAGAAGGTCTCCGTTTACGAGGTCCAGCAGTAACAGATAAGACGGGGCGGTGGAAACCGCCCCGCTTTTATTTTGCGGGTATACTACCCATCAGGTGATACACATGAATTTTGTCGACAAAGTGACCATCACGGTGAAGGCGGGCAATGGCGGCCAGGGGGCCATCGCCTTCCACCGGGAGAAATATGTGGCCTCCGGCGGCCCCGACGGGGGCGACGGCGGCCGGGGCGGGGATATCATCGTCAAGGTGGACCCCAGCATGTCCACCCTCATGGACTTTCGCTACAAGCGCAAGTTCACCGCCACCGACGGTATGCCCGGCCAGGGCAAGCGCTGCTCCGGCAGGGACGGCCAGGACGTGATATTGCGCGTGCCCAAGGGCACTCTCATCCGGGACAAGGAGAGCGGCGCCGTCATCCAGGACATGTCCGCGGTGGACAGTTTCGTGCTGGCAAAGGGCGGCCGGGGCGGCTGGGGCAACAAGCACTTCGCCACCCCCACCCGCCAGACCCCCCGCTTTGCCAAGCCTGGCCTGCCCGGGGAATACCGCGAGGTGGTGCTGGAGCTCAAGATGCTGGCGGACGTAGGTCTGGTGGGCTTTCCCAATGTGGGTAAATCCACGCTGCTTTCTGTCGTCAGCCGGGCCAATCCCAAGATCGCGGACTACCCCTTCACCACCCTCTTCCCCAACCTGGGCGTGGTGTACGTGGGCGAGTACGAATCTTTTATCCTCGCCGACATCCCCGGCATCATCGAGGGGGCCAGCGAGGGCGCGGGATTAGGCCACGACTTCCTCCGCCACATCGACCGCTGCCGGCTTTTGATCCACGTGGTGGACGTGTCCGGCTCGGAAGGCCGGGACCCCATTGAGGACTTCGAGGCCATCAACGAAGAGCTGGCCCAGTACGACCCGGAGCTTGCCTCCCGGCCCCAGCTGGTGGCCGCCAACAAGTGCGACCTGCTGCCGCCGGACAGCACGGCCCTTGCCGACTTCAAGGCCCATGTCCAGGCAAAGGGCTATCCGGTGTTTGAAATTTCCGCCGTAGCCCATCAGGGCATCCAGGAGCTCATCTATGCCGCCGGGGCGAGGCTTCGTGACCTGCCCCCCGTCACGGTGTATGAGTCCGACTACGTGGCCCCGGAGGTGGTTTTGGGCACCGCGGACGATCTCACCATCCGCAAGGAGGGGGACGTGTGGCTGCTGCAGGGCGATTGGCTTGACAGGCTGGTGAGCCGGGTGAACTTCGCCGACTACGAGTCCCGGATGTATATGGACCGGAAGCTCCGGGAGGCGGGGGTATACGACCGCATGGAGGCCATGGGCCTACAAGATGGCGACACCATCTCCATCGCGGAGCTGGAATTTGAATATTATTCCTGAATGATACCGTCATCCGACCGGCGAGCGTCCATTGGGCGTCCGCCGGTTTTTCGTGCCCGCAAAGGCCCATGAAATGGGCGATTCTACGAATCGGAGAGCCACCCGTCGAACGGAGGGTAGAGCGGGGAGCGGAACAATGGATTGGATACGACCCGCTTTGATGGTATGATAGTTTCAGACGCATAGGACCCCATGGGGACGGGCTTTTGCCCGGAAAGGAGAAAGCATGGATTGGCTCATCGTCTCGGACACCTCCTGCGAGATACGGGCGCTGGACGGCCTGGCGCCGGGGGTGGGATTCGCGCTGGTGCCCTTTAAGATCAATATCGGCGGGAAGGAATACGTGGATATGCCCGGCCTGGACACGGCGGAAATGCTCCGGGCCATGACGGCGCACGAGGGGGCCAGCACCAGCGCCTGCCCCAGCCCCGGGGAGTGGGCCGCCCAGTTCGAGCAGGCGGACAACATCATCGCCCTCACCATCAGCAGCAACCTGTCGGGCAGCTACGCCGCCGCCATGGCGGCCCGGGACATCGTCCTGGAGGCCCACCCCAATAAGAATATATTCGTCCTGGACACCCTGAGCGACGCGGGGGCCCTTGCCAGCGCGGCGGAGCTGGCCAACCGGCTCATCGGCCAGGGCAGGAGCTTTGACGAGATCTGCAAGGCCCTCAAAAAGTTCAACGACGCCGGCCACATCATGTTCGCCCTGTCCAGCTTTGAGAACCTGGTGAAGAACGGCCGGGTGGGCCGGGTGGTGGGCTTCATCGCCGGCCATCTGCACATGCGGGTCTTAGGCCGCCGGACGGCGGACGGCCGCATCGACTTCTTCTTCAAGACCCGGGGCGAGCACCGGGTGCTGGCCCGGATATTGGAGGAGATGGAGAGGACCGGCTACGACGGCTCCCGTCCCGTGGTCATCAGCCACAGCCAGAACCCCTCCGCCGCCCAGCGGCTCAAGGAGGACATCCTGGCCCGGTGGAAGAAGGCCATGGTCAGCATCGTCCCCTGCGCGGGCCTTTGCAGCTTCTACGCCCAGGACCAAGGCGTCATCATCACCTACTGACGGCATAGAAAGGCCGCGCTCTTTGGAAAAAGGGCGCGGTTTTTTGTGTTTTATCCGTATTTTCTCCCCGGCATATAGATCGCCGCCAGCAGACCCGTCAAAGATACCATTGGCAGCCACTGGGCTATGAGCCCCGGCCCCAGCAGTACCCTCGCCCCCAGGCACAAGGCCCCGCACAGTGTCATGGCCAGCAGGCACCACGCCCGCACCCACAGGAGGATATGGGGCCAGTTTCGGTTATTGAACCGCACTCCCGGCACGTTCATGCGCAGCGGGCCGTCACAGTACATGCTGATCTTCCCCACGTCGTGATACCAGGGCAGCCGGGTCCTGGCGAACAGGCAGAAGTAGGCGCCGAAGCCGACGGCCAGCGCCGTCATCAGCATACCGGGCCAGTACACGTCCCAGTGGTCCGAATCCCGGGCCATCAGCCAAGTCAGCACTCCTATTTCTATCAGGGCGATCACAAGACATAGGCCATAGCGCACGGCCCACTTCTTCCGGTCCGGCCCGCCCCGAGCAGGGTCATCCGCGCTTTTCAGCATCTTTTGCGCCAGCGCCTGCACCTCCTCCGGGCTCATGCTCCCCGGGCTCCCCAGCCTCTGCCCCTCCAAAAGCTCCGCCACGGTCACGCCCAGCGTCTCAGCAAGGGGCGGCAGCAGCCCTATATCCGGCATGTTCCGGCCCGTCTCCCAGCGGGACACTGTCCGCTGACTGACGCCCAACCGCTCGCCCAGCTGCTCCTGGGTCATGCCCCGCTCCTTGCGGAGCCGCGCGATGAATCGTCCTATCTTTCCCTGGTCCATGGGCAGCCCCCTTTCCGGTTCCATGATAGCATAGACAAGAGAAAAATAACAGGACACGAAGCGGGTAAAGCACCCCTTCCCCGCCGCCGCATAGACTGAAATGAACAAAGGGCACGTTCCGCCGACATAAGCGGGCCGTGCCCCTTTCATTTGGGATATGAGGTGATACATATGTGTTCCATCGCGGGAGCGATCGATTTTCAGACAGACCTGCGGGGCCAGACCGACGCCCTGCGGGCCATGCAGAGGGCCATGGTCCGCCGCGGGCCGGACCAGAAGGGCGAGTATATCACGGAGCACGCGGCGCTTTTACACGACCGGCTCGCCGTCATCGACATCGAGAACGGCCGCCAGCCCATGACCAACCGGGACGGCCTTCGGACCTATACCATCGTCTACAACGGGGAGATATACAATACCGACGAGGTCCGGGGGGACCTGATCGCCCGGGGCCAGACCTTCTCCGGCCACTCGGACACGGAGGTGGTCCTGAAGAGCTTCATCCAGTGGGGCGAAAGGTGCGTGGACCATTTAAACGGCATCTTCGCCTTTGCCATCTGGGACAACATGGAGCGGCGGCTCTTCATCGCCCGGGACAGGATGGGCGTGAAACCCTTTTTCTACGCCATTCGCCGGGGGGCGTTTTTGTTCGCCTCTGAGCTCAAGGGCCTGCTGGCCCACCCGCTGGTGGAGCCTCTGGTGGACCGGGAGGGCGTGCTGGAAGTGCTGCTCACCGGCCCGGGCCGGACGCCGGGGTACGGGGTGTTCCGGGACGTATACGAGCTGCGTCCCGGCTGGCGGGGCTGGTTCGACGAGCGGGGCCTGCGCACGGAGCGGTACTGGAAACTGACCGCCCGGGAGCACACCGACGACCTGGCCGCCACCGTCGACACGGTGCGGTACCTGGTCACCGACGCCATCCGCCGGCAGCTGGTCTCCGACGTGCCCATCGGCACCTTCCTCTCCGGCGGCCTGGATTCGGGCATCATAAGCTCCGTAGCGAACCTGCACATGAAGGAGCGGGGCGAGGTGCTGCACACCTTCTCCGTAGACTACAAGGACCACCTCAAATACTTCCACGAGACGAAGTTCCAGCCCACCAGCGACACGGTATATATCCCCAAGCTGGCCCAATGGCTGGGCTGCGAAAATCACCTGACCGTGCTGGACACCCTGGCCCTGGCGGACGGCCTCTATGAGGCAGTGGAGGCCCGGGACCTGCCCGGCATGAGCGACGTGGACTCCTCCCTGCTGCAATTCTGCAAGCCCATCAAGGAGCAGGTCACGGTGGCTCTCTCCGGGGAGTGCGCCGACGAGATATTCGGCGGCTACCCCTGGTACCGGGACGAGAAGATACGCATGGCAGAGGGCTTCCCCTGGGCCCAGTCCATCCAGTACCGGGCCGGGTTCCTCCTCCCGGAGTACGCCCGGGGGCTGGACAGCCGGGAATACCTCATGGCGAAATACCGCATGACATTGGCGGACACGGACACCCTGGACACCGACAGCCCCGTGGACAGGCGCATGCGGGAGATGATGCGCCTCAACACCGACTGGTTCATGCAGACGCTCCTGGACCGGAAGGACCGGATGAGCATGTGGTCGGCGCTGGAGGTGCGGGTGCCCTTCTGCGACCACCGCATCGCGGAATATCTCTACAACGTGCCCTGGGAGATGAAGGACTACCGGCACTACGAGAAGGGCCTGCTCCGGGAGGCCATGAAGGACTATCTGCCCCAGGAGATACTGTGGCGGAAGAAGAGCCCCTATCCTAAAACGCACAACCCCGAATACATGCGGGAGGTGTCGAAGCGCCTGCGGGCGGTGCTGGCCCAGCCCCACGCGCCGCTTTTAGACCTGGTGCGCCGGGAGGCGCTGGAGGGCCTTTTAGAGGACGACAAAGCGCAGCCCTGGTACGGCCAGCTCATGACCACCCCCCAGACCATCGCCTACATGCTCCAGGTAAACTACTGGCTGCAAGCGTATAAGGTGGAATTGGTATAAGAAAGAGCCCGGAAACGCGTTTCCGGGCTTTTGTTATTCAGTTCTTCCCCGCCGCCTTGTCCAGGGCAGACAGGGCCTCCTTCATGGCCGGAAGCCGCTCCCAGCGGCGGTACATCTTCGCGTACTCATCCCGCAGGGCCTGGGCGTCCGCCGGGTCAAGCCGCGCCGCCAGAGGCGCCGTGGCGCCGTGGATGGCCTGCAATGACCAATAGGCGGTCAGGGGCGACGGGTGGTCCAGGGGCGCGCGGTAGATGTATTCCAGCGTTTCCCGCACCTCATTGGAGGGCGGCGACGCCTCCCCCATCCTCCCCAGCAATGCCTGGGCCTGGAAGAGGAACCTGTCATGGCAGGGGTCATCCTTGGGGCCCGGCGTCAGGCCGAATATGCCTGCGCCGGGCTTTTTGTCCCGCTCCAGCTGCTCCGTCTCGGCGATATACGCCTCCCAGAGCGCCCGGACCTGTTCCGGCCAGCTCACGCCCAGGGATTCTCCGTGGGATAGGGCAGGGTCTTCGGCTGGTTGTAGGCGATGTCGCCCACGCCCAGGAACTTGAAGACCTCAAAGAGCTCCTTGCCGTAGTGGCCGAAGGCCACCGCGCCGTGGTGGGGATACCGCTTCTGGATGAGCACGTGGCGGTAGAACCGGCCCATCTCCGGGATAGCGAACACGCCTATGCCGCCAAAGCTGCGGGTGGGCACGTCCAGGACCTCGCCCTGGGCGATATAGGCCCGGAGGGTGCCCTCAGAGTCGCACTGCAGGCGGTAGAAGGTGATGTCGCCGGCGGCGATGTCGCCCTCCAGGGTGCCGCGGGTGAAGTCGGGCTCAGAGCCCTTGGGCTCCAGGAGCCGGTGCTGGATGAGCTGGTACTTCACCGCACGGCTGGAGCACAGCTTGCACTCCGGGGTATTGCCGCAGTGGAAGCCCATGAAGGTATCGGTGATGTCGTAGCCCATCTTCTGGATGCCGTCCTCGTCGTAGATGTACTTGGGGACGGAGTTGTTGATGTCGAGAAGGGTCACCGTGTCGCCGGACACGCACATGCCGATGTACTCGCTCAGCGCGCCGTAGATGTCCACCTCGCAGGACACGGGGATGCCCCGGCTGGCGAGACGGGAGTTGACGTAGCAGGGCTCGAAGCCGAAGGCCTCGGGGAACGCCGGCCAGCACTTGTCCGCGAAGGCCACATACTTCCTCGCGCCCTTATGGGCCTCCGCCCAATCCAGGAGCGTCAGCTCAAACTGGGCCATGCGGGCCAGCAGGTCGGGATAATATTTGCCCTCGCCCATCTCCTTGGCCATGTCCTTGCAGACATCGTCGATGCGCTTGTCGCCGGCGTGGGCCTTGTAGCTCACCAGCAGATCCAGCTCGGAGTTCTCCTCCACCTCGACGCCCAGCTCATACAGGCCCTTGATGGGCGCGTTGCAGGCGAAGAAGTCCTGGGGCCGGGGGCCAAAGGTAATGATCTTCAGGTCTTTGAGGCCCAGGATGGCCCGGGCGATGGGCACGAAGCCGCCGATCTTCGACCCCAGCTCCTCCGCGGTGCCCACGGGGTACTCGGGGATGTAGGCCTTCAGATGGCGCATGCCAAGGTTGTAGGAGCAGTTCAGCATGCCGCAGTAGGCGTCGCCCCGGCCGTTGATCATGTCCCCGTCGCCCTCGGCGGCGGCCACGTACATGCAGGGGCCGTCGAAGTTCTTGGCGATGAGGGTCTCGGGGGTCTCGGGGCCGAAGTTGCCCAGGAACACCGCCAGGGCGTTGCACCCGGCCTTCGTCACGTCCTCCACGGCCTTGAGCATGTCCTTCTCGTTCTCCACGGTCACGGGGCACTCGTAGATCTCGCCCTTATAGGCCTCTACGATGGCCTTGCGCCGCTTCTGGCTCAGTTCGATGGGGAAGCAGTCGCGGCTCACCGCGATGATGCCCAGCTTTACCACAGGAATGTTCGTCAGCATAGTATCCACCTCATAAATAATATTTTTTCGCCGCTCAGAGATCGGCCGCGATGTCGATATTCTCGCCCTTGATGCCCTGAACGGCTCCCTGGGCCGCCTCGGCGCTCTCGGGATGGGCCAGCAGCCACTTGTTGCTGCCCCACAGGGTCTTGTCCTCGTCGTTGATGGGGGTGATGTTGGGCTTGGGGCCGTTGGTGCCCCGGGGCAGGACCACCGCCACCCGGAAATGGCCGTCCTTTGCCGCCTGGCAGGGGGCGTAGTGCAGCGTGGTGGCGTATACCTCCACCGGCACGCCGGCGGGTGCCTTGAAGGCCTTCACCTTGGCGGTGTCCAGCACGCCGTCCACGATGTCATCCTCCTTGGCCAGCAGGAGGATGAAGTCCTCCATGCCGATGTTCACCTCGCTGTCCCGGTGGTATTCCACGCAGTTCAGCTTGGTGTTCCGGCCCCAGCACATGCCCAGCTGGATGGGCATGCCGCCGTAGGCATTGTTCTGGAACTGGCCGTAAAGGCTGGTGGCCTCCATGGCGGGGATGCTGGGCTCATAGGCCGTGCCGGTCTCCGGCAGGGGGATGGCCTCCATGATGTCCCTGAGGCACCCGGTGTCATAGCCCTCCAGCACCTTCCCGTAGGGGGCGAAGGAGGCGTCATAAACAGAACCTATTTTCATAGCTTCACCTTTCCGGGGCGGCCGGTGCCGCCCCTGCTTTTTTCAGGAAATACGCGCATATGCGCCCGCTCCAGGGCATGAATATCTGGGCCGCCGGACCCACGAGAAAGGCGCATATCACCGTGCCCGCGCCCAGCACGCCGCCCATGGCGAAGCCCGCCAGGGCAAAGCACAAATCCACGGCCACCCGCACCGCCCCGAAGGGCTTTTTCGTCTTCTCGCTGATCACCACGGCCACCAGGTCGTTGGGGCCGGTGCCCGCCTCGGAGCGGATGACGATGGTCATGCCGAAGGCCAGGATGACGCATCCCGCCGCCAGCATCACCACCCGCGCCCACATGGGCAGTCCCGCGTTGAGCCAGGGGCCCAGCAGGGCGGTGAACATGTCGATGATGGGCCCGCCCAAAGCCATGCACAGCACCGTGCCGATGCGCACCTGGGGCCTATCCACGAACCACAGCACCGCCATGATGAGCAGGGACACAAGCAGGTGCGTCCGGCCATGGGTCATCCCCGTCCAGGCGGGCCAGGGGATGGTCCGGAAGAGGCCCTGGATGAGCACGTTGAAGGGGTCGGAGCCCAGGTCGGACTGGAGAAACAGCGTCACGCCCAGGTGGGCGATACAAAGCCCCGCCAGCAGCAGGGCCACCCGCACCGCCGTCTCCCGCAGGGGGCGCTTACTCATCCTTGTCCTCCTGTCTCCCCTCCTGTGGCAGCTCCGCCGCCTTCAGGTCCGCCTGGTAGCGCCTGAGGGTATACACCCCGAAGACGATGGCCACGGCCATGAATACCGCGCAGATGGCCCAGCCCATCCAGGGCTTCATGGTGGTGTCCGGGCCGCCGGCGTTCTGCGCCACTGTCCAGCCCAGATACGCCAGGTAGAAGGCCACGATGGACCTAAGCACCGCGCTGATGGTGGCTTTGGACCGCTTCTGTGGGTCGTATTGGGGCTGCGTCTTTCTCCCGTCCATAGTCCTCCTCAGCCGTTCAGCGCCGGGAACACGCTCTTGAGCGCGGGGTAGATCTTCTGGAACTTCCGATATTGTTTCTCGTACCGGGCGGCGATGGCCGAATCGGGCTCCACCGTGCCGGTGACCTTCACCAGCTTCTCCGCGGCCTCCTGCACGGAGGCATATTCCCCGCAGGCCACGACCGCCAGGATGGCGCCGCCGTAGCCGGGGCCCTCCTCGGACTCGATGAGCTCCAGCTGGATATCGCACACATTGGCGATGATCTTCCGCCACAGGGGGCTCTTGGCCCCGCCGCCGCAGATGCGGCTCTTCTTCACGTCCACGCCAAGGCTCCGGGCCACCTCCAGGCAGTCCCGGATGCCGAAGGCCACGCCCTCCAGCACCGCCTGGGTCATGTCGGCGCGGCTGTTGTCCATGGTCAGGCCCACAAAGCAGCCGCGGGCGTCGGTGTCGTTGATGGGGCTGCGCTCGCCCATGAGGTAGGGCAGGAAGAACACGTGGTTGGCGCCCAGCTTGTCGTCCGTGATGGGCTTCTGTTCGGCCGGATAGTCCGTGGTGCCAATGATATCGTCCATCCACCACTTGTTGCAGCTGGCGGCGGAGAGCATGCAGCCCATGAGATGGTAATTCCCGTCCGCGTGGGCGAAGGCGTGCAGAGCGTTGTTCGGGTCCACGCCGAACCGCTCACTGGAGATGAAGATGGTGCCGGAGGTACCGAGGCTGATGTTGCAGCCTCCCTCCCCCACCGTGCCGGTGCCCACCGCCGCGGCGGCGTTGTCCCCCGCCCCGGCGCAGACCTTCACGCTCTGGGGCAGGCCCAGCGCTTCCGCCATCTCGGGTTTCAGCGTGCCCACCACCTCATAGCTTTCAAAGATGCGGGCCATCTGGTCCTCCCGGATGCCGCAGATGTCCAGCATTTCCCGGCTCCAGCATTTGTGCTCCACGTCGAACAGGAGCATGCCGGAGGCGTCGGACACGTCGGTGCAGTGCACGCCGGTGAGCATGTAGTTTACATAATCCTTCGGCAGCATGATCTTCGCGATCTTGGCGAACAGCTCCGGCTCATGCTTTTTCATCCACAGCAGCTTGGGAGCCGTGAACCCGGCGAAGGCGATGTTGGCGGTGTATTTGGAGAGCTTCTCCTTGCCGATGACGCCGTTGAGGTATTCCACCTCTTCCGCCGTGCGGCCGTCGTTCCAGAGAATGGCGGGGCGCAGGACGTTGTCGTCCGCGTCCAGCGCCACCAGCCCGTGCATCTGGCCGCCGCAGCCGATGCCCGCCACCTGCGTTTTGTCAAAGCCCTCGGTGAGCTCCCGGATGCCCGCCGTGGTCTGGCGCATCCAGTCCGCCGGGTCCTGCTCGGACCAGCCGGGATGGGGAAAGCTCAGGGGATATTCCTTGGAGACGATATTGAGGATCTTCCCCCCGCCGTCCATCAGCAGCAGCTTGACGGCGGAGGTGCCCAGGTCTACGCCTATGTACAGCATAGCTCTCTCCTTATCAGCCGGCCTTGCCGGTCTTGTGGTTGGAGACCACGTCGAAGATGACGGCCACCAGCAGCACCGCGCCCTTGACCACGTACTGCCAGTTGTTGTCCAGGCCGATGATGCTCATGCCCTGGTTGATGACGCCCAGCAGGATGGCGCCCACCATGATGCCGGACACCGTGCCGGAGCCGCCGTAGGCGGAGGCGCCGCCGATGAAGCAGGAGCCGATGGCGTCCATCTCGAAGGAGGTGCCGGTGTCGCCGTTGACGGAGCCGATACGGGCGGCCATCAGCAGGCCGGACAGGCCCGCCAGGAAGCTCATGGAGGCGTAGGCCATGAAATAGACCCGCTTGGTGTCGATGCCGGAGAGCTTTGTTGCCTTCTCGTTGCCGCCCACCGCGTAGAAGTAGCGGCCGAAGGCGGTCTTGGAGGTGATGAACGCGTAGATGAGCACCACCGCCAGCACCCACAGGGCCATCACGGGGATGCCCTTGTAGTGGGCCAGCTTCCAGGTGTAGACCAGGATGAGCGCGTCGATGACGATGATCTTGCCGAAGGCGCTGGCAGCGGAGGCCATCTTATAGCCCTTGCGGGCCTTCTTGGCCCGGCTCAGGATCGTGTTGACCAGCAGGAACGCCGCCACGATGGCGCCCACGATGAACGCCGACCACTTCACGTCGCCGTCGATGCCGGGTATCTGGATGTAGGAGGCGAAGATGTTGAGGAACAGCTGGTTATTGATGCTCACGGTCCGGGAGCCCAGGACCACACGGCCCAGGCCGCGGAACAGGAACATGCCCGCCAGGGTGCAGATGAAGGGCGGGATATGTACGTTGCCGATCCAGAAGCCCTGCCACACGCCGATGACCGCGCCGGCGGCCAGGCAGATGAGGATGACCAGGACGGCGTTCAGGTTCGTATTGGCCAGCAGCTGCGCGCCGATGGCGCCGATGAGGCAGACCGTGGAGCCCACGGAAAGGTCCACGTTGCCGCCGGTCAGGATGCACAGCAGCATGCCGCAGGCCATCACCAGCACGTAGGCGTTCTGCAGAAGAAGGTTGGACATGTTCTGCGGATACAGCAGCCGCCCGCCCGTCAGCACGGCGAACAGGGCGAACACCACCACCAGGGCGATGACCATGGTATACTTTTTAATGAATTGAGCAGCTTTTGTCTTTGTCGTCATTTTTAACTCCCCCGCTATCAAGCTTTATCGGATTTGAGGATCGCGGCCATGATCTTCTCCTGAGTGGCGTCGGCGGCGGCCATCTCCGCAACCATGCAGCCCTCGTTCATGACATATATCCGGTCGCACATGCCCAGCAGCTCCGGCATCTCGGAGGAAATCATGATGACGGATTTTCCCTGGGCCACCATATCGTTCATGATGCAGTATATCTCGTATTTCGCGCCCACGTCGATGCCGCGGGTGGGTTCGTCCAGCACCAGCACGTCCGCGTCCGCGAACATCCATTTGGCCAGCAGCACCTTCTGCTGGTTGCCGCCGGAGAGGTTGCCCACCAGCTGCTGGACGGAGGGCGTCTTGGTGTTCAGCTTTTCCCGGAACTCCTCGGCGGCGGCGTTCTCCTTGTCCACGTCGATGATGCCGTGGGAGCAGACCTTTTCCAGCCGCGCGAGAGTGGTGTTCTGGGCGATGGATTCCTCCAGGACCAGGCCGTTGCCCTTTCTGTCCTCGGTGACGTAGGCAAGGCCCGCCTCGATAGCCGCCCGCTCGCTCCTGAGCTTTATGGGCTTGCCGCCGATGCTGAGCTCCCCGGAGATGTTGGTGCCGTAGGAGCCGCCGAAGATGCTCATGGCAAGCTCCGTACGCCCCGCGCCCTGCAGGCCGGAGAAGCCCACGATCTCGCCCTTGTGGACGTTGAAGGAGACGTTGTCCACCACTTTTTTCTCGATATAAACGGGATGGTAGACCGTCCAGTTTTTGACCTCCATGCCGATCTCCGGGGAGATCTTGTGCTCCCGGGCGGGATACCGGTCGGAAAGCTCCCGGCCCACCATGCCCCGGATGATCCGGTCCTCGTCCACCTTCCGGTCGGTGTTGTCAATGGTCTCGATGGTGGCGCCGTCCCGGACCACGGTGATCTTGTCGGCCACGTAGGCGATCTCGTTGATCTTGTGGGAGATGATGATGGAGGTGAGCCCCTGCTTCTTGAAGTCCAGCAAAAGGTTCAGAAGCATGCGGGAATCCTCCTCGTTCAGCGAGGAGGTGGGCTCATCCAGTATGAGCAGCTTCACGTTCTTGGAAAGGGCCTTGGCGATCTCCACCAGTTGCTGCTTGCCGGTGCCGATGTCCTTGATGAGGGTGGTGGCGTCGTCCTTCAGACCCACCTGGTTCATGTGCTGCTCCGCCTCATGGTAGGTCCTGTCCCAGTCGATGCCGAACTTGCCCTTTCTCTCGTTGCCCAGGAACATGTTCTCCCCGATGGACAGCTCCGGTATCAGCGCCAGCTCCTGGTGGATGATGACGATGCCCTTCTCCTCGCTGTCACGCAGGGTCTTGAACCGGCACTCCTGGCCCTCGTAGATGATGTCGCCGGTATAGGTGCCGTAGGGATAGATGCCGCTGAGCACGTTCATCAGAGTGGATTTGCCGGCGCCGTTTTCGCCCACCAGGGCGTGTATCTCGCCCCGCTCCACTTCCAGATTCACGTTGTCCAGGGCCTTTACGCCGGGAAATTCCTTTGTGATGTTTTTCATCACAAGAATGTTATCTGCCAAATCCCATGCCTCCTCTTGGCCCGCCCGGCCATACCGGGTCAGGCGGATATGGAAAGAGGGGCGGGGTCATCCCCCGCCCCTCGGTCTAGCTATGCGTCAGATAAGGCTTATGTACCTATATCAGGTCGTCGCAGCGGTGGATACCAGATACTGGTTGTTGGCATCCCACTCGTAGAGGCCGGTCTCCACCAGACGGTCCAGGCTGTCCTTCGTGATTACGTAGGGAACCAGCAGGTAGGAGGGGATGACGCCGGTGCCGTTGTCATAGGTCTCGGTATCATAGGAAGCCTCCGCGCTCAGGTTCTCCAGCAGCTCCGCGGCGGGAGTCTCGCCGGCCAGGATGGCCTTGCCGAGCTCCAGGGTGGTGCCGGCCTCGTCGGACACGTTCTTGTAGACCGTCATGGTCTGCAGGCCGTCCACGATGTTCTGCAGGTTGGCGATATCGCCGTCCTGACCGGTCACCAGGGGCTGGTTGTCGCCGGCATAGTCGGAGGTGATGGCCTGCGCGACGCCCAGAGCGGTGGAGTCGTTGGAGCACAGGGCCACGTCAAGGACGGTGCCGTCGGAGTAGTAGGAAGCCAGGGTGTTCTGCATGTTGGTCAGAGCGGTGTCGGTGCTCCAGGCGGGAGTGGCGACCTGCTCGAACTCGGTCTTGCCGGAGGGGATGTTCAGGATGCCCGCGTCGATGTAGGGCTTCAGGGTGTCGAACGCGCCGCCGAAGAAGAAGCCGGCGTTGTTGTCGGCGGGGTCACCGGCGGTGAACTCGATGTTGTAGGTCTTGGAGGTGTCCTCCAGGTCCAGGCCCAGGGTGTCGATGACGAACTGGCCCTGCAGCACGCCGACGGTGTAGTTATCGAAGGAGACATAGTAGCTGATGGCGTCGGTGTTCATGATCAGACGGTCATAGGCGATGACGGGGATGCCCGCGTCCTTCGCGTCGGCCAGGGTCTGGGTCAGGCTCTCGCCGTCGATGGCGGAGATGATGAGCAGGTCCACGCCGTCGGCGATCAGGTTGCCGATGTCGTTGTTCTGCTGGGTGATGTCGTTGTCGGAGTACACAAGCTCAACGCCGTAGCCGGCGGCCTCGAACTGCTCCTGCAGATACTCGCCGTCACGGTTCCAGCGCTCCAGGGAACGGGTGGGCATGGCGATGCCCACGGTCTTCTCCTCGGCGGCGAAGCCCATGGAGCACAGGCTCAGGACCATGACCAGCGCGAGCAGGATGGAAAGTGCCTTTTTCATAGTGGTTCTCCTTATCAATTATTTCCCATATAGGGATGATGTTCGTGGATACTCTCGATCCACTTCCTTGCCAAATATTTTATAAAGTTGTTTTCGTTTTGTCAATGCGTTTTTATAACTTTTGTCAACGCCCCCCTTATTTTACCTCATTTTTTGTGCACAATGGCATTCTCCAATCTTCATTATATAAACTAACTTTACTTAACTTTTGTGAATTTTGGCATTTTACACCAAAAAAGATTGACATAACCAGTCCTTTTGTTATAATCTATCCTTGTATTTTACCTAACCAATAATTGACATCCGGGAGGCGCCGGCAATGGACAAGGCCAATAACACTTCTTATCCGCGCAAATCCGCCCGCGGCAGCATCTACCGCTACCTCCACCGGTCCGGCAGCTTCTGCGGCAAACAGGACCTGGCCCGAGCGCTGGGGTTGAGCATGCCCACGGTGTATCAGAATGTGAACGAGCTGATGGACATGGGTCTGGTGGCCTATTCCGGCCAGCAGCGGGCCACCGGCGGCCGCAGCGCCAGCGGCCTGGCCATCGTGCCGGAGGCCAGGCTGGCCGTGGGCATATCCGTCACGGACGACCGGCTCCGGCTGGCGGTGACGGACCTGCGCCTGCGGCAGCTTGTCTATAAGAACGTGCCCTTCGTCCCCGGACCCGATCTGGGCGGGCCCCTGGCAGGGGAGCTGGAGACATTCCTGGACGAAAACGACGTGGACCGGTTCCGGCTGCTGGGAGTGGGCGTGTCCATCCCGGGCATCCTGTCCGCCGACAAGCGGCAGCTGCTGTTCGCCCCTACCCTGGGCCTGCGGGACACCTCCCTGGGCGGGCTCTACGCCCGCATCCCCTACCCCCTGTACGTGGACAACGACGCCAACTGCGGCGGAAGCGCCGAGTGGTTCATCCGGGACCACCAGCCCAATATGGCCTACCTCTCCCTGGAGGGCGGCGTGGGCGGCGCCATCCTCATCGAAAACACCCTCTATACCGGCCGCACCCAGCGAAGCGGCGAGTTCGGCCACATGTGCGTGGAGCCGGGGGGCCTTGCGTGCAGCTGCGGGCGGCGGGGGTGCCTGGAGGCCTACTGCTCCGTGCGGCGCATCCAGGCCGAGGGCTATGCCGTGGAGGAATTCTTCGACCTGGTCCGGGACAACGACCCGGCCTGCTCCGCCCTGTGGGGGGACATGCTGCGCCACCTTGCCCTGGGCGTGAACAACATCCACATGGCCCTGGACTGCGACGTGGTGCTGGGCGGGTACCTGACGGGCTACCTGGGCCCCTGGTTCCCCCTGCTGCAAAAATATGTGGCCGACGGCAGCATCCTGGACGGCGGCTCGGACTTCCTCCAGCTGAGCACTCTGGGCAGCCACAGCTCCGTCCTTGGCGCCGCCTGCCACTTCATCCAGGAGTTCATCAACGAGATATGAGCATGGCAAGAGCCCGGAAACATCGTTTCCGGGCCCGTTGTCAAAAAATGCCTAAAAAAGCCCATCAAATCGGGCAAAAAATGAGGTAAAAAATTCTTGACTTTTTGCCCGTTTGGTGGCATAATGCACGTTGTTGAGCATAGCGGGATTGTGTAAAGGTAGCACAGCGGACTCTGACTCCGTATGTGAGGGTTCGAATCCTTCTCCCGCTGCCAAGAGCACGGCTTCTGATAGAAGCCGTGCTCTTCTTTATTCTATCTCCCCCTGGCCGTGGAGCCAGCGCAGGGCGTCGGCGAGACTGCCCAGGCTGTCCATGAGCCCGCAGGCCACCGCCTCCTGGCCGTCCACGATGCTGCCCACGTCGTTGGCAAGCTCCCCGGTGCGGAGCATGTACTCCAAAAACCGCTCCCGGCCGATGTGGGAATTGGCGGTGACGAACCGGACGATGCGCTCCTGGGTCCGGGCGAAGTACTCATAGGTCTGGCTCACGCCGATGACCGTCCCGTTCATGCGGACGGGATGAATGGTCATGGAGGCGCTGGGGGCGATGAAGCTGCGCTTGGCTGCCACGGCCAGGGGCACGCCGATGGAGTGGCCGCCCCCCAGCACCAGCGACGCGGTGGGCTTTGCCATGCCCGCGATGAGCTCCGCAATGGCGAGGCCCGCCTCGATGTCCCCGCCCACGGTGTTCAAAAGGATGAGCAGACCCCTCACGTCCGGGGACTCCTCCACCGCCGCCAGCAGGGGCAGCACATGCTCATACTTGGTGGTCTTGTTCTCCTCCCCCAGCACCTGGTGGCCCTCGATCTGGCCGATGATGGTCAGCACCTGTATCTGGGCAGGCGCCGCTGTGCCCAGCTCCCGTATCTCTTCCCGCTTCGCTTCGTCCAAATAACATCACCCGCGGCCAGTTTTCCCGGCCGCGGGCGTTCTTATACGTATTTAATTCCGGCCCGTCAGGTCCTCCACCCAGGCCATGATCTTCCGCTTCTCCCCCTCTATGAGGGCTTTCAGCTCCCCGTAGCCGCTGACCAGTTCGTCCTCTGCCTGGCCCAGCAGCTCCCGGCCCCTGTTGATGCCGTCCAGGGCGGCGGCCATGCCGTGGACAAGGCCGTCGGTGACGGTGTCATGCTTTGGCTTATGGCTGCGGTAGTTCTCCACCACCACGCCGTAGCGCTCATAGGCTCTCGCCACCGCCTCGCCCCAGGACATGTAGAGCTCCTTTTGGGCATTCTCTCCCACCCGGGCCATAGTCCCCGGCGCATTCATGAGCCTAGAGAGCATGGCCGCCATGGACTGGGCATTCTCGTCAATGAGAAGACCGTTTTGGCCGTCGGTCACGTCCTCCGCCGCGCAGCTTCCCCTGATGAGCACGCTGCCCAGGCCGCAGGCCGCCGCCTCCCGGACCACCAGGCCGTTGGTGTCGAAGGTGGAGGGGAACAGGAACATATCCGCCCGGCAGTACCAGGCCCGTATCATATCCCTATCGCGGACCGGGCCCACAAAGAACACCTTGCCGTCCAGGCCCAGCGAGGAGGCGTATGCCTTCACCTCGTCCAGGTCGCCGCCTCCGCCCACGAACACCATGCGAAAGTCCCTGCCCTGGGCCATGAGTGCCGCCAGAGCGTCCAGGGAGATGCGCAGGCCCTTATACCACATCATCCGGCCCACGAACAGGAACACCGGCACATTGGCCGGCAGGTCCAGCCCCGCCGTTGCCTTGTCGATGAGTGCCTGGTCCACCCGGCCCCGGGGCAGGTCCACGCCGTTGGGCATGACCACGTACTCCCCCTCGTAGCCCAGGCCCCGCAGGTTCTCCCCCGCGCCCCGGCTGACGCACCACACCTCGTCGCAGGCGGCGATGTTCTGCACCAGGAACTTGGCCGCCTCGTCCCGGAGGAGCTTGCCCCGGACGGCGTTGGCGATGTCGATGTCGAACTTGGTGTGGTAGGTCATGACCAGGGGCTTGTCGATCCGGTCCCGGAGGGTCCGGGCCAGGACGGTGGAGATGATGGGGCAGTGGCTGTGGATGAGGTCGAAGCCCTGCTCCTCCATCCGCTCCATGGTCTCCGCGTCAAAGGGAAGCCCCGCCCGGTAGCCCACCAGCTTGGTCACGTCCAAGCTGGGATAGCGTATCACAGGGAACGGAAACGCATTGTCGTCCGCGTCGGGGTAATAGGGCGTCACCACCGCGGCCTTCCCCAGGCCGGCGGAGATGATCTGGCCGTAGTTGGCCACGGCGTTGGCCACCCCGTCGATGCAGGGCGGGAAGGAGTCGTTCAAAAGGCAGATGTTCAGCTTTTCCATAGCGCCTCCAAGTCGTTAGAATAATCAGCCCATTCCCAGGGCGATGCCGATGAGCCGGGCAGCGAGGGCGGCCACCCAGGCGATGAGGCACTGGCCCACCACCATGCCCGCGGCCCATCTGCCCCCCAGCTCCCGGCGCACGGCGGCGATGGCCGCCACGCAGGGGGTGTACAAGAGGCAGAACACCAGAAGGCTGGCCGCCGCGAGGGGCGAGAGCACGGACTGTATCGCTACCTCGGTGCCGAAGAGCACCGACAGCGTGCTCACCACGCTCTCCTTGGCCATGAATCCGGTGATGAGGGCCACACATATGCGCCAGTCCCCCAGCCCCAGCGGCGCCAGCAGCGGCGCGATGAGCCCCGCCAGGGAGGCCAGGACGCTGTCCTGGGAGCTTCTCGCCACATTGAGATGGAAGTCGAAGGTCTGCAGGAACCATATGACGATGGATGCCACGAAAATGACGGTGAAGGCCCGCTGGAGGAAGTCCTTGGCCTTGTCCCAGAGCAGATGGCCCACGTTCTTGGCCCCGGGCATGCGGTAGTTGGGAAGCTCCATGACGAAGGGCACCGCCTCGCCTTTAAAGGCCGTCCCCTTCAGGAGGAACGCCATCAAAATGCCCAGCAGAATGCCCAGGATATAGAGCCCCACCATGATGACGCCCCGGTGGGCCGGGAAAAAGGCGGCGGTGAAGAAGGCGTATACCGGCAGCTTCGCGCTGCAGCTCATGAAGGGCGTGAGCAGGATGGTCAGCTTCCGGTCCCGCTCCGATGGCAGGGTACGGGTCGCCATGATACCCGGCACGGTACAGCCGAAGCCCAACAGCATGGGCACGATGCTCCGGCCGGAGAGGCCCAGCTTTCGCAATAGCTTATCCATCACGAAGGCCACCCGGGCGATGTACCCGCTGTCCTCCATGAGGGAGAGGAAGAAAAAGAGCACCACGATGACCGGCAGGAAGCTCAATACGCTCCCCACCCCGGCGAATACGCCGTCCATCACCAGCGAGCGCACGCCGGGACCTGCGTTTATCGCCAGCAGCAGCGCGTCCACCCTGCCCGCCAGCCACTGAATGAGCAGGTCGAGCCCATTTTGCAGCCGGGCGCCGATGACGTCGAAGGTCAGCCAGAACACCAGCGCCATGATAGCGACGAAGCAGGGGATGGCCGTGAACTTGCCGGTGAGGATCTTGTCTATGTCCGCGCTGCGGGCCCGCTCGCGGCTCTCATGGGGCTTCACCACCGTTGCCTGGCACACGTCCTTTATGAATGTAAAGCGCATGTCCGCGATGGCGGCGGCCCTATCCATGCCGCTCTCCGCCTCCATCTGGCGCACGATGTGCTCCAGGGTCTCCAGCTCGTTCTGGTCCAGCTTCAGAGCCTGGGCGATGGCCTCGTCCCCCTCTGCCAGCTTCCCGGCGGCGAACCGGACAGGGATGCCCGCGTCCTTGGCGTGGTCCTCCACGAGGTGCATGATGGCGTGCAGGCACCTATGCACCGCGCCGCCGTTTTTGTCCTCCCGGCAGAAGTCGATGCGCCGGGGCGGCTCCTGGTACTTTGCCACGTGCAGGGCGTGGTCCACCAGCTCGTCGATGCCCTCGTTCTTCGCCGCGGAGATGGGCACCACGGGGATGCCCAAGAGGTCCTCCATCTCGTTGATCTTGATGGAGCCGCCGTTGCCCTTCACCTCGTCCATCATATTGAGCGCCAGCACCATGGGCACGTCCAGCTCCATCAGCTGCATGGTGAGGTACAGGTTCCGCTCGATGTTGGAGGCGTCCACGATGTTGATGATGCCCCGGGGCTTTTCCTCCAGGATGAAGGCCCGGGTGATGATCTCCTCGCTGGTGTAGGGGGACAGGGAGTAGATGCCCGGCAGGTCGGTGATAAGGGTGTTGTCGTGGCCCTTGATGACCCCGTCCTTCCTATCCACGGTGACGCCGGGGAAGTTGCCCACGTGCTGGTTGGAGCCGGTGAGCTGGTTGAAGAGCGTGGTCTTGCCGCAGTTTTGGTTCCCCGCGAGAGCGAAGGTTAGGGTCTCCGTGTCCGGCAAAGGGTTCTCCGTGGCCTTTTCATGGTACTTGCCGCTCTCGCCGAGGCCTGGGTGGCTCACCCGGCGGCGGTATTCCGCCCGGCCCGGCGCGTTCTCCTCCGGGTCCCGCACGTCTTTTATCTCTATCTGCTCCGCGTCCGCCACCCGCAATGTGAGCTCATAGCCGTGTACCATGAACTCCATGGGGTCGCCCAGGGGCGCGTACTTCACCAGCACGATGTCCGAGCCGGGGATGACGCCCATGTCCAGGAAGTGCTGCCGCAGGGCCCCCTCGCCGCCTACCACGGCGATGGTGGCCTTCTTCCCGATGGGCAGGTCTTTTAAGGTCAAGTCAGTCTCCCTCTCTCCGGGCGCATATCGGCGCCCAAACGCTTATCACTTCTTGTCGGTGTGCTTGAATGCGAACTTGGGCTCCGTGCCCTTGATGATGCGGGCGATGTTGCTCCGGTGCTGGAACACGATGAGCACCGCCATCACCGTGGTGAGGGTCAAAGTGATATCCCACGCCCCGTGCATGAGATAGTATACCGCCGGGTAGACGATGACGGTGAGCACGGTGCTCAAAGATACCCGCCGGCCCAAAAGGAACACCAGAAGGAAGAAGACGATCAGGATAAGGGTCGCCCGCCAGTCGATGGTGAACAGCGCGCCGGTGCCCACGGCCATGCCCTTGCCGCCCCGGAAGTGGAAAAATACCGGCCAGCAGTGGCCGATGAGGCAGAATAGCCCCGCCAGGGCCCGGCCCGTATCCCCCGCCAGCGCCCGGCCGATGAGGCAGGCGGCGACCGCCTTCAGCACGTCGCACAGGAGGGTAAGCGCCCCCACCCCCGCGCCATAGGAGCGGCCGGCGTTGGTGGCCCCGGCGTTGCCGCTGCCGGATGAGCGTATATCCTTGTGGAAAAGCCCCCGCACCAGCAGGATAGCGCTGTTGACGGAGCCTATGAGATAGCTGATGACCGCCGTGAGTATGAGGGTCATGGTGGTTCCTCCGATGTTGTCAGTGATGGGTATGCGCGCAAAAAGGTATTATAGCATATTCCCGGCGTTTTTCCAGTCCCGTCTCAGAAAAGGGCCTCGGGCAGGGCAAGCTCCCGGTGCGCCCCGTCCAGGTCGTAGCAGATGCGCCGGCCGTCGGCGTCCACCCGGACGTTCTCCGCCCTCGTGAGGGCCAGAAGTTCCCTATACATGGCCCGCTGGCTTTCATCGTACTTCGCCGGGTCGTCGGAGGTGAGCATCACCCCGCCCAGCAGGGCGTCAGCTTTGGCGAGAAGCGCCTTCTCCGCCTCCGTGAGCTTGATGTTCTCCCGGCGCAGGAAGAACACGTCCGGGTCGCTGCCGTAGGCCCGGCCGTTCAACTGCCGCCGGTACATCACGTTATTAAGGGCGTTTCGGGTGCTGACCCGCTCCCGGTGGACCATGTCCGGGTTATCGTCATCGTTCCAGTCCAGGCTCACGTCCGGCCCCACACGGCAGTAGTCCACCCGCCCAAAGGCGGGCATCACAGGCACGCCGCAGCCTAAAATGAGCTTTCCCGCGCACTGCTCTCTAAGAAAGTCCATGGCCCGTATCATCCGCCCTGCCCGGCTCTCCCGCTCGGTGCCAAAGGGCGCCGCGCCGTAGAGGAAGTCCAGTTTCACCAGGTCAAAGCCCCACTCATGGAGCACCCGGTGGAAGACACACCGCAGGTGGTCCAGCACCTCCGGCTTATCGATGTCCAGGGCATAGAATCCGCCCCAGTTGGAGCCCAGAAACCAGGGCTCGCCGTCTTTATGAAGCAGCCAGTCGGGGTGCTCTTTCACGAACCGGGAGGCCTTCCGGGCCCCGAAAGGCGCCAGCCACAGCCCCGCCTTGAACCCGGCGGCGTGTATCTTGTCCACCAGCGCCTTCATGCCGCCGGGGAACTTCTTTTCGTCCGGCTCCAGCCAGTCCCCCACCCCGGGCTCCCAGCCGTCGTCCACCTGAAACAGGTCACCCGGCTCCAGCAGGGTCTTACAGCCCTCCAGGTCCGACAGGATGGAGGCCTCGTCGATATCCTCATAGCGGTTATACCAGCTGGAATAACCTTTCAAAAGGGGCGCATGGGGTTTTTCAAGGCCCATGGCGGCGAACCATCCGTCGAATACGGCGTCCTCGGGCCCTTCCGCGAAATACAGGTCGAAGGCGTGAAACTCCCCGCCGCAGATGACGCCCGCGCAGTCCCGCTCTATGGTGAGCTCCCCCTTCCCCGCGTCATAGCGGAAGAGGGTGTAACCGGGCTGCTCGTCCAGGGATGCGATGAGCCTAAAGCGCTCACCCCTGCGGAAATAGCACCAGGACCAGCCGTGGCTCATGCCCGGCTCATCGGGGTAGCCAGCAAAGAGCCAGTCCCCGTACCGGTCGAAACCGTACTTCCGCACCATCTCCCCGGACACGCCGTTCAGCCCGTGAAGGCGTTCGTCTCTCCCCATCTCCCGGCACCAGGTCCAGGTCTGGTAGCCGTTCATGAATATCTTCTCCGTCTCGCCCACGGTCAGGGCCATAGCGGCCCGCACGCTTTTGAGCCTGCCCTTGGGCAGGCCGCAGATCAAGTGCACCTCGCCCTCCGCCGGGCACTGCCCGGAGACGGTCTCCGGCCCACGGGCCGTATCCACCGTCACGCGCCAGTCCAGCATCCCGCTCCGCCTCCTTGGTGATCATATTATTATGGAAAAGTATAGCATATCTCATTAGAAATGTTAAGACCCGGGCCCATCAACTTTCGCCTCCGGCAGGACCCTGTACGGTCCGGCCCCGCCGGGGTTGACTTTTCCCCGCCGGGCGGGGTATCATGGATACATTAGCGGGAAAGGAGCGCTTCCATGGCCGTGTTTTTTCTGGTGGCCTTTCTGGCCAGCGTGGTCGGGGCCATATGCGGCATCGGCGGCGGCGTCATCATCAAGCCGGTTCTGGACCTGTTCCACCTGGAGACCGTGGCGGCCATCCAGTTTCTGTCCGGGTGCACAGTGCTGTCCATGAGCGCCTATTCCGTGGGCCGGTCCCTGCTTGCCGGGGAACGGCAGCTGGAAATGCGCACCGGCGGGCCCCTCATCGCCGGGGCGGTGGCCGGGGGGCTTCTGGGCAACCAGCTCTTCGCCCAGGTCAAGGCCGCCTTTGCCCGGCCCGGCGCTGTCAGCGCCGTGCAGGCCGCGTGCCTGGCCCTGGTGACACTGGGCACACTCCTCTATACCATCAAAAAAGCAAAGATCAAGACGAAACACGTGCAAAGCCCCCTGGCCAGCGCCGCCATCGGCCTGGCCTTAGGGCTCATGAGCAGCTTTCTCGGCATCGGCGGCGGGCCCATCAACCTGGTGGTGCTCTTTTACTTCTTCAGCATGGAGACGAAGAAGGCTGCGGCCAACAGCCTTTACATCATCTTTTTCAGCCAGCTGGCAAGCTTCCTGCTGACCCTTCTCACCCGCTCCGTGCCCGCGTTCCATCTCCCCGCCCTTCTCTGCATGATCGCGGGGGGCATCGGCGGGGGCGTCGCCGGCCGGGCCCTCAACAAGCGCATGGACGACCGGGCCGTGGACAAGCTCTTCATGGGCCTCATGGCCGTCATCATCTGCATCAGCCTCTATAACCTCTGGCAATACACCACGTGAATTTCTGCCCGTTGAAAAAGACCTGCCGCTTCGTGCGGCAGGTCTTTTTCAGTTGATCTTCAAGGTCTCCCAGAGGGTGTTGATGTAGTCAAGCAGCTCCCCGTCCAGGTTCCGGTAGGCGTAGGCGTTGTAGTGGTCCGCGAAGCCCTCCAGGTCGGGATAGAGGATGTCCATAGCCTCCTCCCCCATCTCGTCTATATAGTCCGGGTTCGTATACACCAGATCGTTGGGCGAGGCGTACCAGGTGTACTCCGCGTTGGCGATGGCGGGCTCCTCCGAGAGCATATAGTTTATAAATATCTCCGCCAGCTCTTTATTCTGGCAGCAGGCGGGGATGCACATAGCGTCCACGAAGTAGTTGGTGGCCTCGGGGTAGTAAAACTGCAGGTCCACCGAGGGCGCCTGGGCGTCCGCCATGGTGAAGTAGTCCCCGGCGTAGTAGGCCGCCACGGCCCCCTCCCCGGCCTCCATCATGTTGTACACCTCGTCCATGACGTAGCTCTTCACCAGCCGCCGCTGCTCCAGAAGGGCGTCCAGCGCCCTGTCCCACTGGGTGCGGTCCGTGGTGTTCACGTCGATCCCGGCCCGGTACATGGCCGTGCCGAAGGCATCCCGGGAGTTATTGAACTGCAGTATCCGCCCAGCGTATTTCTCGTTCCACATCAGGTCCCAGCCCACCGCGTCCGCCGGGTCCACCTCGTTGGCGTTGTAGATGACGCCCACCATGCTGTAGGTGTAGGGGACGGAATAGACGTTGTCCGGGTCGTAGTAGAGGCCCCGGAAGTTGTCCGCGATGTGCTCATAGTTGGGGATATTGTCGAAGTTCAGCGGCAGGAGCATGTCCTCGCCGATCATCCGCTCTATCATGTAATCGGAGGGGATGATCACGTCGTAGCTCACCGCCCCCTGGGACAGCTTTGCGTACATATCCTCGTTGGAGGCGAAGGTGGTGTAGTTGACCTGCACCGGCCGGCCGTATTCCTCCTCGTACCAGGCCTCGAACTCCTTGACCACGTCCATGGAGCCCTCGGAGCCGTCGGAGATATATTCCCCCCAGTTGTACACGTTCAGCACCTGAGGCTTGTTGTCCGTCTCGGTGACGGCGAACACCACCGCCGCGGCCACCGCCGCCAGGGCCAGGCACCCGCCCCCGGCGTAGAGGAACCGCTGCTTCCTCGGGTCCATGGGGGGCTTGCCCTTCGCGGCCCGCTTGGCCTTCCGGGCGGCCCGGAGCTTTTGACTGTCCTCGCTGTCGGTGAGGTTGGACAGGAGCAGCAGCGCCAATATGACGAAGAAGATGATGGTGGCCAGGGCGTACATGTCCGGCGTCACGGTCTTCTTGGTCATGTTGTAGATGCGGATGGGCAGGGTCTGGAACCCCGTGCCCGTGGTGAAGTAGCTGATGACGAAGTCGTCAAGGCTCAGGGTGAATGCCATGATCATGCCCGTGACGATGGCGGGCATGAGCTCGGGCAGCTCCACCTTCCAGAAGGCGCCCCAGGGCGTGCAGCCCAGGTCCATGGCCGCCTCGGGCAGGCTCTTGTCCATCTGCCGCAGCCGGGGCAGCACCTGCAATATGACGTAGGGCAGGCAGAAGGTGATATGGGCGATGAGAAGCGTGATGAAGCTCAGGCTGTTGGCAAAGCCAAAAAGGCGGCTTGCGAACACAAACATGAGCATCATGGAGATGCCCGTGATGATGTCCGGGTTGATCATGGGGATGTTGGTCACCATGTCCAGGGCTGAGCGCAGGTATTTTGACCGCATCCGGTGGATGCCCACGGCGGCGGCGGTGCCCATGACGGTGGACACCCCGGCGGCGCACACCGCGAGGATGATGGTGTTGCGCACGGTGTTCAATGTCTCCGTGTCCCGGAAGAGCTCCTTGTACCATTTTAAGGAAAACCCGGAGAATACGGACAGGCTCCGCGCCTCGTTGAAGGAGAACACCAGCAGTATCACCAGCGGCGCGAACAAAAACAGGAACATCAGGAAGGTAAAGATTTTCGACGCTCTTTTCATGTGCCCTTCCCTCCGTAGGTATACCGGTCCGTGAGCGCGCGCATGACGGCCATGGCCGCCAGCAGCGCCACCATCAGGATAAAGGCGATGGCCGCGGCGAAGTGGAGGTTGTTGGCCACGTACTGCCCCTCGATGGCGTCGCCCAGGAGGAAGAACATGCCGTCGCCCAGCTTCTGGGAGATATAGAACGTGCTGATGGAGGGGATGAGCACCATGGTCACGCCGTTGACCACCCCGGGCATGCTTAAGGGCAGGATGACCCGCCGCAGCACCCCCGCCGGGGCGCAGCCCAGGTCCCGGGCCGCCTCGATGAGCCGGTAGTCCATCTTCGCCATGATAGAATAAAGGGGCATGATCATATAGGGCAGGTAGTCGTAGACCATGCCGATGATGACCGCCGTCTCCGTGCCGATGATGTGCACCCTTCCCAGGCCCAGCTTGGCGAGAAAATTGTTGAGGATGCCCGTGTCCTGCAAGATCGTCATCCAGGCGTAGGTGCGGATGAGGAAGTTCATCCACATGGGGATCATGATGAGGGTCATCATGGTCTTCTGCGC
>CANQRM010000034.1 GCA_947626265.1 uncultured Oscillospiraceae bacterium
GCTATCAAATGCCCCGTTTCCGCTTCAAAAACCCAGTGTTTTCAAGGCTTTGCGGGTTTTGTCAGTTATTCCCACTCGATCGTAGAGGGCGGTTTGGAGGTGATGTCGTAGACGATGCGGTTGACGCCGGGGACGGAGTTGACGATGCGGGTGGAGACGGCGTCCAGCACCTCGTAGGGGATGCGCGTCCAGTCGGCGGTCATGAAGTCGGAGGTGGTGACGCTGCGCAGGGCCAGGGTGTAGTCATAGGTCCGGCCGTCGCCCATGACGCCCACGGAGCGCATGTTGGTCAGCACGGCGAAGTACTGGTCCATGGCGCCCTCCAGATGGGCCTTGGCCACCTCGTCCCGGAAGATGAAGTCCGCCTCCCGGAGGGTATCCAGCTTCTCCTTCGTCACCTCGCCGATGACCCGGATGGCGAGACCGGGCCCGGGGAAGGGCTGGCGGGAGACAAGGTATTCGGGCAGAGCAAGCTCCCGGCCCAGCTGCCGCACCTCGTCCTTAAAGAGCAGCCGCAGGGGCTCCACGATCTCTTTAAAGTCCACATAGTCGGGCAGGCCGCCCACGTTGTGGTGGCTCTTGATGACGGCGGCGTCGCCGGTGCCGGACTCCACCACGTCGGGGTAGATGGTGCCTTGGGCGAGATAATCCACCTTGCCTATCTTTTTGGCCTCCGCCTCGAAGACCCGGATGAACTCCTCGCCGATGATCTTCCGCTTCCGTTCCGGCTCGGACACGCCGGCCAGCTTTTCCAAAAACCGCGCCTCGGCATTGACCCGAATAAAGTTGATGGGCCAGGGAGCGAAGGCGGCCTCCACCTCGTCGCCCTCATCCTTGCGCATCAGGCCGTGGTCCACGAACACGCAGGTGAGCTGGCTGCCGACGGCCTCCGCCAGCAGCGCCGCCGCCACGGAGGAGTCCACGCCGCCGGACAGGGCCAGCAGCACCTTGCCGGCGCCGATCTTCTCCCGCAGGGAGGCGATGGCGGTGTTCTTATAGTCCTCCATGGTCCAGTCGCCCCGGGCATGGCAGACCTCATAGAGGAAGTTGCGGAGCATATCCCGGCCGAACTCGGTGTGGTTCACCTCGGGGTGGAACTGCACGCCGTAAAAGCCCCGGGCCTCGTCGGCGATGGCCACGTTGGGGCAGCTGTCGCTGTGGGCGGCCAGGGCAAACCCTTCGGGCACCTTCGCCATGTAGTCCCCGTGGCTCATCCAGGTGACGCTCTCGGCCGGCAGACCCTTGAACAGGCGGCAGCTGGGGTCAAAGTATGTATGGGTCTTGCCGTACTCCCGGGCGGTGTCCTCCTGGGCGGGGGTCACCTGGCCGCCCAGATGGTGGGCCATGAGCTGGCAGCCGTAGCATATGCCCAGGATGGGTACGCCCAGAGAGAATATCTCCGGGTCCACCTGGGGCGCGCCGGGGGCGTAGACGCTGTTGGGCCCGCCGGTGAAGATGACGCCGATGGGGTCAAAGGCGCGGATCTCGTCCAGGGTGATGGTGTAGGGCTTCAGCTCGCAGTACACGTGGTGTTCCCGGACCCGCCGGGCGATGAGCTGGTTGTACTGGCCGCCGAAGTCGATGATGAGGACTGCCTCGTGTTTCATGGATGCACCTCTCATATGTCGTATGTACGGATGATCTTTTCGGCCACGGCCCGGCGGGTGACGCACCGGTCCATGGCGTTTTTCTCGATAAAGCGGTGGGCCTGTTTCTCGGTCATCTTGAACCGCTGGATGAGGATGAGCTTGGCCCGGTCCACCAGGCGCAGCTCGTCCATCTTGGCCTGCAGGTGCTCGGCCCGGGAGGCCAGGGCGTGCATCCGCTGGCTCACCGTTGCCATCATGCCCAGGCTCTGTTTCAGAAGGGAGGGGTCCACAGGGCTCTTGAGGGCCATGAAGCCGTGCTCCGCCGCCAGGGCCGACACGGCCTCGAAGTCGTCCTCCTCCGCCAGCAGCAGCACCCCGGACACGCCGCTCTCCGCCGCGAAGCGGGCCAGGTCCGTCCCGGACTCGGCGGGAACGGTGCCGTCTATGACCACAACGTCGTAGGCCGTCTCGCCCAGGACGTAGTTCGCCTCCAGGGGGGAGCACACGTTCAGCTCCGGGGCGAACCGGTCCTCCGGCAGGAAGGCCGCGAAATGGGCGGCGGTGCCCTGGGAGGCGGTGATCAGAAGCAGGGAAGCGTAGGGGCGGGACTGCACCGGCGGGGCCCTCCTTTCATAGGATGGATGGCGGTAAAACGGATGGATACTTTATTTTATGATGATTTTACCCACTCCCATCCCATTTGTCAATTTCTCGGGGAAGAATGGGGCATATGCCGATATCGCGGCCCTATGAGCGGCGCTATTTTGTGGGAAACGCCAATGTGTGCGCCCTTGACAGTGGGGGCGCAGAGAGAGTAAAATCTAGGTGTTGAAACGGCAAAGGCGTCGCGGATATCCGTGTGCCCGTGCCGTTTCTTCGTTTTATCGCATAAAACCTTTTTGAGGATAAGGAGAGGAAAAAATGAGCAATACCACTGAACTGTTCGGCTCCATGGTGTTTTCCGAGGCGGTCATGCAGGCCCGCCTGCCCCACGCGACCTATAAAGAGGTCATCCGGAGCATACACCATGACAAGCGCCTGACCCCGGAGATCGCCACCGTGGTGGCCACGGCCATGAAGAACTGGGCCGTGGAGAAGGGCGCCACCCACTTCACCCACTGGTTCCAGCCCATGACCGGCGTCACCGCCGAGAAGCACGACGCCTTCGTCCACCCCACCGGGGACGGCCGGGCCATCATGGAGTTCTCCGGCAAGGAGCTGATCCAGGGCGAGCCCGACGCCTCCAGCTTCCCCTCCGGCGGCCTGCGGGCCACCTTCGAGGCCCGGGGCTACACCGCCTGGGACCCCACCAGCTACGCCTTCGTGAAGGACGGCGTGCTGTACATCCCCACGGCGTTCGTGTCCTATACCGGCGAGGCGCTGGACAAGAAGACCCCGCTGCTGCGCTCGATGCAGGCCCTCAATAAGCAGGCCCTTCGCATCCTGCGGCTTTTCGGCGACACGGAGACCACCTCCGTCCGGGCCACCGCCGGCGCGGAGCAGGAATATTTCCTGGTGGACAAGAGCGTCTATGACCGGCGCAAGGACCTCATCTATACCGGCCGGACCCTGTTCGGCGCCCGCCCCCCCAAGGGCCAGGAGCTGGACGACCACTACTTCGGCGCCATCAAGCCCCGGGTAGCGGCCTTCATGAAGGAACTGAACGACGAGCTGTGGAAGCTGGGCGTGGTGGCCAAGACCGAGCACAACGAGGTGGCCCCGGCCCAGCATGAGCTGGCGCCCCTGTTCGGCACGGTGAACATCGCCGCGGACCACAACCAGCTGACCATGGAGCTGATGCGCACCATTGCCAAGCGCCACGGCATGGAGTGCCTGCTGCACGAAAAGCCCTTCGCCGGCGTCAACGGCAGCGGCAAGCACAACAACTGGTCCATGGCCACCGACTCCGGCGAAAACCTCCTGGAGCCCGGCGACACCCCCGCCGAGAACGCCCAGTTCCTCACGTTCCTCTGCGCGGTGCTGAAGGCGGTCAACGAGTATCAGGACCTTCTGCGCATCTCCGTCGCCAGCGCGGGCAACGACCACCGTCTGGGCGCCAACGAGGCCCCTCCCGCCATCCTCTCCGTCTATGTGGGCGACGAGCTGGAGGGCGTGCTCAATGCCCTCATGAACGACGAGTCCTACAGCGGCGGCGGCAAGGAGCCCTTCAAGGTCGGCGTCTCCGTCCTGCCCCGGTTCCCCAAGGACACCACCGACCGCAACCGCACCTCTTCCTTCGCCTTCACCGGCAACAAGTTCGAGTTCCGTATGCCCGGCTCCTCCCAGTCCATCTCCGAGGCCAATATCGTGCTCAATACCGCCGTGGCGGAGGAGCTGCGCCGCTTTGCTGACCGGCTGGAGGCCGCCGATGACTTTGACGCGGAGCTGCACGACCTCATCAAGGAGACCGTGAAGGAGAACATCCGCATCGTCTTCAACGGCAACGGCTACGACGATGCCTGGGTGAAGGAGGCGGAGAAGCGGGGGCTTTTGAACCTGCGCACCACCCCCGAGGCCCTGCCCCATTATCTGGCGGAGAAGAACATCCGCCTGTTCGAGGGCAACAAGGTCTTTTCCGAGACCGAGATGCGCGCCCGCTACGAGATCATGCAGGAGAACTACGCCAAGACCATCCGTATCGAGGCCATGACCATGTCTGACATGGTCCGCAAGGACGTGCTGCCCGCGGTGAGCCTCTACGGCGGCAAGGTGGCCAAGGCCGCGGCGGCGAAGGCCGCCCTGGGTGCGGACATCGACGTCAGCTACGAGAAGGCCTCCGTCAAGCGCCTTTCCGAGCTCACCGCCATGACGGCCAAGGCCGCGGATACCCTGGATGACGCCATCGCCGAGAGCGCCGACATCGCCTCCTGCGAGGAGCTCTCCAACTTCTGCCGGGACAAGATATTCGCCACCATGAGTGAACTGCGCATCTATGTGGACGAGATGGAGACCATCGCCGGCGCCAAGTGCTGGCCCTATCCCACCTACGGCGAAATGCTCTTTTCTGTTCGGTAAAGGAGACTAAAACATGCTGACCATCCCAGAAGGATATAAGACCGCGCTGGACGTCTATGAGACCCAGCGGTGCATCGAGTTCATCAAGTCCCATTTTCAGGCCAATCTCCGGGCGGCGCTGAATTTGAAGCGCGTGTCCGCGCCGCTGTTCGTCCGGGCGGACACGGGCCTCAACGACGACCTGAACGGCGTGGAGCGGCCCGTGGGCTTCGACGTGCCCGCCACGGGGGAGGGGGAGTACCAGATCGTCCACTCCCTGGCCAAGTGGAAACGCTGGGCCCTGCGGGAGTATGACTTCCGGGAAGGCAACGGCCTGTACACCGACATGAACGCCATCCGCCGGGATGAGCCGGTGCTGGATAACCTCCACTCCGTGTACGTGGACCAGTGGGACTGGGAGAAGATCATTACCCCCGAAGAGCGGAACGTGGAGTATTTGAAGGACACGGTGCAGCGCATCGTGGACGCCATATGCATGACCTGCGACGAGGTCCGCTGGGCCTTTCCCCAGATCAAGACCCGCCTGAGCCGGGACGTGACGGTCATCACCACCCAGGAGCTGGAGGACCTGTATCCCCATCTGGCCCCCTCCGAGCGGGAGAACGAGTTCACCAAGGCCCACGAGACGGTGTTCCTCATGCAGATCGGTAAAAAGCTCCGCTCCGGCAAGCCCCATGACGGCCGGGCCCCCGACTACGACGACTGGGAGCTGAACGGGGACATCATCTTCCGCAACCATGTGCTGGACCGGGCCTTCGAGATATCCTCCATGGGCATCCGGGTGGACCCCGAGAGCATGGATAAGCAGCTCACCGAGGCCGGGTGCGACTACCGGCGGGCGTTCCCGTTCCACAAGGCTCTGCTGGCCGGGGAGCTGCCCCTCACCATCGGCGGCGGCATCGGCCAGTCGAGGCTTTGCATGCTTCTCATGGGCTGCGCCCACATCGGCGAGGTCCAGTCCGGCGTCTGGGACGAGGTGACCTACGCGGCCTGCGACGCAGCGGGAATTAAACTTCTCTAAACCTACAACGCGAAGCTGCCGGAGACGGGCGTCTCCGGCAGCTTTTTGCCCACTTGCCAAGAGGAAATGATTGCATTATAATATAAAGTCAGGGGTGATATTTATGGACATCAAAAAGAGGCTGCTGCCCGCCGCGGTCATCGTGGCGGTCACCTTTGGCTGCATACTGCTGGGCCGGTTCACCAGGGTGCTGTTCTTCTTCGCCCTGGCGGTGTGCTCGGCCTATGAGCTGCAGAGCGTGCTGTTCCAGGCGGGGGTGCCCTCCTCCAAAATACTGCCCATCGCCTATATGGCGGTGCAGACCGTCCTGTGCCTTTCCCACGCCAGCGTGGGCTGGATGGTGGCGGTGTACGCCCTCGCGGCAATTGCGGCCATGTTCTGGGGCATTTTGAAGCCGGAGCGGGGCGTGAAGTTCGCCATGACGGAGCTTTTCCTGCTCCTGTGGCCCTTCGGCTTTTACACCGTCATCCTCTACGCCGCCGGGTCCGACGCCTGGCTCATGACCCTGGTGCTGGGCATCCTGGGCACATGGGCCTGCGACAGCATGGCCATGATCGGCGGCAAGTACTGCGGTGTGCATAAGCTGGCGCCCGTCGTGAGCCCCCACAAGACCTGGGAGGGAACCATCATCGGCGCCGCCGCCGCCATATTGGCGGGCGCGCTCATCGCCTGGATACTGGGCTGGAGCTTCTGGCTGTGCGTGTTCACGGCCTTCGTGGCCAGCTGCTTCGGGCAGGTGGGCGACCTGGCCGCGTCGCTTATAAAGCGCATGGCCGGGGTGAAGGACTACAGCCATCTCATGCCCGGGCACGGCGGCATCATGGACAAGATGGATGGCATGCTCTTCTCCATCCCCGCGGCCTATTTCTGCCTGGCCCTGTTCCTGCCGGGGGTATTCTAAGCTACATCCCGAACCCGCCGGAGCACTCTATCACCTGACCGGTGATGAAGGAGGCCCTGTCCGAGGCCAGAAAGGCGATCAATTCCGCCACATCCTCCGGCTTTCCGATGCGCCCCAGGGGCGTCTCGTCTATGAGCGCCTCGCGGTCGGCGAAGTCGAACCGGGCCAGCATGTCCGTGTCGATGACGCCGGGGGCCACCACGTTGACCCGTATGCCCGAGGGGCCCAGCTCCTTGGCCAGGGCCTTGCCCAGACCTATGAGCGCCGCCTTGGAGGCGGAATAGGCTGCCTCGCAGCTGGCCCCGTAGATACCCCAGACCGAGGATACCAGGATGATACTGCCCGCCTTCTCATGGACCATGTGGGGGATGGCGGCCCGGCAGCAGCGCCAGGCCCCGTCGGTGTTCACCGCGAGAAGACGCCGCCAGGCGTCCTCGTCCGTGTCGGTGAGAAGACCGTATTCGGCAACGCCTGCGTTGCAGACCAGCAGGTCCACCGGGCCCGCGGCGGCGAACAGCGCCTCGACCTGGGCGGGGTCCGATACATCCGCCCGGATGGCCCGGGTCCCCAGCTCCGCCGCAAGCGCTTTCGCGGCGGTCTCGGATGTATTATAATGTACGGTCACGTCCCAGCCCTCGGCGGCCAGCCGCCGCGCGGTGGCGGCGCCGATGCCCCGGGAGGAGCCGGTGACAAGGGCTCTGTGTCCCATGGCGCGCCCTCCTGCATAGCTTTTTATAGAAGTATCATACCACACATTGCGTTCTAAAGGTAGGACAAAATGAGTTTTGACGAGGAGAACAAGGATAAGACCCCCTCCGGGGATGAGGTCCAATGGACGAAGGAGGAGCCGGCCAAAAAGGGCGGCTTCGACTTTGACGCCTTTCTGGATGCGGATAATCTGGAGGAGCAGGTGAGCCGGGCCATGGACAAGAAGCCGACCCCGGCCAAACCGGCGGGGGAGAGGCCCCCGGCCGCCGGCGTACAGCGGGGCCGCCATGAGGCACCCGCCCCCTCCGGGGACGAGGGGGACGACCTGACCGCCGACCTGCCCACCCGGAAGGAGCCCCCGGCGGACCCGGTATTCCGCAAGGTGTACGACCGGGAGAAGGAGGAGCCCGGCGAACCGCCCCAGCGCCAGAGCGTGCCCGAGGCCCCGCCCCGGCCCAAGGTGGTGGTGGCGGACCCCACGCCCCCGCCCCGGGTATATGTCCAGCCGCCCAGGCAATACGACGAGACGCCCCCCGACAGGGGCGGCGGAGGCGGCGCGAAAGCCCTGAAATGGCTGGTGGCTATCCTCATCACGGCGGCGGTGCTGCTGGGCGGATATCTGCTCGCCCGGGAGTATCTGCTGGCGGACCCGGGCGCCAGCCCCTCGCCCGCCCCCAGCGGGGACTACCTGGCCGGCACCATGCCCCCCAGGCCCACCGATGCGCCCGCGCCCCCCAAGGTGTACCACACCATCACCGTCACCGCCGGTTCCGGCGGCAGCGTGTCCCCCTCCGGGTCGGTGGACGTGGAGGAGGGGAGCGACCAGAGCTTCATCATCACCCCGGAGCTGGGCTATGAGATCGCCCAGATACTGGTGGACGGGGCCAACGTGTCCACCCAGACGGCCTATACTTTCAACGACGTGCGCCAGAACCACACCCTCTACGTGGTGTTCCAGGCCCTGGCCGCCGCCCCGGCCACGGACGTGCCCGCCACGGACACTCCCGCGCCCACAGAGGTGCCGGTGACGCCTGAGCCGGTGACCCCTGAACCTGCCACCCCCGAACCCGTGACGCCGGAACCGGCCACCCCCGAGCCGGTGACCCCGGAGCCCGCCCCGCCCGCGGAAGAGGGCATGGTAGGGGAATTGGGACCCACGGAATGAGAACAATACCATAGCAGCAATCCCGCGCTCTTTTTTGAGCGCGGGATTGCTGCTACATTGGAGGGCAAAGAAACGGACTTGTAAAGCTGGCGGGCACGTGTTATACTAACATTGCCACGCAAATCGAATATTAGGTATCTTCTGGGGCACGCTTTACTTTGGTAAAGACGTGGCTCAACTTCGTGCCCCTATGGGATGCCGACGATTTGCGTGGCAGCAATCGGAGCCTGCGTTTTTACGGGTGCGCGGTTTCGGCTGCGCACTTTTTTGTTGGAGGGGTGGAGACATGGCAGCTATCGCAAAATTCATATCTTATGATGGCGGGATAGCGTTTTCTGAGCGGGTAATGAAGGTCCAGGAGGCTGACCAAGAGGCCGTTATAATTTCGCTTGATGACGTTGCCGCCGTAAGGATAAGACGGCCGCAGGATGACGCAGAGGGATTTATCAGGGTCGATACGGCAGACGGAAAGCACTATCGTATCTATTTTGAGGATGACCAGCTGCAGGAGGCCGTGCAGTTCAAGCGGCAGTTTGACGCTACAGTGTCCGACGGTGAGGAGGATCGCACTCTAGCGCCCGTTCCTGCGCCGCGCCAATCAAAGCAGAGTTATGTGAAAAGTACACAGCCGTATAGCGGAAATCCAAGACGTCAGGCCAGAAAGCCGATATTGAAAAAATGGTGGTTCTGGGCGGCTGCTGCCGTCTTGATTATTGGTGTGATCGTTGCTATTGTGGGAGGCGGGTCAGACAAAGAAGAAAATGCTCCCAGCGCGGGGAATACGAATGTATCAGAGCCCGCAACACAAAATGTCGTTCAGTCGACCCAGGAGCAGGTCAGCGGCGCGGTAAACGTCGGAGACTACGCGGTTGAAATCAAGAGCGCCATTAAAACGACAGACTACGAAGGGAACCCGGCGTTGGCCGTTGTATATACCTGGACAAATAATAGCAGCGAGACGACCAGTGCGATGGCGTCACTTCTCGAAAAGGCATTCCAAGACGGAATAGAGTTAGAGCACGCTATTTTGGTAGACGTCGAAGGTTATGATGATGAAGCAGAGTGGAAAGAGATTCGCCCAGGCGCCTCTTTGGATGTCTATATGGCGTTTTCCCTTAGGAGCGATTCCAGTGTAGAAGTAGAAGTGAGCAATTGGCTCAGTTCTTCGGACTCGGCAACAAAGACATTTGATCTGAACAACTTGTGAAAAACTCCATAGCGATCCCGGGGCGTGTACGCGCCCCGGGGTTTGCTGCTGCAAAGGAGGGGAAACGCCGCCTGCAATGGGGCGTGGGCGCGATTCGGGTCGCGTTTTTGTCGATTCAGGGCAAAACGATTGACGGCCGCACGGCGTTCCGCTAGTATGGTTGCATAACATTATATTAAGGAGGAACAAACCATGAGCGAAGACAAGAAAACCCTCGGGGGGGGGTTAACCCCTGAACAGGAGGACGCCCTGGAAAAGGTCACCGGCGGCACGATCGACATAAGTGATCTTTCGGACGAGCAGCAGTTGTTTATAGCTGTCAATTGTATTGGCTGCGCCTTCGAAGGCCCCGGGACCTGTCCCTATGGGGGGAACAACAAAAAGGCAGCCATTCCCAAGGCCATGAGCGAAGGCGGCACGAAATGCGTCAAGAAGGAATTGCCGAAAGTATAAGGAAAAATATTTCCATATAGCAACCCCGGGACGCGTCCGCATCCCGGGGTTTTCGTTTGCCGCTTATTTCTTTTCCGGCTCCTTGACGGCCTCCACGATGCCGGCGGCGAGGCCGGCCACGCCCTGTATCTCCGAGGGGATGATGATCTTGGTGGCCTGGCCGTTGGCGGCGGCCGCGAAAGCCTCCAGGGCCTTGAGTTTCACGATGGGGTCGCTGGGGGCGGCCTGGTTCAGCAGCTTCAGGCCCTCGGCGGTGGCCTCGTTCACGGCGATGATGGCCTGGGCCTTGCCCTGGGCCTCCAGGATGGCGGCCTCCTTCTTGGCCTCGGCCCGGAGCACAGCGGACTCCTTCTCGCCCTCGGCCTCCAATATGGCGGCCCGTTTCTCGCCTTCGGCCTTTAGGATGGACTCACGCCGCTCCCGCTCGGCCTTCATCTGCTTCTCCATGGCGTTTTGTATCTCCTTGGGCGGGGTGATGTTCTTAAGCTCCACCCGGTTGACCTTGATGCCCCAGGAGTCGGTGGCCTCGTCCAAAATCTGCTGCATCTTGGCGTTGATGGTGTCCCGGCTGGTGAGGGACTCGTCCAGCTCCAGCTCGCCGATGATGTTCCGCAGGGTGGTGGCCGTCAGGTTCTCGATGGCCAGCATGGGGTTCTCCACGCCGTAGGTGTAGAGCTTCGGGTCCGTGATCTGAAAATATATCACCGTGTCGATCTGCATGGTCACATTGTCCTTGGTGATCACGGGCTGGGGCGGGAAGTCCGCCACCTGCTCCTTGAGGGACACCACCTTGGCGATGCGCTCGATGAAGGGTATTTTAAAGTGCAGCCCCACGTTCCATGTGGCGTGATACGCCCCCAGGCGCTCCACCACGAAGGCCCGGGCCTGCTGCACCACCCGGATGTTGCGGATAAGGACGATGATCACCAGCAGGACGGCCAGGGCAATGAGCGCCGGGCCGAAGACATGCGTTGCAAAACTCATATCGTACATACGGTATCTTCCTCCTTTTTATGATTTGGATGTTTTTTCCACAGGAGAGACGATGAGCTTCACGCCCTGGATGCTCCGGGCGGTGACCACGGCGCCCAGGTCGATGGCCTCGCCATCCGCGGAGCGGGCGGACCAGGTCTTGCCGCCCACGCTCACCGCGCCGGTGCCGGCCAGGTTGTCGATGCGCTGGGTCACCACGCACTCCATGCCGATGACCATGTCGGCGTTGGTGGCCTGGCGCTCCTTCTTGAGGAGGTTCTTGAGCCGGGGGTAGAGGATGGCGAAGCACACGCCGGACACGGCGATGAACAGCAGCGCCTGGGCCCAGATGGGCGCGCCCAGGGCCGCCCCGGCCAGCGCCGCCAGGGAGCCGGCCACGAACCAGATGGAGTTCATGGCGGCGGTGACGGCCTCGATGATCAGAAAGACCACCGCGGCCACGGTCCACAACGCGATCATACCGACCACTCCTTTCTACAATAAAGTATATCATTCCAGCCGGAAAAAAGATAGGGCAAAATTTTGAAGGGCAGGCGCGTCATAAGCCGCTATAGAAAAAGTTAGTAGATTTTTTAACTTTTGGCTTTACTTTCAAGCTTTAATGTTGTAAAATGATCAGAGATACCGAAAAACAGTGTTACCATCAACAGGAAGGAGAAGCCCTATGAACAAGCTCAATCGCAAGCCCCGCAATGAGATGATGTACAAGGCCATCTTATCCCTTCAGACGATGGACGAATGCATCCAGTTTTTCGACGACCTCTGCACCGTGTCCGAGCTGCAGGCCATGGAGCAGCGCTTTCAGGTGGCGTGGCTTTTAAGCAAGGGCATGATCTACAACGACATACTCCAGGAGACGGGCGCCTCCAGCGCCACCATCAGCCGCGTGAAGCGGTCTCTCCAGTACGGCCGGGACGGCTACGCCGCCGTGTTCGGACGGCTGGAGGACGGGGCGGAAGAGCCCAAAAAGTGACAGGGGGAAAAGTTCCCTTTTGGGGGAATTTTTCTATTGACAACGGCCCCCCGGTGCTTTATAATGGCAAAGCCGCTTGAAAAGCGGGGGCTTTCGGGAGCATAGCTCAGCTGGTTAGAGCACCTGCCTTACAAGCAGGGGGCCACAGGTTCGAGTCCTGTTGTTCCCACCAACTACCTGGCCGGGTAGTTCAGTCGGTTAGAACGCCGGCCTGTCACGCCGGAGGTCGAGGGTTCAAGTCCCTTCTCGGTCGCCATATGCGGGCATAGCTCATTTGGCAGAGCGCCACCTTGCCAAGGTGGAGGTAGCGAGTTCGAATCTCGTTGCCCGCTCCATATTCTTCCCCCGTGTGCCTGGGTAGCTCAGATGGTAGAGCAGCGGACTGAAAATCCGCGTGTCGTTGGTTCGATTCCGACCCCAGGCACCATTTTTATGGCGCCATAGCCAAGAGGTAAGGCAGCGGACTGCAAATCCGCGATTCTCCGGTTCAAATCCGGATGGCGCCTCCATATATGCGGGCATAGCTCATTTGGCAGAGCGCCACCTTGCCAAGGTGGAGGTAGCGAGTTCGAATCTCGTTGCCCGCTCCAAAAAGAAGGACACGTCTTTTGACGTGTCCTTCTTTTTGGAGCACCTTATTTTACTTTGCCTCCGCGACCAGTTCCTCGCCGATGCGGTAGACGTCGCCGGCGCCTACGGTCAGGACCAGGTCGCCGGGCTGGATGCTGGCCCGGAGGATGGTTTTGATGTCGTCGAAGGTGGGCCGGAAGATGCTGTTGGGTATCTCCTTGGCCAGGTCCCCGGAGGATATGCCCAGAGTGTTGGTCTCCCGGGCGGCGTATATCTCCGCCAGCACGGCCAGGTCCGGCCGCTTCAGCTGCTTTACGAAGTCATTGAACAGGGCGCGGGTCCGGGAGTAGGTGTGGGGCTGGAAGACCACGATGGTCCGCTTGTAGCCCAAAGGCTCCACCGCGTCCAGCAGGGCCTCCAACTCGCCGGGATGGTGGGCGTAGTCATCGTATATGTCCGCGCCGTTGAACTTGCCCTTGAACTCAAAGCGCCGGTTGGCGCCCCGGAAGCCCGCGAGACCATAAGTCACAGCGGTGGGGGAGATGCCCAGCGTGATGGCGGCGGCCGCCGCTGCCAAGGCGTTTTTCACGTTATGGATGCCGGGCACCCGCAGCTGCAAATGGGCAAAGAGCTTGCCGTGGTGGAGCACGTCAAAGTCGGTCTGGGCCCCGTGGGGGACGATGTTCACGGCCTGCACGTCCGCCTCCGGGGTGAGGCCGAAGGTCATCATGGGCCGGTCCAGGTCCTTGAGGGCGTCCATGGTATTGGCGTCGTCGTGATTGGCGATGACCATGCCGTCGGCGGGGACGAGCTTTGCGAACCGGCGGAAGGAGGCCTTCACCGCCTCCAGGTCCGCAAAGTAGTCCAGATGGTCCGCGTCGATGTCCAGGATGACGGCGATGGTGGGGCAGAAGGAGAGGAAGCTGTCATAGTACTCGCAGGACTCCATGACGATGGTGTCGCCGCCGCCCACCCGGTGGCCGGCCTGCAGCAGGGGCAGGGTGCCGCCGATCATGACGGTGGGGTCCTTCTCCGCCGCCATGAGGATGTGGGTGCACATGGAGGTGGTGGTGGTCTTGCCGTGGGTGCCGGCGATGCACAGGGAGTTTTTGTAGTTCTTCATCAGCGCACCCCACGCCTGGGCCCGCTCGAACACGGGAATGCCCATGGCCCGGGCGGCCGCGACCTCGGGATTCTCGTCCCGGGCGGCGGCGGTGCGCACCACGAAATCTATGTCCGGCGTGATGTTTTCGGCCCGGTGGCCGATGTTCACGTGGATGCCCAGGCTCTCCAGATGCGCCACCTTGTCGCTTCTCTGGATGTCGCTGCCGGTGATGGCAAGGCCCGCGCCGTGCAGCACCTCGGCCAAAGGCGACATGCTCACGCCGCCGATGCCGATGAGGTAGCCCCGCTTGCCGGGGTGCATGTATTCGTCAAATGAAACTGTCATGATGTCCTCTCTCCAATGCCCGCTGCCGGGGAAGTCGGTATATTATATTCTGCCCGTAGGATTTTTGCAAGCGCCCCGCGGCAAAAGGAAGCCCGGCGCGTACCGGGCTTCCCTCATATCCATATCACGTATTGCCGGAGGTGGGGGGCTGATAGGTGCCTGTCTCCTGGGTCACAGGGGCGGGCGCCTCGTAGACGGTGGGGGCGGCGGGGGCCATGGCCGCGGCGGCTTCCGCCTTGGCGGCCCTGCGGTTGCGCACGGCCACCAGGATGACGGTGATGAGGTCCAGCAGGGCGTTGGCGCAGAAGGCAATGCCCAGAAACAGCATGGCGTTCATAAAGGCGCTCTCGCTCATGCCGATGAGCACGCCGAAGCTGTCCACCAGGCCCATGGCGGTGAGCACGCCGAGAGCGATGCCCAGAGCGCTGGTGAGAAGACCTACCCACCAAGCGGAGAAGTGCATCCGGGCCAGGTCCAGGGTGTACTGCAGCTTGATGACGCCGTCCGCCGCGATGAGCACGCCCAGAGCCGTCACGATCATGCGCAGGGAGATGCTCAGGCCGATGGTGTCGGGCCGATAGCTGGCGATGATGACCCATACGCCCGCCGCCAAAAGCAGCGCCCCCAGGGCGAACTCCGAGCGGTACACGCCGCTGACCGGCCTGCGGACGAAGTAGATCACCATGTACACAAAGCCGATAGTGCATACAAGTCCGCCGATGGCGTAGCCGCAGTAGTTGAGCATGAAGTAGGGCTGGGCCAGAAACACCACGCCCAGGGCCACGGATACGATGGCCGCTATGATAAGGTTGCGGATGGGGTTGGTGAGGACGCCGCTTTTTTTCGCGGCCTGTTCATCCGAACCGGTCTTGTTTTTGTCCATAGGTCCGTCCTTTCCGGACCGGCGCGATAGAGCGCCGTCGGGTCCTGTAGAATTATTAGTTATTTTAGCATATCCGCCCGGTGGTGTAAAGCCCAACTTCGCCCCCGGCGGGGCCCTTTGGACAGACGGGCAGGAATGTCCTGCCGGATTTTTGAACAGTTTGTAAAAGTTTATTTTCCCGTGTTGCCCGGCCCGCGGGGGTGTGCTATCATTATTTAAATCATGCGATACTTCTTATATACATAAACGTTTTTATAAAACCCGTCCCGTCGTCTGAAAGGTAGTCGTCATTATGTCCAAGTTCAGTGTCCGCAAGCCCCTGACCATATTCGTGGCCGTGATCGCCATCATCATTTTGGGGGTGGTGGCCTTTACACGCATGACCCCGGACCTGCTGCCCAATATGGACTTCCCCTACGTCATGATCATGACTACCTGGCCCGGCCAGAGCCCGGAGATCATCGAGGCGGAGATATCCCGGCCCCTGGAGCAGTCCATGGCGACGCTGGACCATATCAAGGAGGTCACATCCTCCTCCAGCGAGAACTATTCCCTCGTCATGCTGGAATTTGAAAACTCCGTCAATATGGACACCATCGGCGTGGATATCCAGCAGAATATCAGCGCCCTGCAGGGCTCCTGGGATGAGGCCGTGGGCGCGCCCTATGTGCTGAAAGTGAACCCCTCCGTGCTGCCGGTGGCCATCGCGGCGGCCTCCATGGAGGGCATGGATATCACGGAGCTGTCCGACTTCCTGGACGAGACCATCGTGCCCAAGCTGGAGGGCGTCACCGGCGTGGCCCGGGTCACCACCAGCGGCTCCATCTACCGGCAGCTGAACGTGGTCATCAGCCAGGAGAAGATAGACGACGTGAACGCCCGCATGGCCGACGCCGTCAACAGCCAGCTGGACGACGCCAAGGCGGAGCTGGAGGACACCAAGGCAGAGCTGGACGACGCCAAGGCCGAACTGGACGACGCCAAGGCCGAGCTGGACTCCGGCAAGGAGACCCTTATCAATCAAACCTCCTCCGCCCAGGCGGCCATCACCGGCCAGCAGAGCCAGCTGGTGGAGGGGAAGATGCAGCTGGAGAGCCAGATCGCCCAGCTGCAGTCCACCCGGGACACCCTGGTCCCCGCCATAGACCAGCTGCAGCAGGCCGAGGACGGCTACGCCCAGGCCGAGGCAGGGCTTTCCCAGCTCCAGGACGAGATAGACTGGATAGACCAGCGGGCCGTGGAGATCGGGGAGATCCTGCCGGGCGTGGAGGCGGATATGCAGACCCTCTCCGCCCGGGCTGCGGAGCTGCAGGGCCTCATCGCGGCCTATGCGCCCGGGGACGGCTTTGAGATGCTGCCGGAGGACGCGGAGTATCTGGCCCAGCTCCAGGGGGAGCTGGCCGACGTGCAGTCCCGCCTCCAGGCCGCCCAGGACCAGATGACCTCCCTGCAGACGGAGCTCGCCACCGGCCAGGCCACCCGCCCTGCCCTGGAGGCCCAGATGCAGACGGTGCAGGGCACCATCGACACCCTGGACCAGACCATGGCCGCCCAGGGCATCGAGGGCCGGGCGGGCCTGCAGGCAAAGCTTGCCGAACTGCAGGGCAACCTCGCCCAGGTGGACGACGGCCTTGCCCAGCTGAATACAGCCCTTGATCAGGTCAACAGCGGCCAGGGCCAGCTGAGCGCGGCCATGGGCACATTGAGCCAGAGCCAGTCCGCGGGGCTTTTGGAGATGGCCAACGCCGCCGCGGAGATCAACCGGAACGCCGCCAGCGTGGAGTCGGGCCTGGAGCAGGTGGAGTCGGGCCTGGAGGAGATAGAAAACTCCCGGGCCGACGCCCTGGACCAGGCGGATATATCCGGCTCCATCACCCTGGCCAACGTGGCCCAGATCCTGGGCGCCCAGAACTTTGCCATGCCCGCCGGGTACGTGGAGCAGGACGGGATAGAGTACATGGTCTCCGTGGGCGACGAGATCGAGGACGAGGAGGAGCTTGAAAACCTCCTGCTCTTCGATACCGGCGAGGACGCCATCGGGCCGGTGTACTTAAAGGACGTGGCGGATGTGTTCATCACCGATAACTCCGGGGAGGTCTATGCCAAGCTGGACGGGGAGAACAGCGTCATGCTCACCTTCGACAAGCAGTCCAACGCCGCCACCGCGGAGGTGAGCGACGGCCTGCGGGCCCGGTTCGACGAGCTGGAGGAGGAGTATCCCGGCCTGTCCTTCGTGTTCCTCATCGACCAGGGCGACTATATCCATCTCATTATCGACTCCATCATGCAGAGCCTTCTCACCGGCGCGCTGTTCGCCATACTGGTGCTGTTCCTCTTCCTGCGGGACATCCGGCCCACGGCCATCACGCTGGTGTCCATCCCCGTGAGCGTCATCTTCGCCTTCGTACTCATGTACTTCTCCGGGGTCACGCTGAACATGGTGTCCATGTCGGGCCTCGCCGTGGCGGTGGGCATGCTGGTGGATAACTCCATCGTGGTCATTGAGAACATCTACCGCCTGCGGTCCAAGGGGGCCACCCCGGTCCAGGCGGCGGTGGCCGGGGCCAAACAGGTGGCCGGCGCCGTCACCTCCTCCACGCTGACCACGGTGTGCGTATTTTTGCCCATCATATTCGTGGAGGGCATCACGCGGGAGCTCTTTACAGACCTTGCCATCACCATGACATACTCCCTCCTGGCGAGCCTCATCATCGCCCTGACCCTGGTGCCCGCCATGGCCAAGGGGCTTTTGAAGAAGGAAAAGAAAAAGCGCAAAGAAGGGGAGGGCTTCATCTACCGGACCTACCGGGCCATGGCTGGGTGGAACCTGCGCCACAAGTGGGTGGTGATATGCCTCTCCATCATCGCCCTGGGCCTGTCCGCCTGGGCGGCACTGCAAAAGGGCTTCAGCTTCATGCCGGAGATCGACATGAACACCACCAATGTGAACGTGACCATGCCCGAGGACATCACCCGGGACGAGGCGGTGGCCCTGGCCGACGAGATCATGGGCCGCATCCAGACCATGCCGGACGTGGAGTATGTAGGCGCCATGATGGGCCGGGATACCCTTATGAGCATGGGCCGGGACACGGGCAGTCTCAACGTGACCGTGTACGTGGGCATGCCCGAGGGCCAGTCCGGCGCCGCCGCAGGGCGCGAGATCGTGGACATGTGCTCTGATCTGCCCTGTGAGATGAGCTACGAGTCCGCCATGATGAGCATGAGCATGCTCACCGGCTCCGGCGTCACCGTGAACGTCTACGGCCAGGACCTGGAGACCATCCAGAATGCCGCCCGCCAGGTGGCCGGGGTCATGGAGACCGTGGAGGGCGTGGCCGTGGTGGACGACGGCCTGGAGGAGGCCGAGACCGCTTACCACGTGACCGTGGACAAGAACGCTGCCATGGCCAAGGGCTTCACCGTGGCACAGCTCTATATGGAGCTTGCTGAGGCCATGACCGACTCCGCCACGGCCCTGACCATGGAGATGGATACCGTCAGCGCGGACGTGGTGGTCCAGACCGAGGGCGGCCTGACCATGGATGAGCTGAAGGACTATACCTTCAATTATACCGACCGGGAGGGGAACAGCGGCACCTTCCGCCTGGACGAGGTGGCGAAGATCGAGCCCACCGTGAGCCTTGCCACCATCAGCCGCATCGACCAGCGGCGGTATATCGCCGTCACCGCGAGCCTGGAGGAGGGCTATAACGTCACCCTGGTCACCGATGCGGTGAACGAGGCCCTCAGCGCCGAGACCCTGCCCGAGGGCGTGACATACGAGTTCGACGGCGAGAACGAGGTCATCATGGAGGCCGTGCAGGACATGATGCTCATGCTGGCCATCGGCGTGGCGCTGGTGTACTTCATCATGGTGGCCCAGTTCCAGAGCCTGAAGAGCCCCTTCATCGTCATGTTCACCATCCCCCTGGCCTTCACCGGCGGCTTTGCCGCGCTGCTGCTGTTCGACATGGACGTGTCCATCGTGTCCATCATCGGCTTCGTCATGCTGGTGGGCATCATCGTCAACAACGGAATCGTGCTGGTGGACTACGTCAATCAGCTGCGGGCTGGCGGCATGGAGCGCCGGGCAGCGCTGGTGGAGGCGGGCGTGACCCGTATGCGGCCCATCTTCATGACCAGCCTCACCACCATCCTGGGCCTCATCGTCATGGCCATGGGCAAGAACGTGGGCACCAGTATCATGCAGCCCGTGGCCGTGGTGTGCATCGGCGGGCTTCTCTACGCCACGATCATGACGCTGTTCGTGGTGCCCTGCATCTACGACATCATCAGCCGAAAGGAGCTCAAGGTGCTCACCGACGAGGACATGGAGTTCAACGAGCTGTAACGCATAAAGATATACCGCCGCCTCTGCCGGACAGGCAGGGGCGGTTTCATATTATGTCGACCTTTTTCGCGCCGCCGGTGAATTTGTCCCGTGCTACAGGATGCGACGGGATGCGAGACCTGCGAGCTGTATAATTATGTCAACACATACAGCACTACGGAGGTATCGCCATGGCGGCACGGGTGAAGCAGGCAGCGGGCGCCGGTCTCTTGCAGGAGGCGCTCCGGCGCAGGCCGGCGCTGAAAAGGAGGCTGGGGGACGCAGGGCTCTTCCTGCTGGGACTGGCTCTGGGCGCGGGACGGCTCTTCTCCGCCCCGGGGCCCTTCGGCCTGGCCGTCGTGGCGGCGGCGGGCTGGGAGCTACGGGGCTTCCTGTGCCTGGCCGGGACGGCGGTGGGGTACCTGCTGGCCGGGGGGCTCTTCGGCGGTATCCGGTACATAGCGGCGGCGCTGCTCATCTTCACGGTCGGGTTCGTGACCCAGGGGATGAGTTTCCGCCGCCTGAGCTGGGTCATGCCTGCCATCGCGGCGGCCATCGCCGGGCTCACGGGCGTCTTCTACGGTTTGGACACCGTGGCAGGGGTGCCCGGGTCGGTGCGGGTCTTTTTGGAGACGGTGCTCACAGGCGGGCTTTCCTGGCTCTTTGCCCGGGCGCTGGAAAGGCCCCGGGGCGCCGCCGAGGCGGACGACATGCTCCGAAGCATCGGCGCGGCGGCCCTGGCCGCCTGTGCCCTCATGGCTCTGGGGCCGGTGGAGATTTTCCACATCGCCTCCATTGGCCGGGCCTTGGCCATGACGGCGGTGCTGGCGGCAGGCTTTTGCGGCGGGCCTATGCCCGGGTGCGCCGCTGGCTGCGCCATGGGCCTGGCCATGGACATGGCGGAGGGGGCGGTGCTTTATTACGGAGCGGCCTGGGCCTTCGCGGGTCTCGCCGCCGGGGCGCTGTACCGGTTCGGAAAGCTCACCTTCTCCGTCAGCTTCTGCGCGGCCAACGCGGTGGCGGTGCTGCTGGGCTGGGGCGGGGAGGTGCGGGTATCGGCGCTGTATGAATGCTTCATCGCATCGGTGGTGTTCATGCTCCTGCCCCAGGCTGCCTTGAGCCCGGTGGGGTCCCTGCTCCGGGTAGGCCGGGGCCGGGGAGAGACGGCCTACCGGCTCTTTCAGGCGGACAGGCTCACCCACCTGAGCGCCGGGTTCCGGAAGCTCTATGACTGCGCCTCCCGGCCCGCGCCGGAGCGTACCCGGCGGGGGGAGGCGGCGAACCTTTTCGACAGGGCGGCGGACACGGTGTGCCGGGACTGCGTGCGCCGGGAGCGGTGCTGGAAAACGGACAGCGCCGGGACGGTGAAGCTGCTCTCGCCGCTCTTGGATACCATGGCCCGGAAGGGGACCATCGCCGCCGCCGACGTGCCGGAGGAATTCCGCCGCCAGTGCGTACGGCTGGAGGCCTTTGTGGGAGCAGTGAACGGGGAGCTGCGGGGCCTTGCCTACCGGCGGCAGTACCGGGCGCGGCTGAAGGAGGGCCGGGCGGCGGCCTACGGCCAATTCGTGGATATGGCCCAGGTCATGGAGGACGCGGCCCGGGAGCTCAGCGGCGCGGCGGGGCCGGACATGGCCGCCGAGCGGCGGCTCATCCGGTACCTCAAAACCAAGGACCTGGAGGGGGTATGTTCCGTGTTCCGGGACGGGAAGGGGCGGCTGCACGCCCTTATCGAGGGACCGGGGGCGGAGGCGCTGGGGCAGGAGCCGAACTATCTGGAAACGCTCAGCGAGGTGCTGGGGGTGCGGCTTTGCCAGATCGTCGGCCCGGAGAGCGCCCGGATGGTGCTGCGCCAGGCGGAGCCCCTGGCGGTGTCTGTGGGCATCGCGTCCTTAAAAAAGGAGGGGGAGAGCGTCTCTGGGGACCGGGGGACATATTTCAAGACCGACTACGGGACGCTGTGCGTCATCCTCTCCGACGGCATGGGCAGCGGCGAGGACGCGGCCCGGGAGAGCCAGGCGGCGGTGGAGATATTGGAGGAGCTATTGAAGGCCGGGATGGAGCCGGGCTGCGCCATGCGGTTACTCAATTCCGCGGCCATGCTGAAAAACGGGGACGAGTGGGGCTACGCCACGGTGGACCTTTGCTGCATAGACCTGTTCACCGGCGAGACCCAGTTCATCAAGTACGGCGCCGCCCCCAGCTATATCAAGACCGGCCGGGCCATCCGCCGGGTGAAGGGCACCAGCCTCGCCGCCGGGATGCTGGCGGGGGAGGGGTCCGCGCCGGACCTTATGCGCATGCGTCTGCGGCCCGGGAACGTGGCCCTCATCGCCTCCGACGGGGTGCTGGCGGAGAACTCCGACCAGTGGCTGCGGGACATTCTGGCCTCCGCCGACGGCACGGAGACCAAGGACCTGGCCAAGGCCGCCCTCCGGGCCGCCTCGGGCCGGTTCGGAAACCTCGACGACATGACGGCCCTGGCCATCCGGGTGGAGGAACGGCAGTGAACGGGACGAAAATAAAGCCCTTTCGGAAATGGCGGCGGCCCCTGCATAAGACCGCCCGCCGGCGGTTAGACTGGAAACATCGGGAAACGGAGGAGGCTCCAGCGATGGTAAAGGGCACGAACCGGCGGGTGGTAGTGGTCAAGTCCCCGGACCCAAGGATATTCGACGAGGCGATCTTCATCGTGCGGGAGGACCTGTTCCACCGTGGGACCAGCGCCGAGAAGGTCATGAGCGAGGCAAGGCGGGCGGCGGGGGCCTATCTGCGGGGCGCCACGGGCCTAAGAAAGCCGCCCCTGTGGCGGCGCATCCCGGCGGGGCTGTTCGCCGGGCTTGGCGCCGCGGCCGCCGGGGCGGTGTGGCTGGTGTTCCGCCTTGTGGGCGTATAGGGTCCAAACCTATCACATACTGCAAAATCGTCAACAAGCAAGCCATAAAGCGTACCGCGCTTTATGGCTTTTTCCCTGTTGCTTTTGTGGGCGGCGAGTGTTAAACTCTTCTTATGGATATCGTTTCAGTTTTTAATGTGATGCTCACGATGCTCATTTTGCTCATTGTGGGCGTGGTAGCCTCCAAGACGGGCGTGGTGGACGCCGAGACCAACCGGCGGCTGACCAAATTCGCCATGGCTGTGCCCCAGTGCGCCATCATCCTCTCCAGCGCCATGAACCTGGAGATGGAGATGACGGTGGGGAAGGTGCTGGGCATATTGGGCGCGGGGCTCGTAATGTATGCGCTTTTGATCGCCCTCGCCGTGCTGGCGCCCCGCGTCGCCGGGGTGAAGGGCGCGGACCTGGGGGTGTTCACCTTCCTGGGCGCCTTCGGCAACGTGGCCTATATGGGCTATCCCCTGGTGGGGGCGCTGTTCGGCTCCGACGCAGTTTTCTACGCCACTATATTGTGCATCCCCTTCAACCTGCTGGCCTTCACCGTGGGGGTGGATATGATCAGCGGCGGTGGAAAGCGGGAAAAGCTCTCCTGGCGGTCGTTCGTGAACCCGCCCATGGTGTGCTCCGTGCTGGCGGTCATTATTACGTTCCTCCCCATCCGCTGGCCCGGGCCCGTCACCGAGGCGGTGTCCGTGCTGGGGAACATGATGCTGCCCATCTCCATGATCATCATCGGCTCCTCCCTGGGGGAGCAGAAACTGTCCGACGTGTTCCTGGACTGGCGGGTATACCTGTTTTCCCCGGTGAAGCTGCTGCTGGCTCCGGCCCTGCTGTGGGCGGTGATGGGACTGTTTATCAAGGAAGAGCTTTTGCTCAACACCATCACCGTATTGGGGGGCATGCCCTGCGCGGCGGTGGCGGCCATGCTGAGTATCCAGTACGGGGGCAACGAGCGGCTGGCCAGCCGCGCGGTGGTGCTGACCACGGTCTTAAGCGTGGGCACCATCCCGCTGGTGTGCTGGCTCCTCTTATAACGCTATGGACCTTTGTAACTACAACGAGATGCGCGCCCTCTTAGCGGACGCGGGCTTTCGCTTTTCCAAGGCCAAGGGCCAGAACTTCCTCACCGCCTCCTGGGTGCCGGAGCGCATCGCCGGCGAGGCGGACCTGGGCCCGGGCGACGGGGTGGTGGAGATAGGCCCCGGGGTGGGGTGCCTCACCCAGCAATTGGCCGGGAGAGCGGGAAAGGTGCTGGCCTACGAGGTGGACGAGGCCCTGCGGCCTGTGCTGGCCCAGACCCTGCGCGGCCTTGAAAACGTCCAAGTCCTCTTTGCGGACGTGATGGGCCGGGACCTGGCCGCGGACGCGGATGAACTTCTCCCGGGCATGCGCCACACGGTGTGCGCCAACCTCCCCTACAGCATCACCACGCCGGTGCTGACGAAGCTGTATCAGGCCCGGTGCTTTGAAAGTATAATGGTCATGGTACAAAAGGAAGTGGCACAGCGGATGTGCGCCCGGGCGGGGCAGAGCGACTACGGCGCGTTCACCCTGCTGACCCAGTGGTACGCGGACGCGGAAACGCTCTTTACCGTGGGGCCTGAGTGCTTCGTGCCCCGGCCCAAGGTCCACAGCGCCGTGGTAAGGCTCACCATGCGGAAGGCCCCGCCTGTGGACGTGGACGAGAATGCGTTTTTCAAGGTGGTCCGGGCGGCCTTCAACATGCGCCGCAAGACTCTGGTGAACGCCCTGGACGGGCTCTGCGGCAAGGAAAAGGCGGCGGCCGCTATCGCCCAATGCGGCCTGGACAGCAATATCCGCGGCGAGGCATTGAGCTTGGAGCAGTTTGCCGCGCTCACCGACGTGATCTATTCGATATGAAATATAGGAGGAAAGACCAATGGCGCTGACGACCAACAAGTATGTACTGGACTGGGTGCAGGAGTGCGCCGAGCTGTGCCGCCCTGACGAGGTGGTGTGGCTCACCGGCAGTGAGGACGAGCTGGAGGCCCTGCGGAAGCAGGCCGTCCAGGAGGGCATCCTCATCAAGCTCAACGAGGAGAAGCTGCCCGGCTGCTATTACCACCGCAGCAACCCCAACGACGTGGCCCGTGTGGAGGGGAGGACCTTCATCTGCTGCGAAAAGCAGGAGGACGCCGGCCCCACCAACAACTGGATGGCCCCTGACGAGATGAAGGCGAAGCTGAACGCCATCTACAAGGGCTCCATGATGGGCCGGAAGATGTACGTGGTGCCCTATTCCATGTCCGTGATGGGCTCCCCCTTCGCCAAGTACGGCTTTGAGCTGACCGACAGCATCTATGTGGTGCTGAACATGGCCATCATGACCCGCATGGGCAAGGAGGTCTACGACTACCTGGGCGACAGCCCCGACTTCATCAAGGGCCTGCATTCCTCCGCGGATATGGACCCGGAGCAGCGCTATATCGCCCACTTCCCCCAGGAGAACGCCATCATGACCGTGAACTCCGCCTACGGCGGCAACGCCCTGCAGGGGAAAAAGTGCTTCGCTCTGCGTATCGCCTCGTGCCTGGGCCGGGATGAGGGGTGGCTTGCCGAGCACATGCTCATCCTGGGCATCGAAAATCCCAAGGGGGAGATCACCTATGTCTGCGCTGCCTTCCCCTCCGCCTGCGGCAAGACGAACCTTGCCATGCTCATCCCGCCGGAGAGCTACCGCAAAAAGGGCTGGAAGTGCTGGACCGTGGGCGACGATATCGCCTGGCTGCGGCCCGGCCCCGACGGGCGGCTGTGGGCCGTGAACCCGGAGAACGGCTTCTTCGGCGTGGCCCC
>CANQRM010000035.1 GCA_947626265.1 uncultured Oscillospiraceae bacterium
GAGATCGTCCGCTTTGCCGCCGCCTATGAGGACGAGTTTGTGAAGATCGTCATGGACGAGCAGTACAAGCAGATACAACTCCAGCAGAAGAAGAACAAAGAGGCTCTGCAAGCGGCTCTGGCCAGGGCCGGAGAGATCGACGTGCTGTATGAACGGCTCTATGAAGATGTATGTTGTAAAGGGTGATTTTCACATCACCTAATACAACATGACTGCGGCTCATCAGTGGTACGTGGAAACGCAGTTATGGGAAAGGAGCAAATCGCGCAAACCCCTGCAACTGTAAGCATTATCACGACGAAAGGAGCCATCAATGGAATCGTTATTTGAACAAATGGGTGGTACATACCATCAGGAGGGTGACTTCCTCATCCCAGACTTGGTGCTGTCAGACACCACCGATTATCACATCGGGAAGTACGGGCGCATGCGCCACCGCTACCTGAAGGAGCACCGCAGAGTGCTGTTTAACATCATGCTCACCAACGAGACCCTTGCCAAGCACGTTGCAGACATCGACGCTGCCTGCCGTGATCGACTGGATACCCTTATACCGGCCATGGCCGAACAAGAGGGGGTCACGGAGGAACTCAAGGCCACAGATCAGATGGAGTGGGTCCGCAGGATGAACAACATTAAAAACCGTGCGGAAGAAATCATCCTCCAGGAGATCATCTACACATGAGGGCGTGTGCTGTTCTCTATGAACAGCAACGATCAAACACCAAATATGCGGGGCTGCGGCATGGGCCGCAGCCCCTTTGTCGTTTGGGCGCGAAACAGGACGAACCGTTTTCCTGTACATCCGATGAAAAATTTGCTATAATTTTTCTCAACATCCAGGAACAATCCTATACTCTCAATGTCGTTTATAAAATGGAGGACACATCCCTAGGAAGGAGGCGAATGTATATGCCTATTAGAGTGAAACGGAAAAACGGCGAGATCACCCCGTTTCGCAATGCAGAGTATATCCCTGCTTACTATTTCATCCCAAAGTCCGTTTTGGACGGCTGCGGCAAGGAGATGAACAGCCTTCCGCGTAATCCAAAAGAGATCCTGCGCAGCTGGGACGCGATAGCGTTGGTGGAAAGCGACCTGTTCCAAATGATTATCATTGACACCTACGCTTATATGGTCTGGCCCTATATGATGCCGGGCGTCAAGCGGGAGATATATTCCGGTTATGAGCCAGCATGGATTCTTGCCCACTCTCCCAGCTTTTGGGTGCAGGAGATGACCGACGTGGGGATCATCCCTACGGTGGAGGCCCTTTTCCGAAGCAGCGATATGGACAAACCCCTCGGATATGTGACAGATGACGCCATCGCTCTTCTTTTCAGCTGGCTCGTTCCGCAGGTGATGGAGCGCCACCATATGAACGAGGTCATTGAAGCGGCGGACGAATACCGGTGCTTTGAGGATTTCGACTACCGGAGCAGCCGACAGAAGACCGACTTCTACCGCCGGTGGTATCATACCCGCACCCGGCATCCCATGATGTCCCTTGAGCAACTGCAGGAGGAGTATTCGGAGGACCACGACGGACAGGAATGGAACTGCACGGACCTAAGCGCCGAGACCGAGCCAGAGATCATGGCGCAGGTACAGGTGGACGAGTTCATGTCAACGCTCTCTGATAAGGACAAGCAGATACTGCAAATGCGGATGGAGGGCAGGACCCTGGAGGACATCGCGGATGAGCTTGGCTACAAGAATCACAGCGGCGTTCTGAAGCGGATCAGGAAGATCGGGCAGGCTTATGAGAAATACGCCGGTGTAGACTACGGCTTCAGCGACAAACATATCACCTAACGGCACCTGCTGATGCGACATCGGCAGGTGCTGTCTTTGTCCTGTTTTTTGAAACGGGCTTGTCCTGCCGTTAGCCTGTTTTTTGCGCGATCCAACATAACTATTATAGAGGGATGAAGTGCTTGCCGTCGGCAGGCGCTTTTTGCTTTCCCCCAAAACATCGAAAGGAGCGAAGATATGGACACATCATAGAAACTTGTCTTTTGGCAAAAGTTCATTATTAACTAACTGCTCTCACTTTTGACAGCAGCACCTCAGCAACAAGATACTATGACATAACGCATATATGCGGCCTGTGCCTGAGCACGGGTTTTCTTTTTTGGAGGAATTTCATATGAGACAGATCAACGTACCGAAACATCACCGAGCGCGCCATGCGCGGAAAGGAGCACTATGGAAAATAGACCCGGTAATACCTTTGCCCTGAGCCGGAGGATCGGCTCGACGACCTATATAACGACCGTTCATTTCAGTGAGAGCGACACAGAGAGCTATGAAGATAAAATTCTACGGATGATCCGCAATGAAGCTGACACAAACGGGCAAAAGTGTGGTACAATAGATGTACCACTGATGAGCCGTCAGTCTGGAAGGAGCGCCTGATATGGCATCTACACAGACAGAAGGCAAGATCACAGCTTTATATGAACGGCTTTCCCGCGACGATGACCTGGCAGGGGATAGTAATTCCGTTGTCAATCAAAAACGGATGTTGGAGGACTATGCGGCCCAGCACGGATTTTCTAACTGCGTCCACTATACGGATGACGGGTACTCTGGCGGCACCTTTGAACGTCCGAGCTGGAAACGGCTGTTGGCCGACATCGAGGCCGGGAAAGTGGGCGCGGTACTGGCAAAGGATATGTCCCGTATAGGACGCGATTACTTGCAGACCGGCTTTTATACGGAAGTGCTGTTCCGGGAACGGGGCGTTCGGTTCATCGCAATTTCCAATGGTGTGGACAGCGCGGACAAGGCCAGCGGCGAGTTCGCTCCGTTTCTCAACATCATGAACGAGTGGTATCTGCGAGATTGCAGCCGGAAACAGATCGCCGCCTACCAGGCGCGGGGCCGGGCGGGAAAGCCTACCACGAATCACGCGATCTATGGCTATCGTAAGGACCCGGAGGATAAGCACCACTGGCTGATCGACGAGGAAGCGGCGGCGGTCGTCAAGCGAATCTTCCAGCTCACGGTGAGCGGTCACGGTCCCCAGGTGATCGCGGACATCCTGCGGGATGAAAAGATAGAACGCCCCGCCGTCTATCTCGGGAAACGCGCTCAAGGGACGCGGCAGAAGGAAGCCGGTTCCTCTCGCCCCTATGATTGGAGCAGCACGACTGTCAGCAATATCCTCACCAAGCCGGAGTATATGGGCCACACGGTCAATTTTCGCTCCTACAAGGAATCCTATAAGGATAAGCGGGCCATCGTGCGCCCGCCGGAGGAATGGCTGGTCTTTGAAAACACGCATGAGGCCATCGTGGACCCGGAGACATGGAAGCTGGCCCAGCAGGCACGGGAAACAGTTCATCGGACGGACAGCACCGGCGAGGTCAATCCGTTGACGGGCCTGGTTTTCTGTGCCGACTGTGGAGGGAAGATGTACAATCACCGGGGCCGAGCCCAGGCAAAGAAGGAGAACAAGGGTATAGACCCGGTGAGCGGCCTCTATCCCTATGATCACTACGAGTGCTCCACCTACTCGCTTACCTTCCATCATACGGAAACGAAATGCCATTCCCATTATATCAGCACCAAGGCGCTCCGGGCGCTTATTCTGGACACGATACGGCTGGCAAGCAATTATGCGCTGTCAAACCGGGATGAGTTTATAAGGCGTGTGCGGGAGGCATCCGAGACCCGGCAAAAGGAAGAGGCGAAAAGCCTGAAACGGCAGATGGCCCAAGCAAAACGGCGCTGTTCTGAACTGGACGGTCTGATAAAGAAACTGTACGAGGCATACGCTACCGGAAAGATGCCGGAAAAACGATATGAGCTGCTTTCTGCGGAATATGAGCGGGAACAGGCGGAATTGGAGCTTAACATCGCGGACGGCGAGGAAAAGCTGACGGTCTATGAGGAAGACACGGAACGTGTGGAGCATTTTCTCGCACTGGCAAAAAAGTACACGGACTTTACCGAGCTGACGACGCCCATGATCTATGAATTTGTGGATAAGATCATTGTCCATGCGCCGGACAGGTCCACCGGGGAACGGGTGCAGGAAGTGGACATCTATCTGAAGTTTATCGGCAAATTCGACGTTCCCCAGCCCGAACCCACGGCGGAGGAACTGGAGAAGCTGGAAAAGGACCGGCAGCGCAGGGCGTACAACCGGGAGAAGTCCCGGCGTTATGCCCAGAAGAAAAAACAGGAACAGGAGACTGCGGCAGTATAAAAGAACGCCGAACCATAATCACCGCAGCGGCGGCTCGTGAGAGATCACGGGCCGCTTTTCGCTGCACATTTTTACCGCCGCACCGCGGCAGAAAGGGAACATTATGAGTTTTATCAACACACCTATCATCATTGGCATAGACCATGGCTATGGAAACATCAAGACCGCCCACTGCTGCTTCAAGACCGGCGTGACCGAATATGACAAAGAACCCACGTTCAAGAGCGGCCTGCTCACCTGGGGCGGGCGCTATTTCCTCATCGGAGAGGAACACAAGGAGTTCGCCGCCGACAAGATGGGCGATCTGGACTACTATGTGCTGACCTTGGCCGCCATAGCGCGGGAACTGAACATGCGGGATATGACCTCAGCCCGTGTACATCTGGCGGCAGGCCTGCCCCTCACCTGGGTAAGCGATCAGAAGGAGCGGTTCAAGGCGTATCTGCTCCAAAACGACAGCGTGGACTTCACCTTCCGGGGCGTTGACTACCATGTGGAGTTCACCGGCGCTGACGTGTTTCCCCAGGGCTTTTCCGCCGTGGCAGACCGGCTCCGGGAGTTTTCCGGGACCAATATGCTCTGCGACATCGGAAACGGCACCATGAACGTCATGTATATCAATGAGCGCCGGCCCGTACAAAAGCTGTGCTTCACCGAGAAGTATGGAACGAATCAGTGTATGCTCGCCGTGCGGGAGAGCCTGCTGCGGCAGTTCGGCGCGTCGGTGGGTGAAACTGTCATTGAGCGCGTCATCCGTACTGGTACGGCAGATATAAGCGAGCGGTATCTCACGGCCATCCGGGAGGCGGCGTCGGCCTATGTGTCCGGCATCTTCCGCCATCTGCGGGAGCATGAATATGACCCGGAGCTGATGCGCCTGTTCGTGGTAGGCGGCGGAGGCTGCATGATAAAGCACTTTGGCCGGTATGACCCGGACCGGGTGCTCATCATAGACGACATCTGTGCCACCGCCAAGGGCTATGAGTTCCTTGCAGCACAGAAACGGCAGAAGCGGGAAGGCTTGGTATGAAGCGCGTTTTTTCTGCAACATTCCGGCTGGATCTGGACAACGCGGACGAACACCGGGCGTGGGAGCGGCTGCGGCAGATGGACAAGCGGCAGTTCACATCATACGGCAAGCTGATCACCGCGGCGGTCAACGAATACTACGACCGCCGCGAGAGGCTCACCGCTGACCCCTACCTGGAAACGCGGGAAAAGGAGGATGCTTTTCTTCAGGCGGTACAACAGGCCATTGAACGGGGCCTGCGTGCCCAGCCCACCGTGTTGCGGACTTCCCCGGCTGATGCTCCCGTACTCGAAAACGACAGCGAGGATATATCCGCCGCGCTGGACTTCGCGGACAGCTTCTGATACCACACACGCCCTGGTTTGATACCATCCCCGGTATCAGACCGGGGCGATTTTGATACCACTTTCCTATAAAAGGACGGCGTGATACCAAAAAAGGTGGAACATGATACCACAGCGGTATCAATGCTCCTACGATTTGATGCCACTATAACATCACGCCCAAAGTAAATAATAACGAATCTCGTCGGAAGGGAGAGCATTATGACCGAAAATGAGAAGAAGCTGCTGCAGGCAAAGCACCGATTGGAGGAAGCCCAGGCCAGAAACCGCCAAAAGGAGCGAAAAGCCCGGACACGGCGGCTGATACAGGAGGGCGCGATCTTGGAGAAAGCCTGCCCGCAGGTGACAAGTGTGACCGTAGAAGATCTGGAAGATTATCTGAAACAAGCCTTTGGGCATTCCGGCTGACCGGGATGCCCTCCTTTTTCTCCCGAAGGACCCGAAGGACCCAAAGGGCGCACTTACTCACCACTGGCCGCAGGCCAGTGGTGGTATCCCTCCCGTTGGTCGGGACCGGCGCTCCTGCGGAGGGCCAGCCAACGCCGTGCGCGGCGTCGGCTGCACAGGGGAGAAACATGGCTCCCCGCCATCTTTCTCCCCTGTGTGCGCGAAACCTGCCACCGGCAGCTTTCACGCTTTATGGGCGGCATCCCTGCCGCCCATCTTCTTTTTGTAAAAAGAAGCAAAAACCACGAACCGAAAGAAGGAACGCGATGGCGATATATCATTTTGAAGCGAAAGTCATAAGCCGCGGTACGGGCCGTTCCGCCGTGGCCGCCGCAGCCTATATGAGCTGCTCTGCTATTCTCAACGATTATGATGGCGTACAGCATGACTATACCCGGAAACAGGGCCTCGTCTGGCAGCGGGTGTTCCTGCCGGAATACGCGCCCGCGGAATGGGCGGACCGGGCCGTGCTGTGGAACGCCGTGGAGGAAACCGAAAAGACGAAAGACAGCCGCTTGGCCCGTGAGTTCGTGGCGGCGCTGCCGGTGGAGCTGAACAGGGACGAATGGATCACCCTGCTCACGGATTTCATCCAGAGGCAGTTTGTAGCTGACGGGATGTGCGCCGACGTGTGCATCCACAACACAGACGGCCACAACCCACACGCCCATATCATGCTGACTGTGCGCCCGCTGGATGAAAGGGGCAGGTGGCAGTATAAGACCGAGAAGGAATATCTCTGTGTGAAGAACGGCGAGGAACAAGGCTTTACCGCCGCCGAATTTAAGGTGGCGCGGGCAGATGGCTGGGAGAAGCAATATCCGTACATGGTCGATGGCAAAAAGGTCTATATGGCCCCGTCTGAGGCTGAGACGCACGGCTGTGAGCGCGTGTCCAAGTATCCCAAAAGCACCAAGTACGGACGGCAGAACCCAATCTCTGCCCGGTGGAACAGCGACGAGCAGCTGAACCTCTGGCGGGCATCCTGGGCGGATGCTGTGAATCTCTGCCTGGAGAGAAAGGGCCTGGACGAGCGCATAGACCACCGCAGTCACGCCGAGCGCGGCTTGGATGAGCAGCCCACCATCCATGAAGGCGTGGCCGCCCGAGCGTTGGAGAAAAAGGGCATCACCTCTGACCGGTGCGAGTTGAATCGGCAGATAAAGGCGGACAACGCCCTTCTGCGGGAGCTCAAGGCCCAGGTCAGGAAGCTGATGCAGGCGGTGAGAGCCACGGTCCCTGCTGTGGCGGAGGCCATGGAAAAGCTGCGGGAGAACATGATCGTGTTCCGCTACCAGCTCCGTCATATCTCCTACGGCAAAGGACGTCTGTCCCGCCGTCTGGGTACGGTGCGGTCCGCTCTGGAGCGGTATTCCGGCCTGGTGCATCAGATAAAAGAAACGGGCAAGGAACGAAAATCGCTCCTTGCCGAGAAGAAAGCCACACCGAAGCTGCGCGTCACCAGACACCGGGAGCTGTCCACCCTCATCACAGGGCTGACGGAGGAACTGGAGGAACTGCGCTCCCAGAAGGCTATGCTCCTGCGCGAGTTGGCGTGCCGGGATGACAGCGAGATAGGCGCGGTGAAAAAGGGCATCGCTGATATGGCGGCCAGTCTTTCCGCGCTGGGCGAGCAGGAGAAGAAATGTGCCGCCGAGCTGAAAGACGCGCTAAAGCAGTACGCCGGGCTGAAGGAGCAGGCCAAAGACCTGGACCCCGATGAACTGCTCACCGCCCGCCTTGCCCTGCGCCCAGAGAAGGAACGCGCCGCCGCTTCCCGCCTGCAGACCACTTATGGGGACGAGTTCAAGGCCGTCACGCTATACGACAGCAAGCTGGATGTGCGGGATATGCTGGGCGAGCAAGCGGAGCGGCCAAGAAAAACAGTGGACCACCAACAGAAACGGAAAACAGAGCATAGGGAACAGGGACGGTGAACGCGCTATAATAACCATTATCATTCTAGCCCCTAAACCCATCGAAACCAATTCTCTGCTATTCCACCTTCATCATTCGGTAGCCGATACCGATGTGGGTCTGGATGTACTGGGGCGAACCGGGAGCGGCCTCCAGCTTTTTGCGCAGGGTCGCCATGTATACCCGCAGGCTGGCCACGTCATTGTCCCAAGAGCTTCCCCACACGCCCTGGGTAATGAATTTATGGGTCAGGACCTTCCCGGTGTTCCGGGCCAGCAGACACAACAGTTTATACTCGATGGCCGTCAGGTGCAGCTCCTCCCCGCCCAGCCAGGCGCACCCGGCGGCAAAGTCGATGCGCAGCGCGCCGTTTTCATAGACGGACGCGCTCTCGTCTCCGCCCATCAAAGCCAGCCGCCGCTGGGTGACCCGGAGCCGGGCCAGCAGTTCGTCAACGGAGAAGGGCTTGGTGAGATAGTCGTCCGCGCCGGCGTCCAGAGCGGCGATCTTGTCGGCGTCCTCGCTGCGGGCACTGATGACGATGATGGGTACGTTGGACCAGCCCCGGACCCGGCGGATGACCTCCACGCCGTCCATGTCCGGCAGGCCCAGGTCCAGCAAAATGACATCCGGGGCATGGGAGGCAGCCTCCATCACCGCCCCCTCCCCGGTGTCTGCGGTGAGGTAGCGGTAATCATGGGCTTTCAATGTGGTGGCGATCAGGTTCCGCACAGGCGGATCGTCCTCCACCACGAGAATGAGAAACTTATTCATGCAGCGTTACCTCCTCCAGGGGCAGTGTAAAGCGGAACACCGCGCCATGGGGCTGATTGTCCCGGACCTCTATGGTCCCGCCGTGGGCCTGGATAATGGTCCGGCAAAGGTACAGCCCCAGCCCCAGCCGGCGGCGGTCGTCCGCCACGGGAGCCTGGCCGCAGAAGAACTTTTCAAACACCCGTTCCTTCTCGCTGTCCGCCACGCCGGGCCCATCGTCGGCCACCAGCACCTCCGCCATATCGCCGCACCGGCCGTCTGTTACAGTGACGGCGGCGTTTTCGCCAGCGTATTTGAAGGCGTTGTCTATTAGATTCACGATGACCTGCACCACCAGCCGGGCATCGGCCCGCACCAGCAGCAGCTCCTCGGAGTGGATCACCCGGACAGCGCCCTTTCTCGTCTTGCGGCGGGTGTGGGCCGCGGCCTCGTCCACGATGTCGCTTACCAGCTCCGCCGAGGGATGGAGGGTCATGCGGCCCTCCTCGATGCGGGTGGCGTACAGGAGATTTTCCACCAATTCTGTGAGCCACTGGGCGTCATCATAGATGTCGCCATAGATGGCCCGGCGGGTCTCCGGGTCAAATTTCTCCTCGTTGGCCAGGAGATTGGCCGCGTTGCCGGATATGGTGGTCAGGGGCGTGCGCAGATCGTGGGAGATGGTGCGCAGAAGGTCCGCCCGCAGCTTCTCGCTCTCCGCCAGCACCGCGGCGGCCTCCTTCTCCCGGGCGTTGCGCTCGTTCTCCAGCGCCAGGGTGCACTCCGCCAGGATGGAGGACAGGATGTCCCGCTCCGAGCCGTCCAGCATTTCTGAGCGCACGTCCAGCCCCACCACGCCATATTTTCGGTCGTTGACCTTTAAGGGAGCATAGAGATACCCGCCCTTGTCCCCTTCGCCGGGGGCGTCCTCCGTCAGGGCACGCCACGCCGCAGGCCGCTCCGCATCCGTATCGTAGGTCATTTCGCCCGCGGCCGGGTACAGCATCGGCTCCTGCAAAAGTCCGTCCCCCAGCGGGTAGATGACGGTGTTCCTACCCAGTAGGCCCACCAGCTGCTCTGCCGCCGTGTCCATTATCTCGTCCCGGCCTCTGGCCTTGGACAAGGCCTGATTGGCGTCAAAGAGCATCTTCGTCCGCCGGGCAGTCAGGGCTGCCTGTCCCGCCCGGGCCTTATAGCGTATCGCCAGGGTGCTGGTGATATAGGCCGTCAGGAACATGATGAGGAACGTCACGGGATAGCCGGTGCCGTAGGCCGCAAAGGAAAAGCGGGGAACTGTAAAGAGGTAGTTGAACACCAGCACGCTTGCCACGGAGGACGCCAGGGCATAGACGGGGCGGGTGGTGACCACCGAGGTGAGCACCACGCCCAGGATGTAGACCATGATGATGTTGGCGTCCGTAAAGCCCCAAGCATGGAGCGGCAGGCTGATGAGCGTAGCGACTGCCAGAATGCCCAGGCTCCACATGGCGTTTTTCGCCACGCTCTTGCCGGATTCCGCAGCTTGCTTGGGCCGGTAAGGGCCATCCGCGCTCTTGTCCGGGATGATATGGATGTCTACTTCCGGGGCGTATGAGAGCAGCTGCTCCGTCAGAGGCGGCCGACCGAAGAGACGCCGTCTCCCGGCGGCACTGCGTCCCAGAACGATCTTCGTTACGCCGTTCAGCCGGGCGTATTCCGCGATCTGAAAGGGCACATCCTCGCCATAGACCGTCTCGATCCGGGCACCCAGCTTTTCCGCCAGGGCCTGGTTATCCCGCAGACGCCGTTTGTCCTCCTCCGAGGCAGCCGCCCCGTCCGGGGTCTTTACATACAGAGCCGTGAACGTGCCGCCAAAGACCTGGGCCATCCGGGCCGCCGTGCGGATGATCCGCCCATTGGAGGGCGAGGAGGAAAGACACGCCAGAATATGCTCGCTGCCGGATGCCATGGCCTTCACCCCTTTCCTATGTTCATCATAGCACAAAACCAATCATTCTTCCACATCAGATGCGGAAGCACCGCTGCACGGCTTTGGGCCTGCCCAGCACCAGCATGGACTCGTCCGTGCCTAGCACGGTATCGGGTCCCACTTCCGTGTTTAGCCGGCCGCCCTCCCGGATGCCCAGGATGTTAAGGCCGTACTTTTTCCGAATGTCCAGGGCTACCACCGTCTTCCCGCTCCAGGCGGGCGGGACGGCCAGCTCGAACAGCGAGCAGTCCCCATCCAGTTCGATGTAATCTAGGATGCTCCGGCTGGTGCAGCGCACGGCGGTCCAGGCCGCCAGCTGCTTTTCTGGGTACACCACCTCGTCCGCGCCGTTGCGCAGCAGAAATTTCTCCTGCATCTCGCTGGCGGCACGGGCGATGACCTTTTTTGCCCCCAGGTCCTTCAAAATGGCGGCAGTTTCCAGAGAGTTCTGGAAGTTGTCTCCGATGGCCACGATGCACACGTCGAAGCTGGGCACTCCCAGCCCGGAGAGAAAGGCGCGGCTGGTGCTGTCCCCGATCTGGGCCGCCGTCACCATGGGCAGCACCGCGCTGACCCGCTCTTCACTATTGTCCACCGCCAGCACCTGGCAGTGCATCTCGCAGAGCTTTTCCGCGATGTGAGAGCCGAACCGGCCCAGTCCTATCAACAATACCGACCTCATAGCGAAACCTCCTATCCTATCGTCAGCTTTTCCGCCGGGAGGAGCGCCTCCCGCTTCCTGCCGGCCAGGGCGGCGAAGATCAGCGTCAGGCCGCCCGCCCGGCCAAAGAACATGAGAAATATAAGGATGCCCCGACTGAGCGGTCCCAGCGTGGGCGTGATGCCCAGAGACAGGCCCACCGTGCCGATAGCCGAGGCTGTCTCGAAAAGGCACGTCCCCAGCGGCAGCGCCTCCGTCCGGCTGATGACCGCCCCGCCCAAGAGAAACAGGGTCAGATACATCACCAGTACCGTGGCAGCAGTGCGCACCGCGCCCTCCTCCAGCCGTCGGCCGAAAAGGCTCGTATGCTCCCGGCGGCGGAACACCGCCCATGCGGTGGCGGCAAGTGCCGCCAGAGTCGTGGTTTTCATACCGCCTGCGGTGGAGCCGGGTGACCCGCCAATGAGCATCAGCGCGACGGTGAGGGCCTGGCCTGTATCGCTCAAGGCCGCCTGATCCACGGTGTTGAAGCCCGCTGTCCGGGGCGTCACCGCCTGGAACAGACTTGACCATACCCGCTGGCGCATGGGGTAAGCAGCAAACTCGCCAAAGTAGAAGTATACCGCAGGAAGTGCGATAAGAAGCCCTGTAACGAACAGTATGACCTTGCTCTGCATACTAAAGCGGCGCAAATGCACGCCGTGGGCCCGCACATCCTCCCAAGTGAGAAAGCCGATACCGCCCACTATGATGAGCGCCATGACGGTGAGATTGATGACCGGCTGGGCCGCAAAGGAAGTCAGCGAGGAAAAAGCCTCCTCCCGGCCCATCAGGTCGAAGCCCGCATTGCAAAAGGCGGACACGGCGTGGAAAAGCCCGTACCATATCCCTTCTTTCAGTCCATAACGTCGGCAGAACACCGGGGCCATGACCGCCGTGCCGGTCAGTTCAATGATGACTGCGGCACAGATGATGGTCCCCGCCAGCCGGACGATTCCGCTGATGGAGTGGGCGGAGAGTGACTCCTGGATGGCCGTGCGCTGCTTTAGGCTCACTCGCTTGCCGGTCAGGGCAACCATGGCCATCGCCGCCGTCACCACTCCCATGCCGCCGATCTGGATGAGGAATAGCAGTACCCCCTGGCCGAAGCCGCTCCAATAGGAGGCGGTGTCCCGTACCACCAAGCCGGTGACGCACACGGCGGAGGTAGCTGTGAACAGTGCGTCGGCAAAGTTTGCGCCTCGCCCATCCAGAGTGGAAATGGGGAGCATGAGCAGAAAAGCACCCAGAAGGATCAGGGCCCCGAAGCCCACGATGATGATCTGCGATGTGGACAGGTTTCTCTCCATCCGGCGCACGGCCCTCACCTCCCTGGTGGTATCATTGTGCCACAAGTCTTGTGAAATGTGCGTTAGCATTTGCCCGGCTGGCATAAAGATCGCATTAAAATGCAGCAGGATAAAACGAGAGCGCAACGACCAACTTGCCGCTGCGCTCATTTCAATAATAAAATTACCCTTGACAACTGCTCTATGAAGAACATATCCTCGGCAACCTCACGGATGACCGCTACCGCAAGCTGTCCGACAAGTACGAGGACGAGCAGACGGAGCTATCCCAGCGCATCCGGCACCTGCGGAAGATCGTGGCTGAAGAACAGGCGCACGAAATGAACGCGGAGGGCTTTTTACAGCTTGTGAGGAAGTACACAGACATCCAGGAGCTGACGCCGGAGATACTGCGGGAGTTTATCGACAAGATCGTGGTGTACCACCGGGAGCAGATAGGCGGCCAGACGGTGCAAAAGGTGGAGATTTACTACAAAATGATAGGGTATGTAGAACTGCCGCACATGAGCCGGACAGCGGAGCAGTCCTATCTGGCGGCCTTTGGCCGCAAAGAAATAGGCCAGGGCGCTTGACCCCAGCCTATAAAAGAGAATACCCACAAGGGAACTCAAGTCCCTTATGGGTACTCGTCATGGTCCGAGTGACTGGACTTGAACCAGCGGCCTCCTGAACCCCATTCAGGCGCGATACCAAACTTCGCCACACCCGGTCGTTTCGCTCAAATATATTAGCATACCGGCCCGGAAAAAGCAAGAGGCAATTTCGCTTTCCGCCGGAAAAACCGCGCTTTTCCCGGCCCTTGGGGAAAACGCCGGAAACACCCGGGGGGTGGGGCGCATATTCTTATGGAGGTTCACCTATTGCGTACCGATTTAAAGTGGTGTATAATCAGTAAGCTAATCTCATTCATGTTATTAGAATAAGTTTTGATATACCCGCGCCGCGAGCATCGCGGCGGGAGGGAGGCAGACATGGAAAAGACGGACGGCCTTTACAGGCCGTGGTTTGAGCACGACGCCTGCGGCATCGGCGCGGTGGTGGACATCAAGGGCCGCCAGTCCCGGGCCACCGTGGACGACGCCCTGAAGATCGTGGAGAAGCTGGAGCACCGGGCGGGCAAAGACGCCGCCGGGGAGACCGGCGACGGCGTGGGCATCCTGGTGCAGGTGTCCCACCGCTTCTTCAAAAAGGCCGCCGAGGAGTGCGGCATCGAGCTGGGCAACGCCGGAGACTACGGCGTGGGGATGTTCTTCTTCCCCCAGGACGTGGTGCGCCGGCGGCAGGCCAAGAAGATGTTCGAGGTCATCCTGGGCAAGGAGGGCCTGCGCCTGCTGGGCTGGCGTGAGGTTCCCACGAACCCGGATATCCTGGGCAAAAAGGCCCGGGACTGCATGCCCTATATCATCCAATGCTTCGTGGAGCGGCCCAGAGACGTGCGGCCGGGGCTGGCCTTCGACCAGCGGCTCTACGTGGCCCGGCGGGTATTCGAGCAGAGCAACGACAATACCTATGTGGCCAGCCTGTCCAGCCGGACCGTGGTCTACAAGGGCATGTTCCTCGTAAACCAGCTCCGGGCGTTTTACCTGGACCTGCAGAGCGAGGACTATACCTCCGCCATCGCCATGGTCCACTCCCGGTTCTCCACCAACACCACCCCCAGCTGGGAGCGGGCCCACCCCAACCGGTTCATCCTCCACAACGGCGAGATCAACACCATCCGGGGCAACGTGGACCGCATGCTGGCCCGGGAGGAGACCATGAGCTCCGCGGTCATGCGGGAGAACATGGACAAGATATTCCCGGTCATCGACCCCAACGGCTCCGACTCGGCCATGCTGGACAACACCCTGGAATTTCTCGTGATGAACGGCATGCCCCTGCCCCTGGCCATGATGATCATCATCCCCGAGCCCTGGAAGAACGACAAGATGATCGATAGGAAGAAGCGGGACCTGTACCGCTACTACGCCACCATGATGGAGCCTTGGGACGGGCCGGCAGCGGTGCTGTTCTCCGACGGCGAGCTGGTGGGGGCCATATTGGACCGGAACGGCCTGCGGCCCAGCCGGTACTACCTCACCGACGACGACCGGCTCATCCTCTCCTCTGAGGTGGGCGTGCTGGATATCCCCGAGGAGCACATCACTCTCAAGAGCCGTCTCCAGCCGGGGAAGATGCTGCTCATCGACACCAAGCGGGGCAAGGTCATGCAGGACGAGGACCTCAAGGGCCTCTACGCCTCCCGACAGCCCTACGGCGAGTGGCTGGACCAGAACCTGGTGCGGCTGCAGGACCTGCCCATCCCCAACAAGAAGGTGGAGGTCCACACCCAGGACCAGCGGGACCGGCTCTACCGGGCCTTCGGCTATACATACGAAGAGGTCAAGGACGCCATCCTCCCCATGGCCCGTACGGGCGCCGAGCCCACCGCGGCCATGGGCAGCGATACGCCTCTGGCGGTGCTCTCCGAGCAGTACCCGCCCCTTTTCCATTACTTCAAGCAGCAGTTCGCCCAGGTCACCAACCCGCCCATCGACGCCATCCGGGAGGAGTGCGTCACGGACACCACGGTGTACGTGGGCTCCGACGGCAACCTCCTGGAGGAGCGGGCGGAAAACTGCAACGTCCTGCAGATCGAAAACCCCATCCTCACGGGCATCGACCTCATCAAGATCAAGGCCATGCACCGGGACGGGTTCCATGTGGAGACCGTGAGCCTGCTCTATTATAAAAATACCCCCCTGGAGCGGGCCATGGATAGGCTCTTCATCGCCTGCGACAAGGCCTACCGCCACGGGGCCAATATCCTCATTCTGTCCGACCGGGGCGTGGACGAAAACCACGTGGCCATCCCGTCCTTACTGGCCGTGTCTGCCATGGAACAGCACCTGGTGCGCACGAAAAAGCGCACCAGCGTGTCCATCATCCTGGAGAGCGCGGAGCCGAGGGACGTGCACCACTTCGCCCTGCTTTTGGGCTACGGCGCCCGGGCCATCCAGCCGTACCTGGCCCACGAGTGCATCGCCGAGTGCATCAACCTGGGTCTGCTGGACAAGGACGAGCACACGGCCATCGACGACTACAACAAGGCCATCTTGAGCGGCATTGTAAAAATAGCCTCCAAGATGGGCGTGTCCACCATCCAGTCCTACCAGTCCTCCCAGATCTTCGAGGCGGTGGGCATCCGCCCGGACGTCATCGACAAGTACTTCACCAACACCATCTCCCGGGTGGGAGGCATCGGCCTGGAGGAGATGGGCCGGGCGGTGGAATACCACCACAGCCAGGCCTTCGACCCCCTGGATCTGGGGGTGGACACCACCCTCAACAGCGTGGGCATGTATAAGCTGCGCTCCGGGGACAACAGCGAGGGCCACCTCATCGACCCGGCCACCATCGTGGCCCTGCGGGAGGCATCCCAGAAGGGGGACTACGAGCGGTTCAAGGAGTATTCCGCCCTGGCCTCCCGGGCCCGGACGCCCTATAACCTGCGGGGGCTGATGGAATTCGCCTGGGCCGAGGACGGCGGCGTGCCCATCGACGAGGTGGAGAGCGTGGACTCCATCGTGAAGCGCTTTAAGACCGGCGCCATGAGCTACGGCTCCATCTCCAAGGAGGCCCACGAGTGTCTGGCCCTGGCTATGAACCGGCTGGGGGGCAAGTCCAACTCCGGTGAGGGCGGCGAGGAGCCCGAGCGCCTGGGCACGGAGAAAAACAGCGCCATCAAGCAGGTGGCCTCCGGCCGCTTCGGCGTCACCAGCGAGTACCTGTGCAGTGCGCAGGAGATACAGATCAAAATGGCCCAGGGCGCCAAGCCCGGCGAGGGCGGCCATCTGCCGGGGAAGAAGGTATATCCCTGGATCGCGAGAACGCGCTATTCCACCCCGGGCGTGAGCCTCATCTCCCCCCCGCCCCACCACGATATCTACTCCATCGAGGACCTGGCCCAGCTCATCTTTGACCTGAAAAACGCCAACCGGGCCGCCCGCATCAGCGTCAAGCTGGTCAGCGAGGCGGGCGTGGGCACCATCGCCTCCGGCGTGGCGAAAGCGGGCGCCCAGGTGGTGCTCATCTCCGGCTACGACGGCGGCACCGGCGCCTCCCCCCGCAACTCCATCCAGAACGCCGGCCTGCCCTGGGAGCTGGGCCTGGCGGAGGCCCATCAGACTCTCATCGCCAACGGCCTGCGGGAGCGGGTCATCCTGGAGGTGGACGGCAAGCTGATGAACGGCCGGGACGTGGCCGTGGCGGCCATGCTGGGGGCGGAGGAATTCGGCTTCGCCACCGCGCCGCTGATCACCCTTGGCTGCGTGATGATGCGGGTGTGCAACCTGGACACCTGCCCTGCGGGCGTGGCCACCCAGAACCCGGACCTGCGCTGTAGGTTCACGGGCAAGCCCGAGTACGTGATGAACTTCATGCGCTTCACGGCCCAGGAACTGCGGGAGATCATGGCGAAGCTGGGCGTGCGCACGGTGGATGAGCTGGTGGGTCGGACGGACCTGCTCAAGGTCCGGGAGGACCTCTCCAGCGACCGGGCGAAGTCCATCGACCTCTCCGGCATCCTGAACGCGGGACATATGGAGGAAAACGCGGTGCACCACCACGCCGAGGCGGACTACGACTTCCGCCTGGAGACCACCATGGACGAGAGCGTGCTGCTCCCCGCGTTCAAGAAGACCCTCCGGGACGGCACACCGAAGAAGATAAGCGTGAACGTGTCCAGCACCAACCGGACCTTCGGCACCATCCTGGGTTCGGAGATCACGAAGAAATTCGGAAACGCCCTGCCCGACGACACGGTGTTCATCGACGCCCGGGGCGGCGGGGGCCAGTCCTTCGGCTCCTTCCTGCCCAAGGGCATGACCATCCGCCTCACCGGCGACAGCAACGATTATATGGGCAAGGGCCTGTCCGGCGGCAAGATCATCGTCCGGCCCCCGGAGACCAGCCGCATCAACGCCGGGGAGAACATCATCATCGGCAACGTGGCCCTGTACGGCGCCACCTCCGGCGAGGCCTACATCAACGGCATGGCCGGCGAGCGTTTCTGCGTGCGCAACTCCGGCGCCAAGGCGGTGGTGGAGGGCGTGGGCGACCACGGCTGCGAGTACATGACCGGCGGCTGCGCCGTTATCCTGGGCCCCACGGGGAAGAACTTCGCCGCGGGCATGTCCGGCGGTATCGCCTATGTGCTGGACGAGCGGTTCGAGCTCTACTTACAGCTCAACAAGGACATGGTGACCATGAGCGCGGTCACGGCAAAGCACGACGTGGCCCAGCTGCGGGAGATGATAGAGGCCCATGTGGCCGCCACCGGCTCCGCAAGGGGCAGGACGGTGCTGGAAAACTGGGACGACATGCTGCCGCTCTTTAAAAAGATCACCCCCAACGACTACAGCAAGATGCTCTCCGCCATCAGCAAGCTGGAGGAGAAGGGTATGCCCCGGCAGCAGGCGGAGCTGGAGGCGTTCTACACCGTGCAGAAGGGAGGTATGTAAGCCATGGGAAAGGCCACAGGCTTTATGGAATACAAACGGGCGGAACGGCCCGTGTTCGACCCGGTGCGCCGGACGGCGGACTTCATGGAGTTCCACGGGGAGCTTACCGAGGCGGAGCGCCGTGTCCAGGGGGCCCGGTGCATGAACTGCGGCGTGCCCTTCTGCCAGTCGGAGTTTGGCTGCCCGCTGCATAACCTCATCCCCGAGTGGAACGACGAGGTGTTCAACGGCAACTGGAAGCACGCGCTGGATAGGCTTTTGAAGACCAACGGATTTCCCGAGTTCACCGGCCGGGTGTGCCCGGCGCTGTGCGAGTCGGCGTGCGTGTGCGGGCTCTACGGCGACGCGCCCATATCCGTGAAGGACAACGAGCTGGCCGTCATCGAGTACGCCTATGCCCATGGGCTCGTCGAGCCCAAGATACCCGAGGTGCGCACCGGCAAGACCGTGGCGGTGGTGGGCTCCGGCCCGGCGGGCCTGGCCGTGGCGGACCTTCTCAACCAAAGGGGCCACTCCGTCACCGTTTTGGAGCGGGACGACCGGCTGGGGGGCCTTCTCATGTACGGCATCCCCAACATGAAGCTGGATAAATCCGTGGTGGACCGGCGCATACGGCGCATGGAGACCGAGGGCGTCACCTTCCTCACCAACACCGACGCCGCGGCATTGGCCGGGCGGCTCATGGCGGAGTATGACGCGGTGGTGCTCTGCGCCGGGGCCCAGCAGGCCCGGGACGTGGCCGTGGAGGGCCGGGAGGCCCAGGGCGTGTGCCAGGCCATGGAATACCTCACCGAGAGCACAAAGGCCCTCTTGGACCGCCGCGGCAGCGCCTATGACGCCAAGGGGAAGAACGTGGTCATCGTCGGCAACGGCGACACCGCCACCGACTGCGTGGCCACCGCCATCCGCCAGGGGGCGGTATCGGTGACCCAGCTGGTGCGAAAGGCGGCGGCCTCTCCCGCCCATGTGTGGCCCTACCACGCCCGGTCCGGCAAGCCGGACTACGGCCAGGAGGAGGCCCTCGCCAAATTCGGAAAAGATCCCCGGGTCTACGAGACCGTGGCGAAAAAGCTCGTCACCGACGAGGGCGGGAATCTGACCGCCGTGGTGGTGGATACGGCGGGCCAGGAGCAGACCCTGCCGGCGGAGCTTCTGCTCATCGCGGCGGGCTTTACCGGGGCGGAATCGTCCCTGGCCGAGGCCTTCGGGCTGGAGCTGGACGAGAAAGGGCGGCTGGGTAATGCCGGCCACGGCACCGCCAACGGGAAGGTGTTCACAGCCGGCGACGTGCGCCGGGGCGCCTCCCTGGTGGCGGCGGCCATCGCCGACGGCCGGGCCTGCGCCAAGGCGGTGGACGCGTTCCTGGAGGGCTATACGAACCTTTAAAACAGCATAGGTAAAATACCCCGGAGGGCCGCGGCTCTCCGGGGTTTTCCTGTGAAAAACGCCATTTCCTATAAAATCGATTGCAATTTGACGTATATGATATTATACTGTTAAAGCATTTTATTTCTAATAAGGAGGCTGCACGATGAAAAAGCTGGGCTTCGGGCTCATGCGCCTGCCGACGCTGGACCCCAACGACGCCGGATGCATCGATATGGACCAGGCCAAGAAGATGGTGGACGTCTTTTTGGAAAAGGGCTTTACATACTTCGATACCGCCTGGATGTACTGCAACTTCAAGAGCGAGGAGGCTACGAAGGAGATATTGGTGGACCGCCATCCCCGGGACAGCTTCACCCTGGCCACCAAGCTGCACGCCGGCTTTTTCGACAGCTTCGAGGACCGGGACAAGGTGTTCAATGCGCAGCTTCAGAAGACCGGGGTGGGGTACTTCGACTATTACCTCCTCCACGGCATCGAGGCGGACAGCCTGCCCAAGTATGAAAAATACGACTGCTTCAACTGGCTCCTGGAGAAAAAGGCCCAGGGGCTCGTGAAGCACGCGGGCTTTTCCTTCCACGACACCCCGGAGACCCTGGACGCCATCCTCACCAAGCACCCGGAGATGGAGTTCGTGCAGCTGCAGCTCAACTACCTGGACTGGGAGAGCGAATGGGTCCAGTCCCGGGGCTGCTATGAGGTGTGCGTAAAGCACGGCAAGCCCGTCATCGTCATGGAGCCGGTGAAGGGCGGCACCCTGGCCAAGGTCCCGCCGGAGGCGGAGGCCATGATGAAGAAGATGGACCCCGCCGCCTCCGTGTCCTCCTGGGCGGTGCGGTTCGCCGCATCCCTCGACAACGTGATGGTCGTGCTCTCCGGCATGAGCTCCCTTGCCCAGATGGAGGACAACGCGGGGTATATGGAGAACTTCCAGCCGCTGACCGAGGAGGAAAAGAAGATGCTCTTTAAGGCGGCGGAGGTCATCCTGGGCCAGATCGCCGTGCCCTGCACCGGCTGCGCCTACTGCACCGCCGGCTGCCCCATGCACATCGCCATCCCCCGGTACTTCTCCATCTACAACGAGCAGATGCGGGAGGCGGAGGAGAAGGGCTGGAGCGTGAACTTCACCTCCTACGAACAGCTCACGAAAAAGGGCGGCAGGCCCTCCGACTGCATCCAGTGCGGCCAGTGCGAGGGCGTGTGCCCCCAGCACCTGCCCATCATCCAGACCCTCCAGGCCGTGACCAAGTGCTTCGAGGGGTAAGAATCTAAACGACGGAGACATATCTTGAGCGAACGGGTACTTGACATACTCATATCCAGCTTCCCCCGCATATTGGGCCAGGGGCTGCTGGTGACCATCCCCCTGACGGTCATCTCCTTCGCCCTGGCGCTGGTGATCGCCATCGCCTGCGCCATGGTCCAGATCGCGGATATAAAGGGCCTGCGGCAGATCGTCCGGTTTTACATCTGGATCATCCGGGGCACGCCCCTTTTGGTGCAGCTCTATCTTGTCTACTTCGGGCTGCCCGACCTGGGGCTGGTGCTGCCGGCCTTCCCCTGCGCGGTGGCGGTGTTCGCCCTGAACGAGGGGGCCTACTGCGCCGAGACCGTCCGGGCCGCCATTGAGGCGGTGCCCAGGGGGCAGATGGAGGCGGGCTACTGTGTGGGCATGAGCTATATCCAGATCATGCGGCGCATCGTGCTGCCCCAGGCCTTCCGCACCGCCTTCCCGCCGCTGTCCAATTCCCTGATCTCCATGGTGAAGGACACGTCTCTCGCCGCCAACATCACGGTGACGGAGATGTTCATGACCACCCAGCGGGTGGCGGGCCGGACTTACGAGCACCTGGCGCTGTACGCCGAGGTGGCGCTTATATATCTCCTCTTCTGCACGGTCATCACCTGGCTGCAGCGGCTGGGGGAGAGGAAACTGAACGCCATGAACGGGGGGAACGTCATCCGTGCTTGAGGTGAGAGGGCTCAAAAAGAGCTTTGAGGGCCATGAGATACTGAAAGGCGTGGACTTGTCCCTCAATAAGGGGGACGTGCTGGCGGTGCTGGGCCCCTCCGGGGGCGGCAAGACCACCCTTTTGCGGTGCCTGAACTTTCTGGAGCGGGCCGACGCCGGGACCATGACCTTTTTGGGGCAGGAGATGGATATGCCCACCCTTTCCCGGAAGGACATAGCCGCCTACCGGCGGCACACCGCGTTCGTGTTCCAGAGCTTTAACTTATTCGCCAACAAGACCGCCCTGCAGAACGTGACCGAGGGGCTCATCGTGGCCCGGAAAATGGCGAAGCGGGAGGCGGAAGAGCGGGCCATGGCCGCCCTGGAGCGGGTGGGTCTCGCCGACAAAAGGGGGTCCTACCCCAACCAGCTCTCCGGCGGACAGCAGCAGCGGGTGGCCATCGCCCGGGCGGTGGCCGGGGAGCCGGACGTCATCTTCTTTGACGAGCCCACCAGCGCCCTGGACCCGGAGCTCATCGGCGGGGTGCTGGACGTGATGCGGGATCTTGCCCGGGACGGGATGACCATGGTGGTGGTGACCCACGAGATGAGCTTCGCCCGCAGCGCCTCCACCCATGTATTATTCATGGACGAGGGCGTGGCCCTGGCGTCGGCGCCCACGGGGGAATTTTTCAAAGAGCAGAAATTGGAGCGGATACAGTCATTTCTCCGCTCCCTGGACAGAAAGGATGAGGAATAACATGAAGAGGATAATCGCAATACTGTGCGCGGCGGCGCTGTGCCTGTGCCTGGGCGCGGGGGCTCTGGCCGCGGAGGATGACCTGCTGGCCCAGGTGCAGGACAAGGGCGTGCTCACCATCGCCATGGAGGGCACATGGGCCCCCTGGACCTATCACAACGAGGACGACGAGCTCGTGGGCTTCGACGTGGAGGTGGGGCAATATATCGCCCAGTATCTCGGCGTGGAGGCGGAATTCATCGAGGGCGAGTGGGACGGCCTGTTTGCCGGGATGGACTCCAAGCGCTATGACATGGTCATCAACGGCGTGGACGTGACCGAGGAGCGGAGCGAGAAGTACGACTTCACCGACCCCTACGCCTATATCCGCACCGCCCTGGTGGTCCGGGAGGACAATGAGGACATAAAGTCCTTCGAGGATCTGGACGGCAAGACCACCTCCAACAGCATCGGCAGCACCTATATGGAGCTGGCGGAGGACTACGGCGCCACCTGCGAGGGCGTGGACTCCCTGGGCGAGACCATGCAGATGGTCCAGTCCGGCCGGGCGGACGCCACCCTGAACGCGGAGGTGTCCGTGCTGGACTACCTCACCCAGCAGCCGGACGCGCCCCTCAAGATCGTGGCCTACACCGAGGAGGCCAACCTTGTGTCCATCCCCCTGCGGAAGGGAGAGGAGACAACCTCTCTCCGGGAGGCTGTGAACGAGGCCATCGCCGCCATGCGGGAGGACGGGACCCTCTCCGCGCTGAGCGAGAAGTACTTCGGCTCCGATATCACCGCCCAGCCTCAGGCGGCGGACTGAAAAAGGCAAAAAAAGAAAACGGCGCCTTTCAAGCGCCGTTTTCTTCTGAGCTTTTCAGTTTTGCCGCACCTTATCCTGAGGGGCCAGCTGGACCATGACCACAGCGGCGAACACCAGCGCGCACCCCGTGATCTCCCAGCCGGTGAGGGTGGAGCCGGGCATGAGCACATAGCCCGCCAGCACGGAAAAGACGCTCTCCAGGCTCAAAATGAGGGAGGCCACCGCCGGGTGGACGTTCTTCTGGGCCACCACCTGCAGGGTGTAACCCACGCCGCAGCTGAACACTGCCGCGTAGCCGATGGGCAGCCAGCAGGCCAGGATGTCTGCCGGGGCGGGCTTTTCCACGAGGAGCATCACCGGCGCGCTGAGGAGCCCGGCCGTCAGAAACTGCACGCAGCTCAAGCGCACCCCGTCCGCCCTGGGGGAGAAGTGGTCGATGACCAGGATGTGGGCGGTGAAGCCCACGGCCGACAGCAGAAGGTAGGGGTCGCTCTTATCGAAATGCACCCCCTGACCGGCCATGAGACCGTCCATCATGCACAGGCAGAAGAGCCCTATCACCGTCACGCCCACGCCCAGCCATACCAGGGGCGGGGACTTTTTCTTCAAAAATATCAGGCTCGCTACCGGCACCAGGGCGCAGTAGCCGGTGGTGATGAAGCCCGCCTTGCCCACGTTGGTAGAGGCGTCCTGGAAGGACACGCCCACCTGCTGGATGTCGGCGGCGAAGAACAGCGCCAGCCCGCAGCATATCCCGCCCACCAGGATGTCCCGACGGCTGCCCTTTTCAAAGGCGCCCTCCCGGGCGCGGAACTTATCCAGCAGGGGCAGCACCGCCGCCAGACACAGCCCGCCCAGCGTGAAGCGCACGGCGTTATAGGTGAAGGGGCCGATATAGTTCATGCCCTCCTTCTGGGCCACGAAGGCCACGCCCCAGACAAGGGCGGCCAGGAGCAGCAGGGCGGGATTTTTAAGGTCACGAAGTTTCAAAAAGGGTACCTCTTTTCCGGCGGCCCGGGCCGCCGCGGACATTGAGAGCAGTATATCCCTCCAAGGCCCGATTGTCAACGCGCCGGGGGTGGGTGCTTTAAGCAAATCTTAATAAATCTGCCATTTACTTTCCTAAGAAAAAGTTATATGATAGAGGCGCCGGTCCGAAGGGGTCCGGCGGAGGAGAAAGAAGCGGCGTTTTATCGGGAGGATGCTATGAAGCGAGCGGCAGCGGCGGTCCTGACGGGCGGCCTTATCCTGTGTCTGTTGGCCGGCTGTGAGCTGGGCGGCGATAAGAGCGCGCCCGGCGACGCCGTGAGTGTGCAGAAGGTCTCGGACCTGGCCGCCATGGGGCCCGTGGGTCTGGCCGACCGCTACGCCGGCAAGGTGGTGGCGGGCCAGACCGCAGACGTGAAGCGGGACAGCAACAAGTCCGTGCAGGAGACATACGTGGAAGTGGGCGACATGGTAAAAGAGGGCGACCCGCTGTTCACCTACGATATGGAGAAGATGCAGCTGGACCTGGAGAAGCTGTATCTGGACAAAGAGGG
>CANQRM010000036.1 GCA_947626265.1 uncultured Oscillospiraceae bacterium
AATGGTTCTGGTTTTCGCAGGGCATAGGCGGCGCGTCGGCGCTGGACTATCTCATAAAGGTACGGGGAATCCCATTTGCGCAGGCAGTTGAGCAGATCATGGGGAGGGCGGCTATACAGCCGCCCTCTTTTTTTATGCCCAAACGCCCCGCTGATAGGGTGCTTTCCTTGCCCAAAGCCAGCCGGTGTGCCACGCCTGCCATGACCTATTTGACCCGGCGCGGGATAGACCCGGAAATCACGGAATACTGTGTCCGCACCGGGCGTCTTTATGAAAGCACTCCCCACCATAACGTCGTGTTCGTGGGGATGGACAGCGCCGGTAAGCCCAGATATGCCAGTCAGCGGGGGATAGGAACGGACTTCATCGGAGAGGCCAGGGGCAGCGACAAGCGGTACTCTTTCAACATCCCGTCCCAGGGAGAGAGCGTCACGCTCCACCTTTTTGAATCGGCCATAGACCTGCTCTCCTATGCCACGCTGGAAAAGCGGGCTGGTCACGACTGGCGCCAGGACCACCTCGTATCTCTGGCCGGCGTGTATGAATCCCGGCGAGAGTATCTTCCCCGCGCCCTCACGCACTACCTGGACGAGCATCCGCAGATCGCTCACGTTATCCTCCGGCTGGACAACGACAGCAAGGGCCGCCTCGCGGCGCAGGACATTCAGAAATGGCTCAGTAAGCTGCTATCCATCCCCGCTGACATCCGCTCTCCGCCCCAGGGCAAGGATTACAACGACTGCCTCTGCATGGCCCTGGGTCTGCCCGTGACCAAGCGGCGCGAGAAAACAAAAGAGAGGTGAGCTATGTCATCCGTTTTCAAAAGTAAATCAAATGATTTTTGTATCACGGACAGTCTGCAAAACGCAGACTGTTTTTTATGTCCAGAAAGAAGGTGATTTCAACTCATGGCAATAAGGGCTCCGCGGCTCCAACCGCTTCCCAAACCGTCCCGCTTCGTTTCTCGTGCAGAGTGGGCATGGCTCAGCAAATATAGGCGCGACGCTGCCTATGACGATTATATGCGGGAAAAGAGAGAGCGGTGGCTGTGGGAGCGCCCACACAGTCACGACGAAAGGAGTTAAAAAATGCGTACAGAAAAACGGGCGTTATCCTGGCAGGAGTTTTTGGCTTCCGGCTATCACGGTCTCGACTATCAGTATCCAGACTTTGAAGGGACCTTTGCGGCGACTATGGTCTGCAAACGCTGGGGCAAGAGGAACTGCCTGTTCGTGTACCTCGACTTGGCGGATGGCCGCAAGATACTGACGGCGGCTTGGAGCGACAAGGGCTATCTGGGCCTTGCGGAAATGCCCATCGGTTCCCGTATCATGGTCACGTTCGTCCGCTCTTCTACGGGCAGAGTCAACCTGCGGAGCGTAGAACCGGTCAGCGAGGGAGGGGATGCTGTCATATCCTAACAAGCATCGTGTTTTGGGGACAAAACACCTTTTCACAGGGGAGGTCCCCTGTAACCCCCATTACTATCTGAAAGGAAGAAACGCCTATGAGCAACCGAAATGTTGAAATCAAAGTCCGCCTCAACCGCAAGGAAGCGGAGGCCCTGGCTAAGCGCGTGAAGCGCAGCGGCCTGTCCCGCGAGGCGTATATCCGCCAGCTTATCAGCGGCTTCGTTCCCCGTGACGCGCCCCCGCCCGACTACTACGGGATGATGCGCCAGCTCTACAAGGTCGGCGCTGATCTCAACCAGATCGCGCAGAAGGCCCATATGCTGAATGTCATCGACGCGCAGCGGTACGACGCCGGAGTGCGGGAGTTTGAGGACGTGGTGAAAACCATCACCAAGGCGGTGGTGCTGCCCATGCCCATGGACAAGTGACCCTATGGCCACGACCTCCATCTGGCGAGTGAACGGCTGGCTGGGCAAGGTGGTCATCTATGTGGAAAACCCGGACAAGACGGAGAATCCCGCTTTCTTTGAGAAGGCGAATATGACAGCACAGCAGGCCCAGGAGCTGGAGGACGTGATCGAGTACGCCGTCAACAGCAAAAAGACACAGATGGAGGAATCCGGCGAGATCCTCCATCAATTTGTGTCCGGCGTCAACTGTTCGCCCAGCACCGCCAGAGAGGAGATGATGGCGGTCAAGCGCCGCTTCGGGAAAGAGACCGGCACCGTGGCCTATCACGGCTATCAGTCCTTCGCCCCCGGTGAGGCCACGCCGGAGATCGTTCACGAGATCGGCGTGAAGCTGGCCCAGCAGCTATGGGGCGACCGGTATCAGGTGCTTGTCGCCACCCATCTGGACAAGGCCAACCATCTGCACAACCACTTTCTGCTCAACACGGTCTCTTTCGTAGACGGAAAGAAGTTCTACCGCTCTGAACAGGACTACCGGCAGATGAGGGCGGCGTCCGACCAGCTATGCCGGGAATACGGTCTGTCCGTCATCGAAAAGGGTGAGCCCGGAAAGAGCAAGCAATACGCAGAATGGAAAGCCGAGCAGGAGCACCGCCCCACCTGGCGGGGCCTTATCCGGGCCGATGTGGATGACGCCATCCAGCAGTCCATGACCGAGCGGCAGTTCTTCGCCGCGCTCCGCAGTAAATATTACGAGGTCAAGATCGGCAAGGACATCTCCATCCGGCCACCGGGCAAGGAACGGTTTTTCCGGCTCACGCGGAACTTCGGAGAGGACTACACCCTGGAGAACATTCGCCGGCGCATCCTTGCCCACGGCAGGCCGGAACGCCCGCTCCCGGAGCCGGACCCGCCGAAAGAGAGGTACAGTGTCCGAGGGCATTGGAAGCCCGTCAAGGCCACCGGCTTTCGCGCCCTCTATTTTCATTACTGCTACCTGTTCGGTGTGTTTTCCCGCCAGAAGCCCCAGCAACCACAAAAACTCCACCCGCTGCTCCGCGAGGAGCTGCTGAAGCTGGAGCGAATATCGAAAGAGGCACGGCTGCTCGCGGTCCATCACATTGATACCGATGAGCAGCTTTCCGCATATAAGGCAGCTATTGAGGAACAGGTGCAGACCATGACCGCCGACAGAAAGGAGTTGTACCGGGCGCAGCGCACCGTCGCCGTGAGATCAGACCCGGAGAGGCAGGCGGAAATAAAAAAGCAGATTGCGTCCATGTCCAAGATGCTGGGCGCATTGAGAGAGGAGGTACGCCTTTGTGACGACATCGCCGTGCGCTCCAGCGTAATGCTGGAGAAGCTGAACGCCGTCCGCGAGGACGAAAAATCCAGAGGAAGGGAGGACAACCGAAATGAACACGTCAGGCGACGCGGCAGAACAAGTAGTTCGTATGAGCCTGGAGGGGACCGAAGTCGTGCTGAAGCTGACCGGCTCCGCAGCGAAGAATATCGCCGCCGCCATCTATCTGGTATGGAAGGACCGGGATAAGGATAAGAGCAAAGGCCACCAGCGCCTCGCGTCCATGCTGAAAAGCGGCAAGCAGTTGACCGTGTTCCCCATCAAGGCGGAGCATCTGAAACAGTTTTCCGTCGAGGCCAAGCGATATGGTGTGGTCTACTGCGCGCTGAAAGGCAAGGGCGAGGTAAAGGACGGCATGGTGGATGTGCTCGTCCGCGCCGAGGACGCCGCCCGGATCAACCGCATTGTGGAACGCTTCAAGCTGGGCGAGGTCAAGCCCACCACCATCGACCACGACAAGGCGCCCATCATTGAGGGGGCCGCCCCGCCGCCCCCGGAGCATATCAGGCCGGGGCGGGACAGTATGGACGATCTGGTGGATGAAATGCTCTCGCCGCCCGGAAAGGAGGCACGGGGCCCTGTAAACCCTACTGCTACCCGAACGGAAAATACCGCTCCGTCCGCGCCTACCTCAAAGACGCCATCCAAAGCCGCCGAGGGTACGGCTAAAGAGCGCCCATCCGTCCGGGAGGCCCTACGCCAGATCGCAGCCGAGCGCCAGCAGCGAGAGGGTCGGCCCGCCGCGGACAGGCCGCTTTCCCGCAGCGGCGCAAAACCCAGGCATTTGAAACAATCTGAAAAAAACAAAGTGAGGTAAACCTATGAACGAATTAAATTATGACGACATTTTCACCTCCGTGCAGCAGGAGCCGGAACCGGGGCCGGAAGAGCCCTTTGATCTGGATACCTGGAAAGAGAAAAAGCAGGCTGATCGCCAGCAGGTCTATAACATGGCGGACGACACCACGATGGCTGTCAGCACCAACAGCGAGTATTTCCAGGACTATCTGGATGTGCAGGCACACTTCCCCCGCTACTCCGTGACCAACGCCATGCTCATTCTGGCCCAGAACCCGGAGGCCACGCTTCTGAAGGACTTTGACGCCTGGAAGGCTGCCGGCCTCCACATTCAGAAGGGCGCGGAGGGCATTTCCATTTTGGAACCCGGCAACAGCTATGTCCGCGACAACGACAGCATCGGCACGAACTTCAATGTCAAGCGGGTGTTCGACATCTCCCAGACCACCACGCCGCCCAGGGCGTATGGCTCCGCCAGGGTGGACGACCGTGCTCTGCTCAAGGCGCTGGCCAAGAGTTCTCCCGTCCCCATCCGGCCCGTGGATGATCTGGCCGCCAAGGGCGGCGCTGTTTATGACCCCGGCCAGCAGGTCATCTTCCTGCGGAAAGGCATGGACGCGCCCACCATCTTCATCGCCGTGTCCAAGGAGATCGCCCACGCCGAGCTTGCAAAGAGCCGGGATAGCTACGACCGGAACGAGGCCAGCTTTGCCGCCTATTGCACCGCTTATATCCTCTGCCAGCGGAACCACGTCCCCGTGGACGGCTTCAACTTTACCGCCGCGCCCGTCGCGCTGGCCACCGCCATAGAGGGCGTGGAACAGGATAAGGTCACGGCCAAGATACGGGAGACCCTGACGGAGATCCGCAACACCGCCAACAGCATTTCCGGCAGGATCAGGCAGGCCAAGGAACAGGCCAAGGTCCCCAAGGACAAAGGCGACCAGGAGCGGTGATATGGCGAAGATTGAACAGCGCGTGGTACAGCTGGACGACGATGAACATGATGTTGTCGTCCGCGCCGTCAACGATATGAGAAACGATCTCATAGAACAAGGGCAACCCACTGGTGTGGTGGACGATACGCTTCTGAAAGTGGCCTGTGCGCCGGTAAAGAAGGTTCGTGTCCGAGATGAGGCAAGATAAGAAAACGGCTCTTGCCGTGCCCTGCGTTCTGGGCATCATCCCCGTGGTGTGGCTGGGGCTCCTCATTGCCCCAGCCGTATCCGGGGGTCTGCCGGAGATCATCCGGCAGTTCCCCGCCATGATGGATGACCCTTTCCGTATTTCGCTTTGTGAGGACAGTGTAAAAACTGTCCTCCTTTTTTTGTTTATGTACGGAATGGGCATCGGGGTGTTCCTGTCCAGCCGGCGCAACTACCGCCGCCGCGAGGAACATGGCTCTGCAAAGTGGGGCGACGCCAGGAGCACCGGCAAGCGATATCAGGCCCGGAGATTCGAGGACAACAAGATATTCACCCAGAACGTCCGCATGGGTCTGGACGGGAGAAAGCACCGACGCAATCTGAATACGCTGGTCTGCGGCGGCAGCGGCGCGGGTAAGACCCGGTTCTATGCCAAGCCCAATCTGTACCAGGCCAACGGCAAGGTCAGCTATGTGTGCCTGGACCCCAAGGGCGAGCTGCTCCGGGATTCCGGGGCGCTGCTGGAGGCCAAGGGCTACGACGTGCGGGTGCTGGACCTGCTGAACATGGAAAAGAGCCACTGTTACAACCCTTTTGTCTACCTTCAGAGCGACAACGACGTGCAGCGGCTCGTGACCAATCTGTTCAAGGCTACCACACCCAAGGGCAGCCAATCCCAAGACCCATTCTGGGACACCGCCGCCTCCATGCTCCTTTTGGCCCTTATCTTTTTCCTGGTATACGAAGCCCCCGCAGACGAGCAGAACTTCCCCATGGTCATGGAGATGCTCCGGGCTGCCGAGGTGCGGGAGGACGACGAGAGCTACCAATCCCCGCTGGATGAATTGTTTGACCGCCTGGCCATGGAACAGCCGGACCATATCGCGGTGAAGTATTACGCAAATTACCGCTCCGGCAGCGCCAAGACCCTGAAATCCATCCAGATCACTCTGGCGTCCCGGCTGGAGAAGTTCAACCTGGAGAGTCTGGCCGCACTCACCATCACAGATGAGATGGACCTGCCCTCCCTGGGTGAGAAGCCCGTGGCCCTGTTCGCCCTTATCCCGGACAACGATACCTCGTTCAACTTCCTGGTGAGCCTGCTCTACACCCAGCTTTTCCAGCAGCTATTCTATGTGGCCGACCGCAAGTATGGCGGCGCGCTCCCTGTGCCCGTCCACTTCCTCATGGACGAGTTTGCCAACGTGTCCCTGCCGGATGACTTTGATCGGGTTTTGGCCGTCATGCGGTCCCGGCAGGTGTTCGTGTCCATCATCATCCAGAACATCGCCCAGCTCAAAGCCCTGTTTGAGAAACAGTGGGAGAGTATCATCGGCAACTGCGATGAATTTCTCTATCTTGGAGGGAACGAGCAAAGCACCCACAAATATGTGTCGGAGCTGCTGGGCAAGGAGACCATAGACACCAACACCTATGGGCAGAGCCGGGGACGGAGCGGCAGCTATTCCACCAACTGGCAGGTCAGCGGGCGGGAGCTGCTGGACCCCGCCGAGGTGCGGATGCTGGACAACCGCTTCGCCCTGCTGTTCATCCGGGGAGAGAGGCCCATCCAGGATGAGAAGTTCGACATCCTCAAACACCCCAATGTGGCGCTGTCCGCAGACGGCAAGGCCCCGCCCTATGAGCATGGCCGCACGGAGAACGCCGTGGCTACTATTTCCCTGACACCCAGCGTCACCGCAGGCGATGACTACGTTGAGCCGTCCGAAACCGAGTACGAGCTTCTGTCCGAGGAGGATGTGGAGGCTCGATTTTTATTGAATCAGGAGGTCAATCCATGAAACTGAATAAACGTGAACCCGAACCCCAGAACCTGGCCGAGAAGCTGAAGCGGGGCTACCGCTTCTACTGCGTTCTGGTCGTGCTGGCGGCCATGATGGTCAGCCTGTCCACCGCCGCATACGCAGCGGGCGGCGACCCCCTCACCGTGGTGGGCAATCTGTCCAACTTCATCTTCGGCCTCATACGGGCGGTGGGCCTCATTCTGCTGGGCTGGGGCATCGTCCAGGTGGGCCTCTCCCTCCAGAGCCATGACCCCAGCCAGCGGAGCAACGGTTTTCTCACCCTGGCGGGCGGTATCATCATCACCTTTGCCAAGGAGATACTCGACCTTATCACTGGCTGACACATTCCCCAAAGGCGGCGGGGCTCCATGCCTCGCCGTCCGGGAGGAAGGAGGGATCTAAACGTGTCTGATAACTGGGTCGTTCAAAACCTTGAACGCGCCCTGAATACCTGGAATGAAAAGCTGGCGGAGATATGGCAGCTCGTTACCCAGTCGCCGGAAACATTCAAAGGCGGCACCATCTGGAATGTGATCGTGTCCATCAACGGGGCGCTCCAGGCCGTGGGCCTCGCCCTGCTGGTGCTGTTCTTCGTGGTGGGCGTGATGAAAACCTGCGGCAGCTTCGCGGAGGTCAAAAAGCCGGAACACGCCGTCAAGCTGTTCGTCCGCTTTGCTATCGCCAAGGGCGTCATCACCTACGGCCTGGAACTGATGATGGCGGTATTCCGCATCATCCAGGGCGTTGTCTCCACCATTATGAACACGGCGGGCTTCGGCACCGCCCAGCAGACGGTGCTGCCCCCGGAGATCGTCACCGCCGTGGAGGACTGCGGCTTTTTTGAGAGCATCCCTCTCTGGGCGGTCACACTCATTGGCGGCCTGTTCGTCACAGTGCTGTCCTTTGTGATGATACTCAGCGTCTACGGACGGTTCTTCCGCCTGTATCTCTACACCGCCATCGCGCCCGTGCCCCTGTCATCTTTCGCCGGAGAGCCGTCCCAGCAGATAGGAAAGAGCTTCATCCGAAGCTACTGCGCCGTCTGTCTGGAGGGCGCGATCATCGTCCTCGCCTGCATCATCTTCTCCCTGTTCGCCGCTTCGCCGCCCGTGGTCGATCCAGACGCGGCGGCGGTCACGATGGTATGGGGCTATGTGGGCGAGCTTGTTTTCAATATGCTCATTCTCGTGGGCGCGGTCAAGATGTCTGACCGCGTTGTACGCGAGATGATGGGCCTGTGAGAAAGGAGAATCCCATGAGCTATAACAACCCCATCCGCAGCGATGACCCCGATTCCATCGAAAAGCTGACCGGCAAGCTGACAGCCTGCAAAGAGCGGCAGGAGCACATGAAGGCGGTCAACGCCTACTTCCGCAAGACCGGGACCATCAACGGCTGCCCTGACCTTTCCGAGCAGGAGCGTGTTAAGCTGGAGCGTAGAATAGCAATGCGGTTCGTCGGTTCGGATGTACCCTATCCCAGCTATGAACTGTCCGGCAACAGCGCGGAGATCCGCCGTCTACAGCAGCGCATTGACCAACTGCAAAAGGAGCGCGATGTTGGCTTCGCAGGCTGGGAGTTCGACGGCGGCGAGGCCGTGGCCAACACGGAGAATCGCCGGCTCCAGCTTTTCTTTGATGAAAAGCCGGATGAGAGCAAGCGCACCATGCTCAAACGCTACGGCTTTCGCTGGACGCCCACCGAGGGCGCGTGGCAGCGGCTCCTCAATGACAACGCCATCTATGCCTGTGACCGGATCGACTTTCTCCGGCCCACGGACGGCCAGCGCCCCACGCAGCTTCAGCCCAAGGTGCCCCAGAGCGCGGAACAGGAACGGTGACCGACCATGATACGAGTTCATGTTTTCAAGGACGGGACGGAAATGGCAAGCACCAGCACCAAAGAGAGTGCCATTGCCCTTATCCGTCAGTATCAGGCCCAGGAAACACACCCACTTCTGAAAGCGAACTTCAGCTATATCGAGGGCGAGGAGGTATTCGTGCCCTATGAATCCCCCAAAAGGGTACCTCAAAAAAAGCATGAGAGGGAGCGGTGAGCCATGGGCGAGTACACACGGATATATAATCGCTTCAAGGACTACAACGTGAAGGACTGCGACTGTATCTTCTGCCTCCACTACGACAAGGAAAAGAAGCGGTGCCCGCTCCCACGGTGCTGTTGCGAGGAAGAACGCGCCAGGGCCATTTGCCATGAGCAGCTGAAAGAAAGGGGTATCACCTTATGATAAAAAGCAAGCGGGCCATCGTCCGCAAGTCCAACGAGGTCTGGCGGAGCTGCCGGTTCTACAAGCAGGCCATGATCTTTACTGAACTTCTCTCCAGCGAGCGGGTCAGCTTCATTCTCCGGCACGGCCATGCAGTGCCCCCGGATGACATCATCGCGTATACGGACTATGAATCCGTGGCCGTGCGCCTCAAGCCCTACGCCGAGAACGCCGGAGAGGATGCGTTCTTTGACTTCTCTTTCAGCTATGACGAAAACCTGTTCGGCAACCTGGAGGAAGGCTACGAGATCGTTTATATGTCCTATGCCACCCATTGTGCTGTGTGGGACTATATCTCCCTGCACCGTCAAAACCGTTTTGAGCATTTGGACGGCGTGATCCTCTATCTGGACTACTGCCGGAAGCACAAAATCACCGTCAAAAAGCTGTTCCGTAAATGCCAGTACCGCGGCGAGGACCTGCTGCATCTGCGGAAGGAGGGTAAACCGTGGAGGTAAAGATCAACCGCGAGATACGCAACTATACGGAATCCATGTTCTTCGGACTGTCCATGCGGCAGTGCGTTTTTTCTTTTCTGGCCATCGCCGTGGCCGTGGGACTGTACTTCCTTCTGAAGCCCTATGTGGGCGTGGAAACGGTCTCCTGGGTCTGCATCCTGGGAGCGGCCCCTTTTGCCGCTCTGGGCTTTATCAGCTACCACGGCATGACCGCCGAGCAGTTCGTCATCGCCTGGCTCCGCTCCGAGGTCATTGAGCCGAAATACCTCACCGCCGAGAGGGTGAACAACATCTATTACGAGGCCACGAAGGACCTTATCGCGGCCTATGAGAAGGAGGGATATAAGCGGAATGAGCAAGACCGTCAAAAACACCGTAAAGCGAGATCGGGAAAAGTACACCGCGCCCCGCAGAGTGCAGGACGTCATTCCCATCCGCCGCGCATGGGCTGACGGTATCTTCCTGGTGGGCAACAGGTACGCCAAGACCTTTTGCTTTACGGACATTAACTACCTGGTGGCCAGCCGTGAGGCCAAGGGGTCCATGTTCCTGGACTACTCCGAGCTGTTGAACAGCCTGGACACCAGCGCCTCCCACAAGATCACCATCAACAACCGCAGCATCAACCGGGTCAGCTTTGAGCAGGACGTTCTCATGCGGCCCCATCACGATAAACGGGACTTCTTCCGGGGCGAGTTCAACAGCGTCCTCACGCCCTTTGCGTCCAGCGACAGCGTGAACCAGGAAAAGTACCTTACCGTGACCGTTTCCAAGCGCAACATCAACGAGGCCCGCGCTTTCTTCAACCGCGTAGGAGCGGAGCTTTCTTCCCATTTTGCCGCGCTGGGCTCCCGCTTCACCGAGATGGACGCCGTGCAGAAGCTCCGGGTCCTGCATGATTTCTACCGCCCCGGAGAGGACATCGACTTCCACTTCGACGCTAACGATATGATGCTGAAAGGCCATGATTTCCGGGATTATATCTGCCCGGATTCCATCGAGAAGCACAGCACCTATGTGAAGCTGGGCCGGAAGTATTGCCGGGTCCTCTACCTAAAGGACTACGCCTCCTACATCAAGGACACCCTTGTGACGGAGCTGACCGACATCAACCGCAACATGATGCTGTCCATGGATATTGTCCCCGTGCCCACGGAGGAGGCCGTGCGGGAGGTGGAGAACCGGCTGCTGGGCGTTGAGACCAATATCACCAACTGGCAGCGCCGGCAGAACAACAATAATAACTTCTCTGCCGTCATTCCCTACGATATGGAGTTGCAGCGGAAGGAGGCCAAGGAGTTTTTGGATGACCTGACCACCCGCGACCAGCGGATGATGTTCTGCGTCCTGACGCTGGTGCTGACCGCCGATACCAAGAAGCAGCTCGACAGCGACACCGAGGCGATCATGGCCATCGCCCGGAAGCATATGTGCCAGCTCGCCACGCTGAAATACCAGCAGATAGACGGACTGAACACCGTTCTGCCCATCGGCACAAGAAAAGTCGAGGCTTTCCGTACCCTCACCACGGAGAGCCTCGCTGTTTTCATGCCGTTCAAGGTGCAGGAGATCCACGAACCGGGCGGCCTCTATCTGGGCCAGAACGCCATATCCCACAATCTTATCCTCTGCAACCGGGAGAATCTGATGAACCAGTCCGGTTTTGTACTGGGCGTTCCCGGCGGCGGCAAGTCCTTCTTCATCAAGGAGATGATCCTTCAGCTCATTCTCAATACGGAGGATGAAATTTTGATATGCGACCCGGAAAACGAGTACGAGCCGCTTATCAAGGGCATTGCCCCGGATATAAGCAGCGTGTTCCACATCGCCGCTGGCGGCAAGGACCGGCTGAACGCGCTGTATCTAGTCAAGGGCTACGGCGAGAACAATCCCTTGGTGGAAAAGTCGCAGTTCATCATGTCCCTGGTGGAGCAGATCGACAAGAACGGCGTCGGCCCCCAGCACAAGTCCATCATCGACCGCTGTACCGCCGCCGTGTATATGGACGCCGCCAAAACGCAGAAGGTCCCCACGCTCTGCACCCTCCGGGAGAAGCTGCTGGAACAGCCGGAGCCGGAGGCACAGGAGATCGCCCTGGCTCTGGAGCTGTTCACCACTGGCTCTCTGGACGTGTTCGGCCACGAAAGCACCGTGGACCTCAACAAACGCATTTTGGTATTCGACATCCGGGACCTGGGCGAGCAGTTGAAGCCCACGGGCCTGCTGGTCATCACCGACACCATCCTCAACCGCGTCACGCTCAACTGGCGCCGGGGCAAACGCACCCACGTTTTCATAGACGAGTACCATGTCGTTTTTGAAAATGAGTACAGCGGCGCGTTCTTCACCTCCGCCTGGCGGCAGTTCCGTAAGCGCAACGCATATCCAACCGCCATCACCCAAAACGTGGAATACCTGCTGGATTCTGTCCAGGCCAGCACCATGCTCTCCAACTCCGAGTTCATAGTCATGTTGAACCAGGCGGCCTCCGACCGGGAGAAGCTGGCAAAGCTGCTGAACATCTCCGATGAACAGATGAGCTATGTGACCAACGCCGAGGCAGGCTCCGGCCTGATACGCTACGGCAACGCCCTGGTGCCCTTTGTCAACAGGTTCCCCAAGGACACCCAGCTCTATCAGCTCATGACCACGAGACCCGGCGAGGGCGTGTTCGGCGGCGAGAAGCTGACCCCCGCCAAGAAGGGAGGCGGCAACGTCTACTTCAACTTCGACGAATACGACCCGTTCAACTGATGGGAGGTGTGAGCCATGCCCGACATCAAGACCAGGGATGCAGTCCGAGGCACGATAAAGACCCTGGACCGGGCGGCCATCGCGGGCCAGCGGATGAAGCAAGCCTATATCCGCACCAAAGAAAGCGCGGTGGGCACCGCCCGTCCCGCCCAGGGCTCCCCGGAGGAATACGCCTCTGAGCGGTTCACCAACAGCACGGAAGTTCTCACCCATGAGGGCGTTCACCAGCTTGACCGGGCCGGCCACCGGGCCGTCACCGCCGCAAGGGAGCGCATCCAGAAGAAGCGGCAGGAGGAGAACACGGCCCAGACCGGCCCCCGGACCGCAAATGTGGAATCGCCGGAGGAGGCCCAGGCCAACTTCCGGCATCGTCGGCAGGTGGAGCAGCTTCGGCGACAGACTCAGGCAAACGCCCCCAGCACCGCGCCAAGCGGCACGGTCACTCCCAACGCCCCCGACAGCCCTGTAACTGGCACCGTGCCCGACAGCACAGCCGTTCACGCCGTGCCCGGCAGTTCTGTTGCTCGTACCGTACCCGGCAGGGTGGACACACCCATCGCACCCACACCAGCCATGACCACCCCCGGACAGGCTCCCCGCTCTGTCCGGGGGCGTCCCGTTTCCCGGCGTACTGCGGGGCGGACAGCAGAACGGGTGGCCTCCGCGTCAGAACGCGCCGTAAAGACCAAGATGGAGAGATATGCGGTCAAGACCGCAGACCGCTCCGTTAAAGCGGGCATCAAGACCGCCGAGCAGACGGCCCGCATAACGCAGAAGTCGGCCCAGGCCGCCGCTAGAACTGCCCAGGTCACGGCCCACGCCGCTCGTATCGCCGCTCAGAAAGCCGCCGCGACCGCCAGGACTGTGACCAAGGCGGTGATCGCCTCCGTCAAGGCCATCATCGCTGCGACCAAGAGCCTTGTCACCGCCATCGCGGCAGGGGGCAGCGTGGCCTTTCTTATCATTGTTGTCGTGTGCCTGATCGGGCTCGTTGTGGGCTCCGTGTTTGGCATCTTCTTCTCCGGCGAGGACACGGGCACCGGCCTGTCCATGCGAAGCGCCGTGCGTCAGATCAACGCGGACTACCAGCAGAAGATAGACGGCATCAAGAACTCCGTCGCCCATGACGAACTGGAGATGTCCGGCTCCCGCGCTACCTGGCCGGAGGTCCTGGCCGTCTACGCCGTTAAGACCAACACCGACCCCACGGACGCACAGGAGGTGGCGTCCATGACGGAACGAAAGCGGGATATTCTGGAGGACATCTTCTGGGAGATGAACGCTGTTTCCTATCGCACTACCACGGACTCCCATGTGGAAACGACCACCGGCACGGACGAGAACGGCAATCCCATAGAGATACAGACCACCGTTGAGACAGTGACGCTCTATATCACCGTCACCCACAAAGCCCCCGGAGAGATGGCCGACCAGCTTCATTTCAACGCCAAGCAGCGAAAACAGCTCACGGAGCTGCTCTCCGATGAATACCGCACCGTATGGAACACCGTGCTGTACGGTATAGGGATAGGCGATGACGGCATCGTGGCCGTGGCGCTGTCCCAGGTGGGCAATGTGGGCGGCCAGCCCTATTGGTCGTGGTACGGTTACAGCTTCCGCGTGGCGTGGTGCGCCATCTTCGTGTCCTGGTGCGCTGAACAATGCGGCTACCTGGATACCGGCGTCATCCCACGCTTTGAGGGTGTCCCCACCGGCCAGCAGTGGTTCAAGGACCGGGGCCAATGGGCCGACAGATATTATGAGCCCAATCCCGGCGACATCATCTTCTTCGACTGGGCCAGCGATGGTCTGGACGGATGGGGCGATCACGTCGGCATCGTGGAGAAGTGCGAGAATGGCATCGTCTACACCATTGAGGGTAACTCCGGCGACAGCTGCCGGCAGGTGCAATACTCCGTGGGCTACTACCAGATCTGCGGCTACGGCATCCCAGCGTATTAAGCAGCGCAGATCAGCAGAAGAGTGTATATTATAATGTATAAGTCGCAGGGCGTGATTCCTTCCTCACGGCCTGCGACATTTTAATTTTACGAATAGGAGGTCATTTCAATGAAAACAGCACTGGATGAACGCGCTCTGAAACGGTTCCAGCGAGAAATGGATGAGCGCGAGTATTCTACGCCAACAAAGAGGAAGTACACCCGCACTCTGGAGATGCTTCTTGAGTACGCTGGCGGGAAGGTAAAGGGAAAAGAGACCTTGATTGGCTTCAAATCCCACCTGAAGGAGCAGGGTCTTGCGCCCAGCACGGTAAATGGTGCCATAGTTGCGGTGAATATGTTTCTGGGTTTCTGCGGATATAATGAATGGCACCTTCGGACGCAGAAGATACAACACCGTAGTTTTCGGGATTCCAGCCAGGAACTTACGGAAGAGGAGTTTCGGATGCTGGTGAAAACAGCCCGGGATAGTGGCGATGAGCGCATGGTCATGATGCTTGAGACCGGTGGAGGGACGGGAATACGGGTCAGCGAGTATGCACTTATCACGGTGGAAGGTGTAGAAGCCGGCAAGAGCGTGATCGTGTGTAAGGGAAAGACCCGCGAGGTGCTTATACCTGACGTGCTGTGCAAGAAGCTAAAAGAATACTGCAACAAGAGGAATATCACATCCGGGCCGGTTTTCGTTACGCGCAGCGGGAAGCCTCTGAATCGGAGCAACATCTGGAAGATGTATAAGCAACTGGCGGAGAAGGCCGGAGTGGACCCGGCAAAGGTATTCCCACACAACTTCCGCCACCTCTTCGCCGCTACTTATTATAAAGAGAACAGGGACATCGTGCGCCTGGCGGACATCCTGGGCCACAGTAGCATTGAAACTACGCGCATCTATACGATGCACAGCAGTGAGGAGCAGCGCAGACAGATGGACCGCTTGGGCCTGGTCACAGCCTCGTGAGAATACAAAAATACCACAGAATCTACATTCTGTAGTAAATCGTCCGAAAAGCCGATGATAACGGCGGTTGGAGGACGCTATGCTATGTCCCGGTGCCACATGAGGATAAAAATGGGCATATTCCCCCTCAGCGGCCCCAGGACAATACCATAGAGTGTTAAATGTGTAAGATTTTTAACTTTTTTTGAAAATACTCTTGCTTTTTTCGTTATAGGGCGCTATAATCGGCAATGTAAAGTTGGGCTCGGAGGATTGTTATCTCGTTATCGCCACAGAATGTAGAGTCTGTAGTGATAATGAGGGGTCCGGCAAAACCAATCTACCTTATTTTAGTAGGAGGACAACAAAATGAAGAAACGCATGCTTTGCCTGCTTCTGGCGCTGGTCATGACGTTGTCTCTGTGCGTCCCGGCCCTCGCGGCTGACGAGTTCGCGGCAGAGGCTGTGACCGAAGTCGAGGAGCAGGCACCCGTGGCCCCCGTGGAGCCTGAAGCTCCCGAGGCCGAGGAACCCGCAGAGGAGCCCGTCGTTGACGAGCCCGCGGCTGAGGAGCCTGTCGAGGCCGTCGAGGACGCGCCCGAGATGGCTTCCATCATGCCCGAGGACGCCGAAGACCTGCCTTATCTGGTAGCGCTGGGCGTCGTCTCCAAGCTGAACCACTGGGAGCTGGAGAAGACCCTGGACATCGCCAAGACCTATAAGGCGAAGGTCGATGCCAACGAGCTCTATGTTGTGAGCGACTACAAGTATGTCGGTCAGGAAGACAGCCCCGCCAAGTCCTTCCTGGAGGCCTATGAGACCGCTCAGAAGTGCCTGGACGGCATCAACGGCGTGGTCGTGGACATCGATGTGACCGACGCCAGCGTCACCGAGGCTATCGACGAGCTGATCACCTATTTCTCCAAGGATGACGGCAACCCTGGCACGCCGCTGCTGGTCGACACGATCAAGACTGGCTCTGCTAACACTGCCGGTGTCGATGAGGATATGACCGCGGCTAACCTGTATCTCGGCCTGAAGGCTGGCGCCAGCTACACTGCCACTGATGGCAGCCCGGCCGGTATCATGCCCACTGATTCTGATAAACAGATCCAGTACAAGTATGGCAGCCGCACCTATCCCATCACCCTCTCCACTGCGAATGTTGGCGACAACACCAAGTTCACCGAGAGCGACTGGACCATGTCCTACAGCAAAGATTATCTGACCGCGCTGGAGAAGGCCCAGACCGAGATCAAGGCTTTTGGGAAACTGGACAGCCCCAAGTACAAGGACTTCGCCGCCGTGCGTGAGACCGTCCTGGCCGCCGCGAAGCTGGAGAAGGAGGCCGCCCTGCCCGAGGCCGGCGACGCCGCCGCTCTGAAGGCCGCTGTGGACGCCTACGACAAGGTGAAGGACAGCTATCTTGCCTCTACGGCCTATGCCGCTCAGGACGCGAACCTGGGTGACCGTGTGGCCGACGCCAGGCTGATGCTGAACACCACTCTGGGCCTGAACGGTCTGAACACCTACGTGCGTTTCAACGACGTGAAGCAGGCCATCAAGGACATCAACGACGGTCTGACCCTGAAGGCCAACACCTTCAAGTTCGAGAAGTACAAGGCTGTTTCCACCAAGCAGTTCAAAGTCACTGTCACCATCGCCGAGTTCCCCAACCAGGCCGCCGGTACGTTTAACGACGGCACCGATTACGGCTATGCCATCAAGATCGGTAACTACTATCTCACGAAGGACGGCAAGGCCGTGACGACCTTTGACCCCGCCACCTGCATTTTTGACATCGACAGCGCCGGCGGCTCTGATCCTAAGTGGGCGAACAGCACCGACTATCCCAACCGCTTGGAGGCCACGATCTCCGTTGATGCGTTCAAGGTCACCGGTACCGGCGCTGTTATAGAGAGCACTAACGTTGATACCACCAACGCTGAGTTCAGCAACAAGGACACCATCCAGATCAGTTTCTATCGGAAGAGCCTGACCACGGACGACCCCAACGATACTTATGGCGCGGCCATCGACACCGAGACGCTGATCTTCCCCAAGGATGCCTACTTTGGCCCCATCATCAAGAAGGCCTGGGTCAAGAACTACAACACTACCCCCACCGCTAGTGAACCTGCGTTTGAGTACAAAGACCTTACTGACCTGATCAAGGTCGGCACTGTGGCTGGCTCTGCCACCCAAAATAAGGCCGGCAGCGAGATCGAGGTCTATATCCAGACAGACGCCGCGTTGGACACTTATGCGGATGATACTACTGTGGATAAGGAAGACTTCCTCGTAGGCCTGATAAATGCGGCGAGCAAGCGGGTCGTTGAGGCCGACACCGACACTATCACTGGTCCCGCGACTGTAAACGAACTTACCAACGTCTATACGCTCACTGACGACGGCACCACCGGTGCTGACCCCTACATCGTCGCCAAGGACATGAAGGCGGCCCTGATCGAGCTCTCCCACACCGATGATACACATAAGAATAACCCCGCTTATGACGTCGTGGGTGTGATCACCCGCAGCTCTCTCGCGGTGGAGATCGACCCGCTGTCCAAGTGGGGCGCCGTGAAGGAGATCAAGAAGGCCCTGGCCGCGGCCAAGGCTCTGGTACCGTCCGACTACGTCCTGAACGTGACCGCCGGTGAGACCCACGTGGACGGCCGTCCCGACATCAAGACCATCACCGACGCCTTCACCACCATCAACAACGACGTCAAGGCCATCGAGACCAACATCACCAGCACCACCGTTGCCAACACCCTGCGCAACCGTCAGGAAGTCATGAGCGTCCTGTATGACATCGGCAGAGTGTACAGCTACCTGGGCATCAAGCCCGTTGACAACGCGGCGCTGACGGCTCTGATCGAAGAGGTCAAGCTCATCAAGGAAGACGACTACACCTATGACTCCTACGGCCGTATGCATGACGAGCTGGAAGACGCCGAAGAGGTCAACACCACTGCTCCTTACCTGCAGTCCGAGATCGACGCTGCCTATAAAGCCCTGAAGGCCGCGAAGGACGCGCTGGTCAAGGAAGGCGCTGTGGATAAGACCGCTCTGACCGCCGCCATCGCCTCCGCGAAGGCCCTGGTCGAGGCCGACTACACGCCCGAGTCCTGGGAGGCCAACAAGCCCCTCATCGACGAGGCTGTGACCGCTGCGCAGGCTGTCGTTGACAACGCCCAGGCCACGCAGGTGCAGGTCAACACCGCCCTGAACACCCTGACTGCCGCTGTCGGTAAGCTGGAGAAGGTCAACGGCGAGGAAGAGCCTCCTGTAAACAACCATCCCGCGCCTGCGTCCGGCACCGGCTGGAGTTGCGACAAGGTCACCGGCGACTGGTACTTCTACAAGAATGGCAAGCTGGTCGCGAACTACTGGGTCGGCAAGATCGACGGCGCCTCTCAGTGGGACAGCAACTGGTACTATGTGGGCGCGGACGGCAAGATGCTGACCGGCATGCAGTACCTGGATGACCTGCACGGTGGTTATGGCTGGTACTTCCTGCAGCCCACCAACACCAAGCAGGAGATCGGCAAGATGCTGACCGGTTACCAGTGGGTCGGCGGCCAGTACGGCGAGTGCTACTTCAGCAAGGCCTCCGGTTCTTCCGGTAAGTGCACTTGGTCCGAGCTACTGGGCAACTGGAACGGCACCACCTGGGTCAAGTAAGTTAGCCCAAAACCAATAGCAATACCCAACGGGGGGCAGAGCTTCGGCCCTGCCCCCTTTAATTTACACCCTCTGGCTTCGTGTAAGGGCGATTATTATGAGTGATAATCCGGGATACATCGTTCAGATGCCTGGCGTCTCTATGACAGATGAGGATATACGGAACTTTCTGGAATATCTTACAACAAAAGGGCGTGCTCTGAGTACAGTAGAACGATACGGGCGAGAACTAGAACACCTAGCTGCCGTACTACCGGAGGATAAGATCATCCGGCAAGGCACACTTGAAAAGTGCCGCGAGGCGCTTTTGTCATCTGGATATTCGCCAAGGACTGTCAACCTACACATTTCTGTTGCTAATTCTTACCTGGACTATGCAGGACATCGGGAATATCAACTTCGGGACACTCTGGAATTTGATGAGTTTAAGTCACCGGAGATAACCCGAAACGAGTATATACACCTTCTTCAGTTAGCGCAACTCTTAAACAGGGAAAAGGCGTATTTGTTGGTAAAGGTGTTCGCAAATGCCGATTTCCCCGTGCAGGAACTGACAAAGTTCACGGTAGAGGCGGTTTCTTCTGGTCAGATTATTATTGGAGTGGGCAGTGTGAGAAGGAACGTCCGTCTGCCACGCTGTATCTCGCGAGAATTATTATCATATGCGAAAAGAAACGGCATTAAAGAAGGGCCGATTTTTTTGACAAAGGACAGAACGCCCCTGGATCGGACCACCGTTACCAGCACCATCCGAGAGCTTTGTCTTGCCGCTAAGGTTCCTGTTGAGAAAGGTAATCCTCGGTGCCTCCGGCGATTGTATCTTGCCGGAAGGAAATCCATTGAGGATAATGTTGCTTTCATGATTGAGCAGGCACTAGAGCGCCAGGTTGAGGAAGAGCAGCTCATGGTGGCGTGGGAAGAATAATTTATGTCATATAATAAGTGAGCATATTTTTATTCTGGATTGGTGGTGAGCGTTTTGGAAAGTATTTGGATATATATATTGCTCTTTCTGTTGATAGGCGGTCTTATAGGCATGTTTGATGTGCTTTTGATATTCCGCATGGATGAGGACTATAAACGTCTACTGCTTGGTGCTGCTAATGTGTTTTTAATTGGCGGTAGCGGGAAGATGGGCGTGTTCGCATTTAGTATACCAAAGGAAAGAACAGTACTACTGTCCCTAGTTTTTGTGGTTGGATTGTGCCTTGGATTGGCCCTAGCGTTTAACAAAATGAAAGCTCTTCTGAAAGAGCAAACGGGAAAACATAAAATAAGACTTTTAGATATTCTGTTAGGGTATAATTCTTTTTTGAAAGACTATTATGAGCAAAGAAAAAAGGATATTGATATTGATGTAAAAGATGAAACATTAGCGGCGAAAGAAAACGACTTAAAGAGACAAGAAAAAGAGCTTGATATTCAACGTAAGTTGATTCAAGAGCAAAAGAAAGGGATATTGAAGTTAGAACTTCCAGAAAACGGAGAACATATACTTACTGAAAGCTTTATTCGAAAAATACCGTTGTTTGTTAATCATATGTGTAAATTCACAAGTGATGTTGATAACCTAACGACGGACTTTTGCATGAAGTTTAATGGAGAAGGAGAAGGTGAAAGCGAAGGAGATAAGAACAAAAATGCAAAATGCCTGAAGGGCTATTTTGCTGGTATCGGAATGTATGTGGCTAACGACCTGTTTGGTAGCTCTAATGATGAGGTTCGCACACATTTTCGTATCCTTGAAAACGGTAAATATGTACAATATGCAGTAATCCTGGGAAGTAAGATAGTCGATACAAAATTGTCAGATGTACCGCAAGGGAAAAGCTTGATTGAGCGTTCTTTTGTTCTGCAAAAGTCTTTAGTTGCAAGTATGAACCCAGAAAGCAAATATAATACCAATACTAAGTGGGAAGATTATATTACAATTACTTATTATAGCTTAAAAGTAAATGATTCTCCATTTCTTAGCATGGGAATATCAATTAAATATGCTGAGCAGTTTCAGGATATGTTATATTTCCTGAGTTATTGCAAGATTGAAGAATTCTTGAACACGTTTATTCAACGGATAGATGGCAAGTGTGACATAGTAAAGACGCTTCACTAATAGAGGAGAAAGAAAATGGTAGTGAGCAAGGCTGATGCACTGATTGAGATGGTGAAAGCATATGACAAGCAAAGGATCACTAAAGCAAATCGCATAGGGGACGTGGTAAATAGAAGTATTGAGGAAGATAAACAATGTAATGTCTATAATCAATACGTAAAACTTAACCGAGAGACTAAACAACTCTTTCCACAGAGTATTAGAAAAGATGAGACTAAAATTGACCCTCGTAATGACAGTGTTGTTTGTCTTCAAATGAACGGTAATATTTATGAAATATCAGTTGCGGGGGATTCGCTAGTTATACATAAGAAAAAATAGTGTTTCATGTGCAGGATTTAAGAATAAGCTATGGAGCACCAGTAATCAATATAAGAGTCTTATAAAAATATGAGATGACAGTGAATGAGGTCTTTTGTGAATAAAACTCA
>CANQRM010000037.1 GCA_947626265.1 uncultured Oscillospiraceae bacterium
CATGAGGTAGCCGCCGTTGGTGACGGCGCTGACCGCGGTGATCAGCTGCATGGGCGTGATGGTGAAGGTCTGGCCGAAGGAGGCCGCCGCCAGCTGGGACAGGTTATTCTTATCGAAGAACACGTCCTCGTCCCACCAGATGCTCCCCGCCTCGCCGGTCAGGTCCACCCCGGTCTTGTCGAACAGGCCGAAGGCCCGGATGTAATCGTAAAACCGCTCCGCGCCGATGTACTGGCCGATGAGGGTGAAGGCCACGTTGCAGGAGTGCATGACCGCCTCGGTCAGGGTCTGGTCCCCGTGGCCATAGATGTTGGCGCAGTTCAGGGGATTGGTACGGCCCAGCACTTCGATGCTGCCGCCGCAGTAGAAGGTGGAATTGAGGTTGACCGCGCCGCTCTCCAGCGCCGAGGCCAGGGTGATGATCTTGAAGACGGAGCCGGGCTCGTAGGTCTCGGTGAGGGCCTTGTTGCGCCACATCTCGTCCCGGGCCTCGATGATGAGATTATCGTGCTCCTCCTCGGTGAGGCCGGCGGAATTCTCCTCGATCTGCTTCGTGACCTCCTCGGGCAGCTGTGCGTAATTGTTGGGGTCGAAATCCCCCAAAGAGGCCATGCCCAGGATGGCGCCGGTCTTCACGTCCATGACGATGCCCGCCGCGCCGTCCTGCAGGTCGTAGTCCTCCACGGCGCTCTTGAGGTGCTTCTCCAGGTAATACTGGACGGTTGTGTCGATGGTGGTGACGATGCTCTGGCCGTCCTCGGCGTCGTAGTAGTCCTCGAAGTCGGTGAACATCATGTCCGTGCCGAAGCCGTTGGTGGCCCGGACGATGCGCCCGTCCACCCCGGCCAGCTGCTTGTCGTAGTAATACTCCAGGCCCGCCAGGCCGTGATCGTCGGCCCCGGCGAAGCCCACTACGTGGCAGGCAAGGCTGGAATAGGGATAATACCGGCGGCTGGCCTCCTCGATCTTCACACCGGTGAGGGTCTTGTGGTCGGCCTCCTTCTCCACGGGGTTGCCCATGGCGTCCCGGCCCTCATTTTCCTTGAAAATACGCACCTGCTCGGTGATATCGTCGTCCACCTTCCGGGCAAGCGTGGTGTACCAGGATTCGGTATTGAGGGTCTTCTGGTAGACCTCGTTATAGTCCAGGCCCAGGATATTGGCCAGGCCCTGGGCGATGTAGGTGGGGTTTTCCCCGTTCATCTTGATCTCCGCGGGGCTGATGAAGATATTGCTGACCGACGCGCTCATGGCCAGGATGTTCATGTTCCGGTCGTAGATGGTCCCCCGGTGGGCGGTGACGGTGGTCTGGCGCAGCTGCTGCTCCATGGCCGCCGTCTCATACATATCGTGGTCCAGGATCTGCAGTTTGAACAGCCGTGCGCCCAGCGCGATAAATGCAACTATGCCGCACACTATCATGAGAAACAGTGTGCGGCGAAGCATCATGCTGTTGGGCGAAGAGGCTTTCTTGCTCTCCCGGCGTTTTTTGAACATGGCGAGATCTCCTTTGGGTGCGCGTTGGGTATGCTATCGTCTCCTGTCATTACCAGTATAATACGCCTGTCAACTGAAATATGCCTTGACCGAGGAGAGGATGTCCTTCACGCCCAGAGAGAACAGGTCCGTCTGCTCCTGTGTGACCACTACGGCCTTATCGGCGGAGGCCACGCCGGACAGATACACGATCTGGCTCTCCTCCGGCTCCTGCATGCCCAGGATGTCCATGGCCTGCTCTTCCACGTCCTTCAGGTTGAAGATGGTCTCGTATTCCACGGTGAGCTTTGCCCGCTCCGATTCAAGCTCGCTTATCTGCTTTTCCAGCCCCGCGGTGGTGTTGGAGATATCGGCCAGCCGTATCTGGGCCAGGAGCATCAGGGTGATGAGCACCACGGCGCACACCGCGCCTAAGAGGGAGAACACCGATATGCCCTGGCGGTTTCGCTCCACGGCGGCGGCGCTGGCCTGGCCCCGGGGCTCCTCCCGGACCCACTCCCGGCGGTCGGTGCGCTGCTTCTTTTGGGGGCGCTCCTCCCGCTCCGGCTCCTGCCACTCGATCTGCTCCTGCTCCTCGGGATACAGAAGGGGACTGGAAAAGTCGTAGGCCAGGGTGCCGTCCACAGCGCCGGTGACAAAGTTATAGGTCTTGAAGGTCCTTACATCCTGCATGTTCATACCCTCTCCGCTATTCGCAGCCGGGCGCTTCGGGCCCGGGGATTTGCCGCCAGTTCCTCCATGTCGGGGGACACCGGCTTTCTTGTCACGCTCTTTAAGGTCTTTACAAAGCCGCAGGTGCACACCGGGAAATCCGGGGGGCATGTGCAGCCGTTTTCGCGCTTTCGTATGGCCTCCTTGACCATCCGGTCCTCCAGGGAGTGGAAGCTGATGACCAGAAGTCTTCCGCCCTTCTCCAGCCTGTCCGGGGCCGCAGCCAGCATCCGCTCCAGCTCGCCCATCTCGTCGTTCACCGCGATGCGCACCGCCTGGAAGCACCGCTTGGCCGGATGCTGCTTTTCCCTGAGGGCCGCGGCGGGCATGGTCTTTTTGATGATATCCACGAACTGGGCCGTGGTCTCGATAGGCGCCTGCTCCCTCGCGGCGGCCACCGCCTCGGCGATGCGCCCGGCGTACCGCTCCTCGCCGTAGCGCCAGAAGATGCTCCTCAGCTCCGCCTCCGACCAGGTGTTCAGCACCTCCCGGGCCGTCAATGGCGAGCGCTCATCCATCCGCATATCCAGCGGCGCGTCCTGCATGTAGGAAAACCCGCGCCCGGCGTCGTCCAGTTGGGGGGAGGACACGCCCAGGTCGAAGAGCATGCCGCTCACCTTGTCTATGCCCAGGCCGTCCAGGATGGCGCCGATGTCGCCGAAGTTGCCCTTCACCAGCGTGACCCGGTCCCCAAAGGGGGCCAGCCGCGCCCGGGCGTATTCCAGCGCCCGCTCGTCCCGGTCTATGCCTATGAGCCTTCCGCCGCTCAGTTCCTTCGCTATCGCCTCGGAATGACCGCCCAGGCCCAGGGTACCATCCACATAGGTCCCGGCCGGGTCTACGTCCAGATACCGGATGCACTCCCGGAGCAACACGCTCTTGTGCTCCATCAGAAATCCAGCTCCTCCATGATCCGGGCGATGTTCTCCGGCGAGGTCTCCTCCTCACGCACAGCAAGCCAGGCGTCGGCGTCCCAGAACTCTGCGTGATTGTTGGCGCCCAAAACGCTGACGTTCTTCGTAAGCCCCGCCCATTCCCGCAGGTTGGCCGGCAGAAGGATGCGCCCCTGGGCGTCCAGCTCGCACTTGCACGCCATGGAAAACAGGCTCCGGACGCTTCTCTGGTTCCTGTAGCTCATGGCGTTGACTTTATCGCTCAATATCTTCCACTGCTCCGCGTTGTACGCGTACAGACACTTATCCATGCTGATGGTGACGTAGAACTCCTGTCCGAGCTCTTCGCGCAGGCGCGCCGGGATGAAAAGCCGCCCTTTGGCGTCCAGGGAATGCTGATATTCACCTGTCATCCGGCTCACCTCCCGCGTTTTTGTGGGAAAGTTAAACACTTTCCCCCACTTCGCCCCACTACGCTCCCTATTATAGGGGGCGCCAAAGGAAATTGCAAGGGGGAAAAATGCATTTTTCTACGTTTTTTGGCTGTAAATTTTTTCCAATTGTGCTCCACCGTTTTTCGTCACACAATATCTAGTTTTGGCACGAAAATCATCGCTCATACCCTCTTCGACAGGGGCCATACCATAATAATTATTGGAAAGATACAAAAAGGCCCGGCCCCCACATCGCTGTGAGAGCCGGGCCGTTCAGAATGCCGGACAGGCGAAAACTGTATTTTTATTCGTTTTTACGAAAGGCTATACCGGCGGTACTCCTCCCCGTCCAGGGTCTTCCACAAAAACGTATCCCCCTCCAGGGTCATGTACCCCCGCTCACTGCCCCACTGGGGCCGGGACACGGAGCCGGGATTGAAGTAAAGATAGGTGGGATGGGGCTCCGTGGCGGGCACATGGGTGTGGCCGGTCAAAAGCACATCCCCCTTCTCCATGGGCTCGGGCAGGCGGGTATTATAATATAGGTGGCCGTGGGTGGCGAAGACGCGCCTGTCCCCCACATACAGCGTCACATAGTCGTCGGCCATGGGAAAGTCCAGCATGAGCATGTCCTGCTCGCTGTCGCAGTTGCCCTGCACGCAGGTGACGCGGTCGGATATCCCATTGAGCATATCCGCCACCGCCCGCTTGTCCCCGTCCCCCAGGCCGTGGTAGAGGATGTCTCCCAGCAGCAGGAGCCGGTCGGCCCCCTCCCGGTCGAAGGCCTCCAGGAGCTTTTTGCAGCAGGCGGCATTGCCGTGTATGTCCGACGCGATGAGCCACTTCATATCCGTTCCCTCCAGATCGTAGTACCCCCAGTTTATCCCCCGGCACGGCCCCTGTCAAGCCGGGCTTTGTTGACAGGTCCCGCCCGCCGGGCTATAATTTTGCCGATGACGAAAGGAGGCGCGCCGGTGAGCCAAGGCAGCCCCACAAGTGGATACCGCCCCTTCACGGCCGCCCAGCGCCGGTACTTAGGGCTAAAGCGGGCGCTGGACATAGTCCTGTCCGTATTGGCGCTCGCGGTGCTGGCCGTTCCCATGGCCCTGATCGCCCTCCTGGTGAAGCTCTCCGCCCCGGGCCGGCCGGTGCTGTTCCGACAGACCCGGGTGGGCCGGGCCGAGCAGCCCTTCACCCTGTGGAAATTCCGCAGCATGGACGGCGAGCGCATCACGGCCCTGGGCCGGTTTTTGCGCACCGCCAGCCTGGACGAGCTGCCTCAGCTTTTCCAGGTGCTGGCCGGGTCCATGTCCCTGGTGGGGCCCCGGCCCCTGATACCCCAGGAGACCCACATCCGCGCCCTGCGCCGGGCGGGGGGCGTATACCGGCTCCGCCCCGGGCTCACAGGCCTTGCCCAGATCAACGGCCGGGACAGGCTGGGGGATGAAGAAAAAGCCTCTTTTGATAAACAGTACGCAGAAAACGTCTCCCTCTCTCTCGATACACGCATCCTCCTCGCCACCGTGGGCAAGGTCCTGCGCCGGGCAGATATAGAGGAAAAATAAGCAACGCCCCCGGACAGCTGTCCGGGGGCGTATCATATCCTCTTGTGGCGTGAGGCTCACTCCACCTCGACGACGGGGGCCTCGGGGGCGTTGCGGCCGATGGAGGCGATGCCGTTCTTGGCGCTGGTCTTGGCCTTATAGCCCTCGCTGACGGCGATGATCTGGCCGTTGGCGGCCTTCAGGCGGAAGCGGAACTCGCCGCCCTTGTCCTTGTAAAGCTCATACTTGGGGTGGGCCAGGGTCTCGAAGCCGGCCTTGGTCTGGTCCTCCACATGGACGGCGCAGTTCTTGCGGACGCTCTCCACGCCGGTCTTGGCGCTGTCCACGCTGGTGTAGGTCTCGCCGCCGGCGGCGATGATCTGGCCGTTGGTGGCGTACAGGTTGAACACGTACTCGCCGTTTTTCGCCTGCTTGATCTCAAATTTTGCTGCCATCGAATGATCCTTCTTTCTTTTTAATTTTAATGGGGATCGCTTGATGCTGCCAAATACTGACTATGATTTTAACTCTATTTTGGACAGATTGCAAGAGGTTATCGCGCATTCAGTCCTTTGTGCCCAGCCGGGCCATGATCTCCCCGTAGGTGGGCACGCTCTGGATACCCCCGTGCTTGGTGGTGGAGAGCCCCGCCGTCACGCAGGCGAAGCGCACCGCCCCGGCGATCTCCTCATCGGTGAGGGCGGCGATATCCTTGCCCGTCTGCAATATCTTCCACAGGGCGCTGCCGCCGAAGATGTCCCCGGCGCCGGTGGTGTCCCGCACCTGCAGGCCCTCAAGCCCCGGCACCCGGCCCGCCGCCTTGGCGGAGCGGTACACGCACCCCTCCGGCCCGCAGGTGACGAACACCAGCTTCGGGGCATAGTGCTCCAGGATATAGGCCGCGCCCTCCTCCGGCTCCAGGCCGAAGAGGAACTGCACCTCCTCGTCGCTGATCTTCACAAGGTCCGCCTGCCCCAGGCCCCATAGCATCTGCTCTTTTGCCTCCGCCGCGCTGCGCCACAGAGGCATGCGCAGATTGGGATCGAAGGATATGAGCTTGCCCCGCTCTTTGGCGTAGGCCACGGCCTGATAGGTGCAGTTTCTCGCAGGCTCGTCCGTCAAGGACAGGGTACCAAAGTGGAACACCTTGGCCTCGTCGATGAGCTTAAGGTCCAGCTCCTCAAAGCGCAGGCAGGTGTCCGCCCCGGGCTTGCGGGCAAAGGAGAACTCCCTGTCCCCGCTCTCGTCCAGGGTGACAAAGGCCAGCGTGGTGAACACGTCCCCCGAGGCCACGATGCCCTTTGTGCCGATGCCCATCTTCTCCAGCGTGCCGGTGAGAAGTTTTCCGAAGGCGTCCGTGCCCACCTTCCCCAGCAGGGCGGTCTTCGCCCCCAGCTTCGTCAGCGCCGCCAGGAAGTTGGCCGGCGCGCCGCCGGGATGGGCCGCCATGGTGGGATAGCCGTCGGCGTCCGCCGACTGGTAGGTAAAGTCTATGAGCAGTTCGCCCAGCGCCACAACGTCCGTCATAGGTCCCCCTCCTTATTGATCTTCCTCCGGCTCCGTCATGAGCCGGACGATGCTGCTGTATATATCTTCCGCCCCGTCCCGGAACCGCCGCTCCATGGCCCGGGCAGTGTCCTCGTCGGGGGCCAGCAGGCGCAGGGAGATGATCTCCCCCACCCCGTCGGACAAACGCATGCTCACGGTGCGGCCGCCCTTGGGCCCTTCCTCCACCGCCGTCTCGATCATGCTGGCCCGGCGCATGGCCGCCGCCACCGGGGCACAGAGCCGCTCCGCCTTGGCCCGGACCGTATAGGGGAGGCTGGACGAGACCGCGTCCACGTTCCGCCGGCCCTTCTCCGTGATGGAGAACTTGCCGTTTTTCTCCGCCACGTGCTCCGTGCGTATCAGCTCTTCCAGGCAGTCGGTATAGTCGAACCATGTAAATCCCCCGTCAAAGAGGGCCAGGTCCGACAGCGTCACCGCCTCCACGGGCTTGGGGAGCCTCTCCAATATGAACAGGAGCAGAATTTTGATATCCAGCTTGTCCCGGATGAAGCCCAGGTTGTTGTCCATGCCGGCACCTCCTTTTCTCTTCCTATCATAGCACATTCCGCCCGGCCCGCACAAGAATATTTCACATTCTGTCGGATGGGGCATAGACTGTACTGAAACAGCCGGGTCCGCCCGGCGGATCAAACAAGGAGGTATCAGCATGGCGGACAGCCAGGATCGCACCGAAGCCGTGTGCATCCATACAAGGAAAATATACGACAGCTGCCGCGATAAAGACTGCGTAGAGGACCTGCGCGTCTACCCCACTGCCAGCTCCGTGACGCATACTTAAAGATACGTTTTTATCCGTCCAGTTTGCCCGCAAAGCGGTAATAGATCTCGATCTCCTGCTCCCGGCTGCCGTCAGGCACCTGCACCGCCTCATGAACGACGATCTTTTCGATGAGCGCGTTGAGCATCTCTGCGGTCAGGGCGGTTGGGTTTGCGTATTGCTTGATGAGTGTGATCCATTTCTTCGCGTTGTCCACCGTCTCCCGCTCCTCGTTCGCCTCCGCTTGCAGCCGCCCGATCTTCTCCTCCACCTGGGCCTGCTCCGTCTGGTACTTCTCGGAGAGAAGGTCAAAATTCCGCTCCGTGATCTTCCCCGCCGCCCAGTCCTCGTACAGCTTGGTGAAAAGGCGGTCCAGCTCCCCCTGGCGCTTTTCCGCTTTCGCCAGCTCTGTTCCCTGCTTTCTGGCCGTTGCGGACCGCTCCCGGTCGCTGGCGTTCAGCATCCTTTGCAGCAGGCGGCTTTCGTCCATCTGCGCCAGGGCGGACCATTCCTGAAGCCGCGCCAGGACATAGGCATAGAGCACATCATAGCGTATGTAATGCTGTGTGCAGCCGGCGCGCTTCGGACCGTACTGCCGGTAGCCGGAACAGGCATAGTAGGCGAAAGAGCTTTTCTTGCTCCTGTTCGTTCCGTAGCTGAGCGCTCTGCCGCAGCCGCCGCACCGCAAGAGGCCGGAGAAGATCTGAAATGTGTGGTCCTTCGTGTTCCGGCGGCGGGCACTGACCTGTTTCTGCACCTGCTCGAACAGCTCCGGGGCGATGATCCCTTCGTGGGTGTGCTCCACAACGAGCCATTCCTCCTGGGGAGTACGGATGCGCTTCTTATTCTTATAGGAGACCTTGTGTTCCCGGTTGTGGACGCTGTTGCCGATATACGTCTCGTTCGTGAGGATATTCGTGACGTAGGCATTGGTCCATAAATATGCTTTCTCACCGGGGTCATGCCCGTGGATATTGGCAAACAGGCCGTCCCTCTGATAGTGTATCCAGCTTGGCGTCGGGACCTTTTCCTCCGTCAATATCTTTACGATCTTTGCCGGGCCTGTCCCACGGGCAGCCAGCTCGAAGATGCGCTCCACGATCCACCGGGTCTGGTCGTCAATGAGCAGCTTGTTCGGATGCTCCGGGTCCTTTTTATAGCCCAGCGGCGCACAAGCGCAAAGGTGTTCGCCCGCCGCGAATTTCGCCTTATATGCCGCTTTCACCTTCCGGCTGGTGTCCTTGGCCAGCCACTCGTTGAACAGGTTTTTGAACGGCACAAAGTCGCTCAGGCCCTTTTCCGTATCCTCGTTGTCCGTGACAGCGATATAGCGGACCTGCTTCTCCGGGAACACGAATTCCAGGTAATAGTCCATCATAACGTGCTCGCGCCCAAAACGGGACAGGTCTTTCGTTATGATGCAGTTGACCTTGCCCGCGTCCACATCGGCCATCATGCGCTGGAAAGAAGGCCGCTCAAAATTGGTCCCGCTCCATCCGTCGTCTACATACTCGTCGTAGACATGAAAACCATTTTCTTTGGCATATGTCTGAAGAATCGTCCGCTGGGTCTCGATGCTTACGCTGTCGCCATAGTTCTCGTCGTCCACGCTCAATCTCATATAGAGAGCCGCATTGTTCGGTCGTTTCAAAAATAACCTCCTTCGTACAAAACGACCCGCGCTTACAATACTTCCACAGGTATTGTACTATAAGCGCAGGGAAAATTCAACACTTTAAAGTGTTGAATCCGCATATGTACCATCATCTGTTCTTTCGTCCTGACGGGCGGCATAGAGAATCAGGTCCTCAATGAGTTCGCCCATGGTCCTGCCCTTCTCCGGGAAGTGCTCTGTGATCTTGATGCGGGTCTTTCCAATATAGAAATACTCCTGTCCATCTTCCTCGACCGCGTAAAAAGCCTTATCCATGTCGGTGTACTGCTTTTCCCGCTCCTTCCAATACTGCCTCCAGTACTTGTCAAACTCTCTCAGCGTTTCCCTGGGCGGCTTCTCAAAATCCCAGAACGGTGTGTTCAGGTCTACCCATTCATATTCCTCGTCATGGACGGTTATGCCGTTGTCATTCATGCTGTTTTTCCTCCCCTTTGTACTTATACCACCCCTCCGGGTTTTGCACCCGGAAAGCCTTGCAGATTCAGGGGCTTTGCTGTTCTATCGTTCTACTATTCGCCCTATGCCGTTTGGCGTACTCAGCCTTTTGCCGCCGCTGGGCTATGGTTTTGCAATCGTCACAGTATTTCGCCCTGTTGGAGCCGGGGAGGAACGCCCTGCCGCAGATCGCGCACCGCTTCATAGCGTCCTTGCCGAACAGCTCCGTTTCTAATTCCTGTCCTTCTCTGTCCCCCAACAGCACCCAGCGAAAGAATTTGCAGCAAACGGAATAGGAGAGCGTCTGCGGGCACGGGACTTCCTCGCCGTCATCCAGGTAAAGACAGTTTCCATTGTCGCAGGCGCTGCACAGCTTGCGAATCAGCGTGACTGCCCGCTGCCGCTGCCTTCCGGTCATGCGTGGGAGGGACCCGTTCGGCTTCCGCTCAACTGTCGGGAGCAGTTCAAGATGGAATAAGCTCATGGCGTTTCTCTTTCTTGTGGCCCAGTATGTTCTCCAGATTGCTTCTTACTCTTTCAAGTTCTTCCACCCGGTCCCGCTTCTCCCGGTAGTTTTTGTACAGAGCGTTCTTCTCCGATGTAAGCTGTTGTATCTCCGACTGCAGGGTCTTGGTGCTGGGCAGCTTGGTGATACCGTGGTCCTTGAAATACTTGGAGGCGGCGTTGGACAGCATGAACTCGCGCTCATGCGCCTGGGCGTATTCGGCCCTGGCCTTGGCTGTTTTCAGTGCCTTGTATTCTTACCGGACATTCTTTGTTTCCCAATACGTCAGAAGCTGCTTCAACAACTCTTTCTTCCCGGCGATGATGGTCTCTATGGATTTGAGTTTTTCCCGGCTCTCTTGCAATTCGCTCCGGGCGGCAGACAACAACTCATTCAACTCGTCCATGGAGGCAAAACCGTACTCGGTGTATGCGTTCAGGGTGTTGGCCATCTGTTGGAGATTAAACTGTAGCGCCCACTTTTCATAGCCAACGCCCTTCCCCTCGGCGCGTTTGGCCTCAATGTCCACAAGCCGCTGGACTGTTCCTGCCTCCCGGAGCTTGTCCAGAACGCTGTGGCGCACAGGCTGCTTCAGCGCGTTTTGCGCCAATGCCTCACGCACCGCCGCCAGGTCATAAGCGTCGCCCAGCTTCCGTGCCGTGATGGGTCTCGTCCTGTCCGGCGAGAGATAGGACAGTCGGCCCCGGCTCTCCTTGACTGTCACGCCCTCACGGAGAAGCAGCTCGGCAAACTCATCAAAAGAAGTGGCAGCCTCCAACGCCTTACGGATGATTCGCCGCAGCTTCTCTTTGTCCGTTTCAAACTTGGAGGGACTTTCGTTTTTGTTCAATGCGGCCTGTCCCTTTTTCTGTGCCCAATACTCCCGGTCATTGATCCGATCCTGACTGCCATTCAAAAGGTCGATTTGATAAAGTCCCTCCCTGTGGCACATCTCCATGACCTCGGCCTTGAAGTAGTCCATTGCCGCAGTGGTGCAACGGTGCTTCATCCCAGCTTTCACGTCAGCTGGCCTGTCCATGTACGGCAACATGGGGACATCCTCGATCCGCAAGCTGTTGATGATGATATGTATGTGGATGTTGCCGGTATGGTTGTGGCCGTCCGGGTGAGTGCAGACCAACGCTTGGTGACCGGGAAAATGCTCGCGGCAAAACTGCGCTCCAAGCTCCTGTGCCCGGTCCACGGTCAGGCCGTTATCTGTACCGTCCCGTGGGTCAAAGCTGATGATGTAGTGGTGGCTTTTCACGTCGCGCCGATCCAGGTTCTTGCCATATTGCAGATTCGCTCCCATGCAGGCAATGGCAAAATCCTGGCCGTCACAGTTGAGCGCGGCGATGCGGTAATCCTCTCTTGGAATGAGCCGCCCATTTTCATCCAGAATGGGCTTCATGGTGAACTCGTCGTGCTCGAAAAGCAGATACTTTTCCGCGTCGCTGTACCGGGCATTTTTAGAGCTTATGTGTTTGAACGTTGCCAACGGTCGCCGCCACCCTTTCCAAGACTTCATATTTCAACATGGCGAGGTCAACTGCCGCGTCCCGGACCTCTTTTTCCAAGTCTGTGTAGGGGACGCTGTATTCGTTCAAGTGCCGTGCGATCTGGTTGAGATTGCCGCCGATCTTGCCATATTGCGCGATGAGATCATCCAGCTTTTTCAGCAGCTCGTCATTCACCGCCGTGATTACGATAGTGGGCTTGAGCGTCGCTCCGGTGATGGCCTTGCGGATGAACGCGGCTTTGCTGACGCCGCACAAAGCTGCGACTTCTTCAAAGGAAGCATATTCCTCTTTGGTCAGCCGCGTTTTCACGGTCACGCTTCGATGGGGCGTGTTGTACTTTTTCGGCATGGACAAAATGATCTCCTTTTGGAACAAGCGAATTTGAAAAATGAGCAACAAGCCGCTATGGGGCCCCCAGCGCAAACCAGCGCAGCGTTTGCGATGGGGAGAGGAGGAGCAGCGGAACGGACGAGCTTTGCCGCATGCGGCGAAGCGAGGGATGTGGAGCTTGCGACGACGCCAAGCAGGGTTTGGGGAAGGCACTCCCCAACAAGATTCCGTGGCACAAAATGAGCGCGGAGCGAATTTTGGGCCCATGGTAGAATCTTGCTCTGACAAGTGGTGCTCCACAGCGGCGATCCACCGTGCAAAATCATTTTAGATTTTTCTCTCTGCGGAATTTGTCGAAAGCAGTCGGTCAGACGAGAAAAGTGCTGAACAAATTGCGAAGCCGCTGTTAATGGTCCCGACCGAGAAATCAGCGCACAGAATGCTCTGATCATACGGCCTGAAGACACACTAACAGCGGCTCCTGGCACAGACTATGATCTGTGTATCATATTAAGCTTTGATCAAGGCGGGCTTTTCTGCTCCGTCTAAAGTGACTTTATCACTCTGCATCCCACCTGTCAATGACGCATTTGCGAACCAGGACAAATCACAGGTTCTCAACTATCTTCTTCTGATCCCGGCGGGCGTAACAGACAGCAAGGATATTGACACGCTTCCGGGCGTCGTCAACCTGATAGTAGATATTGAAATTCCTGGCCCGGGTTCTGCGAATGCCACGATCACCAGCCGGGTCATCCTCTATCGCCGGGTAACGGGAAGGCATGGCCGAAAGAGAATCGATCTCTTCCTCCAATGCGTCCAGCGTGTTCATACCGGCCTGTGGTGATTGCAGCGTAACGGAGATGTACCGCACGATCTCCGACAGTTGTTCCTCCGCTTGCCGGGTCATCTCAACGGCATAGCTCTCCATTCACGAAAGCTCCCGACGCAGATCGGCAAACACCTCTTTGGCGGGTCTTGTGCGCCCAGCCTGCACATCGTCTAGGCCCTCCTGGATCATCGCGGAAAATTCCTCGTCGGTCATCTCGTCCCGCGCCTTCGGTCCGCGGGGCAGCGTCAGTGGGAAGGGAATGCTCTTGGTGAGGATGATCTGGTTATAGAGCAGATTGATCACCGTGGACGCGGAGATGCCCAGCTTCTGCATGACCTCCTCAGCCTCGCGCTTCGTCTCCGGCTCTACGCGCGCCAGCACGTTCGCAGTCTTATTCGCCATGGTATGCACCACCTTTCAAAAGGTATTATACCATATTGTATGTCGCTTCGCAATACATTATTGCTTCAGCTGGCCCATGAGCTCCTGGAAACTCTCCAGAGCACTTTGCAGGTTCTCAATGATGTCACCGGCCAGCTCGTCCGGCGCGGGGAGGTTGTCCAGGTCGGCCAGAGCCTTGTCCTTGATCCAAAAAATGTCCAGGCTGGTCTTGTCCCGCGCCATGATCTCGTCGATGTCGAATCTGCGCCAGCGCCCGTCGGGGTCATCAGCCGACCAGGTCTCCTTCCGCTCATGGCGGTTCTCCGGGTGATAGCAGGCGATGAAATCCTCCAGGTCACGGTCAGTCATGGGATTCTGCTTCAGCGTGAAATGGACGTTGGTGCGGAAGTCGTATATCCACACCTCTTTGGTCTGACGCTCCGGGCTGGCGGGCCGCTTGTCGAAGAAGATCACATTGGCCTTGACACCTGGCTTGTAAAAGATGCCTGTGGGCAGGCGGAGGATGGTGTGCAGGTCGGTGGTCTCCAGCAGCTTTTTGCGCACGACCTCGCCCGCGCCGCCCTCAAACAGCACATTGTCCGGCACCACTACGGCGGCCTTGCCGGTGGACTTCAGGATGGTATTGATATGCTGGACGAAGTTGAGTTGCTTGTTGGAACTTGTGGTCCAGAAGTCGGAGCGGTTGTAGACCAGGTCTTCCTCTTCCTGCTCGCCCTCCTCGTTAGTAAAGGTGAGAGAGGACTTCTTGCCAAAAGGCGGGTTGGTCATGACATAGTCCACCCGGTAGCCGGGGTCGGTCAGCAGTGAGTCGCCCTGCGCCACGGGGACATTGCCATAGATGTCGCCGATATTGTGCAGATAGAGATTCATCAGGCACAGCTTGAACGTGGCGGCCACCAGCTCGTTCCCATAGAAGGTCTCGTTTTTCAAAAACTCCTTCTGTTCCCGATCCAGCTGATAGTTCTCTGCGATGAATTCCTGCGCCGCCAGGAAGAAGCCGCCGCTGCCACAGCATGGGTCGGCAATGGTCTTCATGGGTTCCGGGCGCAAGCATCTGACCATGGCACGAATCAGGGGCCGGGGCGTAAAATACTGCCCGGCGCCGCTTTTCACGTCCTCGGCGTTTTTCTGCAGCAGCCCCTCGTAGATCTCGCCTTTTACATCGGTGGACATGGAGACCCACTTTTCCTTGTCGATCATCTGCACGATACGGTAGAGGATGGCCACATTGCTGATCTTGTTAATGGCTCCCTTGAATATCTTGCCCAGAATGCCGCCCTGCTCGCCCAAGGTCTCCAGCGTGGTCTTGTACTGGCTCTCCAGCGCCGCGCCGGTCAGGGTGTTCATGTCCGCCCAGGTGCAGCCCGTCGGGATGCCGCTATCCTTATTGTAGGGCGGCTTGGAATACTCGTCCGCCATCTTGAGGAAGATGAGATAGGTGAGCTGTTCCAGATAGTCGCCGTAGGATATGCCGTCGTCCCGCAGCGGGTTACACATGCCCCACACGCGGGAGATGATGGTGGAAGTCTGTTCAGGCATGGGTGGTCTCCTGTTCTTTTTCAATAATATCCATCAGATGGTCATGTAATGTGTAATAATACTTAATGTCTTCAGGACGATTTTCATCAAAGAATTGGAACATGAAACCTAAAAGTGCATCTGCTGGTATGGTATATGGTTTAAAACGATAGCTGTTAATTACTGGAGTCATTATATAAACCGGGATACTATAATCTTGCAAATGAGATATAAGTTTAATAAATTTCTCTATTCTTTTAGAACACTTTTCATATTCTGCTATGTTCTTATAGTCGTAGTAAAAGAATGGCTTTAAAAAATGGTAGCCCAAATATATGCTAGATGGATGTATGACTGAATTAATGGATAAGCGCTGAGTGTTCTCGCTTGAACTCGCAAGCACAAAAATAATACGCCATTCTTGTTCGTATTCCCATATTTTTGCTTTGTTAAGTGCAGAACATAAGACAGCAGCATCTATTGGGTACGTATAAACTTTGTTTTGCTTATCTTCTAATAAATCTCTCAGATTAATAGGAATTTCAGTATATGCAACAGGGAAGATTGAATCTCTTAGTAGATTTCCTGGTGGCAATTTATCAAACTCATATTCTATACATATTCCTTTGTTGGAATCCGCATAATGTGCCCACATTAGTGTAGATGTATTGTCTTTTGAGAAGCAACACACATAGGTACCAAGAAAATCAAGCACCCGGAACTTTAGCCGGGATTCAGTTTTGAAATATTCCATATATGGAATTACAATATCGTCTCTTTTTAAAAAGCCTGCTGGTATGCGGGCAGCAACACGATGCGTCTCCATTTCATCCCATTTTCTAATTGCAGCTTTTTCTATTTCTTCTTTTGACCCATATTGATGTATTGCCCCATCAAAAACGTCGTTGAAATCACCAATAGATGTCATCATTATTTTGCCGTTGATTATGTCATCAATGGCATGCGAAGAAAGTGAACGGTATTTATAGAGTTTGGGTAATGATGCTGGGAAGCAATATGCTTCATCAGTATGAGTTGCTATTCTCGCCTCTACGAAACGACGGAAATCATCCTTTTGAACCAAATCAAAGAAAGATATCAAAGATTATTCTTCCTTTCAAAAACATACTTCAAAATGCTCTGTCGCAGGTCTTTTTTGTTATGTAAAGCAGTGTCTACGGTTTACTTCGGAAGTATACTTCTCTCGCTTTGCGCCTTGCTTCAGCATACATCTTTTCAGTTGGGTAAATTTCTTTATATGGATAGTCGGCAGAACAATCCCACTCTAGACAAAAGTATTTCGGCAGAAACTGGTCAATCAAGAATTGCGCCTTCATCATTTGTAGATACTCTTCACTTGCTGCGGCAGAAATGTGTTTAATATAACTGTCAACAACTTGCCAAAGCGCGATTCCATGCTTTTTTGCATATAACGTCGCACCGCTCTGAAATCCAGATGTAGAGATAAGGATTCCTTTTTGAGCCCCTAAGCTTTGTAGTTTTCTATCAAGAGCTGCTACAATTTCCCGCTCAACGCTCCTTGACTGTTTTTTACACTCAACTATTACCTTGTGCCGTGATCCTAGTGCGGTGTATTCTGCCAGCACATCAATCTGATATGTACCATCATCAGCAGTTATTTTCTGGTCGTGTGCAATTCTAAAGTCTTGTAAATTCTCCCGTTCTGCGTAAGCCTCTAATGTGTTCATGCAGAACACTTCAAAGTCTCTTGGACTAATATTAGTGTCTAACGAGCGATAGGGATTGGGATCCATATTGCTATCCATCACGTTTTCCCCTCAAATGCTTTCTTTAAAATGCTCTGCCGCAGGGCCTCGGCCTGTTGCAAAGCGGCGTCTATGGTTTGCGCGATATTGTCATATATAGATAGCTGTGCTTCTATCTTTGACAAAATATCTCTCTGATCTTCTAGCGATGGAAGACATATTTCCATTCTGGAATAACCGCCGACATTCAAATGTGCCTGTGCGACACCGCGCTTCTTTTCTGTCACAAGTTTTCTACCGTATGGAGAGTTCGTATAGGCACAAAGATACTCAGGCAAGACTTTTGAAGTATCTGGCACGGCAATCAAAATATCTATTGCATTGCATCCGTCATACTCCGGGCTTACAACGCAGGCAGTCCCCGGATATCCCGAACGAACAACGAGTACGTCCCCGGTATGAACTTCGCTCCGTAGGTTTTTGCTGTGTCCTTCAGTCGAGAGATAGACCCAATCACTATCATTAATAGAAAACTCGCGTACATTTGCAGAGCGGAATGCTTTTATACCATTACCAGAATCAGTATAGTATTGTGCGGGTTTAATAACGATCCCAACTTTAATATCATGGCACACATCTTTAATCTGTATAGGCATCCCCGCTTTCGTAGCTTCCTCAAACGCCTCTTTCAGCACTGCTTGCCGGTACACAACCAATTGCTGTTTTGTCTTTTTCAACGCTTCCACGCCGCTGTCCAGTTGAGAGAACAGTTCTTCGATTTTGGCGACGATGCGCTCCTGCTCTGGAAGTGATGGAACCGGTATCTTTGTTGCCATGAATGGCCCTTTCGTAATATGTACCATACCGGACCCGTGAGTTTTGGAATACAGTGCAGATACGACATTAAGCAAGTAATAGTATAAGTAATCCCGATATATGCCGTCATTAGGAATTACTTTGAAAATATGTTGATTCAGCCACGCGTCTCCACCCTTCCAGATATGCGCGCCAAGGGAAGCAGACCAGGCAAACAACAGGTCCCCATTTTTAACCAAGAAGCGTTTATCATGTTCCACCGATGAATAATTAAATTTTGCCGAACTATCAGTTAGGTTCTGTATTCTGATGATGGGAAGCCCGAAAGTTTCCCACTCGTCCGGTTTAAATGCTCGGCCATTTATATAAGCGGCGACAGTTCCTAATGTTTTTATTTCCATCTTTACGCCACCAGTTCAATGTTCATTTCCCGCAGGACTGCCTCGTAATCCGATCCAAAGACCTCATAAAACCGGCCCAGGCCGCCCTTGCGGTCGAAAGGACTCAGGTCCAAATCGCCGGGCTCGATGCTCAGTGACGCGGCGATATGATCCTTGATGAGCCGCAGCCAATCCATCTGCTCCTCGGTGAAGTGTACCGCGCCGGTGTTCTTCTGGAACGTCCAGCGCATAAAGTTATAATTCACCTTATCTGCAAAGGGGGCCAGCTCGTCGGCATAGCCCATCTCAAAACGGACGAGGCTGACCAGGTCGGCCAGCTTTGCCACCGTGCAGCGCTTGACCTTGTCCGGCCTTCTGATGGCATAGCAGTCCCAGAGCCGCTCCACGGTGACGCCCTGGGCTTTCAGCTTCTCATACAGCGCTTTGAGCTTCTCGATGACCATGGAGCGGTCCCTGTACCGCTGGTCATAGATCACGCGCAGGGCGGTCAGCTCGTCCCGATTTTCCTCGATGAACGCTCGGAAAGTCTGGATGGTGCGGTCGGCGGCGGACTGCTTATCCGTGTCAAAGCCCGCGAACAGCACCGTGTCTAGATTTACACTGTCGATGATCTGCTCATGGCTGCGGCGCACGTCCTCGATATAATTGCGGACGTCCGGGTCATAGAAGGGCTTGACCGCCTCTCTGACCAGCTCCTTTTGGGCGGCGTCCATCTTTTTCTGCTCTTCCTCGGTGGGCTCCCGGTCCCCGTCCAGTACGACCCCGGCATGGGCCGCGATAACGTCCCCGTCAAAGGCGTCCAAGAGCCCTTGGGCCAGGCCGCCTGCGGACATGCCCACCATCGTCTCAAACTCCTTGCGCTCCTTGGGAGACAGCTGGGCGTTCAGACGGATCACCCGGTTTGCCAGGGAGGTGAGGGTGTCCTCGTCCTTCGCGCCCATGGCCACGTTGAGCATCAGCTCCCGCATGCTGACGGTGGGCTTGCGCTCCAGGGGCCGGGTGTCCGTCTTTTTCGATTTGGTCACGCCCACCGCGTCCACGATGACGAAGTGGTCCTTGTTCTCCGTGGCGGAGGGAGAGACCTTTTGCAGATCGTCCTTGCCCAGCACGCGGGTGCCGCGGCCCTTCATCTGCTCAAAATAGTTTTTGCTGCGCACGTCCCGCATGAAGATCAGACACTCAATGGGCTTCACATCCGTGCCGGTGGCGATCATGTCCACGGTGACAGCGATGCGGGGGTTATAGTCGTTGCGGAAGGCGCTCAGCACCGTCTCCGGCTTCTCCGCCTGGCAGGTGATCTTCTGGCAGAACTCGTTTCCCTCGCCGAATTCCTCCCGGACGATCTGGATGATGTCGTCCGCGTGGCTGTCCGTCTTGGCGAAGATCAGCGTCTTGGGCACCTCCTGACGGTGCGGGAACAGAGCGGTGAAAAGATTGTCCCGGAATGTGCGGATGACGGTGCGTATCTGGCTGGGATTGACGATGTCCCGGTCCAGCTGGGTCTGCGCATAGTCCACGTCGTCGTCCAGCTGCTTCCACCGCTTGGCGCGGGTGAGGCGGTTGCGGCACTCGACGACCTGTTTCATGATGTGCCCGCCGTGCTTGGTCACGTCGGTCTCGATGAGGAAGATATCCTCGCCCACGTTCACGCCGTCGATGATGGCCTGCTCACGGGAATACTCGCTGACCATGTTCTGGTTGAAATAGGCGATGGTGCGCTTGTCCGGCGTGGCAGTCAGGCCGATGATGAAGGCGTCGAAATACTCCAACACCTGGCTCCAGACGTTGTAGATTGAGCGGTGGCACTCGTCCACGATAATGCAGTCGAAAAACTCCGGCGGATACTTCCCGTTGTACACGACCTCCTTTACCGGCTGACTGTTGGCACCGTCCATCTCGAACATGGACACATCCTCAGCGGATTCGTCGATCTCGTCGCCCTTGAGGATGGAGTACATCCGCTGGATGGTGCTGATGCAGATCTGCACGTCGTTAGGGATATAGGAGGTTTTCAGCCGGCGCACACCGTACAACTCGGAGAAGGAGCGGTTGTCGTCATTGGGCCGGTAGGCCAGAAACTCCCGCTCCGCCTGTTCACCCAGGCTCCTGGTATCCACCAAGAACAGGATACGGTTCATCTTGCCATATTTCAGCAGACGGTAGGTAGCCGTGATAGCGGTGAACGTCTTTCCAGCGCCTGTGGCCATCTGCACCAGCGCTCTGGGCCGGTTGTCCGCAAAGGACTGATCAAGGTTTTGGATGGCCGTGACCTGGCAATCCCGGAAACCCCGCGTGTCCAGTGGCGGGAGATGTTTCAGGTTGTTGCGGACAGTGTCCTTCTGGGCCAGCAGCGCCCGGAGTGTCTCGGGCCGGTGGAAGGAGAACACATTTCTGGGGCAGCATTTCTCATCGTCATAGTCCGTGAAACGGGTCAGTACTCCCGTCGCCTCGTAAGCAAAGCGGATGCGGTACTCCGCCTTGACATATTTGAATGTGCTATTGGCATAGCGATCCGACTGTGGTTCAACAGTTGTGATGTTCTCGCCCATTTCATCCCGTTTTGCCTCCGCAACGCCGACAGGAAGCCCATCCACGAAAAGAGCATAGTCTACCGGCCCGGTACTGGTGGGGAACTCCCGCACGGCGACGCCAAGCGAGACCGTGGGATTAAGTTGTTTAAAGTCCTGCACGACCCAGCCTGATTGGACTAGCCGGGCGTCTATGAGCTGTCTCGCTTTTTCTTCGGGCGACATGATCCATCCCCCTTTCCGACATATACCAAGCTGTCTTATACTGAGACCCTATAAAAATCCATTTATAGAATATCACAAAAGGCGACGTTTTCCAAGAGGCTTCGACAGCGCAAAAGCGTGAGCCGCCGGATCGCTGAAGTGAACCCCAAAAGTTAGACGAAATAATGAGTTAAGCGACCCGAAGGGTCTGGTATCTGTGCTGAGCAGGTGT
>CANQRM010000038.1 GCA_947626265.1 uncultured Oscillospiraceae bacterium
GGCTTCCCTCCGCTCCCTTTGAGATCTCGCTCTATTTTCACCTTTAGGGTGTTTACACAAAATATGGGATTGACCCGGGAAAAGCAGGGCTTACCCCAACTCCATACCGCCATCTTTTTCAAGTTCATCGCAGCAAACTTCAGCCTCACCCAGGTCGTCACCCGGGCCAGACCACGGTGCTGCGTGTACCGCATCGCGTGCTTCTCCTTCGCGTCCGCGAACACTCGCTCAATCGTCTCTTTTCTCTTGGCATATATCTGCTTGCCTCGTTCTGTCTTCCGCAGTGCCTCCGCCAGTTCAAGGTGCTCCTGCCATATATGCCTTGTCAGCAGCTTCTGCCCCTTCTCATTCGCACCACATGCCGCCCGGCTGGGACAGGTCCTGCATATCCCCGGCGTGCTTCGGTATGTCCGTTTCCCTTCCCGGTCTGTGGTCGTGTGCCGCAACACCTTCCCCTCCGGGCAGATATAGCTGTCTGTTGCCTCGTCATATTCATACTCCCAAGGCTTGAAGACGTCTTTCCTGTTGTTCTTTCTCGTATACGGCAGGATGGGTATCCGCCCATCCTCCAGCACCTTCTTCGCTATCCACGCCGTCTTGTACCCCGCGTCCATCACAATAAACTCTGCTTCTTCTTTGAATCTCTCCGTTACCTTGTCATACACCTTGTCCCATGCCACGCTGTCATGTATGTTCCCCGCCGTTACCTCTACTCCCAGTACCATCCCGTGCCTGTCACAGGCCGTGTGCGCCTCATACGCAAACTGCTTCTCGTGCTCTCCCTTCACAAACATCCCTGCGTCTGGGTCCGTGGTGGATACCGTCTTCGTCACCGTTCCCCCATGGGTGTCATCGTCGTCCTCGTCTTCTATGGGCCCTTTCCCCAGCGTTTCCCTCTCCGCGTTCACTTCCGCCCGCAGCTGCTCCTCGTACACCTTCGCCGCTTTCTTCACCTGTTCCTTCTGGTACTTCTTCTTGTTCGCGCTCGCTTTTATATGCGTCCCATCTATGTAGATCTCTCTCGGGTCTACCATCCGGTGGTTTATCGCTTTGTTTAGGATATGCTCAAATATCTCCTCTCCCAGCTCTGGCGGGAATCGCTTGCAGAACGCATAGCTCACTGTCGCAAAGTGCGGGATGTTCTCCAATAGCCCGTATCCCAGAAACCAACGGTATGCTATATTGACCTGGATCTCCCGGTATGTCTGCCGCAGGGAGGGTATCCCAAACAGGTGCTGGATAAGCACCATCTTTATCAGCACTACCGGGTCCGTCCCCGGCCGTCCCACTTCATGGTTGTAATACGGGTCCAGCCGCTCATACAGCCAGTCATAGTCCATGACCTTTTCTATCTTTCGCAGCAGATGATCTTCCGGCACAAGTGCGTCTATATCCGTGATCACTACATCCCGCCTCGCGTCTTTTCTCCATTCGTCCATCTCTTTACCCCCCACACACATTCTCATTCTCTCTTCCTACATTATACCAAAAACTCCCCTCTTTGGGGAGTTCTTTGACAAGCTGAAACAGGTCCGCTCATGTTATTATGAGCGGACCTGTTCATCAAAAGAAACGGCAGCTCGCTGACTTCATGTGTTGTGTGTTGCATATAGCATGACTAAATGAATGCAATACATAAACACATCCTGCGTAACATTACATGATGGTCATTTCTCATATGTAACTGCATAAATTGTTTAGTGAAGGAATCCATGTTTAGGACTTGCTCATATAAATTCTGCTTTTCTGTGATTGAAAGATCACTATACTTTATCCATGTTTCAATATCAATGTATTGATCAAATAATAGTGAGTGTAGAATACGCGGATGGATAGATTCTTTTATTATATTATTAAGAGATTCTGACGTAAAGACGCTCGTGGCTGTTCTTCCAGATTCCTTTGCTGTCAAAAGTTGTTGAAGGAAAGGGAGACACTGTATTGAGGGGGCGACAACTTCCATCACTGCAACAATGCTTTTACTGACACGTTTCATCTCCTCTAATCCGCGCGAACGGTTTTCAAAGTGATGCAGTGAACTTTTTGAAAAAGCAACATCATAACTAAAATCAGCAAAGGGTATTTTCTCGGCAGTTGCATTCATAAATTTCACGTGATACTCATTCGCACGTTCACAAGCTATTGGTTCCAAGGATTTGCTTGGCTCAATAGCTGCGACACGGCTAAAAGCCCTGTTGTAATACTTAAACATAAACCCATTACCACATCCAACATCTATGATAGAGTTTCCATAGCATTTCAAGTGATTTACAAGCCATCGGGCAAGTATATCATCGCATAGCCAAGAATACTTTGAGAAATTGCAGGCTCGATAATCAGAAAAAAGATTCATTTAACAACCTCTATAGATGCGTCAAATAAATGTTTTGCGTGCTCATATAGGCTCTCAAACAATTGAGCTTTTTTGCACTTTCCTACACGGAAAAGTGGGCGTTCCTCTCCGCAATGATAAGAGAAGTATTCAACAACCATTTCTGCTTTTGAAGTGGTAGGATCAATAATGACCATACTCATTGTCGGGACTGTCCGATATACAGATAGAGTAATATGGTGTTTACACTGGGCACTGTTATGCTTTTCGCAGAACTCCTTGAGAGTTGAATAAGATAGGCGAACATAGTCTGAAAATCTTTGAATACCAAAAAAATCTTGCAGAAGTTGAGCATAAGTAGGATTGCTTTCCAAATAATCAGGATCCAACATGTACAGATGGATAGGAACACGAGAAGCCTGATTTTCAAGGGAATTAAGAGCGAGCCTAGACAGTTTAGACATCCCTGCCCCAATAATAGAGATTTCTTTTGTAGCACGATCACGCAAAAGACGAAACTCTTCATCTCTGTTTAGGCCTATCGATGCAGATATAATGCCTAAATACTGACTATTGAGAGCGCTTTCCGTCCTCAAATATTCTTTTCCAGAAACCCAACCGGAACATTTTTGAAACTGTTTTGGATAATTTGCAAACATTCTGGATATTGCAGATGATACATCGCCTATATCGGAGTATTCTGCCGACATTTTGGAATGAATCATTTTCTTCAGTTCAATGTATCGTGGATCTTTGTTTTCTACCGGGAAGCGCGCATTATAGACACCTTGCTTAATTTTTTCATCAAGGAATGAATCGCTGATTACAACTGACATTATAGGTTTATTTTTGCTTACAGCATATTCAAACTCTCGATGGATATAACTTTTCTTTTGCGTTGATTCTACACTTCCATATCGTCCACCAAGAAGAATCAAGAATACATCTGATTCACGTATCCATCTTTGTATAACTTTCCATTGCTCTTGATTCTCTGATGCAAAAAGCTCCATGCCTGCAGGAATATGCCCAGCGGCTAAAATGGCTTCTACTGCTTTCTGGCGCTCAGCTTTCATGTCCTCATAGGTAGATGAAACGAATACTTGCAACTTCTTTTTCATCATTTGTAGACCTCCTCAATATTCTTTACCAGATACTAACATTTTCATATAGACCTTACAACAACGTCTTATCCAATAGATTTTTAAGTATGTTATCACATATTGCTAATCATGTCAATTAATGTTATCAAATTGGCAAGAATTCTACAGTTGTGATGATCAATCTTTCAGATAGTTCTATTGCGTTTTGATAGACGCTTAATACATATGTTGGCAACTTTTCATCTGTTGCATAAGTCGCGCCCAATATAGAATTGAGCAATGTTGCACTATGTTCTAGCCGCTCGTGTTATCATGAGCGGCTTTATTTTTATATGGAGACACCACATTAGAGATTACCGGTGATCGCCATCGTTCAATCAGAGGGTACCACACTCTCTTTTTGGAAGCCGCTCATGAAATGGGCGGCTATTTTTGTTCTACAAGGAGGAAAACCAGTGAAGAAGCTCAAACACCTGTTGCCCCTGCTCTTGGTCGCTGTGCTTCTGTTGAGCTTGACACCCCTTGGGGTATTTGCTCAGGAAGATACCAGTACGGACCCGGCAGACGCAACGCCCACCCCGGCAGCGCCGGGAGACATCGTTTCTTCGGGCAGTGACCCGGAAACGACCACACCTCCGGCAGAAACCGCCGCACCCACGGCCACACCTGCCCCCACACCCACAGCGGAACCCACGCCCGTACCCACGGCGGCTCCGACTGAAACGCCCGCGCCCACCGAGGCCCCGGAGATTGCTCCGCCTGTGGTGGATGGGCCCAGCATCGAAGAGCCCTTTGGGGACGGCATCGTTATGGGCCCGAACAATCCCCCGGAGAATGGTCCGACCATTTTCTCGACGATCAGCGGCACCGCCTCGATTGCGGTGCATAACTGCTACGATTCCTACGGTTCTCAGATCAAGTACTACAGTTCGTTCGCCTGGAACTCGAAGTACATTGGCGGCAATGGCAGCCCTCGTTACCAGATCACCGCCAACGGCTCCCCGGCGTACTGCATCGAACCTGGCGGCTATCTTCCTGGAGGCTCTACTGTTTCGACCAGTACAGCGCATGTGTGGAACGGCTTTTCATCGGACAAACGCGACGCTATCAAGGTAGCGCTGCTGTGCGGCGAACCGGGTAACAGTTCCGCCCTTTCCGGTAACTTCGGCAGCCAGTACACGGCGACACAGTTGATAATTTGGGAGCTGATCGTGGGTGCCCGCAGCACCTATTCGCCCTACAACTGCACCGATTCCAAGGTTATAAACTCCGTATGCGGCGGTGGCTGGAACAGCGAGGTCAAGACCGTCTACGATCAGATCTCCAACGCCATGCGGGCATACAGCATCCTGCCCAGCTTTGCAAACTCTCTCAATGCGCCGCCTGCCTCCCATGACATGAGCTATCAGAACGGCGCGTTCACCCTCACTCTTACCGACAGCAACGGCGTGTTGTCCAATTACAACTTCACCAGCACCAACGGCAGCCTCAACTTTAGCGTGTCGGGGAATCAGCTGACGATCACATCCTCGTCCCCGGTCGATAGTGCCACGGTGAATGTCACCAAGAAAAACGCTGTGTCTGTCAGTTCGACCATCACGGCCTATGCCGGAAACGGCTTGCAGGAAACCATCGTAGGCGTTGAAGCATCGGACAACACATCCGGCTATTTCATGGTTAATGCGAAGGGCGAGGCACCCCCGCCCGCTGCCAATGCCTCCCTCGGAATTAGGAAAACCGCCGAGGATGGGAATGTTGCCAATATCAACTTTACCCTCGTAGGGATAGGCGGCGAGGCCAACGGTGCGTATTACAGTGTTTATACAAACGACTACGGCAATATCTTAACCGAGGTCAAGCCGGGCACCTATATGGTAACGGAGCAGACCCCCAGCGGATATGTTGCCAGCCCGAAATCCCAGCAGGTCACGCTTAAGAGCGGTGGCGGGCAAGTTCTCACTTTCTATAATGCCCTCGAAAAAGGAACAGTAGAAATAATCAAGACATCAAGTGACGGCGTTGTGGGAGGGATCAAATTCACGTTGTCGGGCCCAGACGGATCGCAAACCGTGACTACCGGCTACGACGGCAAAGTAAAGGTGCCCGACCTGTCACCCGGTTCTTATACTGTGACCGAGCAGGTTCCGGCAGGTTACACCGCAGACCAGACCACACAGCGTTTTACGCTCATGCCGGGAGAATTGTACGATGTCACCTTCCATAACACTCCGTCGAAGGGGAATATCAAAATAATCAAGACTTCGGACGACGGCAATGTGAGCGGTATCAAATTTACCATCACAGGCGATGGATACAATAAGACCTTCCCCACCGACGCCAAAGGCGTCCTCAATGTCGGGGGCATGACGCCCGGCACCTATACCATAACCGAGCAGGTCCCGGATGGCTACAAATCGGATAATCCCTCTCAGACCGTTTCCATTAAGGCCGGGACCCTCACGACCGTAAACTTCCACAACATCCGCAGCCTGGGAAGTATCCGTATCGTCAAGACCTCGGATGACGGCAAGGTGAGCGGCATCCAATTCACCGTCCGAGGCGGCTCGATGAACCAAACCGTCACCAGCGGCTCGGACGGCACTATCACCATCCCGAACCTCACCCCCGGCCAGTACGCCGTGACAGAAACCGTCCCCAGTGGCTACACCGCAGACCAGACCTCCCAGACCGTCACCGTCAAGGGCGACGAAACCACGACCGTAAACTTCCGCAACACCTTAAAAACCGGGAATGTCAAAATCGTCAAGACCGCAGATGACGGCAAGGTGAGCGGCATTCAGTTCACCGTCAAGGGCGGGAGCATAAACAAAACTGTCACCAGCGGTTCGGACGGCACCATCACTGTTCCCGGTCTGACCCCCGGCCAGTACACGGTCACAGAGCAGGTCCCGGCGGCCTATGCCTGTGATAATCCGTCGCAGACCGTGACCGTGGAATATGACAAGACCGCCACCGTCACCTTCCGCAACACCCTTAAAACCGGCAGCCTCAAAATCGTCAAGACCTCCGATGATGGTCATATCAGCGGCATCCAGTTTACGGTCAAGGGCGGTTCTGTCGATCAGACCGTCACCAGCGGAACGGACGGCACCATCACCGTCCCCGGCCTCGTTCCCGGCCAGTATACCGTAACCGAGAATGTCCCGGAGGGCTATGTATGTGAGGTCCCCTCGCAGACCGTCACCGTGGAATACGACAAGACAGCCGAGGTCCGCTTTGAGAACGAGCTAAAGATGTGGCGCGTGGCCGTCACGAAAGTGGACGCCGACGAAGGTGTGCGCCGGAGCAGCCGCGCCACGCTGGAGGGCGCACAGTACGGCGTATACCATGACGGCACACTCCAGGACACCTACACCACGGACAGCGGCGGTCATTTTACCACCAACTATTACGCTTGTGGCACCGGCTGGACCTTACAGGAGATCAACGCCCCCACGGGCTACACCGTGGACCCCAATTCGTACTCCATCGGCCTGGAACCTGGGACTACCCAGCTTGCGGTCAACGACACGGAGCTTACCGTGCCGGAGGAGATCATAGAGGGCAAGCTGCTTATCACCAAGCAGGACGGCCTCACCCAGACGCCCCTCGCCGGAGCCGTGTTCACCGTCATGGATGAGACTGGGGCCACCGTGACCGAGGCCACCACCGGGGAGGACGGCACCGCCACCGTGGACTCTCTGCCCTTTGGCACCTACACCGCCAAAGAGACAAAAGCCCCGGAGGGCTACCAACTGGACGAGACCGTTTTCGATTTTGCCATTGAAACAGACGGCCAGACTGTGACCCTCACGCGGGAGAATGTCTACAATGTCGGCTCCATCACCGTCCACAAGGCCGATACCCAGGGCAACACCCTCGCCGGCGCGACCTATCTTCTGGAATGGTCCCAGGACGGCGGACTCTGGCAGCCCGTCACGTTCCGCTCGGATACCACTCCCGCCATCGGCGGCTGTACAACTCTGGACCTCAACGCCGGCCAGCTCACCACCGGGGCGGATGGCACGGTGAAGTTTGACGGCCTCGTTGCCAACGGCAAAGTCCAGTACCGGCTCACAGAGACAAAGGCCCCGGAGGGTCTGTCTCTGCTGAAAGACCCCGTGTTCCAGGGAACGCTCCCCTTTGACGCCGCGACCGGCCCTCTGTACGACATCGCCTATACCGTCACCAACAACCGCATCACCAATCTGCCGCAGACAGGCTCTTCCGGCCTGCTGTTGCCCGTGGCTGTCGGCACCGCCCTTCTGGGACTGGCCGGCTGCGCGGGCTTTTTTGTTGTCCGAAACCGCAAGAAATCCAAATCCAACTAAAAAAGGAGACTGAACAATGAAAGCTATGAAGAAAACCGTTTCCCTCATTCTGGCCGTCATCCTGGCCCTGTCCCTGTGCGTGTTCGGCTATGCCGCTCCCGGCCCCACCATCGACACCAGCAAGACGGCATCGCTGAACATCTATAAGTACGATCTGACCAGCGCCGAGGCCGCGGGTGCCTGGGACGCCGGGGCCCATGTGTCCTCCGGCGTCTACGACAGCTCCGTGAACGACGCCCTGGGAGGGGCGGTCAACTACGCCATCAAAGGCGTAAAGTTCACCTATCTGAAGGTGGCCGACATCGCCACCTACACCAGCTCGGACGGCAGCGGCCAGACGGCAACCACCGTTTACGCCATGCCGGTGGGCTCTACCACCACCTCTTTCCTCACCGCTCTGGGCCTTTCTTATGAGAACGCCCACCACCAGACCGAGGACATCTACTACTTCACGTCTGATACTTTGATCTCCGCGTTGGAAAAGGCCCTCGCGGACAATTCGACCGTCACGAAGAATGCCCTTGAAACCTATATCGGCTCCAACGGCGGCGTGACCATGCCGGAAACGGACGAATACGGCCACAGCTCCGCCAGCGGGCTGCCTCTGGGCCTCTACCTTCTCGTGGAGACCGCCGTGCCCGAAAATGTCACCAGCACCACGGACCCCTTCCTGGTATCTCTGCCCATGACCTCCATTGACGGCGCTTCCTGGAATTACGATGTGACCGTATATCCCAAGAACAACACCGGCGCACCCACCCTTGAAAAGACCGTCCGTGAGGCCAGCGCCTCCACCGGCAAGAATACCGGCGCGGCTGACAGCATCTCGGACGGCTATGCCCACACCGCCACCGGCTCGGACGGCGATGTGATGCAGTATCAGATCATTTCCACGCTGCCCACCATCACCAGCGCAGCCTCCCAGCTCACCACCTATACCTTCGTGGACAATCTGAGCCAGGGCCTCGCCTATAACCAGAATGACGTTGTGATCGAGTTCTTCAAGGACAAGAGCTGCACCGACAAGATCACCACCTGGGCCCAGAGCGAGGGCAAGTTCAGCGCCGACTACACCGCCGAGGACGGCGGGGCGGCCATGACCATCACCATGACCGGCACGGGCCTCTCGGAGATCAACACCAGCACCGAAGTATACGGCCCCACCGGGCAGCAGCAGGGGTACTCCGCCTGCACCATGCGTATCACTTACAGCGCCACCATCCATTCTGACGCCAGCGTGGTCTATGGCAATACTGGCAACCCCAACAACGTGACCCTCACCTGGCGCCGGACCAACGCCGAATATTACGACACGCTCAAAGATGACTGTCATGTGTATGTCTATGGCCTCGACCTGACCAAGCAGTTTTCCGATGGCGCCGGCCACTTTGAGAACGTGAAGATGCTCCTCCACAACGACACGGACAACTACTATGTCCAGGCCACCCAGCAGGACGGCATCTACTTTGTGACCGGGCACACCACCGAGGAGGCCCAGGCCACCGTGTTCGTCCCCACGGCGGAGGGGAAGATCATTGTCAAGGGCTTGGAGGACGACGCCTATTCCATCACCGAAACCGCCACCGATGACGGATTTGTGCTGCTCCGGGAGGCAGTTAAGGTCGTTATCACCACCGCAGAAGGCACCGTTTGTGACGTGTGCAAAAAGCCCATGCTGACGGCCTCCGCCACGGTGAACGGCAACGCGGCGGAGATGGCGGCCTCCAACGAATCTGCAAACGCTTTCGTCACCCTGACCGTGGTGAACACCAAGGGCTTCGACCTGCCCCAGACAGGCGGCAGAGGCACCTGGCTCTATGCCACCATCGGGATCGTCCTCATGGCGGGCGCTGCGGCGGCTATCTTTATTTTCAGCCGGCGGCGCAGCCATAGATGAGCTGGCTCAAAATAGCCGTCTGCGCGCTGGTATTCCTGCTGGCGCTGGGTATCACGCTCTATCCATTCGTCAGCAACTACCTCGCGGAGAAATATCAATCCACCGCGATGGCCGCCTACTCTGACGCCATCTCCCGCATGGACGATACCACGCTCATGCGGGAGCGTGAGGCGGCGCAGCAGTTCAACCGCAGCATCGGGGTCATCTCTATGAGTGGCCCCGATGCCATTTCCCGCCTCAACGCCGCACGGGACGGCTATGATGACCTGTTGAACGTGAACAACAACGGCATCATGGGCTATATCCGCATCCCGGCCATTGATGTGGAGCTGCCCATATATCACGGCGTAGAAAACAGCACCTTGGAACAGGGCGTGGGGCATCTGCCCGGTTCGTCCCTGCCCGTGGGCGGCGAAAGCACCCACGCGGTCCTCGCGGCCCATTCCGGCCTTGCCTCCCAGCGTATGTTCACCGACCTGGAACAACTGCGGGAGGGCGACAGGTTCTATCTGAGCGTTCTGGGCGAGACACTGGCTTATGAGATCGACCAAATGCTTGTCGTGGAGCCGGATGACGCTGCCGCATTGGAGCTTCAGCCGGGAATGGACCTTGTGACACTCATTACTTGTACGCCGTATGGCGTAAACACCCACCGGCTTCTGGTCCGGGGAAAGCGTGTCCCATACGAGCTGGCGCAAGAGGAGGTCGTGGAGGCCGAAGCCGCGCCGGAGCCCTCCACCTGGCGGCGGCAGTATGTCAAGGGCCTTGCCCTGGGCGTTGGGATCATGGCGGGATGCAGCGCCGCGGCAGTCATTGGTTGGAGGCTTTATCTCGCAAAGCACACACGCAGGAGGTATGGCAAGCATGAGGCACGTTAAACCGCATCCGAGGCGCAGCGCAAAGACGCGGGCGCTTATCTCCCTGGCCTGCGCCATCTTCCTCGCGGGCTTTATCGTCTGTTTCTGGCCCCAGCTCGTGGGCATCCATTTGGACCGGCAGGCCCAAAAAGCTGTGAGCGACTTCTTTGATATGTCCGCTGCGGGAGAGGGCGACGCCGACGTGACCTTTGAATATGTGGAGGGTCCCGTGCCATCGCCCACGCCCAGACCGTATTCGGAGCTATATGACGCCATGGTACGATACAACACCCAAATCTACGCCAGCGGACAGACAGGGCTTTGCGATGCCTGGGCATACCAGCAGCCCTCCTTTGACCTCACCGCCTACGGCGTGGAGAATGGTGCGATGGGCGTGATCTCCATACCCAAAATGGACGTGGAGCTGCCCATTTATCTTGGCGCGACCTATGACAACATGGCCGCTGGCGCGGTGCATTTGTCCCAGACCAGCCTTCCCATTGGCGGCCCGGACACCAACTGCGTGATCGCCGCCCACCGGGGATGGTATGGCGCGCCCTACTTCCGATATATCGACCTTCTGGAAGTGGGCGACCAGGTGTATATCACAAATCTTTGGGAAACGCTGACCTATGAGGTCACGTCCATCAAGGTCATAAAGCCCAACGACATCAACGAGATATTGATCCAGCCGGGACGGGATATGCTGACGCTGCTCACCTGCCATCCCTACGCCTCCGGGGGCAAGTACAGATATGTGGTCTACTGTGACCGCGTTATCGGCTGACCGCCATATACGAAGCCCGCAGGTTCTCCACCTGCGGGCTATACATATTATTAGTATTTGCCCATACTACAACAAATCGCAATAAAGCTTATAAATAGGGAACTCTTTATATCGTTCTTGTTCATCCGCAGGAAAGCAATCAAAATAGCCTTTTGCTGCATTCGCATCTCCCAGCAGAACGCTCTTACCAAATAACACTTGCATATCGTCACCCGTTATGCTGCGTAACCGGGCAATATCGCTTCTGCTAAGCGGCTTCAATCTTTTTCGGATTTGCAAGCGGTTCAAAAGGAGTATTTCTTTTGTAATATACGGCTTCAGCTTTTGAAGAAGATACTCGGCCAATTCCAAGAAATGTTGATCGCCATTTCGATCAAAAACATTTATCATTAGGAGTGCATGTTCTAATAAAGCCGTTGACGTGACTTCATTAATATCACTATCATCTATTTGTCGCTTGAATGCTTCATAATCGTAATGATACAAATTGCTAAGTACATCAGCATCCTGGTAGACAAACAAAGGCATTCTATATCCTCTCTCGTCACCACTTTCGTCAAAAGGAAGAAATATCGCTATTTTGTCTGTATATATGGAATTGATGAACTCTATGTTGTTACCATCCTTGACGATGATTAGTGGAACAGATTTTCCATCGTAATTCCACAAGTATTTTGTATAAACATCTTTCAAATTGACGTTATTTGTATTATGGCGTAGATTAATCAGTTTTATGAGCTGACGCTGCTGATCTTCAGTATAATATGAAAACTTGACATCAACAGCAAAATCAATCATTTTCAATACTTCATATAAATCTATAATGTATTTTAACCTGTTCTCAAAGTCGCATGTAATTCCAGAAGTTTTAAATTTAAGTTCATAGCCACCAACAAAAAATGATGAATTGGCAACGAATTTTAGAATGAAACGCGCATCAAGGTATAACTCGGATAACGTAGACACGGGTTTAAAGTTAAACCGACTTTCCTTGACTCGCAATCTGAGGTTAGGGCTAAGAATAAGTACCATGTCATCGTCAGAATCCGTGAAGCACTTATATTGGCGGTAAAACACTTCATCGCCAACAGCTATTTCCTTATGTATGTCTTGTGCAACATAGAACCTTGAAGAATCCAACCATTCCAAGGGCCGATAGTATTTATCATCATTGTCTGTTTTTCCATATAGGCACACGTCTCCAGAAGAGAGACGTTGTAAGGCGCTATGTGAATCAGCGGCTCCTATAACTGTCAAATTAATGCTTTTTAGCTTTGAAAAATCATCAGATCGTATTCTGTCTTGAACAAGCGGTGTGTATGCAGAGCCTTGCTTTTGGGATTCGCTGGCAAACTGTTTTGCTATGATATATATTTTTTCGGGATCTTTCTGCAATTTATGAAAAGGAATTTTATAGGTTTTATTATTTCCTTTTTCCTTTGCGGCTTCAAGAAAATCTGCAATTTTGGACGGGTAGAGTGAAGCATAGAAGATGCTATTCTTTTTCTCGTCTAGAAAAATCTCAAAATATAAGACCCCACGTTCCGTACTATATGCCTCTAAATCAATTAGTCTTACAGGATAGGTTATTTTTTCTCGATTGAGATACTCGTGATTGCGGTCATGGTGGCCTTTAATTTGAACAGGAACCCTGGCATCAAAGTTTTTGCCGGATTGATCGCCGTTGTTCTCTTTATAAAGCCAGATGTATCCATCCCATGACATCTCTTTGTCATTGCCGTTAAACTGATAATCCATAGTACGATGCTGGTCAATTATAGCTTCCAGCGCATTCAATGCCCGATGCTCGGTTTTCGTAGTGGATGGATACTGCATCTCTTTGCTCCTTCCATAAGCGCTCAAATAACCATCTTCTGTTTCAAGCACAATTATATCATCATTCTAATAAAGCGGCAATATAAACTAACACTGTTGCCATATCCGTCTGTGTTCCACAGACGGACTATTTTGTATAAAGGAGGAACCCAAATGGCAAAACCGAAAGTGATCGCCGTGGCCAACCAGAAAGGCGGCGTGGGGAAAAGCACCACTGTGTTCAACCTGGGCGCGGGCCTCGCGGCCCAGGGAAAGCGGGTGCTGCTCCTGGACGTTGACCCCCAGGGCGACCTCACCAAAATGCTGGGACAGCGCAAGCCCCATGAAATCCCCATTACCCTGGCAACCGTTATGAACGACGTTGTGAAAGGCATCGCTCGTGACGGGCATCCCGAAATCATGCACCACAACGAGGGCTTTGATTACATTCCCGGCAACCGGGCACTGTCCTCTCTGGAAGTCAGTCTTGTCAATGAGATGAGCCGGGAGACCGTTCTGAAACGGTATCTCGCCGCCGTGAAAAAGGACTACGACTATGTGCTGTTGGACTGCCGCCCGTCCCTGGGTATGCTGGTCATCAACTGCCTGGCCGCTGCCGATTACGTTCTTATCCCGGTCCAGGCGGATTACCTTGCCGCCGAGGACATGGGAGAACTCGTGAACACTGTGGCAAACGTCAGGGGCCAGATCAATCCCCGGTTGAAAATCGGCGGCGTTTTCCTGACCATGGCCAATGGGACCAAGTTCCGGCAAGAAGTAGCTCATTCAGTTCACGCAAAATACGGTAGGTCCGTCCCTGTGTTGGATGTGTCCATACCCTCAACAGTCCGTCTGGCGGAAATAAGCACGGTAGACAAGAGCATCTTCCGCCATGAGCCCCGCGGCAAAGCAGCCGAAGCGTATCTTAGTCTTGTGAAGGAGGTGTCGAAACTTGGCGAAACCCAGCGTAGCCGATTTGTTGACGCCGCTCGATGACCTGTTTACCACCCAGGCCCAGCGCGACGAGGCAAAAAGAGAACACCTCATTGACATTCCATTGGACGAGATCAGCGACTTCCCCGACCATCCGTTCAAGGTGCGGATGGACGAGGACATGACCGACCTCGCGGACAGCATCAAGTCCCACGGCGTACTCGTCCCGGCGCTGGTCCGGCCCGTGGGGGACGGCTATCAGATGGTGGCGGGACACCGCCGCAAAGCTGCCTCTGAGCTGGCCGGCGCGGAAACGCTGCCCTGCATCGTCCGGGATATGACCGATGACGAGGCTATCATCGTCATGGTGGACAGCAATCTCCAGCGGGAGAAGATACTCCCCAGCGAAAAAGCGTTTGCCTACAAAATGAAACTGGACGCCATGCGGCGGCAAGCTGGCAGACCGCCCAAAAACAATTCTGTCCCAGTGGGACAGAATTTTGGACAGACCTCGCGGGAGGTCCTTGCCGAAAAATCTCCAGACAGCAACACTCAAATCCAACGCTATATCCGATTGACCTCGCTCACCCCGGAACTGCTCTCTCTGGTGGACGAGAATAAGATTGCCATGCGGCCTGCCGTGGAACTGTCCTATCTCTCCCCAGACGAACAGGCATCCCTGTGTGAAACGATGGAGAGCGAGGATTGCACTCCGTCCCACGCCCAGGCCATCAAAATGCGGAAGTTTTCTGAGGATGGCAAGTTGAACTCGGACGTGATTTTGTCCATTATGCAGGAGGAAAAGCCCAATCAAGTGGAGCAGTTCAAAATGCCGAAAGACAGGATAAGCCGTTTTTTTGCGCCGGGAACACCCGCGCAGAAAATAGAAGATACCATCGTGAAAGCTCTGGAATACTACCGTAAGCGCCAGCGCGATATGGAACGATGACTCCGCCTCACAGGAGGAAACTATCTTTTTTCAGGTAGTTCCTCCCCAAGAAGTCAAGCCGCGTCCTCCCGCTCCGCACCTTACCTCAGAAAAATGCCAGACTACCCGAAAAAAGAGCAGATGGCAATCGTTTTGCCATCTGCATCAATCTTTCTATTCATTCATCCAACATTAGTTGCCCATCCATTGCCTTTTGTTTGAGGCGTTCCAAGTGTTCCTGTTCGATTTCCTTAATGCCTTTTTTGGGCGTGGGCAAATCCTCTGGCATAGTACCGCCTATTTTTTCAATGGCCTCACGGACCTCTCTGCCAACCGCATGATGAACAGCTGTTGCTTGCGCCGCGCTGCTCACTTCGTCCTTTCTGAGTTTTTCCTCCGTCTGGGAGATGCGGAACAGATTGGCTATCAACTCGGTGCTGCCCATATAGTCCAATATCTTTTGTCCTATGGCAAGTCCTTTCTTACGGTGTATATCGTCTACCGTCATTCCGCCATACAGTCCCATATAACCGGCATTCTGGAAGATAGCAAATTCCTCGGCGGAAATAACGCCTGCATTCCTGGCTGCCTCCGCCAGAAGCTGATTCCACTGTTTCACATCGCCCCGCACTACCAGGCGGCGGCTGTCCTCGTCCAGTTGGTTGAACCGGTCAGCCACTTCCTGCCGGTAGGTCTGGATAGCAAAGTAGGTCTGGCCAAGCGCGATAACCTCTTTGCGCGGATCGCCGTTCTGGACGATAAGATAACAGGCATACCGGCTCAGTTCATAATCCACGATCCCCTTGCTGGTGGCGCCTGCCTCAACGATTTTCCTGACCTCAGGAAAATCGTCGGATACTGAGCGGCCACTGTTCTCACAGGCAATCATGGCCCGTTTGATCACTTTAGCAAAATTCTCCCACTTGGAATAATCCAAAACATCAGCCAAGTCACGAGCATACCAGTATTCCGAGCCATCTTTACGAATCTGCTTGATGTCCTCAAAGCATTTATATTCTCTGGCAATCAAGTCACTCATAGCCATACCTCACAAAAGAATGGTAACTTGATTATATCAATAACCGCCGACAGAATCAACATATGTGGCAGCATGTTCTTCATGCTGCCACATTTACAATTGAAGATTTGAAAGGAGAACTAAACCATGCAGCATGAACCCTATGAAAAGCGCCTGATCCGCATTTTTGAGGAAGCGGGGCACAAACCCGCCGACATCCTCTCCATGCCCCCGGAGGAGCTGGTGGAGATACCCAACATCACCGTGCCCAACATCCGCACTGTGCTGTTCCTCCAGCGCAAGGCCCCTATTCCCAAGCGGTGCAAGATCTGCCCGGACAGGGCGTTTGAGATTTTTTTAGAGGAGATGGGGCTGGGATGATGGACACGGAAAAGCGGATGGCCGGGGATTATGAGGTCATCCAGGCCATCACCCTGGGAGACAAGGAAGTGGTGCTGGGCGAGAATCTTCAAGCCCCGCCTGATGAGCGGTATATGTGCGCGTTCTGCCGTCATACCGACATAGCCCTGTTCTATGAGGAAACCATGGCCTATGACAGCTATCTGGATGCCGTCAAGGATTTCGCAGACCGGCTGAAAGAACAGTGCATACGACTTGAAGTGGAACGGCGGCAGCCCGCCGCAGAAGGCATTGACGATAGCCCTATCACCGCGGACGGATGCACGGTCATCGACGGAGGCGATGACCTCCGAAACCGGTTCGTTGTCATTCGTCAGGATGCGCTGCGGCGGGAATACCGCGCCGCCACCTGCCAGCTCAAATTCTGTACTGGCGGCTTCGGCGCGATGCCTCACGCCCGTGGCCGCGCCTGTTTCTGTGTTGACCTCTATACCGGAAAAGAGGCCCGCTTTGAACGCCAAGACATCCTTGGCACCATGACCAAGGCACAATTGCCCGATTGGGCCAAACGCGGGTATGAGAAGTACCGGCAGGCCAAAAACCGCAGCGAAGGAAGGGAGGCCAGATAAATGGCAGAACGAATCAATGGCGGATACACCATCATCCAGTCCGTCAGCGTGGGCAACACCGAGTTCGTCCTCGGTGAGAACCAGAAAGCCCCTGACCCCTATGTGACATGGGAATGTAGGAACGAGACGAATTACTACTGGGGTCATTACTTTGGCAGCTATTACCGTGCGCGTACAGACCTCTTTGATAGGGCAAGGGAATTGTCCCAGCGTGAAGAGGAACGGGCGGAGGCCAAGGCGCGTCGGGGAAAGGAGCGTGAACGGTGATGGAAGTGACGATCAGGCCCATGACGCCCCAGGAGCGGATGTATTCCTACACCCAGAGCCAGCAGATCATGACGCAGACCGGCTGCATCGGTCATCTGCGCGGTGATCTGGACAGCGGAGGGAAAGGCTTTTTTACTTCATGGGATGACTACAGAACAGACTTGAAAACAGAGGCTTTCAAGGCGGAGCTGGACAATGTTGTGAACGCCATGCGCTTTGACCCGCAGTACGGCGGCGTTCTCAAAGATCGCAAGTCGCTGGGTGTCTACTGTTATCACAGCCCGGAGAGCAGCTTCGGCAACGACCGGGAATATGGCTTCCGCGCCGACACAGCACAGTACACCTATTTTCTCCGGCTCAATCCCAACCGGGGAGAGTACAACTTTTATATCTACTGCTACCGGCGCGACTGGCTCGATCACCATCTGAACCAGGCAAAAGGGGGCATTCGCTTCATCAACTCCCGCTACAAAGAGCTGTTTCGCATCCCGGACGGTGACAGCATCCGCATCATCCAAAGGGATGGTACGCATGCAGACAGGACCTGCCGCTATATCGACGATTCCCATTTGGAGGTGGGAAACGGTCTTTATCAAATCTGCGAGTTTGCCGAGCTGATGGAACGGGCTGGAAACACTGTGGTCCCCCTCCGTTCCTCTCTGCCGGAGCAGTGCTATGTGTTCGTAGAGAGCGTCAATGAGATCGGCATCGTGAAGAAGGGCGAGAGCGGATACACCAGAAGCGATGGGACGACCACTGTGCAAAAGGTCAACCAGGACCTCGTAGAAAAGTGCAATCAAAGCGAGGGCGTGACCAAAGCTCAGGCCGCAGCCATGTTTGCCGGGTCCATGTTCGGCTGGGCCACCCCCGCCGCCGACCCAGCCAACTATGACGACCAGGGCAAGCTCATGAAGCCCAGGCGCGCCGACAGAGGTGACGCACGATAACCAAGCAAAGGAGTGAGCAAAAATGGACATGACGATCAGGCCCATGACGCCGCAGGAACGGATGTATTCCTACACCCAGAGCCAGCAGATCATGGGGCAGACCGGCTGTATCGGCCATCTGCGCGGCGATTTGGGCACCTACTGGGGTAGCCTTTTCTGTTTGTGGGAATGCCATAACGCTGACCTTGATACAAAGGCTTTCAATGTGGAGTTTAACAGCATGTCAGACGCCATGCGCTTCGACCCGGAGTACGGCGGCATCCTCAAAGACCAGCAATCGATGCAGGACTACTGCTGCCACCACCCGGAGGGCAGCTTCGGCAACGACCGGGAATATGGCTTCCGTGCCGACACAGCGCAGTACGCCTATCTTCTGCGGCTAAACCCCAGCCAGGACGAGAACAACCTCTATATTTATTGCTACCGGCGCGACTTCCTTGACCGCCATATGATGCACGCGGAAAGAGGCATCCGTTTCATCACCCCCAACTACAAAGAGCTTTTCCGCATACCGGACGGCGACAGCATCCGCATCAACCGTGAGGATGGTACGCACACCGACAAGACCTGCCGCTATATCGACGATACCCATGTGGAGGTGGGCGGCGGCTGGGACAGAATATTCCACATCGGCCAATTTGCCGAGCAGATGGAGCGGTGCGGAAATACCGTGATCCCTCTGCGGTCCGCTCTGCCGGAGCGGTGCTATGTCTATCTCCCCACTACCCATGAGATTGGCATCGTGAAGAAGGGGGAGTCAGGTTATTACCGCAGCGACCTTTCTACTGTGTATGGCGAGGACGGAAAGGATTTCGTCGATGAAATGAACCGCAGCGGCGGCGTGAGCAAAGCGCAGGCGGCGGCAATGAGCGCCGGGTCCATGTTCGGCTGGGCCACCCCTGCCGCCGACCCAGCCAACTATGATGACCAAGGCAAACTCATGAAGCCCAAGCACATTGACCGGGGTGACGCCAGATGACCGAAAATAAGCACCTCATTTGGAGCAACTATGACCTGGACTATGAGGACTGGCGGGACTTTTTGGAGGAGGAATACCCAGACCTATCCGAGAATGAGCGCGTCGCCCGTATGTATGAACTCAACAATGACTATTTGGATGATGAGCGCGCCAATCTGGACATTCAACTGTCCCATCCCATCCTTGTGATAGGCGACCTGGGCCTCTGGCATGGACGGCGTATGGGCTACAAGGAGATCAACAGCGGCAACATCCGCGACTGCCTCTATACGGAGCGGGATATTGACTATGCCACCTGGTATGTGGACAGGCTGGGCGACCTGCGCTGTGACGCCATACACCACGACGGCACAAACCACTACACCTACCGCGTTTACAAGGACGCCGCCACTGAAACCCAGAAAGAGCTTCTGAAAGAAAAGCTTTACCGGGGCATAGCCACCCGTGGCGACATCACCCGCGTGACCCGCAGGCTGGGTGACGAGATAGCCAGGGTCTATGGCTGGACGCTGCCCCGCCTGCGGCAGTCCGCAGCCGTTGTGATGGAACGATAAGGAGGCAACTTGTGAGCTACCGCGAAAACGCGATAACGGAAATCTACGAAGAAGTCACAGTGCTGGGCAAGCCCATGTTGTTTACAGACCTACGGATAGACCGTGCCACCGTTCCAAAGGGTCTGTATGTGTACGAGGTAAGGCACGATGATGATATGTGGGGCGACCCCGCCCAAATCGCAAATTGGGTCATGGTGAACCATTTGGGGACGTTGATCTCCCGTGAACCGCTCAAACTCGTGCCGAGCAAAGCTGTGAACAACGCCTACCTGGACATCGACCCGAAAAAGGACTGGAACTACGATGGTACAAGTTCCACCCTGGCAGAATATATGGAAAAGCACCCGCCGAAAAAGGAAAAGCACCGAGATTTTGAGAGATAGGAGGTAAACCACCCACATGGCGAGAAAAACGGAACTCTTGGCCGAGCTGTACCAGCGGACGCAGCGGGATGTCAC
>CANQRM010000039.1 GCA_947626265.1 uncultured Oscillospiraceae bacterium
TGCGGCCCGGCCCCGACGGGCGGCTGTGGGCCGTGAACCCGGAGAACGGCTTCTTCGGCGTGGCCCCCGGCACCAGCATGAAGTCCAATCCCAACGCCCTGGAGAGCACGAAGAAGAACACCATCTTTACGAACGTCGTCCTCAAGCCCGACGGCACCGTCTGGTGGGAGGGCATGGACAAGAACCCGCCCACGGACGCCCTGGATTGGAAGGGCAACCCCTGGGACCCCGCCAGCGGCGTGAAGGGCGCCCACCCCAACTCCCGCTTCACCGCCCCTGCCAAGAACTGCCCCTGCGTCAGCCCCAAATTTGACGACCCCCAGGGCGTGCCCATCTCCGCCATCATCTTCGGCGGCCGCCGGGCCCATACCGTGCCCCTGGTGTACCAGTCGAAGAGCTGGGCCCACGGCGTGTTCACCGGCTCCGTCATGGGCTCGGAGAAGACAGCCGCCGCTGAGGGCCAGGTGGGCGAGCTGCGCCGTGACCCCATGGCCATGCTGCCCTTCTGCGGCTATCATATGGCGGACTACTGGCAGCATTGGCTGGACATGGAGAGTAAGCTTACGAACCCGCCCAAGATCTTCAACGTCAACTGGTTCCGCATGGACGATGAGGGCAACTTCATGTGGCCCGGCTTCGGCGAGAACCTGCGTGCCCTGGAGTGGATACTTGGCCGCTGCGACGGCACCGCCGGCGCCCAGGAGACGCCGCTGGGCTTCCTGCCCCGGCCCGAGGACATCGACCTCACCGGCCTGGAGGACGAGGTGTCCCCCGAGACCCTGAAGGCCCTGCTCACCGTGGACCCGGCGGACTGGAAGGGCGAGGTGGCCGACATCAAGGCCCACTACGCCAAGTTCGGCGGCAAGCTGCCCCAGGCCCTCAAAGACTGCCTGGCCGGCCTGGAGGCCTGGGTGGGCTGAAAAACCGCAAAAAGACGCCATAGCTTATCCGGCGTATCGGAACTTAAGTTCCGGTACGCCGGATTTTTTTGCCCATAGCCCGGGCACGGCCGGAGCGCGCGGCGGCGCATCGCCGGACAGGGAAAACAGTTGGACAGAAGGCGCTTTGGCGTCTGGTAAAATGCAAAATAATGGCGGTATCTTATCCATTTTGTATAAATCTGCTGTAGGGAGGCGGCGCGATGAGTTTCGATCAGGCGATCCGGAACGCGTTCAGGAAGTATGCCGATTTCAACGGCCGAGCGGTCAGAAGCGAGTACTGGTATCTCGTGCTGTTCAGCGCGCTTATGAACTCCCTGCTCCTCACGCCCCTCTGGCCCGTTGGAGCGGTGCTGGACCTGGCGATGATGATACCCACCCTGGCGGCGGCCTGCCGGCGGCTCCATGACGTGGGCCGCAGCGGCTGGTATCTGCTGCTGTGGATGGCGGCGCCGGTGGGCACGGTCATTCTGATCATATGGCTGTGCGGGGAGGGGCAGGCCGGCTGGAACCAGTACGGGGCCGACCCCAGGACGGATTATGTGCCGGACCTTCCCCGGCCCGGCCACAGCCGGGGCCCCTGGGCCCTGGAGTGCGTGACGGGTCCCAGTCAGGGCCTGATCTATACCCTTGGCAGCGGCACCATCCGGATCGGCAGCGATCCAAGCTGCGACGTCCGGATATCCAACGCGGCCGGCGTCAGCCACGTCCACTGCTCCCTGCGGCCCTGTGCCGGTGGGATGGAGCTGACGGACCTGGGCTCCACATACGGCACCTTTCTGGCCGACGGCAGACAGCTGCCGCCCAATTTCCCCGCCACGCTCCGCAGAGGGGATACCTTTTACCTGGGCTCCCGGAACGTGATGTTCAGGCTGGAGACGCCCCACAGATGAGCGTCCGGCAAGTGACGCACAAAGGCAAGGCTTTCACGGTCCTCCCGGGCCGTAAAACAAATATGTAAAAAATAATGAACGGAGGAAAAAACAATGCCTGACCTGTCTGCAAAATCCGGACTCGTGTACTGTCCCAACTGCGGCTACTCCTATAACGCCCGCAAGTTCGCTTCCTGCCCCAATTGCGGGGGCGGAAAGAAGGGCGGTTTCCAGCCCACCGAGGACCCCAATGCGAAAAAGGCGGGGAATGGCGGCTTCCAGCCCACCGCCGACCCCAATGTCACCAAGCCGCCCAAGGGGGAAGACTGGGGCGGCGGCGACGGGCCCAATAATGGGTTTGACCCCACGAAGCCTTTCGGTGAGAAGGGTACCCCCGGCAAAGCGGTGGTAGGCTGGCTGGTGGCGGTGAGCGGTCCCTGCCGGGGGCAGGACTATCCTCTGCACGTCAGTTACAACTACATCGGCCGGGAGGAGGGCGACGTTATCATCACCGGTGACATGAACATCTCCGCCCACCGGGATTCCACCGTGGCGTTCGACGACGATTCCAATAAGTTCTTCATCAGTCATGTGGACGGCAAGAACCTGCTGCGTGTCAACGGCGCGCCGGTCCTCAACACCGCCGAACTGCAAAACTACGACCGCATCACCATCGGCAAAACGGAGCTGGTGTTCCTGGGCCTGTGCGGGGAGCACTTCAGCTGGGGGGAAAAGGATGGCTGACCGGCTTCTGAGCCAGGAGGGGGCCGGCGCCGTCCCGGAGGCAGCTCTGACGGGCGCCCCCGCCGGGACGCCCCTGACCACCGGCGAACCCCGTCTGCCCCTCCAGGGGGAGGACGGGGCATCCCTCCCGGAGGACGTCCTCCAGGCGGTAAAGGAGGCCACGGAGCAGACGGAGGCGACGGCTGTCCCCGCCCCGTCTCAGATGCCCGCGGGGACGAAGGCCCCTGCGGAAACGAAGGCCCCCGCGGAAACGGAGGCGGCCGACGGTACGGAGGTCCCTGCCGGTACGGAGGTCCCCGCGGAGACGGTGGAGATGACTGCTCTGCCCGCGCCCACTCCGCTGGAGACGCCGGGGGGACGGACGGGCACGCAGGGGGTGCTGGCCTCCCCCTGGCTGAGCATCGCCCTGGGCGTATGTGCCCTGGGGCTTCTGGCCGGCAATATCGTCCAGAGCCTCCGGCGGCGGAAAAAGCTCCCCCCGCCGGGCGTCAGCATCGGACGGGTCCACGCCCAGGGGGCACGGCAGTACCAGCAGGACTGTCTGGCCGTGTCCGACCCCGCCGTGCTGGGCCGTCAGGGCCTTCTGGCCGTGGTGGCGGACGGCATGGGCGGTCTGAGCGACGGCGAGAAACTGAGCGCCGCGGCCGTGGAGGCCGCGCTGGGGACGTTCGCCGCCTCCACCGGCACGGAGCCCCCCGGGCAGCTGCTCCTGACGCTGGCCAGACGGGCCACCCAGGCGGTGAACCGGGTCCTGGGGCCGGGCAACTACCGCAAGGGCGGCACCACGCTGCTGCTGGGTCTCATCCGCGGCGGCCGGTTCTACTGGCTCACCGTGGGCGACAGCCATATCTATCTGCTGCGCGGCGGCGGCCTGGTGCTGCTGAACCGGGAGCACGTCTACGCCAACGAACTGGCCCTGCGGAGCGTGAACGGGGAGATGTCCGCCGCAGAGGCCTGCAGCAACAGCGAGGGCGGCGGTCTGGTCAGCTACCTGGGCATGGGCCCGCTGAAATATGCGGACATCCCGGCGGAGCCGGTGCAGATCGTGCCCGGAGATAAATTCATCCTGATGAGCGACGGGGTGTATAACGCCCTGGAGATGGGGGAGATGCAGACCCTGCTGGACGGCCCGGCCGAGACGGCGGCCGCCCGCCTGGGGCAGGCCATCGCCGCCAAGGGCTACTCCAATCAGGACAACTATACGGCCGTCATTCTGGAATGCGGCCCGGAGGCATGAGACAGGAGGCGTCTGATTTGATCGAGACGGCAAGCTATACGGACCAGGGCGGCCGGCCCCGGAACGAGGACACCGCCGCGGTGCGGGTGCTGAACGGCACCTGCGCCTGTGCCGTGGTGGCGGACGGCCTGGGAGGACACGGCGGCGGCGACGCCGCCTCCCGGGAGGCAGTGCGCGTCATCATGGACGGCTGGACCGGCTCGGCGGACAGCGGGGCCCTGTCGGCGCGGCTTATCAGGGCCCATGAGCGTATCCTGGCCATGCAGACCGCCGTCTGCCGGATGAAATCCACGGCGGCGGCCCTGGAGCTGGCGGGGAACAGGATGGCATGGGCCTACGCCGGGGACACCCGGATATACCACTTTGCGGACGGCAGGCTCGTCTGGCAGACCAAAGATCACAGCGCCTCCCGCATCGCCGTGTCCCTGGGGCAGATCACCCCGGACCAGATACGCTTCCACGAGGACCGGGCCCGGCTGTACCGGGCGCTGGGCATAGAGGGGGAGCTGACGGTGGACGGGGGCGAGACGAAACTGGAGCGGGGCAGACACGCGTTTTTGCTCTGCTCCGACGGCTTTTGGGAGTATGTATACGAATCCGAGATGGAGCGGACTCTGGTGGCTGCGGCCGGCCCGGAGCAGTGGCTGGACGCCATGCGTTCCCTGCTGAACGGGCGCGTCCCGGCCGACAACGACAACAACACCGCGGCGGCCCTGTGGCTGACCGTGTGACGAGGAGGAGAGAAAGATGAAACTGAAAAGACTGGCGGCGGTCATCCTCTGCCTTACCATGATGGCGGCCCTCTGCCCCGGGGCATTGGCGGCGGGAGACTATTCCTCCGCCTGCGACGGCGTGGCTGTAGTGGCCACGGTGGTGGACATACAGGGAGAAATGATGATCGCCGGCTACGGCTCCGGGTTCTTTGTGGACAGCGATGACGACGAGGTGGAGTATCTCGTCACCAACTACCATGTGGTCAGCGACCATGTGGCCGGCGGCTCCGGTACGGAGCAGACCCTGGAGCTGGACGATGGCACACAGCTGCCCTTCCGCAGCCATTTGATGGTGTTTTTCGACGAGAACAACTACCTGGACGCCAAGGTGGTGGACAGCGACAGCGTCAACGACCTGGCCCTGGTGAAGCTCTCCAGGCCAACGGATGAGCGCATCCCCCTGGCCATCTGCCCGCCCACCGAGAATATGCGGGGTCAGAGCGTCTATGCCGTGGGCTTCCCCGACGCGGCGGAGTCCGTGGGCACCGCGTCCCAGTGGGGCGTGAACGACGAGACCATCACCACCGGCACCATCAGCCGCCTGGTGAAGCAGACCGGCACGCTGACGCCTTTGGTCCAGACCGACGCGGTCATCTCCCACGGCAACTCCGGCGGGCCGCTGGTGAACGCCGGCGGCGAAGTGGTGGGCGTAAACGTGATGGGCGTCACCACGGAGTACGAGGACAGCACTAAGCGGGAGATGTATTACGCTATCAACGCGGAAGAGGTCGTAAACCTTCTCAAGAGAAACAACGTGGAGTTCAAGCTGGCTGGCGCGTCCAAAGGTCTGGGCGCCATACCCACCTGGGCGTGGATCGCTGTCGGTGTGGCGGCGGCCGCGGCGGTGATCGTCGTGCTGGTGCTGGTGCTGCGGAAAAAGGGCGGCAGGAAGGGCAGCCTGGAGCTGGTGTGTACAGCCGGCTATTTCGCGGGAAAGCGGTTCCCCCTGGGCGGCGGACAGTTGACCGTTGGCCGTGACCCAAGCGGCACGATAGTCTATCCTCAGAAGCACCCCGGCGTCAGCAACCGTCACTGCTGCCTGTGGACCCAGGGCGGCACCGCGTACATACGGGACCTGGGCTCCTCCTTCGGCACCCGTGTCAACGGCGTCCAGCTGGCGGCGGGCGAGGATCGTCCCCTGACGGAGGGCGCCGTGATACAGCTGGGCTCTCCCGCCGAGTCCTTCACCGTGACGCGCGGGGGAGGTGTCTGACATGGCAGGGCAGTTCTGCCCCCGCTGTATGACTGCTCTCCAGGACAGGACCAAGCCGTGTCCCGTGTGCGGGGGCGACCCCAACGCCCATAACGCCGTCCACTTTCTGCCGGTGGGGACCACACTCACCGACCCCGGCACCAGGCGGCAGTATCTCGTCGGCTCGGTCAAGGGCAACGGCGGCTTTGGCGTCACCTACATAGGCCGGGAGGTGGGCGCGGACCGGCTTGTCGCGATCAAGGAATACTTCCCGATCCGCTGCCAGCCCAGCCGGTCGCCGGACGGCAGCCTGCGCCCGCCCGCCGCGGAGCGGGACATCTATGAAAAGGGCATGGGCAGCTTCCTCCAGGAGGCGGAGATGCTGAAAAAGGTGTCCGCCATCCCCGCGGTGGTGAAGGTGCGGGGCGCTTTCCGCGCCAACGGCACCGCCTACATGGTCATGGACTACCTGAAGGGCACGACGCTCCGGTGGAAGGTGACCCAATACGGGCCCATGGACTTCGACGATCTGATGGAGAAGCTGCTGCCCATGGCGGAGGGCCTGGCCAAGGTCCACGACACGGGCCTCATCCACCGGGATATCGCCCCGGACAACATCATGCTGACCCCGGAGAACAGGTGCGTGCTGATGGATTTCGGCTGCGCCCGGTCCATGGAGGACGGCCGGTCCATGTCGGTGGTCCTCAAGGAGGGCTTCGCGCCCATTGAGCAGTATACCGGCCACGGCCAGAAGGCCTATACGGACGTGTACGCCCTGTGCGCCACCATCTATTACTGCATCACGGGCCAGGTCCCGCCCGCGTCCTCCAACCGGCTCAACGCCTGGGACGACCACCAGCCCGACCCGCTGAAGCCGCCTTCCGCCCTGGGGGCAAAGATATCCCCGAAGGAGGAACAGGCCCTTCTGTGGGGCATGGCGCTGCAGTCGAACGAGCGGCCCAAGGACGTGCGCCAGCTTCTCAAGCGTTTGTGGAAGACTGACCCCGATCCCGACCCCACGTTCATCGAAAGGGTCCTGCGCTTCATCAAGGAGAATAAGCTGCTCATCGCCGCGCTGGCGGTGGCGGTGATCGCGCTGGTGTGGATGCTGTTCATCTGACCCCGCCGGAAAATAAAGAGGAGGAAGCTGCTGTGGATAAGCGTTACTGCCCGTACTGCATGGCATATGTGGGAGAGGAAGAGGTATGTCCCGCCTGTGGGCGGCGGCCGTCGGAGTATGAGGCGGCGCCGTTTCATCTGCCGCCGGGGACGGTGCTCAGGAACAAGTACCTGGTGGGCGGCGTGCTGGGCGCGGGCGGCTTCGGCATCACCTATGTGGGCCGGGACATGACACTGGATATGAAGGTGGCCATCAAGGAGTTCTACCCCCGGGAGATGGCCTCCCGCAGCACATCCTCCTCGGCCCAGGTGTACGTGCTCAAGGGCGGCGCGGGCGACGGCTACCAGAGAGGCAAGGAGCGGTTCCTCCACGAGGCGCAGCTTCTTGCCCGGCTGGAGAAGCAACCCGCCATCGTGCGCGTGCGGGATTTCTTCGAGGACAACAACACCGCCTACATCGTCATGGAGTTCGTGGAGGGCGTGACTCTCAAGGACCTGGTGGCCCAGCGGGGCGGCAAGGTCCCGCCGGAGGAGCTGTTCCCCCTGATAGAGCCCCTGTTCAAGGCCCTGAGCGTGGTGCACGGAGCGGGCCTTATCCACCGGGACATCTCCCCGGACAACATCATGCTGGAGGGCAGCCAGGTGCGGCTGCTGGATTTCGGCTGCGCCCGGGACACCGGGGGAGAGGGGACCCAGGGCATCTACAAAAAGGAGGGCTACACCCCGCCGGAGCAATACCAGAGCAAGGGCCAGGGCCCCTGGACGGACGTATACGCCTTCTGCGCCACCATCTATTACTGCCTGACCGGCCAGACGCCGCCCCCCTCCTTTGAGCGGATGTCGAAGGATAAGCTCCGCCCGCCCTCCAAGCTGGGCGTGCACCTGTCCGAGCGGCAGGAGCAGGCGCTCCTGAAAGGGCTGAAATGCTCCGCCGGCGAGCGCTACAGGAGCATGGGGGAGCTGTATAAGGACCTGTACGCCGACCCCGGCCCGGTACCCAGGCCGGTGAAGCGGTGGCTGATCCCTGCCGCGGCGGCCCTGGGCGCGGCGGCAGCCGTGATAGGGGCGTTGTTCCTCACGGGGGTGCTGCCCCCGGAGCCGGCGCCCACGCCCACCCCGGAGCCCACCGCCACAGCGGAACCTACCCCTACGGCGGAGCCCACGCCCACGCCCGTGCCGAAGCCCGGCTCCGGCGAGGCGCTGGATATGGCCGTCTTCTCCGAGGGGCGGAGCCTTCCGGCGGGCGTCTATGGCCGGGAGGACCTGGACGCCCTGACGGCGGACCCCTACGTGACGGCGGTGGTCCTGGAGCAGGGCGCGGTGCTGGACCTGAACGACCCCGCGGCCGGCGAATACGTGCTGAAAAGGCCTCTGTGGGTGAAACAGGGGGCCACCCTGCGGGCCAACTGGCTGACCATTCCCGGCGGTGTGAGCGTGGAGATGGACGGCACATTGGACTGCCGGGGCCTCATCACCCTGGAGGGCAGCGCCACCCGGCTGTATATGACCGGCGATGTCACAGGTGACACCCTGGACTACGCCGCCATCGTCATGGACTCGGGGGCCAATATAGGCTTTGAGAGCAAGGACCTGGCCAACAGCATGAATAACATGCTCCTGTCCGTGCCCCGGAAAACGGAGGACATGGTGTCGGTGACCACGGCCGACGAGCTGCGCCGGCAGCTGGAGGAAGAGGCCGACGTGTCCATCGACGCGGATATGACCATCCCCGCGTCCATCTATTGCGCCCCGGGGACCACGGTCTGGATCAGCGAGGGCGTGACCGTGGACGCCGCCGCGCACAGCGGCTTTTACCTGGACGGCAATGTGGGCTCGGTGACCTTTGTCAACGAGGGGACATACCTGGGCGAGATCAACGCCGGCGAAGGGCGCAAGGGTCCCCGGGTATTCAACTACGGCACGATGAAGACCGGCGGCCCGAATGTGACGGATATGCCGGACAACGCGCTCTACTTTGAGTCCGGCGTGCTCATCAACTACGGCAGCTATACCGCCGGGGGCCTCGTCTCCCGGATATGGGAGAACGGGCGCATGATCAACCTGGGCTCCGCCGACCTCTACAATTTCGCCCTTCTGGGCCTTATCTCCAATCTGGGCACCATCTCCGCCTACGAGAGCGACGGAATGCAAAGCTTGACTGTCTCGGGCACCGGCGTATTCTATAACGCCGGGACACTGACGGTCGTCGGGCCCAGGGGGCTCGCGGACAGCGGCCTTATCTATAACGACGGGATATTTGAGGACAGGAGCGAGGTGTCCTTCAACTTCGACGTCTATAACCGGGGGACGGTCCGTCTGACCGGTTCCAGCAACTATAATGTCATCGGGCCCGGCAGCGTGGAGGTCCAGGACGGGGCCCCGCTGAACACCTGGGCTTTCCGCACCATCCTGCCCGATACTGTGCCGGAGGGCGCTGTGTCCGTCAGGGACGAAGAGGCCCTGCGCCAGGCCGTCTCGGAGGGGCGGACTGTCCTCCTGGAGGGCAGCGTGACGCTCCGGGAGCCCTTGGAGGTATGGTCGCCGCTGTATGTGGCCGGCTCTCTGAAAGGGCCGGGCCTGACCGTTTATGGCGCGCCTCTGGCCCTGCTGCCCGGCGGGACGGTGACGGCGGAGAGCCTGTACATTGGGCCCGCGGAGGGGCAGGACGCCCGGGGACAGCTGTCCATGACGGAGGGAAGCGCCCTCGCGGTGACCGGGACGATGGAGCTGCGCCACGCCGTATTCTGCGCCGGGGGCGGCTCTCTGGATCTCACCGGCGCGGCGGTGAACATCACGGACGACAGCCGTGTCATACTTGTGCGGCTGGACGCGTTCCAGCTGGATAACGCGGCGCTCACCCTTACCGGCAGGAGCCGCTTCCGGGCGCCGTCCCTGGGGGCCGGCTTTGCCGCCGATGGCCTCCGCCTGCGGGTGGAGGAGGGCGTCATGCTCCTTGGGACCGGCGGGGAGCTTACCGGCGCGGACATCACCGTGGCGGAGGCGCCGGAGCAGTCCGAGAGCGTTCTGGAGCTTCAGAGCAAGGTGACGCTGCGGGACAGCACCGTCAGCGTGGAGGCGTTCCGCGGCGGCTTCAGATCGAACTTCTGCTATCTGAGTTTGTATAATACCAAGGTGACGAACCGGGGCCACGTGGACTTCAACGGCTGGGGCGAGCACTACGTCCGGACCGACAGGGAGGCCCGCATCACCAATTACGGGGATATGACGGTCAACCTGGATAACGTCACCCTGCAGCAGCCCATCGACAACCAGGGCGAGCTGTATCTGCGGCAGGACCCGAACATGTCCGACAAGTTCAATATGTATATGGGAAATCCCGCCATCATCATGGACCGGTAAAAAGGAGAGAGCGTTTATGGAGAGACGTTACTGCCCGTATTGCATGACGGTGCTGGGGGAGGAGGACGTCTGCCCCGCCTGCGGGCGGCGGGCCTCGGAGTATGACCCGGCCCCCGTCTATCTGCGGCCGGGAACGGTGCTCGCAGACAAGTACATACTGGGCGGCGTGCTGCGCGATGACGACGCCAGCATCACCTATATCGGCCGGGACAAGCTGCTGCACAAAAAGGTGTCCGTAAAGGAGTTCTTCCCCAAGGGCCAGGCTGAACGGAACGCCGCCAGGTCCCCCAAGGTGTACGGCACCAAGGACATAAGCGGCGCCATCGGCGCGTTTGAGCGGGGCCGGCGCAACTTCCGGCGGGAGGCGCAGATCCTGGCCCAGATGGAGAAGCAGTCCGCCATCGTGGACGTGCAGGACCTCTTCGACGCCAACGACACGGTCTATCTTGTCACGGAGCTGGTGACGGGCTCCACCCTCCGCCAGCGGGTGCAGGCCTCCGGCCCCATCGCGCCGGATACGCTGTTCCCCCTGCTGGAAAACGTGTTCAGCGCCCTGGCGGCTCTCCACGAAAAAGGCCTTTACCACCGGGACATCACCCCGGACAACATCATTCTGGAGCGGGAGAACGCCCGGCTCATCAACTTTGCCAGCGCCCGGGAGACCGGGGGCAGGGATACCCACACCATGTCCAACACGGTCCACGCGGGTTTCTCCGCCCTGGAGCAGTATTTCGGAGACGACCAGGGGCCCTGGACGGACGTGTACGGCATGAGCGCCACCATCTATTTCTGCCTGACCGGGAGGACGCCGCCGGCGGCCCCCGACCGGACGGAGGATGACGCTCTCATCCCCATGAGTGAGCTGGATGTACCGGTGAGCCGCATCCAGGAGCAGGCCGTGGCCATCGGCATGCGCGTGCAGCGGGAGGAGCGGTTCCAGAATGTGGGCCAGCTCTATGACGGGATATATCGGGGCATCATACCTGTTCCGCCCCCGCCGCCCCCACCGCCCAAACCATCTGTCCCCAAGGCGCTGGCCTTGGTCCTCATCATCCTGGCGGCCGCGGCGGTGATCACAGCGGCGCTGTTTCTCACGGGAGTGCTCCCCCCGGAAGAGAAGCCTCCGGCCACGCCGGAGCCCACCGCCACCGCAGAGCCCACGCCAAAGCCCACCGCCACACCAAAACCCACGGCCGCGCCCGGGTCCGGCAGCGCGCCCGGCCTGACGGTCTTTGCCGGGGCCCAGACCCTCTCGCAGGGGGCGTATGACCTGGCGGCCATGCAGGCGCTGATGGACGACGAAGCGGTGTCGGCCATCGTGCTGCGGGAGGGCGCCGCGGCCAACGTGGAGGGCACCGGATTCGAGGTGACGAAGCCCCTGTGGGTGGAGTCCGGCGCCACGCTGCAGGCAGGCGCGCTGCACGTGCGGGAAGAGGGCCTTCTGGTGATAGACGGCGTGCTGGACTGCCGGGGCGTGGTGGAGCTTTACGGCAGCGGTACCCGGATGGTGGTCAACTGCCACCTCCCGGCGGAGACCGCGTCGGAGATGGTGGTGCTCATGGACTACGGCACCAACCTGGCCATGAAAGATGACCTTCTGGGCGACGAACTGAAAAAGAATATGTTCATCAAGCCCCGGCAGAAGGCGGATATCCCCACCGCGGCGGACGCGGCCGGTCTGCAGGAGGCCGTTCAGGACGGCGGGAGCGTGCTTCTGACGGAGAACGTGACGCTGCCGGACGGTTTCACGCTGGAAAACTGCACGCTGTTCGTGGCCGAGGGCGTCACGGTGTCCGGCGCGCTGGGCCGGGATGACGCCCATCTCACGGTGGGCGAGGGCGGCGTGCTGGTGAACCGGGGCACGGTGAGCGCCAACATGAACGTGTTCGGCGGGGTCGTATATAACTACGGCGCCATAAACGACATCCAGGGGATGCTCCTCTCCCTGGGCGGGACGCTCATCAACGACGGCGATCTGGAGATACGCCGCGGCGTCGTCCATGAGCCCGCCCGGCTGGTGAACCGGGGGAACATGACCTGCCGGGGGCTGGGCGTCATGAGCACCGGCGGACTCATGAACCTGGGGCGGATGGAGCTGCCCCGGAAAAGCTACGGCGCCAATATCTTCCTGCGGGAGAGCGGCAGCGTGTACAACGGCGGGACCGTACATCTGCAGGACGGGAGCTATGTGGACAGCGACGGCTGGATCGTCAGCGACGGCGCGCTGGAACTGGATGGGGGCGCGCTGCTGGACAACGCCTGCGTGTTCTATAACCGGCGGGGCGGCATCCACGGGGTCCCGGGGACGCTGCGGTCCTATAACGCCGGCGTATATTTGAACACGGGAAGCATTTCCGGAGGCGTGGAGGCGGACGGAGACCTGCCGCCCATGGCCGCGATCCGGGCCGATATGCACAGTGCGCCGGAGGCGGTATGGGTCCACAGCGGCGGGGAGCTGCTCTCGGCCCTGAACGGGGAGACGCCGGTGTACCTCCAGGGCGACGTGACCCTGGACCAGCCTTTGGAGCTGACAGGCCAGCTCTATGTGGGTGAGGGGAGCCTGTCCGCCCCGGCCGTGACGGTCAGCGGAGGGCTTCTGGTGCTGCAGAGCGGCCGTCTGGACGCGGAGGAGCTTACGCTGAGCGCCGGCGCGGAGATGACCGCGGTGGACCTGAGCGGCGTGAAGATCACCGGCGCTCTGCGGCTGCAGGGCCAGTCCCATCTTTATTGTTTCAACAACGCGCTGGACGTGAGCGGCGCGGCCATGGAGATCGGGGAGGGCTCCGCCGTGGTCATGGACCGGGGAGAGCTCCTGGCGGACGGCGCCGGCATCAGGATAAGCGACGGAAGCTCGCTCATCCTGCCCTATTACGTGCCCTTCTCCGTTCAGGACATGAGCCTGGAGGTTTCCAGCTACGGCGGCATGAGCATCCCCACGCCCTTTGAGCTCAAAAACTCCACCGTCACCCTTAACGAGGGAAGCCTTCGCATAACGGGGCGGGAAGGGACGCTCACGGACTGCGCCGTGACGGTGGCCGAAAACGGCGACCTGGTCTTCGACAGCGTGGCGCTGTCCCTCAGGGGCCAGACGGAGATCGTCAACAACGGTCACGTATACATGTCCGGCGACGGGGAGTACAAGGGAATGTACGATTTCAGCGTGACGGCGGAGGACACGGTGCGCATCGTCAACAACGGACGGATGGAGCTGTGTGATACCGGCCTTCCTGTGTCGGGCCGCTCGCCGGAATATGAATGACCCGGATGGGACTTAACATACTTGCGCAAAATGTGATAAACTGAAAGCATGTCCGGCAAGAGGAGGAGAGAGAACTGGAAAAGCGCTGTCCGTACTGTATGGCGGCCCTGGGAGAAGAGGGGCCGGTGTGTCCCGCCTGCGGGCGGGACGCGTCTGCCTGCACGCCCCAGGCCCACCATCTGCCGCCGGGGACCATGCTGGCGGAGCGATATCTGCTGGGCGCGGTCCTGGGCGAGGGCGGCTTCGGCATCACCTACCTGGGCCTGGACACCCGTCTGGACGTGAAGGTGGCCATCAAGGAATACTACCCCCGGGACAAGGCCTCCCGCAGCGCCGCGGGTCTTCCGGAGGTGGTCAGCCTTGTGGGCCTGCCGCCGGAGGGCTTTGCCCGGGGACTGCAGCGGTTCCTGGAGGAGGCCCGGGCCATGGCCCGGATGGAGAAGCAGCCGGCCATCGTGGGGGTGCGGGACTATTTTGAGGCCAACGGCACCGCCTATATCGTCATGGAGTTCGTGGAGGGCATCACCCTGACGGAGCTGGTGGCCCGGCGGGGCGGCCGGGTGCCGCCGGAGGAGCTGTTCTCCCTGCTGGAGCCTGTGTGCCTGGCCCTGGAGAAACTCCACAGCGCCGGCTTGGTCCACCGGGACATCTCCCCGGACAACATCATGCTGGAGGACGGGCACGCCCGGCTTCTGGATTTCGGCTGCGCCCGGGAGACCGCCGCCGGACGGCAGACGCTGACCATCTCCCTCAAATACGGCTACGCCCCCATCGAGCAGTACCGGCAGAAGGGCCAGGGTCCCTGGACGGACGTGTACGCCCTGTGCGCCACCATGTACTACTGCCTCACGGGGCAGATGCCGCCCCAGCCCCTGGACCGTATCCCGGAGGATACCCTCCTGCTGCCCAGCAAGCTGGGGGTGCCCCTGACCGGGCGCCAGGAGCAGGCGATCCTCAAGGGCCTGCGCATCCAGCCCCGGCGGCGGTTCCGGTCCATGAGACAGCTGTATGAGGCCCTGTATGAAAACGCCTCCCCGCTCCCGGAGCGGAGAGGAGACTGGCAGCCGCCGGAGAAAATAGCGGTCACGGGGCTGGAAAAGCCCTCCCTCCGGGGAAAGGGCTGGACCATCGCCGCCGGCATCGTGGCCCTGGCCCTGGCGCTGACCGGGGGGCTGTGGGCCTTTTCGGAGCGGTTCGCGCCCGGTCCGGCAGCCGACGCGGCCCCCGGCGGCGGCGCGGCCATCGACCGGCAGGTGTTCGACGGCGCGGCGGAGCTGGAGGACGGGTCCTACGGCCCGGAGACGCTCCGCCGGCTCATGGAGGACGACGGCGTGCCGGCCGTCGTCCTGGGCGAGGGCGCGGCGCTGGACCTGAACGACCCGGAGGGCGGGCCCTTTGTGCTGGAAAAGCCCCTCATGACGGAGAGCGGTTCCACCCTGTACGCCAACTGGCTGACCGTCCCGGAGAGCAGCGCGCTGCGGGTGGACGGGTTTTTGGACTGCCGGGGCCTCATCCTCCTGGAGGGGACCGGCACCCGGTTCCAGCTGGAGGGCAGCCTTTCCCCGGACGGGGAGGAGCTGGCCGTGATACTCATGGAGCAGGGCGGCAATCTGGCCATGGACCCGGACCTGGCCCGGGCCATGGAGGGGCAGCTGCTCCTTCTGCCCCGGCGGGAAGAGGCGCAGCCGGTGTCGGACCTGTGGCAGCTGCAGGAGGGACTGCGGCTGTATGACACCCTCTCCATCGACGGGGACCTGACCCTGGACAAGACCTATGACCTGGCCGGAAAGACGGTGTTCATCGGCCCGGACGCGGACGTGCAGAGCGCCTGCCCCGGCGCGGGGCTGGCCCTGAACGGCTCCGTGCTGGTGAACGAGGGCCAAATGAGCTGTGACCTCCTGGCGGAGGACGCCGTGGTCTATAACCGCGGGACCATCGCCGGGGAGAACGACGTTGCCTCCGCGCAGCTGCGGGAGGGCAGCCTGATGCTGAACGGCGGCCTGTTCACACCGGCGGACAGGAGCGCCCTGACGGCGGGAGGACAGCTGGTGAACCTGGGCCGGGCGGAGATGGGGCTCATCAACGTCATCGGCGGGAACGTCGTCAATCTGGGACAGATGGAGATGCTCGCCGACGACGGAGAGCAGATCAATGGGATGAGCGTCCAAAACGACGGCGCGTTTTATAACGCCGGTACGCTCATCGCCCGGGACGGTTCCACCTTTGGCCTCGCGGCGTGGCTCGTGAACGACGGGCGCATTCAGCTGGGTGACTGCCGGGAGTTCCGGGTGGGTTCCATCTATAACCGCCACGGCACGGTGGAGGCCGCCGCGGACTGGGTGAGGGCCAGCGGCCTGCTGCTGGGGCCGGGAACGGTCCGGCGGGACAGCGACGACCAGCTGGGCTGGCTGAGCGTCGAACAGACCCCCTCTCTGGAGCGGCTGCCGGAGACATACGTCACCGCGGAGGACGAGCAGGACCTGCGCGATGGGCTGGAGAGCGGCGAGACGGTCTTCGTGCCCGGCAATATCACCCTCACCGGCCCTCTGGAGGTGACGTCGCCCCTCTATATCGGCGGCGCGGTCACGGCGGGGCCTGAGGCCCCCGTCACCGTCCGGGACGCGGCTCTGGTGCTGTGGAAGACAGGCTCGCTGCGGGCCGGCGTCCTGCGGGTATACGAGGGGGGAGCGGTGGCCCTGACGGAGGGGTGCTCCCTGGCTGTGGAGAAGGGCGGAGAGCTCACCCTGGAGGGCCCGCACTCCGTCCTGTACGGCGCCGGCGGCCGCGTGACCCTGGACGGGGTCCGTATCACGGTGCAGAAAGCGATGTTCGCGCCGCTGCGGCTGGAGAGCCTGAGCTTGGACGGCGCGGATATATCGATCGGCGCCAACGGGGCCGTCCTCGCCCCCTTCCGGGGCGATACCTCCGCGCGGGACGCCCGCGTGGGCATGACCGGCGGAAGGGTCCTGTTCCCAACGGACGTCCGGCTGGAGGGCACGGCGTTTTCGGTCACAGGCAACGGCGCGTCTGTCCGCTTCAACGGGCGGAAGGTCCTGCTGGAGGACTGCACGGTTGCGGTGGGTGAGACATGCGAGATGGTGTTCGGCTTCTCGGATGTGACCATGACGGAGGGCACCACGATCGAAAACGACGGCACCGTGTGGATGGACGGCAGGGAGGACGGCCGTTTTGACGCCGCGGGCACACTGGTGAACAGGGGAGAGATGTACCTGGGCACGCCCAAGCAGGTGACGGTCCCCATCCAAAACAGCGGCACGCTCCGCCTGGCCCGTGATGAGGGCTGGAACGACCATGTGGACGTGGAGGGCGTTCCCCCGGTATGGGAGTAACCAACAAAAGGCCTGCCGGGAACGGTACCGTTCCCGGCAGGCCTGTCTTAACGCTCACTCCCGGACGTTTTTGAACATATGCCTGATGACCTGCTCCAGCCGGTCGCTCATGGGCTCGTCCGGGTCGCCGCACATGGAGTACAGGATGAGCCAGTCGGTGGCGTTGCGTGGGTCCAGCGGGGCCATACCGCAGTCGGCCAGCAGGGCGTTGAGGGTCCACCAGTGGTCGTCCAGCCGCTCCTCCACGGTCAGGTCCTCCTCATAGTCCTCGTCATAGGGCCCGTCCTGAACGCCCACGTTCTCTGTCACCACGTACAGCAGAAGCAGCAGCTTCCGGGGCACATCCTCCTTGTGCAGGCGGATGTTTTTGAGAGACGTGGCGTTGGGCCAGTTCTGCTTGACGAGCCGCTGGACCAGGCTGAAGCCCTTGCGGCTGGCGCCGCTGGGCATATGGACGGTGAGGTAGGTCTCCATCACCGTCTCTACGGAGTAGTCCCGCTCCTCCTCATCCGCCCAGGGCGGCTCGGGCCGGACCAGCTGGCGCATATAGAGCTCAAAATAGTAATAGGCCCGCAGATGCAGGGAGCCGAATCTGTCCAGGTTCCGCCGGTAGCACGCCTCCAGTTCCGGGAGGGTGACGGCCAGAAGCATCTCGTCCCGTATCTCCCTGGTGAGCCGGGACGCCTCCCGGCCGCTGACCTGGTCCAGGCCGGGCACCACGGGCAGCGTGTCGTAGAAGTCCACCGCCTCCTGCCAGGAGCGGCCGCTGCGCAGAAACCAGGAGAACACCGCCTCCCAGCCGTTCCTGTATTGGATGCCATAGTCGGTGCACAGGCAAAGAAGATGATCGAGCTGCTGCTCCGTCAGTCTCAGGGCAAAGGATATGCCGAAGAGATCCCGCCGGCTGTGGGGCCGGTGCCGGGAGCCCAGCCAGTTGCGGATATTCCGGCGCACAGAGCGCTCCTCAGCGCCGGGCAGACCGGCAAAGAAGTCATACAGCCGGGCCTGGAGGTCGGCGTAGGGGTACATCGTGCGCAGCGTCTCCCCAAAGGAGCGGGGGACTACTCTGCCGTCCTGGAGATAGGCGGCCGCCTCGGCAGGCGTCATATGCCCATACAGGACGGCGTCATATTCATTTGGCTGGACGGTGATGATGTCGTCTGTCCCCATCTCAACGCTCCATTTTGCCCGTATTTCCCATCAAATCGGATACAAGCAACAGTATAAACGCTTTAAAACAGAAAATCAAGAACGCGCTTCCCTTCGGCCTCGTTTGAACGACAATATGTTCAGCGCCGCCGCACTGTCTCAAGCGTAGGAAAACCCCCGTGACCGTTGCGGTCACGTATACATCAGGGCTCCCGCGAAAGCCCAATGAAATGGGTTTCGCGGGAAAAAGGAAGAAGAGCTTTGACCGATGGAGGAGCCCCGCTTGCGGGGGTCTGACATCTTCAAAGCTCTTCTGACGTGGTGCACCACGGCAATCCAAATCCGAACCCGCGGCCTGTTCATCCAGGGCCGCTTTCATCTCGTCAAAGGTGACGGTCTTTGTCCCGTCCTTGTAGTTGATGTGGAGCGTCAGCTTGTCGTCGAATAAGTACACCGAGTTGACGAACGTATCTATGAGCTGCTGCCGGTGCTCCTTCTTCTTCATGTCCAGCTTGCGGAACCGCTCCAGCCACATGGTCACGAACTCCGCCGTCAGTTTTGGCTTTGCCAGCTTCTCATTTGCGATCCTGATCTCCAGGCCCTCTTTCGCGGCCTCCAGTTCCTCCAACCTGGTTTTGGTGGATGGAGTAAGTATTCCCTGCTGGATGGCGTTGAGCAGGTTGTTGATGCCGGTCTCCGCCTCTTTCAACTGCTGTTCGTACAACGGAAGATCGGTATTTTCCCGTTCCTGCATGTCCATCACCGTGGAAACGATGGCTTGGATCACCTTGTCGTCCCGTATCTCCTTCATCGTCTCATGGACGATGAAATCTTCGATGAACGTCTTATTGACCGGCTTTTTGTGACAGTCGCCGCGTTTCTTTTTCACCGTGGCGCATTTGTAATAATGGTGAACCTTTCCCGTGTGGCTGGTGCCGCTCTCCCCACACATATAGCTGCCACAGTAGCCGCAATAGAGCTTTGTGGTCAGCAGATAGTCGTCTTCAGCCTTGTGTCGGGCCGGAGCTTTTTTGTTCTTTGCCAGCTTTTCCTGCACTCGGTCAAACAGATCCTCGGGAACGATGGCCGGGATGCCATCAGGGATGACCGTATCACGATAACGGAACTCACCCATATACCGGCGATTGTTCAGCAGGTGCTGGATGCTGTTGTAGGAGAACGCCTGTCCGCGGGTGTTTTTCATGCCCTTCTCGTTCAGCCAGTTGCAAATCTGCGTCATGGTATACCCGGCGTCGTATTTCTTGAACGCCTCCAGCACATAGGGTGCCGTCAGCGGGTCGATTTGGAAGTGCTGTTCGCTGTCGATGATGTAGCCAGTAGGCAGAGTGCCGCCGTTGAATTTGCACTTGAGGGCGTTGTCCGTCATGCCGCGAATGACCTTTTCGGATAGGTCTGCGGAATAATACTCAGCATAGCCTTCAAGCACAGATTCAAGGATGATACCTTCCGCTCCCTCGGAAATGACCTCGGTGGCCGATACCACCTTGACGCCGTTCTTTTTGAGGGCAGCCTTGTACCGGGCACTGTCATAACGGTTCCGGGCGAAGCGGTCCAGCTTCCATACGATGATCATGTCAAACAGCTTCTTGCCGCTGTCCTTTATCATGGCCTGGAACTCCGGGCGGTTATCAGTTTTAGCGGAGAATGCCCGGTCTATGTAGTGGCGCAGAATGGTGATGCCGTTTTTCTCCGCGAAGGCAGTGCATTCACGGATTTGCCCTTCAATGCTCTCCTCCCGCTGGCTGTCTGAGGAATAACGGGCGTAGATCACAGCGGTCATTTCGTCTCCTCCTCCAACATCTGCACCAGCGTCTTTTTCAGCCGTTTGTTCATGGGGGATTTGGGATCGAAGCACATTTCGATGAACTCGTTCATCTCCGGGTGCAGCTTGCCCAAGTCCGGCTCGTTGGAATACACCTTGCCTCTGGGATCATCTGTGCGGCCATAAAGATAGTCCAGCGACACGTCAAAGTAGTCTGCATAGCGGAGGGTAGTGTAGAATAAGATGCGCAAAATTGAATAAGCAGAAAAAGAGACATAGTTTGCAGTCTCTGGTAGAATGAAGT
>CANQRM010000040.1 GCA_947626265.1 uncultured Oscillospiraceae bacterium
TTCCGCGGCGGCGGATACGGCGGCATGAACCAGGCCGCCATGATGAAGCAGGCCCAGAAGATGCAGCGGGACCTGATGCAGATGCAGGAGGAGCTGGAGCAGGCGGTGTACACCGCGGCGGCCGGCGGCGGCGTGGTGAAGGCCACGGTGTCCGGCAAGCGGGAGCTGACGGAGCTCACCATCGACCCCGAGGCCGTGGACCCCGACGACGTGGAGATGCTCCAGGATATGATCATGGCTGCGGTGAACGAGGCCATGCGCAAGGCGGAGGAGGCCTCCGCCCAGTCCATGAGCAAACTCACCGGCGGGCTGGGAAATCTGGGCGGCCTGTTCTGAGAGCCAGGCGCGGAAAATACATAAGGAGGTATGACAGATGGTATGTCCCAACTGCAAACATGAGCTGAACCCCCAGGCGAGGGTATGCCCCACCTGCGGCACGCCGGTGCCCGGCGCGCCCACGGTCGTGGTCACGCCTCCGGGCCCCAGGGGCGCGGTGGTGCCCAGAAAGAAGTATGTCTCCGCCGCGCGGGTGTTCACGGTGATATTCTGCCTCATAGCGGTGGCTGCCTTCGGGGCGATGATCGCCTTCTGGTTTTTGCCGGCCATCCAGGTGACGGACAACAAGAGCCCCGCGTCCGTGACGCTCTTTTCCATGCACGCCCTGTGCCGGAACGCGGTGCCCTATCTCACCTACGCCATCATCGCCTTCGGCGTGGTGGGGGCGCTTTTCTGCCTGCTGCCGCTGTTCAAGTGTTTTGCCAACAAGCGGTGCATCATGATCGTGCCCAAGCTCATGTGCGTTTTCAGCGCCGTGTGCTACGCGGTGCCCTATACGGTGGCCCAGGTGGCCAGGGCCGTGACGGCCATGACCGGCGGGGGACGGGTGCAGCACAGCAATCCCTTCACCACCATCTGCTTCGGACTTTTGATCCTGCTCTATGTCATCGGCGGGCTCACCAGCCGCAACCGCTTCCTGGTCCAGAGAAACCGCATCGAGACATTGGAGGACCAGCTGGGTTCCTACGGCATCCGGCCGGTGGAATAACTTTTCCTTTTAGGCCCCCTTGTGCAAAGGGGGCTGTCAGCGCTTGCGCTGACTGAGGGATTGTTTGCTTAGACTGACGTCCCCGATTGCCTCCCTCATCCGAGGGAGGCGTTTTTTATGGAAAATTGCTCTTGACATGTGATTAGCATAGTGATATCATTATGATATCACATAAAACGTGGAGGAATGAGCCATGGAAAATAAAAATGTGGAAGAAATAGTCCTGAAGGGCAAGAAGCGGGGCATGGCGGTGCTGCTGGGCGTACTGGCGGCGTATGTCATCGCTGTCGCGGGCATCATTGCCGCCGCCACGAAGATGGATGGCGCGGCGCAGGTGGCCGCCATCGCGGTATGCGTGCTGTGGTGCGCCCTCGGCTGGATTCTGCTGTGCGGCCTCAGGGTCCTGAAGCCCCAGGAGGCCCTGGTGCTGACGCTGTTCGGCAAATACATCGGCACCCTCAAGGGCGAGGGCTTTTACTGGGTCAACCCCTTCTGCTCGGCGGTGAATCCCGCCGCGGGCACTAAGCCCAGCACCGGCAGCACCAATTCCACCGGCGGCCGGGGCAAGCTCTCCGGCGAGGGCGGCATCAGCATCAACCTGGGCGAGCAGGCCATGGCCATGGCCAGCAAGAAGCTCTCCATGAAGGTCATGACATTGGACAACAACAAGCAGAAGATCAACGACTGCCTGGGCAATCCCGTGGAGATCGGCATCGTGGTCATCTGGCGCATCGTGAACACCGCCAAGGCCGTGTTCAACGTGGACAACTACGTGGAGTTCCTCTCCATCCAGACGGACAGCGCCCTGCGCAACGTGGTGCGGCTCTATCCCTACGATGTGGCCCCCAACGTGGACACCACCGGCGACGGCGTGGCCGACGAGGGCTCTCTGCGGGGTTCCAGCGAGGTGGTGGCCGAGCGCATACGCAAGGAGATACAGGGCAAGGTGGATATGGCCGGGCTGGAGATACTGGAGGCCCGCATCACCTATCTCGCCTACGCGCCGGAGATCGCCGCGGTCATGCTCCAGCGCCAGCAGGCCAGCGCCATCATCGACGCCCGGAAGATGATCGTGGACGGGGCCGTGGGCATGGTGGAGATGGCTCTGGACCGCCTGAGCTCCGGCGGCGTGGTGGACCTGGACGAGGAACGGAAGGCGGCTATGGTCTCCAACCTTCTGGTGGTCCTCTGCGGCAGCAAGGACGCCCAGCCCGTGGTCAACTCCGGGAGCCTGTACTGATGCCCCATGGCGGATAAACAGGAGAAAAAGCAGCTTTTACTGCGCATATCCGATAAGCTGTACGGAGACCTCTCCGCCTGGGCGGCGGAGGACTTCCGCTCGGTGAACGGCCAGATCGAGTACCTTCTCACCCAGTGCGTGAAGGAGCATAATAAGTCCGGGCGCTATACGCCCCGGGAGGAAGAATAGGGCAGGGGGGCGCGGCGTTTATGCCGTGCCTCCTTTTTCCACCGCTTGACAAGCGGCCCCGGGGCGGGTAGACTTGTAGGGTCCCGAGGGACAAGGGGGGCTTTTACCTTTGAAGAGATTTGCGGCCATATGTCTGGCCCTTTTGATGCTGCTGCCGGCGGCGGTATGCGCCGAGGCGGCGGGAGAACTTACCGAGGAGACCATCGCCGCGTCGCTGGACACCGTGACGCCGGAGATGATCGCCCGCTTCATCGCGGAGGCCGGCTGCGGCCGGGACGCGCTGGCGCTGGAGCGGCTGGATACGTCCGTGGACGAGGAGACCTTGGACTACTACCTCACGGAGATATACGGCGTGGACACGTCTGAGATGGAAGACTGCGCCATCTACCGGGCCGGGGGCGCGGAGGCCTTTGAGATCGCCGTGCTGCGCATGGGCTCGGAAAAGGCAGCAAAAGAAGCCGCTCAGGCCCTGGCTGACTACACCCAGCGCCGGGCGGGGGACTTCGCCGGCTATGAGCCGGAGCAGGCCGCCATCGCCGAGAACGCCGTGGCTGCCTTCTCGGAATACGGCGACGCGGCCCTGCTCCTGTGCGAGGACCCGGAGAATGCAATGGCGTTCTTCCGGGGCAGCTACATGGCGCTGTTCCGCTGGCCCTTCGACCCGCCGAAGGACGAATACATGGTGCCCTATGACGATGCCCCCATCCTGGCGGCATGGGCCAGCGGCGACAGTGCGGGCCTTTCGGAGAAGGACGCCGCCATCCTGGACATGGCGGGCGCGGTCATGGACCAGTGCGTCACCGACGGCATGACCGACTACGAAAAGGAGCGGGCGCTCTATAAGTGGGTGACAGAGAACGTCCGCTACGACGAGAGCCATTATGACCCCCTGGCGAAGCCGGACCCGGATTCCTATAACCCCTATGGGCCGCTCCACAACGGCCAGGGCGTGTGCCTGGGCTACGCCAGCACCTTCCAGCTCCTCATGGACATGGCGGGGGTGGAGTGCATCACCGTGATGGGCGCGGCCTACCACGCCGAGCAGCAGAACCATGCCTGGAACATGGTGCGGCTGGGTGGGCAGTGGTACTGCGCGGACCCCACCTGGGACGAGGGGGACAGCGAGGAGGCCTGGCGGTACTTCAACGTGACCAGCCAGACCATGGCCGCCTCCGACCACCAGTGGGATTATGAGGCTGTGCCGGAGGCTATCGCCCGGGACGGGGGCATAGCGGGCTGACAGGCTATGAAAACAGCATGAAATCAGGCGGCGGAGAGGCGGGCTTCTTCGCCGCTTTTACCAATTATTTCCCTGTGGGCCCCGAACGCTTGCGGCCTCTACCAAGATTTGATATAATCCCTTCGTATGCCAGGCATACGAGGAGGCACATGAAATGGCAAAGATAGCGGTCACGACAGACAGCAACAGCGGTATCACCCAGGCCGAGGGAAAGCGCCTGGGCGTCCGGGTCATCCCCACGCCCTTTTTCATAAATGGAGAGATGTTCCTGGAGGACATCACCCTGACGAGGGAGGAGTTTTACCAGCGCCTGGACGCGGACGCGGATATCTCCACCTCCCAGCCCTCTCCCGGGGACCTGGAGGACGCCTGGACGGAGCTTTTGAAGGACTATGACGCCATCATCCATATCCCCATCTCCCGGGGCCTGTCCACGGCCTGCGAGACGGCGGCCATCGTGGCCCAGGACGAGCCCTTTGCCGGGCGGGTGTTCGTGGCGGACAACCAGCGGGTGTCCATCACCCAGCGCCAGTCCGTTCTGGACGCCCTGGAGATGATCGAAAAGGGCATGGAGGCCCAGCAGATCGCGGAAGTCCTCTTAGAGGAGAGCCTCCAGTCCAGCATCTACATAACCGTGGACACCCTCAAGTACCTCAAAAAGGGCGGCCGGGTCACCCCTGCCGGGGCGGCCCTCGGAGCGGTGCTCAATATCAAGCCCGTGCTGCAGATACAGGGCGAGAAGCTGGACGCCTTCGCCAAGGTCCGGGGCATGAAGGCGGCGCGGCTCAAGATGCTGGACGCCATGGAAAAGGACATCAATGAGCGCTTTGCCGGCCAGCCGGTCCACCTCATGGGAGCCTACACCTGCACCGAGGAGGAGGCCCGGCAGTGGAAGGCCCAGATGCAGGAGCGCTTCCCCGGCTATGACATCTTCATGTGCCCTTTGAGCCTGTCCGTCACCTGCCACATCGGCAAGGGCTCCATGGCCCTGGCCTGCAGCCGGGTCATCAAGCTTTAACATTTTCCGCGTTTTCGAGGGACGCTCACGGGCGTCCCTCTTGTCTTTCCCCGGTGGATATGCTATAATCCGATTTTGTGTGAAGAAATGTGTTAAAAAAGGAGCGCATGACCCCCTATGATCCTGGGCAGACACATAAACCGCTACTACATAAAATACGCCGGCAGGCTCCTACTGGGCCTGGCGGCGCTGTTGGCGGTGGACTATCTGCAGCTGATCATCCCCAACCTCTACCAGATGGTGATCAACGGCGTCAACGACGGGGCCGTGCTGGTGGACGGGGCGATGGTGCCCTTCGACATGGACTTCCTGCTGGACCGGATATGCATGCCCATGGTGGGCGTCATATTGATGATCGTCTTTTGCCGGTTCTCCTGGCGCGTATGTTTCTTCGGCGCGGCCATCAAGGTGGAGGCGGGCCTTCGCAACGAGATGTTCGACCACGCCAAGGACCTCTCCCGCCAGTATTACCAGGTCAACAAGGTGGGCAACCTCATGAGCCTTTTCACCAACGACCTGGACACGGTGCAGGACTGCTACGGCAATGGCCTTCTCATGGCGGCGGACGCCCTGGCCCTGGGCAGCATGGCGGTGTGGAAGATGTGGCGGATGGACCATCTGATGACGGGCCTCGCCATGATACCCATGGCGCTGCTCTTGGCCTCCAGCGCGGTCATAGGCCGGTACATGATGAAGAAGTGGGACATCCGTCAGGCGGCGTTCTCAGCGCTGTCCGACTTCTCCCAGGAGAGCTTTTCCGGCATCGCCGTCATCAAGGCCTTCGTCAAGGAGGCCAAGGAGCTGCTGGCCTTCCAGAAGCTCAACAAGGAAAACGAGAAGGCCAACGTGGACTTCACCCGGGCGTCGGTGCTGCTGCGTATTCTGGTGACCATGTTCGTGGAGAGCGTCATATGCATCATCCTGGGCTACGGCGGGTACCTGGTCTACAAGGGCACCTTCAACGCCGGGCAGCTCATGGAGTTCATCGGCTACTTCAACGCCATCGTCTGGCCCATCATGGCCGTGTCGGAGCTCATCGACATGACCAGCCGGGGCAAGGCGTCCTTAACGCGCATATCGGAGCTTCTGGACGCGAAGCAGGACGTGGCCGACCGGCCCGGGGTGGAGAGGCTTGAGGGCGTGAAGGGCGATATTGAATTCAAGAACCTCACCTTCCGCTATCCCGGCGGAGAGTATGACGCCCTGCAGGACGTGAGCGTGTCCATCAAAGCGGGGGAGAGCGTGGGCCTGGTGGGCAAGACCGGCTCCGGCAAGACCACGCTGGTGGACCTGCTGCTTCGCACCTACAACGTGCCCGACGGCACGGTGTTCGTGGACGGCCATGACGTGAACGGTGTTTCTATCCGGGACGTGCGGGCGGCCATCGCCTACGTGCCCCAGGACAACTTCCTCTTCTCCGACACCATCGCCCGGAACATCGGCTTTGCCCTGGACGCGCCGGACATGGAGAAGGTGCGTGAGGCGGGGATGCTCTCCGACGTGGATGGGGACGTATCCGCCTTCCCGGAGGGCTACGAGACCGTGCTGGGGGAGCGGGGCGTCACCGTCTCCGGCGGGCAGAAGCAGCGCATCTCCATCGCGCGGGCGCTCTTAAAAGACGCGCCCATCCTCATATTGGACGACTCCGTGTCCGCGGTGGACACGGACACGGAAAAGACCATCCTTCAAAACCTCCGCTCCGCCCGGGCGGGTCGGACCACCATCCTCATCGCCCACCGCATCTCCACCATCGAGACCATGGACAAGATCATCTTCCTGGAGGACGGCCGCGTGGCCGCCGTGGGGCGGCATGAGGAGCTTATCGACACCTGCCCGGCCTACCGCCACCTGGTGGAGCTGCAGAAGCTGGAAGAGGAAGGGGGCGGCGTCAATGCGTGAGTATCTGCCCCTGCTGATCGTGGGCGCCATTATCGGCCTGTTCGCCGTGCTCTTCATCTGCCTCTGGGGCTGGGTGAAGCGGCAGAAGGAGACCGGCACCGACCGGCACATGGCCGACGGCGAGATCATGCGCCGCCTGGCCAAGTACGCCAAGCCCTACTGGAAGCAGTTTATACTGGTGCTGGCGCTGATGGTGCTTTCCATCGCCTATTCTCTCGTCTCGCCCGTGCTGGTGGGCGACATCGAGGAGCTCATCAAGGCGGACTTCGAGCTGAAAAGGCTCTGGTCCATGGTGACGGTATATGCCGCGCTGCTCGTAGTATCCATGGTCTGCACCTACCTGCAGAGCATCATATTGCAGAAGGTGGGCCAGAAGATCCTCTCCGCCCTGCGGGAGGACCTCTTCGTGCACATCGAGAGCCTCTCTCACGACCAGCTCAACAACATCCCCGTGGGCAAGCTGGTGACGAGGGTCGCCAACGACACCAACGCCATCTCCATGATGTTCACCAACATATTGGTGAACATGATAAAGAACGTGTTCATCCTCTTCGGCGTGCTGGGGGCCATGCTGCTTTTAAACTACGCCCTGACGCTGATGGTGCTGTGCTTCGTGCCCTTCCTGCTGCTGTTCACCATATTGTTCCGCAAGCTGACCCGCCGGGCCTTCCGCCGGGTGAAGGACTGCACCACGGACATCAACACGTACCTGTCCGAGAACCTGTCCGGCATCAAGATCACCCAGGTCTTCAACCGGGAGCAGGCGAAGATGGGCGAGTTTTTGGACAAGAGCGATAAGCTCAAAAAGGCCCGCCAGCAGCAGATGTACGTCTTCGGCGTGTTTAGGCCCATGGTGTATATGCTCTATATCTCCTCGGTGATGTGCCTGTTCTGGCTGGGGGGCAAGGGGTACATCGAGGACCGGACCTTCCTGGGCCAGACCATCACCTCCGGCACGGCGGTGACCTTCTATCTCTACATCTCCAAGTTCTTCGACCCCATCCAGATGCTGGCGGAGCAGTTCAACATGCTCCAGTCCGCCTTCGCCTCGGCGGAGAAGATATTTGCCGTGTTCGACATGGCCCCGGAGCTCGTCGACGAGCCGGACGCCATCGAACTGGACCACATCGAGGGCGACGTGGAATTCCGGGACGTGTGGTTCGCCTATGAGCCGGGGCAGTGGGTATTGAAGGGCGTGAGCTTCCACGTGTCCCCCCGGCAGACCGTGGCCCTGGTGGGGGCCACCGGCTCCGGCAAGAGCACCATCCTCAGCCTCATCTGCCGCAACTACGACATCCAGAAGGGGCAGATACTCATTGACGGCATCGACATCAAACACATCAGGACCTCGTCCCTGCGCCGCCACTTCGGCCAGATGCTCCAGGACGTGTTCCTCTTCTCCGGCACCATCCGCTCCAACATCGTCCTGCGGGACGAGGGCTTCACCGACGAGGAGATATGGCAGGCCTGCCGGTATGTGAATGCGGACAAATTCATCGAAAAGCTGGACGAGGGCCTGGACGAGCCGGTGCGGGAGCGGGGCAACAACTTCTCCGCCGGCCAGCGGCAGCTTCTGAGCTTTGCCCGGACCATCATCCACAGGCCGGAGGTCATGATATTGGACGAGGCCACCGCCAACATCGACACGGAGACCGAGCTTCTCATCCAGGAATCCCTGGAGAAGATGAAGAACATCGGCACCATGCTCATCGTGGCCCACCGGCTCTCCACCATCCAGCACGCAGATAACATAATTCTGCTGAGCCACGGGGAGATTTTGGAGCAGGGGACCCACCAGGAGCTGCTCCACCTCCGGGGAAGATACTATAAGCTGTACATGTTACAATTCGAAAAACAGGCACTGGAGAAGTAAGTCATAGCCGCGCGTTAGGTAAAAGCCTCCCTCTGACGAGGGAGGTGGCGCGGCGCAAGCCGCGACGGAGGGAGAGAAATTCAAAATCTCTCCCTCAGTCAGCGCCAAGGGCGCTGACAGCCCCCTCGTCAGAGGGGGCCTTATTTTTTACCTTGGCATATGTCGCCCTGATTTTCGCCAATGCGACGAAAATCAGGGCAACATAATCTGAATTTCCTATTGATTATCCCGGTTTAAAGTGATATACTGCAATTAATTATGTAAATTAAATTCGCATTCTGCCATATTCTGGGAAAACTCTAAAAATCTGGTGGGGGGGGGGTTCCTCATGAGGAACAACTTTCATTACGGTTTTGGCACGCGGCTGACGGCGGTCATCCTGACGCTGCTGATGGTCCTGTCCCTGGGCGGCTTCGTGCTGCGGGACACCGGCATGGGCGTGGATGAGCCGATGATCTTCGACGAGAGCTACGGCACGACCGCCCCGGAGGCGACCGAGGTCACGGCGGAGACCACGGAGGCCCCGGCAGAGACGGCGGCGCCGGAGGCGACGGCTGCGCCTGCCGAAGAGACCCCCGCGCCGGAGGCCACCGAGGCGCCCGCGGAGGCGACCCCCATCCCGGAGACGGACAGCGGCACGGATACGAATACCGATACCAGCGAGCCGGAGCCCACCGCCGACCCGCAGATGATCCCTGCCTCGGAGGGGGAGGCCACCGACGAGCCCATGACCATCGCGGCGGAGGACCCTGTGGTCAGCTTGAAGATCGAACGGACCGGCGTCTCTGAGGGGATATACACCTATGTGCTGACCGTTACAAACCTGAAGAATGATTCTTCGGCTTTGAATGGAAAGCCCCAGATCGAATTTGTAAAAGATGACAACTCGGGTGAAGAAGATTTTAAAGATAAGGGATTGAACTGCCGCGCGGAGGGCAAAAGCTGGCAGGTCGACGGCGGTGAAAGCAACGCAGTTAAACAGGCTGATATTTATTCAATTGATATCGATCAGTTCAATGCTACGGCTGTTATCACCTTTACAGCGAGTGCCGGGGGAGAGTACCCGGTCTTCGGGTTAAAACTGAGAAACTTTTTAAACGGCAACATCAAGCTGAAGTGCACCGACTCCGCAGAGGGGTTGACGCCAGAACTCCTGGGCACGAAACCGTCTGGATTGGGGGAATATACAGGCTCAGTCAGCGACACCGGTGACACCGAAGACAAGGGCATCGGCGTCGTCTATCACCTGAACCCGCCGGAGGGTGGGGTCGGTGACAAGAAATACGTCCAGAAGGAAGCGGACGGCAAAGGCGTCCTGAACATTGACGACATCAAGGCCATAGATGGTTCGGACTTTGCCAATGACACCAACCTGACCTACATAGGCCGATACAAGGCTGGAGGCACGAGCTACTACTTCGCCGGCTGGCAAAAGAAGACGGAGGGAGATCCCTCCTGGAATTTCGCGGACTATAGTGGATACAACGGCTTAACCTATCCCTATGTCCGCAGCCAGGCAAATTCTTCAGGCTCGGAAGCGGCCGACTATACGAAATACGCGGCGCAGTGGAAGAAGAACTATGACGCCGGCGTGGAAGAAACGGAAAACTACGAAGACAAGGGTTCGGACGTCAGAGGATTCCGGCATGTGGCGCTGGGCCAGGCTTTTGACGGGGGGACGCTGGACCCGGAGCACCCTGTGGAGCTGTACGCTGTGTGGGCGCAGGAGGCGAAATCCGGCCTGCTGGGCTATACTATGACCCTCAATACGTTCAGCGATTGGGTCACACAGCCGGGTGGCATGCTGGCTGTGAGCGGCAATACCGCGAAACAGAACGCGGTCAAATATGTGGTGCTGGATGGCGGCCACCCCGTCGGGGATCCTCTCGTTATCAATGCCAAGCCCAATGACACGACGGACGGCTATGAGTTCATCGCCTGGCGTAATAAAAACGCCGACAGTAAATATGATGATGGGGAGTATCCGAATAAGGGCAATTATTACATCTTCCCCGGACAGAGCGTCTATTTTGGCAACACCCACAACATCTTCTCCCTGGACGCGGTGTGGGGCAAGCTGACGGCTCCTGAGGCCGAAACTGTTAGCTATGACGCCAAGCCGCATGCGCCTCACGAGGGGACGGCGACGCTTGTGACCGACGGCGGGAATAACACTGAATTCAAAACAGACGCCATTCCCACCTATACCATAAAGGTGACGACGGAGGATGGGGATCTGGAGGGATATACGCCCTCTGCCCAAGCCATTGATAACGCGGAAAACTACAGCATCGCCCTGCCTCAGTTTACGGAGCCGGGTGTGTATGAGTATACGATCGAAGTCACGTTCCAGGATGCGGTCAGGCGTGCGGAAGACAGCGAGGCATCCAAGACCCTCACGGCCCATACCAAGCTCACCATCACAGGCGGCACGGCGGTCGTCTATCACCTGAACGACGGCACCGAGGAGACCGCGGAGAAGGTGTTCCGGGATGAAGAATATACGGATGGCGGCACGGCGGAAGCGCCGGAGTATATCTTCAATGTGAAGCCGGGCGCAGAGCTGTTCGCGGCCCTGAAGAGCACAACGGGATACCAGTACATCGAAAGGGGCTATCTTGGCGATAATTCCCCGCACAGGTACTTTATGGGCTGGGCCGAGAGCAGAATGGACGGGAACGACCCAGGCTTCGATCTGACCAAAGTCACCTATCGGGTCGCGACCTTGAGCAGCAGCAAGAGGAACATAAAAGCGGGTTCGACAATAAAACTGACGGAACGGACCGTGAAGGACCTTTACGCCGTGTGGTCGGACAGGCCGGCCCTGTTTGGCTATACCATGACCATCGAAAACGGCGATTTCGAGGGGAGCGTGAACCATAACGGATACCCCCTCAGCGAAAACGGCCTCACCGATCCCGGCCGTGCCAAAAAGTACGTGGTCCTGGACGGAGGCCATGTGTATAACGAGAAGGACGAAGAGGAGATCACGGTAATAAACTCCGAGCCTCAAGACAGTGAGAGCGGGTACCACTTTGTCGCTTGGTACAACAAGAGATACGCGAGGGGGAACGATCAGGAAAGCGGCAGCATAGGAAACAAGACAGATCCCTTCACCTTCCCCGGCGGGATCGTCTATTTCGGCAGCACGCGCAACATCTTCTCCCTGGACGCGGTTTGGGGCAAGCTGGATGGGAGCGCATGGCGCACGTCCTATGACGGCAATGACCATGTGCCGCAGAATGTGACCCTGCGCCTCATCGCCGGCGAGGAGTTCACGGAAGAGGCGGTCGAGACCCTGAACATCACCGCCAGTATCCAGGAGGTCTCTGGCGAGACCCTCGTCGGGCCCGAAGAGAAGGTGGAAATCACAAAAGATAATATCAATCCGGATTCGGACGAAGCCCGCAGCTATATAGCTGTCTCCATCCCCATCCCGACAGCGCTGGCGAAGCAGAAGGTGGGCGAGTATAAATATCGCGTCACGGTCACCTTCAAGCCGAAGAATCCGGCGCGCGGTTCGGCTACCACCGTGGTAGGCGACGCCGTCCTCATCATCGACCCCATCCTGACGGTGAAGGTGAGCAAGACGGTGGAGGATGGCGGCACTTGGCCGGCGGAGGGATTCACGTTCTGGGCGGACGCCGTGGACGTCGCCCTTGCGCACCCGTCCCTGAAGACGGTGACCATAACGGAAGCGGAAAAAGATACGGCCCAGGAGATGGGCACGGTCAGGTTTACGCACAGCGCGGTTGCCAGTACCTATAGTTTCAAGGTGTCGGAGGCAGTGGGCAGCGCCCCGGGCCTCGGCTATGCCGGGCCTCAAACGGTGAGCGTGACGGTAAACAAAAATAACGCCGCCCACGACACCATCAGCAGTACCGGCGCCGGCACTCTCAGCGAGCCGGATACGAACGGCAACTACACCCTGACGCTGAACTTTGTAAACACATACGAGACCGGCTCGCTGAAGCTCGTGAAGATCACCCACCACGGGGTCAGCGACCACCCAGATGGGTTTGAAGACGGGCCGTTCACCTTCACGGTCAAGGCGGACGAGACGATAGACTGGGACACCGTGGCCAGCAGCACCACTCCCGGCGATGGGATCACAATCGAGCGAGATGGCGAGGGGCTCAAGGTCACCATGGAGACGGCCGCGTATACCAGCTATGCCGCGCCCGGCAGGGAGGTGACCATCCAGGGGCTGCCCGTCAACGTGAGATACACCGTGACGGAATCGGCGGACCCCCAGTACACCACCAGCTATCAGCCCGCCGGCGGCGCAGTTGAGCTGACGGCGGAGAAGCGAGAGCAGACCGTCACCGTCACAAACGACCACTTCCCCGGCAAACTGGTCATATCCAAGACGGTGGACGACCCCTTCTTTGGCACGGGCCGGGATACCCTCGGCACGCCGTTCGTCTTCCATGTGACATTCGATACGCTGACGCGCGCTGACCGAAAATGATATCGAGGTCTACAGGGGAACGGAGCAAAAGCTGGGTGTATACAGCGTAGACGCCGACACGAAGTCCGCCACGATCACCCTCCATAACGGCGAGCGGGCCATTATCTCCAACGTGGACCCCGGCGCGGAGTATACCGTCACGGAGGAGACGAACAGCCTCTATACCACGACGGCCAACGGCAGTGTGGATACAACCTGCAGCGGGACCATCAATGCGGATCAAAATAACTCGGCGGTATTCGTCAACACCTTCAAGACCGGCGATCTGACCATCCAAAAGATCATGGCGGACCCCGGAGCGCCCAGCCGCCTCTTCACCATGGAGCTGTCCCTTGGCCCCGGCGACCTGGCGGACCAGTGGTCCAGTATAAAGGAACTGCTTGATCCGGGGTATATGGGACGAGAGCTGGGGACGACGGTGGAGAAGACCTATGAAGACGGTGACGTCGTGGTGTTCCGGTTCTCCCTGGCGGCGGGGCCGGTATACCGGCTGCGTGACCTGCCCGCGGGGCTTTCGTACAAGCTGTTAGAGGTGACCACTCCCGGCTTTGAACCGGAGTATGGGAACAATGTAGGCAAGATCGACGGCGTACAGCCCGTGACGGTGACGAACACCTTCAAGACCGGCAGCCTGACTATCAAGAAGGAGATGCTCGGTGACGGCAACGCCTACAGGGCGTTCCCCATCAACGTGATCCTCCCCAGTGACGACGCGACCGTCAGCGCCATCGGGAGCTATACGGCGACATACAAGGACAAGGAGGGCGTCAAGAGAACGGCGGTCCTGCCCTGCACAGATGGGAAGATAAGAGTGTCCCTCCTGGCCGGCCAGTCTGTCACCATCAGCGGGCTTCCCATGGGCGTAAGCTATGTGGTGAAGGAGGACGCGGTGACAGATTATTCCGCCAGTTATGAGGTGGGCGGCATCAGCACCAACGACCAGGCGGCCGGCACGATCAGCGAGGAAGACCAGACTGTCATCGTTACCAACTCCTACAAAGCCGGCACCCTGGTAGTGAAAAAGGTGGTGACCGGCGACGCGGCGGATATGAGCAAGGAGTTCCGTTTCACTGTCACCCTGAGTGACGACAGTATAGACGGTAACCGGGGCGACGTCACCTTTGTGGACGGCGTGGCGACGTTCACGCTGGGGAATAACGGCGTCAAAAATATCCCCGGCCTGAAGAGCGGGCTCGGGTTCACCGTTACGGAGGATGATGCGAACCTGGACGGCTACGTGACGACCTACGCCATCACCGGCGGCACGGCGGGCTCCGAACCGGCCACCGGCCGGATCGAGGAGAACGGCACCATTGAGGTCACGGTGACGAACACGAAGGCCGGCGGCGGACCTGGCGGCGGCGGGCCTGGCGGTGGCGGACCCGGCGGAGGCGGTCCCGGGGGTGGCGGCGGTGTTTCGCCCCCTGTGACCTGGCCCACGGCCACCCCCAGCGCGAGCCCGTCTCCCAGCCCCAGCGCCGGGCCCACGCCCACGCCGGGCGGCACCCCTGGCCCCGGCCAGACCAGCCAGCCCTTCGGCACGCCCCAGCCCACCCGTAAGCCCGGCACCACCTCCCAGCCCTTCACCCCGGGCACAGGCAGCGGTACCGGCGGCAGCGGCTCCGGCAGTGGAGGCCCCACGGCCCCGGCCACCGGCGACGAGACGGCCATCGCCCCCTGGGCGATCCTGCTGGCCCTGTCCGCGGCGGGCCTCGCGGCGGTGCTGACGGCCGGCCGCAGGCGCCGCAGAAGAGGCTGATACCCTAACTGAATACCCAAAAAGCCCCGGCTCACCTGAGCCGGGGCTTTCGCGTAGGATGGGCGGGGAGGGGAGCGGTATGCGGATATATGTCTACGCCATCGCGAAGGATGAGGAGCGATTTGCCCGCCGGTGGATGGCCTCCATGGCCGAGGCGGACGGGGTGTACGTGCTGGACACGGGGAGCTCCGACGGCACGGCGGCGCTGCTGGAGGCGCTGGGGGCCCATGTGACCGTGCAGCAGGTGGAGCCTTGGCGGTTCGACACGGCACGGAATATGTCCATGGCGCTTGTGCCGCCGGACGGGGATATCCTGGTGTGCACGGACCTGGACGAGGTGCTCCTGCCCGGGTGGCGGGCGGCGCTGGAGGCGGCGTGGGAGCCGGGGTGCACCACGGCACGGTATGAATACGTGTGGAGCTTCAACGCCGACGGGTCCGACGGGGTGAAGTTCCTCTATGAGAAGGTCCACCGGCCCGGGATATGCCGCTGGACCCACCCGGTCCATGAGGTGCTGGCCTACGATGTGCCGGTGAAGTACTGCTTTGTGCCGGGGATGCGGCTGGAGCACCACCCGGACCCTGATAAGAGCCGGGCGGACTACCTGCGGCTCTTGGAGCTGAGCGTGGCGGAGGCGCCCCAGGACGACCGGAACCGGCACTATCTGGGCCGGGAGTATATGTTCCGGGGCCGGTGGGACGAGGCCATCGAGACTCTGAAAGCGCACCTTTCCCTGCCCACGGCCACCTGGGACGCGGAGCGGGCCGCCTCCATGCGCTATATCGCCCGGTGCCTTATGGAGAAGGGGGACCGGGAGGGGGCGGAGCTGTGGCTGCTGCGGGCTTGCTTCGAGGCCCCAAAACAGCGGGAGCCCCTGGTGGAGCTGGCCCGGCTCATGGCTTCGGAGGGGCGGTGGCCGGAGTGCGAGCGGTGCTGCCGCCGGGCGCTGGATATCACGGAGCGGGACCTTACTTACACCACCTCCCCGGAGGCGTGGGGGGCGCTGCCCTGGCGGCTGCTGGCCGCCGCGTGTTGGCGTCAGGGACAGCGGAAATGGGCCAGAAACTGCGCCCTCCGGGCCCTGGAGCTGGAGCCGGGGAATGATGATATCCGCCGGGAGCTGGCGAAAATGGCTGGTAACGAGCCGTGATTTTGCACAAGAATATCCCGCCAGAGGGGCGATAAATGTCCATTACACATACTTGAAAAATGGGCCGATTTCCTTTATATTATAAGAAATAATATAAAGCTTTAAAAGTAAATTTCATATTGCCAGGTGAAGCCGCAGGACCCGGATGGGGACCGACGGTGGATGGGATTCTGGAGAAGCCCGCTCATGAAGCGGGGGCCGAAGGGGCAAGGCGCCAGGCGCTTAAACTCTCAGGCAAAAGGACAGAAAAAATGACCTGCCGGAATGGGGGCATTTGTCCGCTTGCGTGAGCGTACCATTTGGCCAGGTCATTTCGTTTAACTGTGGTTTTTGACCCGTTAAAGCATTAAATTGTAACATAAGGAGAGAGATCAATGTCAATCGCTGAGATCATCACCAAAGTCGACGGCTGGGTATGGGGCCCCGTGCTTCTGATCCTCCTGGCCGGCACCGGCGTGTATCTGAGCCTGCGGATGGGCTTCCCCCAGTTCCGCCGGTTCGGCTACGCCATGAAAAACACCATCGGCAAGATGTTTTCCAAGCAGGAGGCCGGCAAGGGTGAGGTCACCCCGTTCCAGGCGGTGACGACGGCCCTGGCCGCCACCGTGGGCACCGGCAACATCGCCGGCGTCACCGGCGCTATCGTGGCCGGCGGTCCCGGCGCCGTGTTCTGGATGTGGCTGTGCGCCCTGTTCGGGATGTGCACCAAGTACTCCGAGGTCCTGCTGGCGGTGAAGTACCGCGAGCGCAACGACAAGGGCGACTGGGTCGGCGGCCCCATGTACTACATAAAGAACGGTCTGGGCCACAACTGGGCCTGGCTGAGCGTGCTGTTCTGCCTGTTCGGCGCCCTGGCTGCCTTCGGCATCGGCAACATGACCCAGGTCAACTCCATCGCCTCCTCCATCAACGGCGCCATCGGCGCCTTCGGCGGCGACGTGGCGGCCAAGACCATCGCCCTGTTCGGCAATGATGTCCCCGTGACCAGCCTGATCTTCGGCGTCATCGTGGCCGTCATCGTGGGCCTGGTCCTGTTCGGCGGCATCAAGCGCATCGGCTCCGTTACCGAGAAGCTGGTGCCCGTCATGGCCGTCATCTACATCATCTTCTCCCTGATCGTCATCTTCGCCAACGTGAAGTTCATCCCCGAGACCTTCAAGATGATCTTCCAGGGCGCCTTCAACGCGGACGCGGCCCTGGGCGGCGCCTTCGGCATCATGATCATGACCACCATCCAGAAGGGCGTCGGCCGCGGCGTGTTCTCCAACGAGGCCGGCATGGGCTCCGCGCCCATGGCTCACGCGGCCACCTCCGAGACCGAGCCTGTGAAGCAGGGCCTGTACGGCATCTTCGAGGTGTTCATGGACACCATCGTCATCTGCACCATGACCAGCCTGGTCCTCCTCACCAGCTACTGCCGGCTGGGCGACGGCCTGGGCATCACCTGGGGCGGCGACGGCGACGCGCAGCTCATCCAGGCGGCAATGGGCTCCATTGTGGGCGGCAAGCTGGGCGCGCTGGTAGTGGCCGTGGGCCTGAGCCTGTTTGCCCTGTCCACCATCATCAGCTGGTCCCTGTACGGCACCCGGTGCTTTGAGTTCCTGTGCGGCAAGCTGGGCACCAGGCTCTCCGTCATCTATAAGATCATCTTCCTGGTGCTGCTGCCCATCGGCGCCACCCTGAAGATCAGTGTGGTGTGGGACCTGGCCGACGCCCTGAACGGCATGATGGCCTTCCCCAACCTGGTGGCGCTGCTGCTGCTGTCCGGCGTCATCATCAAGTCCACCAAGGAATATTTCAGCAAGAAGCTGTAAGTTTAGAAAGATAAGTCAACATACCGCCCCCGGACGGTCCGGGGGCGGATACCTATCGAGCAGAGGGATACGTCATGGTCATTTCTGAAGTTGTGGTTTTCATCGCCTACCTGGTGTTCATGATATCCGTGGGCGTATGGTTCTTCGTGAAGAACCGCTCCGGCGGCGAGAAGGGGTATTTCCTGGGCGGCCGTCAGATGGGCCCCTGGGTCACGGCCCTCTCCGCCGGCGCGTCGGATATGAGCGCGTGGGTGCTGATGGGCATGCCTACCAGCATCTATGCCCTGGGCCTGGGCCAGACCTGGATACCCATCGGCCTCGCCATCGGCTATACGCTGAGCTGGATATTCCAGGCGCCCCGCCTGCGCCGGTTCTCCATCGTGGCCAACGACTCCATCACCATCCCACAGTACCTGACCAACCGGTTCCTCTCCAAGAGCAAGGCGCTGCAGATCGTGTGCGCGGTCATCTTCCTGGTGGCCTACACCATCTACGCCGCCTCCAGCGTGAAGGCCTGCGGGACCCTGTTCAACACCGTCATCGGCCTGGACGAGAAGGTGGCCATGTATCTGGCGGCGTTCATCATCATCAGCTATACCTTCCTGGGCGGCTTCTCCGCCGTGTGCTGGACCGACTTCTTCCAGGGCCTGCTGATGCTGGGCGCGCTTCTGATCGCCCCCATCTTCGCCGCCGGGATGCTTGACGCCGGCACGATGTCCACACTGCCGGAGGGGTACATGAATCCCTTCACCAGCTGGCAGGACATCGTCTCCGGCCTGGGCTGGGGCTTGGGCTACTTCGGCATGCCCCACATCATCATCCGGTTCATGAGCCTGAAGAGCCAGAAGGACCTGAAAAAGTCCGCCGCTATCGGCATCACCTGGACCGTGCTCATCGTCCTGTTCGCCACCCTGGTGGGCGTCGTGGGGCGCATGTTCCTGGGCTATGACGAGACCATCAACAGCAATGAGCTGGTATTCATCACCATGGCCCGGCGCATCTTCCCCGGCGTCATCTCCGGTATCCTGCTGTCCGCGGTGCTGGCCGCCTCCATGAGCACGGCCGACAGCCAGCTGCTGGCCGCGGCCTCCGCCTTCGCCAGCGATGTCTACAAGCCCATCTTCCGCAAGAACAAGGCGGGGGACAAGGAGATGCTGTGGGCGGGCCGGCTGGTGGTCATCGCTATTGCCATTGTGGCCCTCATCCTGGCCTCCGACCCCGAGGCGGGCTCCATCATGGGCCTTGTCAGCAACGCCTGGGGCGTGTTCGGCGCGGCTTTCGGCCCGGCCATCATGCTGAGCCTGTTCTGGAAGCGCTTCAACTTTGCCGGCGCGGTGGCCGGCATCGTGGTGGGCGCGGCCACGGATATCCTGTGGCTGGCGTTCCTGTCCGGCACGGGTGTGTATGAGATTGTGCCCGGCACCATCGCGGGCCTTCTCGCGGCGGTCATCGTGGCCCTCTGCACCAAGGCGCCCGGCAAGGACGTGGAGGCCCTGTTCGACAAGGCCGTTGCCTATACCGACGCCCGGTGAGCGGCAGATTTTTGCAGTTTTACCAAAAAGTTTTTTGATTTACTGAAAGAAAATGCTCCTTTTGGCTGTTGACAAGGGGGAAAGTTGGCGCTATAATAACGCCAACCTCCCGAGAGGGAGCAACTGAATACCACAAAAGGCAATGAAAAGAAGAGTAAGCGGAAAGGTTATGCCGCCAGAGAGCCCCGGCAGCTGGAAAGGGGCGCAGAGAGTCCGCCGAACATGGTCTTGGAGCCGCGTGGGCGATATGTAGTCCGCGACGGG
>CANQRM010000041.1 GCA_947626265.1 uncultured Oscillospiraceae bacterium
CGGGCGGTGATGGTGGTGATGGTGGGGGCGTAGGTGCTGGGCCGGCCGATGCCCTTCTCCTCCATGGCCCGGATGAGGGTGGCCTCGGAATACCGGGCGGGGGGCGCGGTGAAGTGCTGCTCCGGGTCCAGTTTGGTAAGTTTCACGCTCTGGCCCTGGGTGAGCTCCGGCAGGGGCTTTTTGCCCCCCTCCTCCGCCTCCTCGTCCTCCCGGTTGTCGTCGTACACGGCGGTGTAGCCGGGGAAGGCGATCTTGGAGTGATAGGCCCGGAACACGTGGCCCTCGCAGACGGCGTCCACGGTGATGTTGTCATAGACGGCGTTGGCCATTTGGCTGGCGGTAAAGCGGCCCCAAATGAGCCGGTAGAGCCGGTACTGCTCCCCGGTGAGGCTCTTTTTCACCATCTCCGGCGTCAGGCTGGGGACGCTGGGGCGGATGGCCTCATGGGCGTCCTGGGCGTTGGAGCCGGTCTTGTAGCGCCGGGGCTTGCCGTAATAATACTCCTCGCCGTAGTGGCCGCGGATAAAGCTGCCCGCCGCCGCCAGGGCGTCCTCGCTCAGGCGCAGGGAGTCGGTACGCATATAGGTGATGAGGCCGATGGTGCCCTCTCCCTCCACGTCCACGCCCTCATAGAGCTGCTGGGCGATGGACATGGTCCGCCGGGGGGTCATGCCCAGACGGCGGCTGGCCTCCTGCTGGAGGGTGGAGGTGATGAAGGGGGGCGAGGGGCTGCGCTTCTTGGTGCCGTGGGCGATGTCCGCCACGGTGAAGGGCTTGCCCTTCACGGCGTCCGCCACGGCGCTGACCTCGCTCTCAGAGTGCAGCTCCTGTTTCTTGCCGCCCTCGCCGTGGTAGAGGGCCTGGAAGCTCTCGTCCTTGTCGGTCTTCAGGGTGGCGGTCAGGTGCCAGTACTCCTCGGGCTTAAACTTCTCAATCTCCTGCTCCCGGTCCAGGACCATCCTTGTGGCCACGGACTGGACCCGCCCGGCGGAGAGGCCTTTTCGGATCTTCCGCCACAGCAGGGGGCTCAGCTTATAGCCCACGATGCGGTCCAGGATGCGCCGGGCCTGCTGAGCGTCCACCAGGTCCTGGTCGATGTCCCGGGGATTGGCGATGCCCTCCTTGACCACGTTCTTCGTGATCTCGTTGAAGGTGACCCGCCGGGCCTTCTCGTCGGGGATGTCTAAGAGCTCCTTCAGATGCCAGGAGATGGCCTCGCCCTCTCTATCCGGGTCCGTCGCCAGATATACGGTATCGGCCTTGGCCGACGCCTTTTTCAGCTTGTCTATCACGTCCTCCCGGCCCTTCACGGGCTGGTAGTCGGGCGTAAAGTCGTTCTCTATGTCCACACCCATGGTGCTCTTGGGCAAGTCCCGCAGGTGGCCCATGGAGGCCACCACCTTGTAGCCTGTGCCAAGGTACCGCTCGATGGTCTTCGCCTTGGCGGGAGACTCCACTATGACAAGATCGCTTTTCGCTGCTGCCATGCGTATTCCTCACTTATCATGCTTTTCTCGAATAGCGCTTCCCGTCCCCCTGGACCACATGGCCCGCCAGCTGGAGCATGGTCAGGGCGGAGAGGATCTCCGGGGCGGACAGGCCCGTGGCGGCGATGAGCTCGTCGGCGTGCATGTCCTTGCCCGTCAGCGCCTCCATGACCTTCCGCTGGGGCTCGGGCAGGTCCTTCCACCTGTCCGGGTCCGGGGGCGGCGCTTCTGTTACGTCAATATAAACTATGTCCTTGGGCTTGTCAATCTCTTTTTTAATATGTATCTCGCCCGGTTCCTGGGGAAAAAGGTCGGACCGGGCGCTATAGGCGCGCAAAACGGCGGCTGCGCCCGTCACGGGCACGGCGCCCTGCATGATGAGCTCGTTGCACCCGGCGCTGGCGGGGGCGTCCGCGTTGCCGGGCACGGCGAACACGTCCCGGTTCTGTTCCAGGGCGTGGTCGGCAGTGTTGCGGGTGCCGCTGTGCAGCGGCGCCTCCACGATGACCACCCCCAGGCTCAGGCCGGAGATGATGCGGTTTCGCTGTTTGAAGTCCGACGGGAAGGTGCGCATGCCCGGGGCGTACTCGCTGATGACGGCCCCCTGGGCCTTCACAGCGTCGAAAAGCCACCGGTTCTTGGCCGGGTACACCTCGTCGATGGCCGTGCCCAGCACGCCCACGGACAGGCCTCCCGCCCGCAGGGCCGCCTCCATGGCGGCGCCGTCGCAGCCCTCCGCGAGCCCCGACGTGACGATGGCCCCGCCCAGGGCCAGGTCCCGGCCCATGACGCCGGCCATCTTAAGGCCATAGGGCGTGGCCTTGCGGGTGCCCACCACGGCGATGAGGGCCCTGTCGTCCACAGGCGGCAGCTTGCCCCACACGTACAGCACCGGGGGCGGGTCCGCGATCTGCCGGAGCCTGTCCGGGTAGTCCGCGTCCTGCACCGTCAGTATCTGTATGCTGTGCTCCTGGCAATAAGACAGGGCCTTCGACGGCCTCTCCATGCTCTTGTCCATGAGCTTGTTCGCCTCGGTGTCGGTGAGAAGGGGCTCCGCCTCCAGAAGCTCGCTCTTTTTGGCAAAGAACACCGCCTCCGGCCCGCCCATGGTCCGGGCCAGCCGGACCTTCATCACCGGCCGCACCCCCACAACGCAGCTGAGCCACACCCAGTATTTCAGTCTGGCCATTTCATCTCACCTCTCACCATCTCCCACATGGCCACCGCGGCGGCCACGCCGGCGTTCAGGCTCTCGGCCCGGGCCTCCATGGGGATGCGCACCGTCCCGGCGCATTGGGCCAGCAGTTCTTTTGTGAGCCCTTTTCCCTCATTGCCTATCGCCACCGCCAAAGGCCCCGCCGGCAGGGCCCGGATGTCCAGGCCCCCCGGCGCCAATGCCGCGCCGTACAGGGGCAGGCCCCGCAGGACGTCGGAAAGCCCCGCCAGGTCCGTGCACACCACGCTCTGGCGAAAGATGGCCCCCATGGAGGCCCGCACGGTCTTGGGGTTATAGGGGTCGGCGCAGGCGCCGCACAGCACCACCATGTTCATGCCGAAGGCGTCCGCCGTCCGCAGGACCGTGCCCACGTTGCCCGGGTCCTGGACGTTTTCCAGCACGATAACACGCCGCAGGCTCTCCCCCGGCGGCAGGGGCCGCATCTTCACGGTGAACACCGGCCCCGGAGAATTCTGCAGCGGCGACACGGCCTTCAATAGCTCCGGCGTCACCAGCCGCACGGGCAGGCCGGGGATATCCTCTGCCGCCAGCACACAGGTGACCTCCGCCCCGGATGCAACTGCTTCCTGGAGGAGGGTGCTCCCGGCGCAGATATACTCCCCCGCCGCCTGCCGGGCCTTTCCGTCGGACCCCAGGGCGATGAACCGCTTGATGAGCTCGTTTTGCCGTGACCGTATCGCTTCCATGACTTTCAACGCTTTCCGTTTTTTGTCCAGTATAGAGCCTGGCCGTCCCCTTGTCAAATCGCGGAGGGCGAAAAAAATGACCTGCCGCACGGGCAGCAGGTCATAGGGTCTGTTTTTTCCGGGTCATGCTCCGGCGGGCCAGGAACGCGGGCAGGGCTTCTTTTCCCTGCTCCGTCACCGGGCGTATCCACTTCCCGGAGTAGAGATGCCGCTGCATGAGCACGTAGCGGATGGGCTCGTCTATGTAACAGCACAGGAATATGGCCCAGTAGGGCAGCTTCAGCACGAACCCCGACAGCAGCACGCAGGGCAGCACCAGCGCGTACATGAACGCGATCTCCAATACCGTGCCGGTGACGGCGTCGCCGCTGGCCCGGTAGGTGTCGTTTTGTATCCAGTTGCCCATGCGGATGACGGATACGCAGATATAGATACACAATAGCCGCAGCCCCGCCTCATAGGACGCCCCCTGCAGGCTCATGCCCGTGAGGATGGGTCTGTGCAGCGCCAATATGCCCAGGCCCCCCAGCAGGATAAATGCGCTGCAGAGGTACACCAGCCGCTTGGCCCGCTCGTAGGCCGTGTCCAGCTCCCCCGCCCCCACGCAGGTGCCCACCAGGATGGAGGCGGCGTTGGAAAAGCCGGCGAAGAAGCCGATGATAAAGCCCTCCAGCACCCGGAACACCGCCACGGCGGCGATGACCTCCTCCGGCTGGCGGCCCAAGGTGATATTGATGACCATGTTCCCGACGCCGATCAGGACCTCGTTGCAGATAATGGGAAAGCACTTGACGAAATACTCTTTAAGATGGGCCTTATCCCACTGAAAGTGGGCCCGCACCCGGAAGAGATAGGGGTACCCCACTGCCTTTGCCATGACCGCCAGGGCCAGCACGTTCACCCCCGCGGCGCAGGTGGTGGCGAGGGCCGCCCCCCGGATGCCCATGGCGGGGCTGCCCAGATGGCCGTAGATGAACACCCAGTTGAGGAACAGGTTCGTCCCCACCGAGGCCACGGAGGCCAGCATGGGGATGCGCACCCGCTCCGTGCCCCGCAAAAGGCTGCTCATGGCCATGGAGAACACCTGCAGGATATAGGCGACGCCTACGATGCGCAGGTACTGCACGCCGATGTCCCGGATGGCCTGCTTGTCGGTGTAGAGCTTCATCACCGCCTCCGGCGCGAAGGCGGCGAGACACCCGAATACCACCGCCACGGTCATCATGCACACCAGCGTCATGCCGTAGCTCCGCTCCAGGCCCCTGTCGTCCCGGGCGCCCCAGTACTGGGAGAAGAACAGCATGCCGCCGCCCACGAACCCCCAGTAACCGGAGAACATCAGCGACGAGAATTGGGCGCACAGGCCCAGCGCCCCCACGCTCAGCTCGCCCAGGGGCGCCACCATCATGGTGTCCACCATGCTGGCCGTGGTGGTCAGCAGGTTCTGCAGGGCCACCGGGATGGCGATGGCCGCCAGCTTTTTCAAAAACGGCCCCCAGAGAAAGGGGGTTCTCACCTGTTCCATAGCTCCTCCCGTCCGCCGGGGCGGACGACCGGTCGAAAAAGGCGGGGAGGACGTCCCCTCCCCGCCAGGTATGTGTCTCTCAGCAGTATTTCTTTATGGCCTCGTCGATCATACTCGCCGCGGCCTGGACGTGTACCTCGTCCTCCGGCTCTGTGTTGGCCAGCGGCGGGCGCACGCCGCCCAGGTCCAGACCCGTCCGGGCCTTGATGACCGCCTTGATGAGGGCATACATATGCCCCTTCCCGGCGCAGAGCTCGGCGACGATGTCGTTACAGGCGTACTGGATGGGCCGGGCCTCGTCGTATTTCCCCGCCCGGCACAGGTCGTATATCTTGAGATACAACTCCGGCATGACCCCGTAGGTGCCGCCGATGCAGCCGTCCGCGCCGATGGCGAGACCCCCCACGATCTGCTCGTCGGGGCCGTTGAACACAGCGAAGTTTTCTCCGCCCTCAGCCTTGAACATCTGGATGTCCTGGATGGGCATGGAGCTGTTCTTCACCCCCGCCACCCGGGGATTCTTGAGCATCTCCCGGAACAGGGGCATGGTCAGGGCCACCCCCGCCAGCTGGGGGATGTTATAGATGACGAAGTCCGTCTTGGGCGCGGCGGCGGAGATATCGTTCCAGTATTTGGCGATGGACCGCTCCGGCAGGTGGAAGTAGATGGGCGGGATGGCCGCGATGGCGTCCACGCCGAGGGCTTCCGCGTGGCGCGCAAGCTCCACGCTGTCGGCGGTATTGTTGCAGGCCACATGGGCGATGACGGTGAGTTTGCCCCCCACCGCGTCCATGACCGCCTCCAGGGTGCGCTTGCGGTCCTCCACGCCCTGGTAGATGCACTCGCCGGAGGAGCCGCACACATAAAGCCCCTTCACCCCGGCGTCCAGCATGTACCTGGCCCATGCTTTCGTCCGCTCGATGCTTATAGCGCCCTTATCGTCATAGCAGGCATAAAAGGCCGGGATGATGCCCCGGTATTTGCCGATATCGCGCATATTATCCTCCTATCAGCCGTCCATCGGCGTCAAAGGTGTACCAGTTTCCGTTGATGGAATATGTACCGTTCACATAGGCCTGGCCGAACTTGCCGTTGTGCTTCGTCTCCAGATAATAATGGTCGCCGTTCACGACCTGCCAGCCGGACATCATCTTCCCGTAAGTGCCGTCATGGTCGCCGTTGAAGCAGTAGAGGCCCTCGTAGCCTCCCTCCTCCACCCAGTAGAGGCCCTCTGCCATGGTGCCGTCGGCCGTCAGGTAGTACCAGGCATTGCCGTCCTCCAGCCACTGGCCCGCCAGCATGCTGCCATAGGTGCCGTCGTGGCCCTTGTTGAAGTAGTACCACCGGCCGTCGATGGCCTGCCAGCCCGTGGCCATGGTGCCGTCGGCGCCCAGGTAGTATACGCCGGTGCCGTCGTCGATCCACACGCTGGTGAGAAGGCGGCCGAAGGTGCCGTCGTGCTCCTGGTTGAAGTAGTACCACGTGCCCTTCACCTGGCCCCAGCCCACGTACATTTTGCCGTCGGAGCCCAGGTAGTACCGGCAGCCGTCCGCGTCCAGCCAGGTACTGCGCAGCTTATTGCCGCTGCGGTAGTAATACCAGTCGCCGCCCTCCGACTGCCAGCCGTTCTTGTTGGGGTCCACATAGTAATAGGTCCAGCGGTAGTCGATGGACGATACCTGCGCGGCAGTCATGGTGCGGCCCCAGCGGACGCCGTTGTCCATATTGCCCTCCGCCACCACCACACAGTCCTCCCGGACCTCAATGACGATGACGGTGTGGCCGTCATACCCGCCGTAGGAGAGCATGTCGCCCACGTGCACCTGAGAAAGGGATGAGGGCGCGCCGTACCGGTACGGCCCGTACAGGCCGGGGAAGGCGGCCTCCTGGAGCATGATGGCGAAGCCGAAGCAGCCGTACTCCTCATAGCCGCTCTTATCCTTGTAGTGGGAGCTGCTGTCCCAGTGGGACCCGTCGGGCCACTTCTCCTGCATGGCCATGAGCCGGTCGTGGACCTCCTCATCCGAGGGCATGGACGCGGCCGTCTCAGGCGTGTCGGGCGCGTCGGAGGCATAGGCCGCCGTGGCAAGGGAAAAGACCGCGAGCATAGCGAGTATCAGTGACAAAAACCGCTTGTGCATAAATATGCCTCCTTCTTTCTCTGTCATAGGAAGTGCGGTGGATCTGATCTGTCTGTTTCTCTGTGGATAATAACTGATTTATAATATCACAAAACCGTTCCCATAGCAAGTTCAATGCCATTTTGCCTGTCTGTATATTGAGAGCGCCGTGCCGATGTGATATACTTTGTATATCTATACCGACAGGGGGACAGGGATATGACCGACCGGGAAAAGCGGACCGCCGCCCGACAGTTCGCCGCCGATTGGCAGGACCGCGGCGACGAAAAACAGGAGACGCAGGCCTTCTGGCTGACGCTGCTGCAAAAAGTCTTCGGTGTGGCCGAGCCGGAGAAGTACATCGACTTTGAGGTCCCCGTAAAGCTGGACCATACCAGTTTCATCGACGGTCTCATCCGGGACGCCCGCGTCCTCATCGAGCAGAAGGGCCGGGATGTGGGTCTTCGCAAAGGCGCCAAGCAGTCGGACGGCGTCTCCCTGACCCCGTTCCAACAGGCCCGGCGCTACGCCGGGTACCTGCCCCACGACCTGAACCCCCGCTGGATCGTCGTGTGCAACTTTCAGACCTTTGAGATACACGACATGAACCGGCCCAACGACGAACCGGAGGTCGTGGCCTTGGCGGACCTGGAAAAGGAATATCCCCGGCTGCAGTTTCTCGTGGACACCAAGGACGAGAGCATCAAAAAGGAGATGGAGGTCTCCTTAAAGGCCGGGGAGATCGTAGGCGTGCTCTACGATGCGCTGCTGAAACAGTATAATAGTATTACCCCCCCCCGCCCCGATCTGACGTTCAGCGGAGCCTCAACGTCCTTTGCGTGCGGCTGGTGTTCTGCTTCTATGCGGAGGACGCCGGCGTATTTTCCCGCCGGCAGTTCCATGACTATCTGGCCCGCCGGAGGCAAAACGCCCGCCAGGCACTCATAGACCTTTTTCATATCCTGGACACGGATCAAGGCCGGGACCCCTATCTGGATGAGGACCTGCTGGCATTCCCCTACGTCAACGGCGGTCTCTTCTCCGACGAGAGCGTCATCATCCCCCGCATCACGGATGACATCATAGACCTGCTGCTGCGGCAGGCCAGTGAGGACTTCGACTGGTCCCAGATCAGCCCCACCATCTTCGGCGCCGTGTTCGAGAGCACCCTGAACCCGGAGACCCGGCGGAGCGGCGGCATGCACTACACCAGCCTCGAGAACATCCACAAGGTCATCGACCCGCTGTTCCTGGATGGGCTGAAGGCGGAGTTTGACCAGATCAAAGCCATCGGCACGGAGAGGACCCGGCAGGCAAGACTGGCCGCCTTCCAGGAAAAGCTCGCGTCGCTGACGTTCCTGGACCCGGCATGCGGCTCGGGCAACTTCCTGACGGAGACATACCTCTGCCTGCGGCGGCTGGAGAACGAGGCCATCGCCGCCCGGCAGCATGACCAGGTAGTCCTGGGCGATATAGACAACCCCATCCAGGTCTCCATCGGCCAGTTCTGCGGCATCGAGATCAACGACTTTGCCGTGACGGTGGCCAGGACCGCCCTCTGGATCGCGGAGAGCCAGATGCTGCGGGAGACGGAGGACATCGTCCGCCATGACCTGCACTTCCTGCCTCTGAAGACCAGCGCCCGTATCAGAAAAGCCAACGCCCTGCGGCTGGACTGGGAGAGCGTGGTGCCGAAGCACAAGCTTTCTTGCATCATGAGCAACCCGCCCTTTGTGGGGGCCCGCCTTATGAGCACGTGCCAGAAGGAGGACCTGAATGGCGTGTTTTCCGGCTGGAGGAATGTCGGGAACCTGGACTATGTGTGCTGCTGGTATAAGAAAGCCGCCGACCTGATGACCGGCACGGCGATACGCACGGCGCTGGTGTCCACCAACTCCGTGACCCAGGGCGAATCAGTGGCCGACCTGTGGAAACCTCTTTTTGCCCAAGGCGTACATATCGACTTTGCCTATCGCACCTTCCGCTGGGACAGTGAGGCCAGGATCAAAGCCCACGTCCACTGCGTGATCGTGGGTTTCAGCATTGCGCCCAACTCCACTCCCAAAGTCATCTATTCCTCCGGCCTCCCACAGACGGCAGGCAACATCAACGGCTATCTTCTGGACGCAGATGACATTTTCGTGGAGAGCCGGAACAAGCCTATTTGTGACGTACCGGGGATCGGGATGGGCAATCAGCCTATCGACAACGGGAATTACTTATTCACACGGGAGGAGCGGGACGCCTTTGTCAAAAAAGAGCCCGCCGCCGAAAAATGGTTCAGACCGTGGTACGGCTCCTGGGAATTCATCAACCGGCAGCCCCGGTATTGCCTGTGGCTTGGCAAGTGTCCCCCCAATGAACTGCGAAAAATGCCGGAATGCCTTAAAAGAGTTGAGGCCGTGAGAGCGTTTCGTCTATCAAGCAAGCGGGCGTCCACCAGGAAATTGGCCGATATGCCCACGCGCTTTCAGACGGAAAACATGCCGAAAGGTCATTACATTATCATCCCGGAGGTCTCCTCTGAAAGGCGCCGATATGTACCCATCGGTTATATGGATGACAGCGTCCTGTGCAGCAATAAACTTCGCCTTATGCCTCACGCTACGCTATACCATTTTGGGATCCTTACGTCCAATGTTCACATGGCATGGATGCGCGTAGTTTGCGGTCGACTGAAAAGTGATTATGACTATTCAATAAATATCGTCTACAACAACTTCCCCTGGCCCACGCCTACGGACGAACAGCGGGCAAAGATAGAGCAGACCGCCCAGGCCATCCTGGACGCCCGGGCACTGTATCCCGACGCGAGCCTTGCCGACCTCTACGACGAGATTACCATGCCCCCGGAGCTGCGGAAAGCCCACCAGGAGAACGACAAAGCCGTCATGCGGGCATACGGTTTCTCCGTAAAGGATATGACCGAGTCCGCGTGCGTGGCGGAGCTGATGAAGATGTATAAGGAACTGAGCAGCGCGCAAAGATGAAGCAGCGCGGCACAAAAGCATACAATGCAACGCTCTGCACGGGAGCGTTGCATCTTGTATCAGCGCTGCATACTCTTCTTCCCCCTCCGCAGCCAGCGGGCAAGATAGTGTCCGATGAAAATGAAAAGACCCATGATGGCGATGTAGTCCAGGTAAAACACGATCCTGGGCGCGTCAAAATCAAAGAACACAAAATGATTTCGCAGCAGCAGGTAGTTCAGAATGTCCTGCTTGGCGAAGGCGTATATCAGTTATTGGGTTTATACTCAGCCCAACACTGCCTTCACAGGGCACACCGCGAAGCAGTTGCCGCAGTGCAGGCAGTTGGTCTGCCGGATGGCGTATGGCGTCCCCGGTTCGATGCACCGCTGGGGGCAGTTTTTCAAACACCTGCCACAGCCGATACACCTGTCTGAAATTACATAGCCCTTTTTCGTGACGCTCCCCGCCCCAATGACATAGCTCTCCCGAAAGATGGGGTTGACGCCCAGGCTGAAATACTCGATCTGGCCGTCCCGTATCTCAAAGACAATGCCCGCCAGCTTCCTCGTATCGCCGGGATAGACGTTTGAAAGGTAGGGCTGTTCGGCAAAGATCGTTTCGATCCATTTCTCCTGCTCATCGTCCGGCACGGGGACCGCTCTGCCGGCCAGCCGGATCATCTCTTTGTACCTTGTATATCCCAGCACCTGCACCCGGCCATCGGCCAGAAGTTCCCGGCAAAAGTCCTTGCCCTTTGCGGTGAAAAAGAGCATTCTATCCGGCTCATAGTGTATCGCAGAGATATTGCGTATTTGCGGCGCGCCGGATGCGTCCACCGTAGCAAAGGCCAGCACGCCCACATATTCCAGCTTCTTTAAACAAGTCTGTGCGTCCATTTGTTCTCCCTCAAAATCGCAGTATGCGCCCCTCTTTTCTGAGCTTGGGCGTGGGGTGGGCGTCGCCCTCTTTTGGATAGCCCAGCAGAAGCTGCATCACCGCGTAATAGTCCGGGCGGATGGCCCACTTTTTCAATACCTGCTGGCCGTATGGGTCCGCAAAGGCCGTCCAGCCCTGGCCGATGTAGCAGGAGCCAACACCGAGGGAATCCGCCATGAGCATCATATTTTCAGCGGCGCAGGCGCAGTCCTCCGCCGCGAACAGAAAGTTCTTCGGCGCGAAAAAAGTGATGACCGTGGGCGCGTCATAAAAGGCGTTGACGAGGTTCGGGTCATCCGCGATGCTGGGCTGTTCCTTGGACACATAGCGCGTGGCCGTTGCCATGCTGGGGTTAGAATTGGCCCGTTTGATCTTCCCCAGCCGCTCATTCACTTCCCGGTCCTGACACACCGCGAACAGCACCCCCTGCCGTCCGCCCGCGCTGGGGGCATACAGCCCTGCTTCCAATATCTGCTCCAGGGCGGTCTCGTCTACCTGCCGGGCGTCGAACCGGCGGATGGCCCGCCGGTGCTTCATAAGTTCCAGCAGTTCCATATCAGGATACTCCTTCCAACATTGGGGGTCGGGGGCGTAGAAATCGCCATTGGTCCCTTTCGCCACGGCGGGGCACCCCCGGCACCAGGGCATGAGCTCGCACTTGGCACACTTTTCAAATCTTTTGTAATCCCGGTACTGCTCCATCTGGCACACCCAAACATCCGCCAGCCGGTCCTCCAGCACGTTGCCCACCTTGCTTTCCGCCACACGGCGGCAAGCGTACACGTCCCCTGTGGGCAGGATGGTGATATGGCAGTTGCCGCAGTTGCACCCGCCGTAGATCATGCCCTCTTGGGCGTCTGCCGGGATGGTGAATGCGCCTGTCTCGTACTCGTAAAGGGTCCAGAGATGGTCTTTTTTGTTGAAGTAGGTCCGGCATCCCTGGGCCTCGTACTCCTTGAATTTCCTGTCGCACACCGCCAGCAGTTCCCGGTACTCCTGCGCCGTCATAGAGGCGTCCAGGTCCCCGCCGCTGGGTACATAGCGGGAGAAGGCGAACACGTCGGCGCCTGCCGCCACCGCCGCGTCAATGATGCCCGGCACCTCCATGCGGTTGGTCCTGGACACCGTGGTCATGATAACGGCCCGGATGCCCGCCCGCTTGATGCAGCCGATCTTCTCCAGCGTGCAGTCGTAGGAGCCGGGCTTGCGGAACCAGTCGTGGGTCTGGCGAAGGCCGTCCAGGGACAGCTGGTACTTTTCGCAGCCCAGGACTTTCAGCTCCCGGCACACCTGGTCGTTCAGGTGGAAGGGGTTGCCCAGGATGGTAAAGGGCACGTCATGCGCATGCAGCAGCTCCAGCAGCCGCCAGAAGTCCGGGTGCAGGATGGGGTCGCCGCCGGTGATGTAAAAGTAGAGCAGCCGGTCATAGACCGCACAGAAGTCCAGGCAGTTATAAAACGTGTCCTCCATCTGCGCCCAGGTCATGGAGTCCAGATGCTGATGCTCGCCGCCGGAGAAGATATAACAGTGCTTGCACCGCTGGTCGCACTGGTCTGTGATGTGCCACTGGAAGGAAAAGTATTGTTTCATATCGTCGCTCCAAAGAGGTTTTGGCCCCCGGCAGGATTCCGCCGGAGGCCGGGTCATTACTTGTCCCCTGCCCCACAGGCAGAGCCGCAAGCCGCAGGCTTCTCCGCGGGCTTGTCAGCCGCTCCGCAGGCAGCGGGCTTCTCTTCCGGCTTGCCAGCAGCACCGCAGGCGGAACCACAGGCCGCAGGCTTCTCCGCAGGCTTGTCAGCCGCGCCGCAGGCAGTGCCGCAGGCGGAGGCCGCCTTGTCCTGGGTCCATCCGGCCAGATCAGAAAGTGCCATCGTCATGTCCTCCTTGATAGATTCAGAAAGCTGTCCGCCTCCCGTGGTTTCCATTATAGGGACATTTTCACACCCCACAAGTACGCACAAAAAGGTGGGGTACGCACCTTTTTGTAACTGATTGACAGGTGCCGGACAGCGCAGTATCATTCAAGTGTAACATTCGATTTTGACTGTATGGAGGCGCGATATGAAAACGAAGGCCGAACTGCTGCCCGAATGCCCCGTGGCCACCACTGTGCAGCTCATAGGCAACAAGTGGAAGCTGCTCATCATACGCAATCTCATGGTCCGCCCCTGGCGGTTCAATGAGCTGCAGCGGGACCTGGACGGCGTGAGCCAGAAGGTGCTCACCGACAGCCTGCGGTCCATGGAGGCGGATGGGCTCGTCACTCGCACCGTGTTTCCCGAGGTACCCCCGCGGGTGGAGTATTCGCTGACCGACCTGGGCCGGAGCCTCCAGCCCATCCTGGACACCATGCGGGCCTGGGGCGAGGAATACCGCGCCGCCAAGCTGGGGTCGTGACAGGCATGAACGCTCTCATTTTGATGGGCAGCCCCCGCAGGAATGGCAACACGGCGGCGCTGCTGGCCCCGTTCTGCGCGGAGAAAAGTAACGCGGAGGCCGGGCGGCCTCCGCTTTTACTGTATCTCTTTTACTTCTGCTCGTCCACGGGCGGGACCATGGAGGCGTAGCCCGCCAGCATCTCCGGGGTGCTGTGGTAATACCGCTTGTCCTTGTTCACCAGCTCAATGGCGGCCATCTCCCCGTCCGTCAGGGCGAAGTCGAACAGGTCCGCATTGGCCCGGATGTGGTCCGGGTTCCGGGAGCCGGGGATGACGATGTTCCCGGACTGGACGTGCCAGCGCAGGATGATCTGGGCGGTGGACTTGCCGTACTTCTGGGCCAAGTCCGTGAACACCGGCTCGGCCTGCAGCGCCTTGTCCCCGTGGCCCAGGGGATACCACGCCTGGATGACGATGCCCTCCTTGGCCAGAAACGCCTTCAGCTCCTTCTCCTGGGAGTAGGGGTGGACCTCGGTCTGGAGGATGGCGGGCTTGACCTCACATACCGCCAGTATCTCCCTGATCTGCTCCACGGTGAAGTTGGAAAGGCCGATGGCCCGGACCTTGCCCTCCTTGTACGCCTTCTCCATGAGCCGGTAGCCGGCCACATAGTTGCCTGCGGGCTGATGGATGAGCAGAAGGTCGATGTAGTCCGTGTCCAGCCGGGCCAGGGTCTTTTCCACGGCGTCGGCCTGCTCATAGAAGGCGGGCCAGAGCTTGGTCTCCAGGAAGATGTCCTTCCGGGGCAGGCCGGAGCGTTTCATGGCCCGGCCCACGGCCTTCTCGTTCATGTAGGCGTTGGCCGTGTCGATGAGCTGATAGCCGCTGGTGAGGGCGCTCAGGGCCGCGGCCTCCGCGTCGTCCGGGCTCATCATAAAGGTGCCGATACCCACCAGGGGCATCTCCACGCCGTTATTAAGGGTGATGGTCTTTTTCTCGCTCATTGTTCCGCGCTCCTTTGTCGTTATTTGATGGTCCCATCGTATCAGCCCAGAGCGGAAAACAGAAGTCTCGAAATGTTATAAGGTTTATACTTCCGGGTGCGGACTTAAGGCGCAGTTCACTTTTCAAACTCCGATAATACGACGGCAGAGGGATGTGCCTTCCCTCTGCCGTCGTTTGCTATACAGATCGTTAGCCGTCGTTATTCCTTGCAATATTTCTATATGCTCTGGGGGTGCAATTGTAAAACCGCCGGAACAATTTTGTAAAATTGCTTGGGCTGTTGAATCCGCATGAGATAGCGATCTCGGAGATCGTGCTGGATGGGTGCTCTGCAAGCAGCGCCGCGCCCTGCATGATCCTATACTTCAAAAGATACTGCATAGGAGAGGTCTGGATCGATCTCTGAAAGCAGCGCAGACATTCTCTTTCGCTGACGTCTGCCGCTCTGGCAATATCTGTCAGTGTAATATCGCGGGAATAATTATCCTGGATGAATGAGAGCATCTCGTGAATACGAAGATCGTTTTGGCTTGGTCCCGTATCACCTCCAGAGCGCGGTTTCAGCTGTTGATATAAAGCAAAACACAGTTTCGATAGATTGTCCCTGACTGCAAATTCAAAGCCGGGCGTATCATTGGCCAGTGCGTCAAATGCACAGACAAAGGCTTGCAGCGCCGGCTCATCCGCCTCGTGTCTGAATACATACCCATCAAATGAGGAACATGCTATCAACGGAAGGATATATTTTTGCGCGTACACGGTTTGGTCGCTCCCGGTGATCAGCGCCGGGGAAAAGACCAATGAATCCAATCTGCACAGCGGGTCGGCGGCCGCATAGTGCAGAACGTCGGCGTTTACCACAACGGCCTCTCCCTCATGGAGAAGATACGTCTTTTGGGGGACACGGACGATCAAGCGTCCTGTTCGTACATACATGATCTCCATCTCGTCATGCCAATGCCAAAAGACCACATCGTCTGCTCTGTCTGTATACAGCTTTGAATAACCGGCACATGGAAAATCGACCGTTCCATGGGCTTTTAATTCGCGTCTTGTGCTGTTCAACGTCAGTCCACTCATTTGTAATGCCATGCTGTCTCCCTCGCTTTGGCGGTTTTATTATATTATATGTCCATATACAGCTTGAATCAAGACACAAATGACGGTATTCTTTTATAAAACTTTCTGTTGCATATTTTTCTCTCTCTGCGTGCTCTACCATTGACCATGGGGAGGCGGTACGAAGATGACAATGGATTGTAACGCGGCAGAGGCAGCGCTTTGCGCGGCGCTTCAATCCAATCCCGGACCCTGGGGAGATCATAGCCGCTATGTTGCGCAAGCCTGTGAGGTGATCGCATACTACTGTGGGGGATTGGACCCCAATGACGCCTATTGTTATGGCCTGCTGCATGACATTGGCCGTTACGCTGGTGTCAGTTCAGAGAGGCATTTGATCGACGGCTATACATACTGCATGGCGAGAGGATGGGAAAAAGCGGCGCAGATCTGCATTTCCCACGCTTTTATGATACAGGACATCTACACCTCTATTGGTGTGTTCGAAGTAACCAAGGAAGAATACGAATTTATGGAAAAGTTCATAAAAGAAGCGGTCTACGACGATTATGACCTACTCGTTCAGCTATGTGACGGGCTGGCTATATGCCCACCGGCTTTTGCCTTTTGGAAAAGCGGTTCGTGGATGTGGCGCTTCGATACGGGACGCACCCCAGTACAGCTCCCCGCTGGAAACGGACATTGGAGATTAAGGCTTATTTTGAAAACAAGATCGGATGCTCGATCTATGACCTTCTCCCGGGCGTTGTGGAAAATACGTTTCAGTAGAAACGAGGTGAGGAGAACGATATGCGCTCAAATTTAGTACGCCGCACTATCGCCATGCTCGGCGGGATATTTATCATGGGCCTTGGTGTCGCTCTGTTTCGGTTCTCATGTATGGGAAACGATCCGGCCACGGCCATGGTCATCGCCGCAAGCGACCGCACAGGGGCCAAATTGTCGGTCGTTTTGATTCTCGTCAACACACTTTGGTTTTGCCTGGAATATCTTTTCGGACGAAAATATATCGGCGTCGGTACATTCGTGAATTGGTTTGCCGTGGGGCCGCTGATCACGTTTTTTTCAGAATGTCTCTATTCCCATTGGTCCGTTCCGCAGACGTTTTTCTCCAGCCTGATGGTCATGGGGGGCGGCGTCCTTATTTTGAGCCTTGCCACCTCGCTATATCAGACCGCTGATTTGGGCGTAAGTCCATACGATTCCGTCTCCATCGTCTTGGCCGAGCGGACACCGATACCCTATTTCTGGTGCCGCATATTCACCGATTCTTTTTGTACGGCAGTCACTTTTTTGCTTGGCGGCACTTTGGGATTGGGTACGCTTGTCTGTGCGCTGGGCCTGGGGCCATTCATCGCTTTTTTCACGCACTATGTCGCCCAAAAACTGTGCGGCACACGGGATTTGGAAGAAGGTGACGGACTGTGATCAAATTGATCGCCTGCGATATTGATGGTACGTTGCTCCAGGGTGAGGACGAGGCCATCGCCAGCGCTGTTTTTCACGAGATCGCCAGGCTGCAGAGGCGCGGTATTCTATTCTGCCCCGCCAGCGGCAGGCAGTACAGCAGTCTCAGGAGACTCTTTGCACCCGTGGCAGACAGCCTCTATTATCTCTGCGATAACGGCGCCGTGGTGTTTGGCCCCGGCGCACACGGAGAGGTGCTGGCAAAGACAGCAATGGATCAGCGTACCGCTCTCCAGCTGTCACGGGAGATCATAGCCGCCAGCGACTGTGAGGTGATGATTTCCGGCGTGGACACCAGTTATCTTTGCCCGAAGAACAGCGATATGGTAGAACTGGTCAGGGATTTTGTGGGCAATAATGTCTCCGTTATAGCTTGCCCGGAGGACATACCCGAGCAGATCATTAAGGTGTCCGCTTATTGCCGTCACGATGCGTGGGAAGAAGAACACGGTGCATTGTCACGTTGGAAAGATACATTTCATATGGCTTTGGGAGGCGGACCGTGGCTGGACTTTACCATAGCTGACAAGGGCATCGGCTTAAAAAACCTGTGTGATGCCCTGCGGATCGCCCCGGACGAGGTCATGGCTTTCGGGGATAATTATAACGATGTTCCCATGCTGGAGCTGGCGGGGTCCGCATATATCATGGACAGCGCGGCCCCGCCCCTCCGCCGGATGTTCCCGATGCACTGTTCTAAAGTGGAAGATGTATTGGCGCGGTTATAAAGCGACACATTATTGAACGCCTCCCTCTGACGAGGGAGGCGAATCTCTGGAATCGTGCCGCTTCAGTATAAGGTTTATACCTCCAGGTGCGGACCCGTCACAGGCACTCCTTCAGAAGCTGGAATATCTCCTCCCGGTCGAACTTCCTGCAGCAGCCCGCCGTGAGGTTGCAGGTGTCCGCCGTGGTCCGGAGGACGCTCTCGTCCGTGATGCCCATTTCCGTGAAGGTGGCGGGAAGGCCGATCTCCTTTATGAACGCCGCCAGCGCGTCGATGCCCGCGAGAGACGTCTCCTCCTCCGTCCTGCCGGCCGGGTCCACGCCCCACACCACCTGGGCGAACCGGGCAAAGCGGGCCGGAGCCTCTTTATACATGTGCCGGTACAGCGCCGGGTGGATCACCGCCAGGCCGCATCCGTGATTGCAGTCGGTGTAGGCCCCAAGCTGGTGCTCGATCTGGTGGCCCTGGAAATCCGTGACCTTGCCGATCTTCAAAATGCCGTTCTCCGCCATGGCCGAGGCCCACTCCAGCTCGCTCCGGGCGGTCAGGTTGAGATTGTCCTGCAAGAGCACCCGGATGTTCTCAATGACGCTGACCATAATGGCCTCGTTCATCCTATCGGAGAGGTTGTCCGCGCCGGGCATGCCGAAATAGGTCTCCATGCAGTGGCTCAGGGTGTCGAAGGCCCCGGAGATCACCTGCTTCATGGGCAGGCTCAGGGTGTATGTCGGGTCCAGGATGGCAAAGGAGGCCGACGCGCCCCAGACCGCGCCCTTGACCTTCTTCTCCTCATTGGTGATGACCGCGCCGTTGTTCATCTCCGCGCCGGTGCCGGAGGCAGTCACCACCGCGCCCATGGGCAGAAAGGCGGTGGGCGTGCCGTGGTCGGCATACTCCAGCTCCCAGATGTCCTTGTCGGTCATGGCCTGGGCGGCGATGACCTTGCAGCAGTCAAAGACGGACCCGCCGCCTACCGCCAGGATGAAGTCCACGCCCCGCTCCCGGCAGAGGGCCGCGCCCTCCTGGACCTTGGCATAGGTGGGGTTTGGCATGACGCCGGGAAAGTCCACCACGGTCTTGCCGGCGGCTTGAAGGATGCCGCAGATCTCGTCATAGACGCCGTTTCGCTTCACGGACCCGCCGCCGTAGGCCAGCAGGACGGTCTTGCCCACCTTCGCCAGCTCGCCGGGCAAGTGCTTCGCCGCCGCGCCGACGCCGAAATAGACCTTGGTGGGATAGGAATACACAAAATCGTTCATGGTTTTCTTATCCCTCACAGTCCCAGGGACTGTGCCCAGGATGCCAGCTCTGCTGCGGAGGCGTTCACCTTGCCCTCGATGATCTGGCAGGAGGCGTCCACGCTGCCGGTGAGGCCCTGCGCCGTCTGGCCGAAGCCACTGCTGCCGGAGGTGGCGAACAGCACCACCTTCTTGCCGGAGAAGTCATAGCTCTCCAGAAACGTGTTGATGATGGTGGGGGCCACATACCACCAGATGGGGAAGCCCACGAAGATCACGTCGTAGTCCTCTGCGTGGGCGTCCCGGTCCGCGATGGCCGGGCGGGAGGACTTGTCCTTCATCTCCACGGTGCTGCGGGCCTTACTGTCCATCCAGTTCAGGTCCGCCTTGGTATAGGGAACAGCCGGCTTGATCTCATAGAGGTCAGCGTCCATGGCCCCGGCCAGGTCCTTTGCCAGCTTCGCCGTCGTGCCGCTGGCGGAAAAATACGCTACCAGTTTCTTGCTCATGATAGTTCCTCCTACAATAAAGATTGAGGCAAGGTGCACGGCAGCCAGCCGTGTTTTGCCAACTCAAAGCCGAAGCTG
>CANQRM010000042.1 GCA_947626265.1 uncultured Oscillospiraceae bacterium
ACCAATCCATGATAATCCGAACTGCATCTTCCAAATCGGGGATGTGTTCGGATTTTTCATTCCCATTGAGCGCATCCTGTGAACGAAGGGCGGGCATGGTCCCGCCCTTGCACATTCATGCTGGCTGGGGTATAATGGCTGATAAGAGACGCAGGTAACGCGACAAATCAGGAGGTGAGATAAACTATATGAAAAAGATGAATCCAGCAAAAGTAAGAATCGTTTTTTGTTGCTTGCTTGCTATTGCTGTGGTTTTTTGCCTTGTTGGTGAGTGTATAGAAATCCGAGTGTTGACGAATTTAGGTGTAGTCGTGTTGGTAGGAGCTCTTGTGTTCCATCTTGTTTTCTATAAATGTCCCCATTGTGGAATATACCTTGGCCGAAGCGGAGGTAATTATTGCCCCTATTGCGGAAAACGATACCATTAGCATCCCATCTGTTGAGCAGTATTAGAACGGCAAATCGGTATTTAGTGGAGGCATATCGTTTATGGAAAGGCTCAAAGCGATCCTTCTTTCACCCGCAGGGATGAAAATTGTAAATGTGCTTTTCTTTCTGACGGTTTTAATACGCAATAATGGTTTTATAATCGTCGCACATCTTGTGTGGGTGCTGTATCTCGTCGTCACAATCAAGAACACCACCGACAAAACGCTTAAAGCGGCATATCGGGTAATGGTCATTTACGCACTCGTGATAATTGCCGCCAACGGGTATTTCCTGATACACGGGAACTGACAACATTGTAAGATGGTGTTTAGACGGCTTTGACAACTTCTCATTTGTCGTGGAGTCAAAAAGGGCGGGAGCATCGGTTAAGATGTTCCCGCCCCGTTGTTTATTTTTCGCTTTCCTGCGTCTGATGTTGGGCCTTCCACTCTGCAAACTCTCTCTGCCCTTCCTCGCTCTCGAAAAAGCCCTGAATCTCCGGGAGCAGGACACGGGCCAGGGCCTCCACTTCATGGAGGGGAATCCCGGTGCCGTAGTCGTTGACCTTCTTTTGCCTGGACATGGGGACCGCCTCCGTTATAGCTCGCCCTCGTCAAAGAGAAACGCTTGAAACACTGTGCCGTCCCTGGTGATGAAGCGGCCACGGGCATCCTTGGGGATTTGGTCAGCCGCCGCCGTGCTGTCAAGAATGATTTGCGACAGAACATTATCAGCACGGCCACACACCCGGAAATCAATGTTGTTTTTGATTTGGCCGGGGATGATGGTGGCATCCGGGCGCTGGGTGGCAAGAATGAGATGTATACCAAAGGCCCGCCCCTGTCTGGCGATGGTGGACAGTTTGCCCTCTATCTGGCTGACAAGTTCCTTCTGCTCCTTGGTCAGACCTGTCTTGTCCAGCATTTCCGCGACCTCGTCACAGGCGAACACATAACGGGGAAGGTCAGTCCCTTCCGCTTCGTTGTACTCGTCGATGTTGGCCGCGCCAAAAACCTGGAAACTCTTCTTGCGCTGTTCTAACTTGTCCACAAGCTCGGTGAGCATGTCAAGCAGGTCATGTTCCTCGAAGCACATCCGGCATTTTTGGTGCCAGATGGCGCGAAAATCCACGCCGCCTTTGAAATCGGCTATGTAGACCTTCGCACCCTTGCGGAGCGCCTGCATAAGCAGCAACTTCAACAGAACGCTTTTCCCGCTGCCCGTAGAGCCGCCCAGCAGAACATGGGGAACATAGGCCAGGTTGACGGTCACAGGCCCGGTGATGCCCTCGCCCAAGACGAGCTCGAAATTCCTTTTGGACAGATACTTGTCCTGCCAGGGGAGCAACGAAGGTAAATCTCCAGCGGCGGGGACGGCATATACCCGGATAACCTTGCGCCCCTTGGCCCACACCATTTTGGCAATCGTGATGTCAAGTGCGCCCTCAATGGTCGTCTGTTTGGTCTGCCACACTTCCAAGGGTATCTTGTTGGGGGCAAACTCCCAAACCGTGACACGGGGGGCATGGGTGTCCTTGCATTTTGATAGCAAAAGCGGCGCATCCCCGCCGTGGTTCGTCAGGCCAGCACTCCAAAGAGCCTCATAGGTTCGGCGGCTTCCTCGCGGGGTTCCGATGGCTACGAGGACAACAAATAACCCGCCAAGAGCAAAAAGGCCATGACAGACAAAGGCCGCCTTTTCTAAAAACGCAAAGAAAGAGTCTGTAAGAGAAGCCTCATAATAACTTTGGTGTATCTGCAAACCTACCAACATCACAATAAACAAATAAACAACAATGAAAAGTACCTTCGCAGGTGTAGCTTTTATAACGGAAAAGCTACGAAAGAAACGCTGGAAAAGGTAATGAATATAGGTTTTCCGAGAGATAATCTCTCGTTCATTTTGTGTCATGATATACACCTCCTGGTGTAGGTAAAACGCGAATACTGCCATCCGGCAGGTACTCAATAATGTGGTGGATGCGACGGAGGAAAGCTCGCCACGTCTCGGGCTTGTCCCTTTGAATGTCCCTATACTGTTCTTCGAGTGGAATGTTGCTGGTGATGTAGACCTTCGTATAACAAGCGGTCCTGTCGCTGTATCTGGCCGGGAGCGTCAGAGGATAAATGTCCAGATAGTTCAGCATAGCGCTGATGGGGACCTGGGAATGGAATTCCTCGAATACCAAGATACTTTGGCAGTTGTAGGCATCAAAGCGGATGCCGTTCCTGCCGCCGTAGTCGGTTATCCGGCAAATCTCCCTGGGGTCGTTCTGCTCGAAAATGCTCCAAGTCTTGCCTGCTCCACTGGCACCGTAGAGATATGACACGTCCAAGCTCCTTTTTTCGGTGCTGTATTTCTCGGAAAGAATGACCTGACGGAGTATCTCAATGTCCTTGATATGGAAAGCCAGTTTAGGATGGTCCTCGATGATTTCCAAGGTAGACCGTCCTTCCCGTATCTCTTGTATCAGTCTGAACATATCCGGGGCTTGTTCTTCTTTTTCCGCTGGGATGTTGCCCCATTCTTCAAATGTGCCGGGGACAGCAGTTTCTGCTTTGCTGGTGTCGGCCCATTTGCCGGACTTTGCAACATAATCCCGATTCTCCGCCGCACTCCCATACGCTTTCTCAATGTGCGCTGTGGGGAAACGGTTTTTGATGGTGGTAAAGCGAACAGGCGACGGGGAATAAAGGAAAATGTGCGTGTGATATGTTCCTGTCGTGGCCACTTCGTCGGCCATGCAAAAATAGCTGGGAGAGAAACGGTGCAATATCTCGGTTATAGCGCTATGGTCAAGACCGGCTTCCTGCGGATTGTTAATGGTCAACGACCATTTGCGGGCTTGGCTGTTGTTTCCCATGTTGGCCTCCCGTGTTGCTACATGCTACATGCTGCCATAAGGTGTAATACTGACCTTATGGCAAGGGGGCGGCGCTGGCGCTGCCGCCGGGGGACACTTCCTTTTGGGGAATTGTCCTAATCCCGGCGGGCCTCACAAGCGCCGCCCGTTGCGTTAAGGTTTAGTATTCACCGCATGGATGCCTGTGGCCTTTGCGCCCACCTGGGGCTGGCCTTGGCTCCAGTAGATGAACACCTCCAGGCCGTCAAACCGCACCTCCACATAGCCGTCCGGGGCCTCCATAAGCTGCTTGCCGTCAATCCGTACATTGATCTTGTCCAAGCCCTTTTCCGGCAACGCGACGGCGTAGCGATAGCCGAGGATGTTATCAGTGCGCCGATTGGCCTGATACTCATAGGCCGGGGACACATCCACCAGCCAGAGCTTGTTCCCCAAGGATTTGGGGTCGATGATGAGGTCGGTTATCTTCATAATTAGGCGCCTCCTTGCGCCGGGTCAGCGGAGCGTGGCCTTTGCCCCGCACATGTGAATGAACGTTACAAGGTCCTTGCATCCTCATCATAAATCGTGCGGAGGCCGAATTGGTTTCGCCGGGGAAACTCTGGACAAAAGAAAACCGCCACCCTGAATGAACAGAGCGGCGGCACAGTTATTCATCATTTGTGTTTCCCAGCAAAGGGAGTCCTTGTTCATATAATGCTTCGTTCACATCATCAATGCTTAGATGTCTTTTAATTCCTTCATGCCAAATTTGAATTTGCGGGAAAGCAGCCAGCATCAATTCGTTCCATCCGTCCTCGTCCAACTCAAAAGCAAGGCTAACGGCTGTCACGATGTTTGCTGTTGGCTGATAGGTGCTGCCTTTATCGTTATCGTTTCTGAGTATGCGGCTAATAGTGGTTTTGGAAAGGTTGCTCTTCTTTGCCAGTAAAGCGGCGTTCCAACCTTTTTCTTTCAGCAGGGCACTAACCATACTGCTGAATATCTTAATTTGCTCTGGGCCTTGCTTCGGCTTTTCATAAGAAGCCAAAGCGGGGATGGCCTATCAGTCAGGCTTGATGCCGGAGGGGGCGGCGTGGGCAGCAGCTGCGGGGATAAAGACTGCTCTCATGCGACCACCTCCTTCGTGTTTTGCGGGGATAAATCATGCGCGGTGAAATGGGTCTGTATGCCAATAGCACCCATCCGCACCCTCCAGCGCAAAGCCCGTTTTTTCTCCTTTTTGAGTAGTTTGGTTTCTCCTTTGAAGTAAAAAAAGCAATGAGTATGGCAAAGCCATACTCATCATCTATGTTGCCGGGATTTCCGGCAATCAAAAAATATCTTTTTGTCCCATGATAATTTCTTCTTTATGCTACACAAGTATAATACAGAACCGCAAATCCGTCAAGTTTTGATGCAGTCCCAATTATAGACCCGCTAAATCGCGGCGCAGACACTTTTGCCTGTATGGGCCGGAGTACTGTTTGCCCGGTGAACGAGCAACCTGTTACATGACCATCATAAGTGGCTTTCCCGAATCCGTCAAGTAAAGAATCCATGAACGAGTAGCCCAGGCCCCGCCCTCCGTCAATGGTCAAGATGAACGGCACAGCCGCCATTGACCGGGGCGGGGCTTGGGCTTTATGGTCGTTAAGGGTGTCAGCCGCAGGCCGGCTGACGCCCTCGCAGATATTCTATAAGTGGTATTTACAAATATGTTGATTTGTGATATTGTAATTTCCGCAGGAGGGATTGACTATGGAGCAAATAGGAAAGCGGCTGCGGGCTTTGCGTGAGGGCGTCAGGTTGACGCAGGTAAAAATGGCAGAGATTTTGGGGGTGCAGCAGTCCCGGATAAATCGCTATGAAACAGGCCAGACCACCCCAGCGCCGGAAATCTTCATTAAGTATGCGGATTATTTTGACGTGTCGATGGACTATCTCTATTGCCGCACCGATGACCCAAGGGGCAGACTGTATGACTACCAGCCCCAGGCGTTGAGGCAGAAAGTGGCCGAGAACAAAGAAATGCGAGAGTTTATAGAAATGTGCTTTGACCCGCAGGCACCCGTCAATAAACGGCTAAAAGAGGCGTTGCTTCGCATCATGGAGGAGGCAAAAGAGGAATGAAAGCTGTAATTTATGCCCGGTATTCCAGCGACAACCAGCGCGAGGAATCCATAGAGGGCCAGCTTCGGGAGTGTACCGCATACTGTGAAAAGAACGATATAACCATCCTGCGGACCTATATTGACCGGGCCATGTCCGCCAAGACCGACCACCGCCCCGATTTCCAGCGGATGATAAAGGACAGCGCCAAGGGGCTTTTTGATGCTATCATTGTCTGGAAGCTGGACCGTTTCGCCCGAAACCGTTACGACAGCGCCCACTATAAGGCCCAGCTTCGGAAATACGGCGTGAAAGTGCTGTCCGCCACCGAGAACATTTCAGACGGCCCGGAGGGTATCATACTGGAATCCATGCTGGAAGGTATGGCGGAATACTACTCGGCGGAACTGGCTGAAAAGGTCATCCGGGGTCATACCGAAAATGCTCTGAAATGCAAATATAACGGGGGGACCCCAACCTTTGGCTATACCATCGACAAGGACAAGCACTATCAGCTTGACCCCCGGACCGCTCCCGTGGTGCTGGAGATATTCACCCGGTACGACCAAGGCGCGACCATGAAGGAAATTCGGGACCATCTCGCCGATAAAGGTGTTACCACCGTGCGAGGCAGGGGAATCGATCTTAATTTTGTGGCGGCCATCCTGCACAATCGGAAATACATCGGGGAGTACAGTTACCGCCATATCGTCACCCCCGGCGGCATCCCGGCCATCGTTCCCCAAGACCTGTTTGACCGGGTACAGCAAAGGATGGAGAAGAACAAGAGAGCACCCGCCCGGCATAAAGCGGATGATGACTACCTGCTGACAACGAAACTTTTTTGCGGAACATGCAAGGCCATGATGGTGGGAGAAAGCGGCACCAGCGGCACCAAGGGCCGGAAGTATCATTATTACCGCTGTGTGAACACAAAACGGCATAAGACGTGCAACGCAAAACACAAGAGCATTAAAAAGGAGCCAATAGAAGATGCCGTTGTCAGCGCCGTCATGGACAAGGTGATGGATGATGCTTTTGTGGAGTACATAGCGGACACGGTTATGGAATTACAGACGAAAGAGAGCACCATTCTCCCCGCGCTCCGTAAGCAGTTGGCAGAAACGGAAACAGGCATCAACAATATGCTGAACGCCATCCAGATGGGGATAATCAACGAATCGACAAAACAACGGCTTGACGAGTTGGAGGCACGGAAAAAAGAGACCGAGCTTCAAATCATCCAAGAGGAAATGCGTCATCCGGCACTATCCCGTGAAGATGTCGTGTGGTGGATATGCCGTTTCCGCACTCTGGATGTGTCGAAGCTTGACGAGCGCCGGAGGCTCATTGACAGCTTTGTAAACTCTGTGACGGTTTTTGATGACCATGTTTTGATTACGTTCAACTACAAAGAGGGAGAAACGACAATCCCGTTTTCTTCTCTCGACGGTTCGGATTTAGAATCGGTCGGTGGACCATGACGAGTACCCATAAGGGACTTGAGTTCCCTTGTGGGTATTCTTTTTTACAGGCTGGGGTCAAGCGCCCCGGCCTGTTTCTTCACGGCCAAAAGGCCGCGAGATACACTGTTCCGCCGCCCGGCTCATGTGCGGCAGTTCAACATAAGGCAGTAATATCGAAGTAGACAAATTCCCGTTTGCCAGGGAGTCAAAAAGGGCGGGAGCATCGGTAAGATGTTCCCGCCCTTGCGCCTGATGTTGGACCTTCCATGTGGGGGAACTCATGTTGTAATGGTTGACACCATATGTGACACCATGCTATACTGTAAAAGAGATGGTAGCCGGTGTCGAAGTGGGATAAGCTAATGGAGAAGATATGCTCTCTGTCCAAAGAGGTGCGTTTTGAGGAATTGAAGCGGGTATTGGAGAGCTATGGCTAAAGCGAGGCGTTGAACGATGAAAACGATTGAGTATTATATGGGACTGCCTTACCGCATGGAGATCGTCCGGGATGCGGATGAAGGCGGCTTTGTGGCGTCGTTCCCGGATTTGAAGGGCTGTATCACCTGCGGTGAGACGGTAGGAGCCGCTGCCGCCAACGCGGAGGACAGCAAGCGGGAATGGCTGGCCGCCGCGCTGGAAGACGGATATGAAATCCCGGAACCGTCTGCGGACAGTGAGTATTCCGGGCAGTTCAAGCTGCGGATCCCGAAGTCACTGCATAAAACGCTGGCGGAACACTCCAGACAGGAAGGCATCAGCATGAACCAATATTGTTTGTATCTGCTGACGAAAAACGACGCGGAACATCATCGGGCAAATCCATGACCAAACTGGCGGCAGGCTTTTGCCCGGCCGCGTGGAAGGGGAATGATACGGGGTATGAGAAAGTATAGCGGCTATAACGAGGATATACTGCGCAGGATATACCTGCAGCTGCTGCCGGTCACGGCGCTGAATGTGCTGCTGCCCAGCCTGGGCACCATCATCAACAGCTTTATCGTCAGCTCCTTTCTGGGGGCGGACGCCATGGCCGCACTGGGCATCATCGCGCCGCTGACCAACTTCTTCTGGGTATTCGTCAACATCATCTCCGACGGCGCGTCCATCTTCGCCGGCGGGTGCCTGGGCCGGGGCGACGCGGACCGGGTCAACGGGTGCCTTACGTCGGCGCTGACCGTGCTGGGCGTCATGGGGCTGGTCTTCGGGGTGGTCCTCGGCGCTTTCCACGGGCCCATCGCCCGGCTCATGGGCGCCACGGACGCCCTGGCGGACATGTCGGGCAGCTACGCCGTGGGCATCGCCGTCAGCGCGGTGGGCATGGCCCTTTCCGGGCCCCTGGCCTCCTTCCTCATCTTCGCCAATCAGAGAAACAAGACCTTCGTGGGCGTGAGCATCATGGTGGTGCTGAACCTGGTGTGCGACGTGGTGTTCGTAAAGGTCTTCCGGCTTGGCCTGATGGGCATCGGTCTCGCCAGCGGCGTGGGGTACTACGGCATGGCGGCCTACATACTGCCCCACTTTCTGAAGAAGTCCTCCGCCATCCATATGGACAGAAAGCTCATCCGCTGGGCGGATATGCCCGAGATGATACGGCTGGGCCTGCCGGGGGCGTCCATGTCCCTGTGCCACTTCCTGCGGCCTATCATGTACAACAAGACGCTCATGCGCTATGTGGGCGTGACGGCCGTGTCCGCCTTCGCGGCGGAGAGCTCCCTGGCGTCCTTCTTCGGGTCCCTGAGCGGGGGCGTGGGCGGCCTGACGCTGACGGTGGGCAGCGTCATCGCCGGGGAGAAGGACAGCGCGTCCCTTCAAAGCTACGCCAGGGTGGTCTATAAATACGGCATGATCATCGAGGGCACGGTGTGCACGGTGCTGTTCCTCTTCGCAAAGGTGATCGTGGGACCCTTCTGCGGCGGGAGCCAGGAGGTGCTGGCCATGGCGGTGCCGTCCGTCCGGTGCTTCGCGGTGTGCCAGATGTTCAACCTGCTGGCCATGATCACCGTCCGGTTCTATCAGAGCATGAACTACGGAAAGCTGGTGACCTTGCTGAACGTGCTGGATTACCTCATCTTCCCGGTGGCGTGGATATGGCTGCTGGTCCCCCGGCTGGGCGCCGACGGGGCATGGTACTCCTTTTTCCTGGCGGAGATGACCGCGCTGACGCTGATATACGTGATGCTGGCGGTGAAGCTGAAGAAGGTCCGGTTCACCTTGGGCCAGTGGATACAGTTCGGCGGGAGCATGGATGTGGCCGAGGCCGACTGCCTGAACGCCACGCTCTACAGCATGGAGGAGGTCATCGGCATATCCGGGTATGTGCAGGACTTCTGCGCCGGCCGCGGGGTGGACAGGAAGACTGCCATGCTCTCCGCCCTGGCGGTGGAGGAGATGGCGGGCAACATCGTCCAGCACGGCTTCTCCGACGGGAAAAAGCACGCCATCGACATCCGGGTGCTGTATACGCCAGAGAACATGGTCATCCGCCTGCGGGACGACTGCCGTCCCTTCGACCCCAAGGAGCGGATAGGCCTGATCTATCCCGAGGACCCGGTGAAGAACATCGGCATCCGCATGATCGCGGGGCTGTGCCAGGATATCCGGTATCAGGAGCTTTTCAAGATGAACGTGACCACCATCGTGGTGGCGCCGTAAAGACAGAGAGAAATAAAACGGGGACAGAGGTTCGCGCCTCTGCCCCCGTTTTTTGTCCCTTTGGGACCGGCCCGGTCATGGCCTCCCCGTCCGCCGGGCGGCATAATGGGGCGATAGCGGGCATAGGCTGAGAAAAAGGACGTGGGAGGGCTGACAATGGCCTATGAGGACAAGACGGCGGCGGGGCAGGGCATGCACCGGCTGACCATGGACGAGCGAAAGCGCCTTTGGATGAACGGCGTGGAGGAAGTGGAGAGCTTCGACGACCAGACCGTGGCCGTGAAGACGGTGAAGGGGCGGCTCTATGTGCGGGGCGAGGGGCTCAAAGTAGATAAGCTGGAAAAGGAGACGGGCCAGCTCAATATCTCCGGGCAGATCGCCAGTCTGGACTACGAGGACGTGGGGCCCGGAGGCGGGCTCTGGTCCCGGCTGTTCCACTGATGGCGCTGCCGGCCATGACCCAGCTGCTCGAGGCGGGGTGGTTTTTCCTCGCCGGGGCGGGGCTGGGGCTTTTCTACGACCTGCTGGGAGGGGCCCGGGACGGGGTGAAACTGCCCAAAGCCCTGGGAGACGGGCTCTGGGCGCTCACGGTGCTATGGCTGCTGTTCCTGGGCGGGATGGGTTCATTGGAGGGGCGGCCCCGGCTCTATATGGCCATGCTCGCGGCCCTGGGGCTGGCGTTCTGGCATCTGGGGGCGTCGCCAATGGTGCGGCCCGCCATGGGGAAGCTGTGGGCTCTCGCGGCCCGGGGGGCGGGGATTTTGGCCGCGCCGGTCCGGAAGGGCTGTGAATATATTCAAAAAAAGATGAAAAAACTCTTTTCAAACGGCAAAAAATGGTTTACAATAATAGCCACTAAGCAGAGAGAGAAACGCCGGAAGCGGAAGGAGGACAGACGCCATGAAGCTGCGCAGGGCAAGCTGGATCACGGGCCTGGTCATCGTGGGCGTGATCGCGTACGCATGTATCGCCCTGATGAATATGCGGACAAAAGTGGCGCTGGCCAGCGAGACGGAGGCGGAGCTGCGGGCCAGGGCGGAGGAGATACAGGAGACCAACGCCGCGCTGCAGTACGCCATCGACAACCGCTACGACGACAAGACCATCGAGGACATCGCCCGGGATAAGCTGGGCCTGGTGCTCCCGGAGGAGAAGATATTCTACGACAGCGGCAGCTGACGTCAGGACCGTTCTTCCTTTTCCCCAAGAGAGCGGTTGTCAAGGGTGATTTTAATGATCTTTGCATATCATGGCCTCCGCTAAGCAGAAAGAAGTAAGCGCCGCATCATATGACCCCATCTGTGGTTCCTTTGGAATTACAGATGGGGTCTTTTATTGATTTGAACGATCGTCCGGTAAATAAACCACGAGGTAATGCAGCTGGGAATAGCCAATAAATAGGCCCCGATCAGTTATCAGCGTATTATAGGTTTCCTCTAAACCAGGCATGCTAAGGAATAGATAGGAGGAAACAGTATGAATGAGAAAACGTATGGGTACGTTCGCGTCTCCAGCAAGGAACAAAACACGGACCGCCAACTGATCGCCATGGAGGAATTCGGCGTCCCGCCGGACTGCGTGGTCGTAGATCGGCAATCTGGAAAGGACTTTGACCGGCCTGGGTACAGGCGGCTCCTGAGAAAGCTAAAACCGGGCGACACCCTTGTGATCAAGAGCATCGACCGGCTGGGACGGAACTATGACGAGATACTGGAACAATGGAGGCTGCTCACCAAAACGAAGCAGGCAGCCATTGTCGTCCTGGATATGCCGCTGCTGGACACGCGAAGGGGGAAAGACCTGACCGGGACCCTGATCGCCGACATCGTCCTGCAGCTCCTGTCGTATGTGGCGCAGACGGAGCGGGAGTTCATCCGGCAGCGTCAGGCGGAGGGCATTGCCGCGGCTAAGGCTCGCGGTGTTGTGTTTGGCCGTAAGCCAATGGAGCGTCCGGCAGAATTTGAGACGGTTCGCTCTGAATGGGAGGCTGGCCGAATCTCGGCAAGGAAAGCAGCGTCTGCGTTGGGAGTAACACACAGGACCTTCATCAAATGGGCTGGAGGGGAATCTTGTGGAGAAAAATGTAAGGATTTGTCTCCAGCGCAAGGGACCCAGATACATATGGGCAACAATACATATAATTAAATTTATTATACCAAATTACAATTTTTGACGCAATACTTCCATGGTTACAAATCCTTACTTTGGTAACCGCGGCGCACGGCACTGAGAATACTCCGGCAACTCTCTGTGCCAGAAAAGCGGTCTAAAAAGAAAGGAATTAAAACCATGTTAAAAGAAAAGAATAACCTACCTGAAGAACAGGAGATAAGGAAAGAAGATAATTCAATAAATTCTTTAGAATCCAGTGAGGCGGGATGCAGACTTCTATCCAATAAAGACGGTGTTCTGAGATTAGGAATAGTAGGCCGGGTTAATACAAATACCGCTCCAGGAATTGAAACGGATATAAATGAAATACTCGCAGCCAATGAATTCGATTCACTGGTTTTGGATTTTAGTGGTCTTGCGTATATTTCCAGTGCTGGAATTCGTGTCTTATTAAGGCTCTTAAAGACTTATGGCGATCTGAGAATTGAGAATACGTCGTCAGAAGTTTATGAGATCTTAGAAGTGACAGGAATAACAACTTTGATCCCTATATCAAAGAAAATGGGAGAAGTTTCTGTTGGCTCTGAGAAAATGAGAGAATTTTCCGTCGACGGACTTGAAAAAATAGGGGCTGGCTTTAACGGAACTGTTTATCGTCTTGACGATGAAACAATTCTTAAAGTTATCAACGAAACGATCCCTCTTGAAGATATTCAGAAAGAAAGAGATACTTCTCAAAAAGCTTTCCTTTCAGGCATTCCTACAGCTATTTCTTATGACGTGGTCAAAGCAGGCAATCAATATGGGATCATCTATGAATTATTAAATTCTCAATCATATATGAATAAACTTCGGGAGAATCAGGATAAACTGGAAGAACTGGGAAAAGAACTCGGTAAATTTACTCACCGCGTTAACAGTACAGTTATTGATGATACTTTTGATGATATCAAACAGTTACAATTAGCTAAAATTGACCGCGCTAAAGATGTCCTTGGCGAAGATGATCATAAAATGGTACGACATCTTTTTGAAGTTATACCTGAATCAAATACTTTTGTGCATGGTGATCTCCATCCTGGAAATGTATTGATCCAGAATGATGGGACATTGTTTTTAGATATGGCGTTTTCAGGAAATTCAGCTTCGGGGTACGGTCATCCGATCTTTGATCTTATATCGTTCACGCAGCCTGTTATAGGGGCGGTGGAAGACCACCCGGAAGAAGATTTTGTGTCTGCATTTAATGGCCTGACTAAAAAACAGAATTATGAACTTTGGGATGCTTACATAAAAGGCTATTTTGATACAGAGGATGAAGCGTATATTGAGAGGGTCAAAGAAGAGATCCTGCTCCGTGCAAGAGCGATGAAGGCCATTGATCTTAAATATTGCGCTATCATGCTGCAAAATCAGGAGTCTGCTATCGTAGACGGGGATGACAAAAGAAAAATTATTCGTGATTTGGGTAGTGAAACAATGTTTAAAAACGTAGAAACTGCGTTTCAAAGGATCAGAGCTACCCTTGAAAAGAAAGAGGATGAATTTTTCTTTTTTGCGGAAAAATGATACATGGAAGAGACGACTTTGGGGCGAAGAGGTGCTATACTGCGTACACTTGAATAGGAAGCGAGGCTCCGGCGGGCAGACCGCCGGGGCGTTTTTTATGGCGAGGGAAGGAGGCGGACCGATGCCGTCAAAGGCGGAGAGCTGGCTTGAGGAGGAGGCGCTGGTGCTGCTGGAGGGCTGGGCCAGGGACGGCCTGAGCGGGGAGAAGATCGCCGGGCTCATGGGCGTGGGCGCCAGCACCTTTTATAAGTGGCAGAAAAAATACCCCCAGATCGCCCAGGCGGTGAGAAAGGGCCGGGAGACGGTGGATTACCAGGTGGAGCAGGCGCTGTTGGACAAGGCTTTGGGCGGGGACCTGCGGGCGCAGATGTACTGGCTCAACAACCGGCGGGGTGACAAGTGGCAGGAGCACCCCAAGGAGAAGGAGAAAGAGGACGGGGAAGAGACGACGGTGATCGTTGATGTCTGAGGTGAAACTGTCGGAGGTTCTGGGGCTATCGTTTTACGACCTGGCCCATGACGTATTCGCCCACGGACACACCCACTATGACCTGAGCGGCGGGCGGGGGAGCCTCAAGAGCTCCGCGGTGAGCCTGATGGTCCCGGTGCTGCTGATGCAGCACCCGGAGGCCCACGCGCTGGTGATGCGGAAGGTGGGGGCCACGCTGCGGGACAGCGTGTTCGCCCAGTACTGCTGGGCGTTGGACAAGCTGGGCCAGGCGGATGCCTGGGAGGCGCGGCAGTCGCCGCTGGAGCTGGTGCGAAAAAAGACCGGACAGCGGATCCTGTTCCGGGGGGCGGACGACCCCATGAAGCTGAAGAGCATCAAGGTCCCCTTTGGGTACATCGCGGTCACTCACTTTGAGGAGAAGGACCAGTTCGCCGGGCGGGAGGAGATCAGAAATATCCTCCAGTCCACCATGCGGGGCGGGGAGGTCTTCTGGAACTTTGAGAGCTACAACCCGCCGCTGAGCCGGGACAACTGGGCCAATCTGGACGCGCTGGTGGACCGGCCCGACAGGCTTTGTCACAGAAGCTGCTACCTGGACGCGCCCAAGGCGTGGCTGGGGGAGGCGTTCTTTCAGGAGGCGGAGAGGCTCAAGGCCGCGGATGAACGGGCCTGGCGGCACGAGTACATGGGCGAGGCGGTGGGCACCGGCGGGAACGTGTTCCAGCGGCTGGAAAGCCGGACCATCACCGATGAGGAGATATCTCATATGGACCGGATATATCAGGGCGTGGACTTCGGCTGGTACCCGGACAAGTTTGCCTTCCTGCGGGTCCACTACGACAGCGCCAGGGAGCGGATATATCTGCTGGATGAACATTATGTAAACTGCGAGAGCAACCGGGAGACGGGGGCGTGGATACGGGAGAAGGGGTACTTCGACCGGCCTATCACCTGCGACTCGGCGGAGCCCAAGAGCATCGCGGACTACCGGGACATGGGCCTGCCCGCCCGGGGGGCGGTGAAGGGGCCGGGAAGCGTGGCCTATGGATTCAAATGGCTCCAGAGCCGGACCATCGTGGCGGATATAAGAAGGACGCCCCGCGCATGGGAGGAGCTGAGCCGGTATGAGTACGAGCGGGACCGGGAGGGCCGGCCGGTGAGCGGGTATCCCGACAGGGACGACCATGCCATCTCGGCCCTGCGGTACGCCATGGAGAGCTTTTTCACGCGGCGGGGCACCTGCGCGTGAGGAGAGGAGAAGATATGGGGCTTTTTCAGAAAAGAAGTGAAAAGCGGGCGGACCTGGCCTCGAGGGCGGAGGAGCTGTTCGGGGTGAAGGGAGAGGCCGCCGGGTCGGCGGGGGTCACGGGGCTGTGCGCCCAAGTGTACCGGGGCAGGCCGCCCTGGCGGGACAAAGAGCAGGGCGTGGAGACGGTGAACTTCGCCAAGAGCGTGTGCGCCGAGCTTGCGCGCCTGGCCACGCTGGCGGTGAAGGTCACGGTATCCGGGTCTAAACGGGCGGCGTGGCTCCAGGAGCAGGTGGACGGGTTCTACTTCCGGCTGCGGCAGTGGACGGAGTTGGGCTGCGCCTGGGGCACGGTCATCCTGAAGCCCAACGGGGAGGGCGTGGACGTGCTGACCCCGGAGCAATTCCTCATCACCCAGACCCGGGGTGACGCGGTCACAGGGGCGGTGTTTGAGAGCGGCCGGTGGGACGGGGAGCGGTATTATACCCGCCTTGAGTACCACCGTTTTTTGGCCGACGGGCGGTACGCCATCAGCAACCGGTGCTTCGTGGGGGACGGGCCCTACGACAGGGGGCGGCCGGTGGCTATGGAGGCCACGCCCTGGGCGGGGCTGGCGGCGGATGTGACGGCGGAGGGGCTCATTGGGCCCCTGTTCGCCGTGCTGCGCATGCCGGGGGCCAATCATCTGGCACCGGGCTCGGCGCTGGGTCTTCCCGTGTTCGCGGAGGCGCTGCGGGAGCTGGAGGACCTGGACGTGGCCTACAGCCGGTTCGTCCAGGAGGTGTACGAGAGCCAGCGGATCTGCCTCATCGACGATAGGCTCACGGACCAGACCGGGCCGGGACCGGGCCTGGGGCAGGCGGTGAAGCTGCCCCGGTTCGTGCGGCGGGTGTTCGGCGCGGGGCCGGAGGAGTATTACCAGGCCATCGACCCGTCTTTGCATACGGAGGAGAGGCTGGCCGGCATCCGGGCGCTGCTGGGGCAGATCGGGTTCAAGTGCGGCTTTTCCAACGGGTATTTTGTGTTCAATGAGCGCTCCGGGCTCATGACCGCCACCCAGGTGGAGGCGGACGACCGGCGGACGGTGCAGCTGGTGAAGGATGTGCGGGACCGGCTGGAGGAGGCTCTGGACGGGCTTTTGTACGCCCTGGACAGGACGGCGGACGCCATGGGCCTGGCCCCGGAGGGGGCGTATCAGGCGGTGTACGATTTCGGGGACGTGACCTACAACCGGGAGGAGGACAGGGCCCGGTGGTATGGATACGTGGCCGACGGGCGGCTGCCGTTTTGGTATTACCTTATGAAGTTCGAGGGGTATTCGGAGCAGGAGGCCAAAGCGCTGGCCGCGGCCGGCGGAAAGGAGAACGGGGAAGATGGAACGTGAGTTTTTGCAGGAGCTGGGGCTGGCAGACGAGGCGATAGACGCCGTGCTGGCCCGGCACGGGCAGGAGATGGACGAAGCCGAGGCCCGGCACGGGGAGGAGCTGGCCCAGAGGGACTTTGACCACGCGCTGGAGAGGGCCCTGGATGGGTATGGCTTTACCTCCCATGCGGCCAGACAGGCCGCGGCGGGCGCGGCCCGGGAGGCGGGCCTCACATTGGGTCAGGACGGCAGCCTGGAGGGGCTGGAGGAGGTCATGGACGACCTGCGGGAGCGGGACCCGGGGGCGTTCGTATCCGAAAAGCCGACGGTCATCTTCACGGCGGCGGTCACCGATGGCGGGCCTGTGACCCGCGAACAGATCATCAGCATCCCCGACCGGGCCCTTCGCCGGGCCGCGATCGCGGAAAATATCCAACTTTTCAAAGGAGAGAACTGATATGGCGGAAAACAATCTTATCAACAAGGAAAGCCTTACCCGGGTCAGGGAGATCGACTTCGTCACCGCCTTCGGCGGGTCCATCGCCAAGCTCATGGAGGCCATCGGCGTGACCCGGCAGGTCCCCAAACAGGCGGGCACCATCCTGAAGGCCTATAAGGCCACCGGCAGTCTGGAGGACGGCGAGGTGGAAGAGGGCGAGACCATCCCCCTGTCGAAGTACCAGACCAAGGCTGTGTCCATCAAGGAGATCGTCCTGAAAAAGTGGCGCAAGGCGACCTCCGCCGAGGCCATCATCGACCGGGGCTACGACCAGGCGGTGGATATGCTCACCGACGAGATGCTCCGGGATGTGCAGAAGGGCATCCGCAAGGACTTCTTCGACCTGCTGGCCACCGGCACGGGCTCTGCCAAGGGCGGTACCTTCCAGGCGGCCATCGCCCAGGCGTGGGGACAGCTGCAGACCCTGTTCGAGGACGACGGCGTGGACGCCGTGTACTTCCTCAATCCCCTGGACGTGGCGGACTACCTGGCCGCCGCGCCCATCACCATGCAGACGGCCTTCGGCATGAGCTATATGGAGAACTTCATGGGCCTGGGCACCGTCATCCTCAACAGCTCCGTCCCCAAGGGGACCATCTACGCCACCGCCAAGGAGAACCTGGTGCTGTACTACATCCCGGTGAACGGCGCGGACCTGAACGGGGCCTTTGACTTCACCGCCGACGACACCGGCTACATCGGCATCCACGAGGAAGCGGACTACACCAACATGACCGCCGCCGACACGGTGGTGTGCGGCATGGCGCTGTTTGCCGACCGGCTGGACGGCGTGGTGGTGGCCACCATCGGGGCGTGAGCATGGAGCAGGCGTCTTTCGCAGAATATAAGGCGCTCTACGGCGGGGAGTTGGACCAGGCGGCCTATGACCGCCTGGCCTGGCAGGCGAAGCGGGCCATGGACGGCGTCACCACCGGCGTGGACGGGGTGCGCAAGCTGGACGCGGCGCCGCCGGCGGAGGAGTACGGCGCGCAGGCGGTGAAGCGCTGCCAGATGGCGCTGGTGCATCTTTTGCATGAGATGGAGATGGCCGCCGGGACCGTGACAAGGGAGGACGGCACGGTGACGGGCCGGGCGGTGACATCTATCACCGCCGGGGCGGAGAGCGTCACCTTCGCGGCCCCGGCCAGGGCGAGCGGCGATAGCAAGGAGCGGCAGAGGGTCCTCCGGGAGACCGCGGAGGAATATCTGGACGGGGTGGCGGACGCAAACGGCGTGCCGCTGCTGTACGGGGGAATATATCCCGTGAAGCTGGAGGTTTGAACCATGTTTCAGGATGTGGCGACGATCTTCAACAGGCAGGAGGGACTTTGGTACCCCACGGCGCTCACGGGCGTGCAGGTGCAGGCGTCGGAGGGGGCGAAGCCCGCGGCGCTGGGCGGAGAGAGAAACAGCGCCGTCACGGTGCTCGTCCCCTATGTGCCCGGGGAGCAGGATACCGTGGCAGGCAAGGCGTACCTGCCGCCCAAAAAGTGGCGGCAGGGGTTGGAGCCGGAAAAATGCGTCACCTTCACGGCGGGGGAGCGGTTCGACGTGCTGCTGCTGGGCCCCTGGGAGGGGACGGAGCCCATCCGGGACGACACCTGGCCGGAGGGGTTCTTTGCCCGGCTCCGCCGGGAGCGGGACGGGGTATACGCCGTGGCCGCGGTGAGGCGGTTTCGGGCCCTGCCCCATTTTGAGATAGAGGGGCGGTGAGGCGCATGGACGAGCGCTATGACAGCGTGGCCGGGGCGGTGCTGGCCCTGGCCAACGGCTTTCCCGGGCTGAAGGAGGGGCAGCGGTTCGCCTTCGCCAGCCTTGACGAGGGGTCGGGCCTGGCCCTCTTTCCCGTGGAGGGGGAGGCGACCGAGGAGGTCCACCGGTCCGTGACGGGACGCATAAGGCGGATATGCAGCTGGGACTTTCAGGCGGTGTGCCGCACAGGCGGGCCCGATGAGGGCCGCCGGCAGGCCATGGCGGACTGGCTGGACGCGCTGGGCCGGTGGATGGAGGCGCAGGAGGCCCCGGCCCTCACGGAGGGGCGGCGCATCCTGTCCCTCCGGCGGGCCGGTATGCCCCGGCAGGCGGCCCGGCCTGCCGACAGGACCGAGACGTGGGTCATGGAGATGACCGCGCGGTATGAGATCAATACATATTAAATTACAGGAGCCTGCAAATAAAAAGTCAAGCCCAAAATGAAGAAAAAGTGGAGCTGAGGAATGGGCACGACAAAAAAGCT
>CANQRM010000043.1 GCA_947626265.1 uncultured Oscillospiraceae bacterium
CGGGCCATGGAGGAGAAGGGCATCGGCCGGCCCAGCACCTACGCCCCCACCATCACCACCATCACCGCCCGTGAGTATGTGGTGAAGGAGGGCAAGTACCTCAAGCCCACCCCCCTGGGCCAGACCGTCACCCAGCTCATGGAGGAGCGGTTCCCCGACATCGTGGACGTGAAGTTCACCGCCCGGATGGAGGAGACCCTGGATGAGGTGGAGGAGGGCAAGGCCGACTGGAAGGGCGTGCTCCACGAGTTCTACGACGGCTTTGAGCAGAACCTTGAAAAGGCCGAGGACGCCCTCCAGGGCGTGCGCATCAAGGTCCCCGACGAGGTGTCGGCGGAGATATGCCCCAACTGCGGGCGGAATCTGGTGGTCAAGTCCGGCCGGTTTGGGCGGTTCCTGGCCTGCCCGGGGTATCCTGAGTGCAGCTTCACCATGCCCCTGGTCACGGAGATGCCCGGCAAATGTCCCAAGTGCGGCGGCCGCATCTTCAAGCGCACCAGCAAGAAGGGCTACACCTACTACGCCTGCGAGAAGGGCGCGGAGTGCGGCTTTATGAGCTGGGACGTGCCCACCAAGGATAACTGCCCCGTCTGCGGCAAGACCATGTTCAAGCTCTCCGGCAAGGGCCAGAGAAAGCCCTTCTGCATCAACGAGGAATGCTCCAACTTCCTGCCGGAGGATAAGCGGGGCTACCGCTACCGCCGGAATACCACGGCCGCCGCCAATGCTGACAGCGCCGCCGAGGCTGCCGCGCCGGAGGAGAAGAAGCCGGCGGCCCGGAAGACCGCGGCAAAGAAAACTACAGCGAAAAAGACCACGGCCAAAAAGCCGGCGGCCAAGAAGGCGAAAGCATGACGGCGGACATCTCCGTGGTGGGCGCGGGTCTCGCGGGCAGCGAGGCCGCGTGGCAGCTGGCCCGGCGGGGCATGAAGGTGCGCCTTTATGAGATGAAGCCGGAGAAGATGACCCCGGCCCACACCTCGCCCCTTTTTTCCGAGCTTGTCTGCTCCAATTCCCTGCGGGGGGACGACCTCAGCAACGCCGTGGGACTTTTGAAGGAGGAGCTGCGCAGGCTGGGAAGCCTCATCATGATGAGCGCCGAGAAGCACCGGGTCCCCGCGGGGGGCGCCCTGGCGGTGGACCGGGAGGCCTTCGCCCAGACCATCACCGACGCCATCCGCGGCGAGCCCAACATCGAGATCGTGGAGGGGGAGGTCACCGATTTCCCCGACGGCGAGTGCATCATCGCCACCGGGCCCCTGACCAGCGACGGGCTCATTCCGGCCATCGCAAAGGCCTGCGGCGAGGCGGATTTCCTCCATTTCTTCGACGCGGCCGCGCCGCTCATATCCTTCGACAGCATTGATATGTCCAAGGCCTGGTTCGGCTCCCGGTACGGCAAGGGCACCGCGGACTATATAAACTGCCCCATGGATGCGGCGCAGTACGACGCTTTTGTGACCGAGCTGGCCGCCGCCAGGGAGGCCCCGGTCCACGGCTTCGAGGACGCGGGGGTGTTCGAGGGGTGCATGCCCGTGGAGGTCATGGCCCGGCGGGGGCACGATACCCTGCGCTACGGGCCTATGAAGCCCGTGGGGCTGAGAAATCCCGACACCGGGGAGAGTTACCACGCCGTGGTGCAGCTGCGGCGGGACAACGACGAGGGCACGGTCTACAACCTGGTGGGGTTCCAGACCCACCTGACCTTCCCGGAGCAGCGGCGGGTGTTTGGCATGATACCTGCTCTCGCGAACGCGGAGTATCTCCGCTACGGGAAGATGCACCGCAATACGTTCCTGAACGGGCCTAAGCTCTTAGACCGGTACTACCGCCTGCGGTCGGAGCCCCGCATCGGCTTTGCCGGGCAGGTCACCGGCGTGGAGGGGTATGTGGAATCCTGCGCCTCCGGGATGCTGGCGGCGCTGGAGGCGGCCCGGCGTTTCAAGGGCCTGCCGCCCCTGGACTTTCCCCGGACCACGGCCATCGGCGCGCTGGCGCTGTACGTCTCCGGCGGGGCGGCCAGCGGGGACTTCCAGCCCATGAACGTGAACTTCGGCATCATCGAGCACTTGGACGAGCGCATCCGGGGCAAGCGGGACCGGTATTTAAAGGTATCGGAGCGGGCCCTGGGGGAGCTTGAGAAGATCATAGAAAGAGAGAGGGCGGGCGTATGAAGATCATCCTGGACGCCATGGGCGGCGACAACGCCCCCCAGGCCGTGGTATCCGGCGCGGTGCGAGCCGCCCGGGAGCTGGACACGGACATCGTGCTGGTGGGCCGGGAGGACGAGGTGAAAGCCTGCCTCGCCGCCTGCGGCGGGGCGGATGAAAAGCGCGTGGCCGTGGTCAACGCCTCCCAGGTGGTCACCATGGAGGACGAGCCGGGCATGGCCTGCTACAACAAGCGAGACTCCTCCATGACCGTGGCGCTGAAGATGCTCAAAGCCGGCGAGGGCGACGCGGTGGTTTCCGCGGGCAGCACCGGCGCGCTTCTGGCGGGGGCGACCCAGTTCGTCAAGCGCATCAAGGGCATCCGCCGGGCGGCGCTGGGCCCCGTGCTCCCCAATGGGGATAAGGGCGTGCTGCTGATCGACTGCGGGGCCAACGTGGACTCCACGCCGGAGTATCTTCTGCAGTTCGCCTACATGGGCTCGTTCTACGCCCAGCGGATGATGGGCATCAAAAATCCCCGGGTGGCCCAGCTGAACGTGGGCACCGAGGACACCAAGGGCGGGAAACTGCAAAAGGAGACCTTCGCTCTCTTAAAAGCCGCCTCCGACGCCGGGCGCATCAACTTTGTGGGCAACGCCGAGGGCAGCGATCTGTTTGCCGGAAAGGCGGACGTGCTGGTGACGGACGGCCTCGCGGGCAACGTGATGCTCAAGACCACCGAGGGCCTGGCGAAGTTCATGTTCAAACAATTGAAGACCGTCATGTACGGCAGTTTGAAGACGAAGATCGGCGCCCTGCTCATCAAAAAAGAGCTCTACGGCATGAAGGCCATGCTGGACCCCTCCGCGGTGGGCGGCACGGCCCTCATCGGCATCTCCAAGCCCGTGATAAAAGCCCATGGCAGCTCCGACGACCGGGCCATATTCAACGCCGTGCGCCAGGCCATCGCCTGCGTCGAGGCGGACGTGGCCGGGGCCATCGAGGCCAATATGGAATATATGAAACTGGAAAAATCAAAAACGGCGGAAGCCGGGGAGGAATAAGACTATGGTATACGATAAGATCATCGAGATGCTCTGCGAGCAGTTCGGCCTGGAAGCCTCCGAGCTGAACGAGAACACCACCTTCCTGGAGGACATCGGCATCGACTCCGTGGACGTGGTGGAGCTCATCGTGGAGGTGGAGGACGAGTTCGGCCTGGACGAGATCCCCGAGGAGGAGCTTAAGAAGCTGCGCACCATCGGCGACCTGGCCGCCTACGTCACCGCTCACACCGCCGGCTGATGGAGCGGCTGGAACAGCGCCTGGACTACACCTTCCGTGACCGCTCCTACCTGGAGACGGCCCTGACCCACAGCTCCTACGCCAACGAACAGCCACAGAAGCTGCACAGCAACGAGCGCCTGGAATTTCTGGGCGACGCGGTGCTGGGCTTCTGCGCGGCCAAGACCATCTGCCGGCTGTACCCGGATATGCCCGAGGGGGGCATGACCCGCCTGCGGGCGGAGCTGGTGTGCGAGGCCAGCCTCCACCAGGTGGCCCTGGCTCTGGACCTGGGGGACTATATCCGCCTGGGCAAAAACGAGCAGTGCAACGGCGGGCGCACCCGCACCTCCATCCTGGCGGACTGCGTGGAGGCCATCATCGCCGCCATCTACCTGGACGGGGGCCTGGAGCCGGCGGAGCGGTTTATTTCCGAACGGATATTGAAGGACGTGCAGGCGGGCCATCGCCCCGCCCGGACGGACTACAAGACCCAGCTGCAGGAGATATTCCAGCGCGCCGGCGGCGCCGCGCCGGTCTATTCCATCATCGGCGAGTCCGGCCCGGACCACGACAAGACCTTCGTCGCCAGTGTGGCCCTGCACGACGGCGCCACGGTCACCGGTGAGGGAAAGAGCAAGAAGGAAGCGGAGCAGGCCGCCGCCAAAGCGGCCTTGGAGAAGCTGAAAGGCTGATGGCGAGAGCGAGGATACTACCCCTGTTCGTACCCAACTGGGGCTGCCCGAACGAATGCGTCTTCTGCGACCAGAAGCGCATCTCCGGCAGCCCTTTGCCTGTTTCCGGGCGGGACGTGACCGCGGCCCTGGAAAAGGCCAAAGGGGAGAGGCTTGCCGGTTTGGAGCTGGCCTTTTACGGGGGCAGCTTCACGGCGGTGAGCCCCTTGTTGCAGCGGGAGCTCCTGGAGGCGGCCCAGCCCTATAGGGTCGACGGCACTGTGGCGGGCATCCGCCTCTCCACACGGCCCGACGCGGTGGACGAGGCGGGCCTCGCCATGCTGAAAAGCTATGGCGTACAGACTGTGGAGCTGGGGGCCCAATCCATGTTGGATAGCGTGCTGACCGCCTCGGGCCGGGGCCACACCGCGGCGGACACAGAGCGGGCGGCGGGGCTGGTGAAGGCAGCGGGGCTCAAACTCATATTGCAGATGATGACCGGCCTGCCCGGCTCGGACCGGGGCAAGGACGTGGAGACGGCCCGGCGCATCATCGCTCTCGCCCCAGACGGGGCGCGGATATACCCCACCGTCATCGTGAAGGGCACCGCGCTGGAGGACATGTGGCGGGCCGGGACTTACGCTGAGCACACCGTATCCGATGCGGTGGCGGTGTGCGCGGACATCCTGCCGCTGTTTGAGCGGGCCCACATCCCGGTGATACGCTTAGGGCTGAACCCCACGGCGGAGCTGTCCGCCGGCGGGGCGGTGGCGGGGGCCTATCACCCCGCCCTGGGGGAACTGGTCCGCTCGGAGCTATTGCGCCGGCAGGCGGAAAAGGTGCTGGAAAATGTCCCCGCGGGCTTTGCCGTGACCCTGGGCGTGGACCCCAAGCGGGTGTCCGCCCTCATAGGCCAGCACCGGTCCAATATCGCCGCGCTGACGGAGGAGTTTTCCCTCCGCGCCCTGGCCGTGAAGGGTTTGGAAACGGCGGGGGAGAGCATAGTTCTGGTTGACGTGAGCCCCTGATGGGAGTATACTATATATTGTGTTATTTTCGGCATAGAAACGGCGTAGAGGTATAAGATTTTGTATTTAAAGGCACTGGAGATACAGGGCTTCAAGTCCTTCCCGGACAGGACGCGCATCGAGTTCGACCGGAACGTGACTATGATCGTCGGGCCCAACGGGTCCGGCAAGTCCAACATATCCGACGCGGTTCTGTGGGTCATGGGCGAACAGCGCACCCGGGCCCTCCGGGGCGGGAAGATGGAGGACGTCATCTTCGGCGGCACCGAGAAGCGGGGCAAGCTGGGCTTTGCCCAGGTGACCCTGGTGCTGGACAACACCGCCCGTATCTTCCCTATCGACAGCGACGAGCTGGCCATCACCCGCCGGTATTACCGCAGCGGGGCCAGCGAGTATTACATAAACAAGGAATCCGTGCGCCTGCGGGACGTGAATGAGCTCCTGATGGACACGGGCCTGGGCCGGGACGGCTATTCCATCATCGGCCAGGGCCGCATCAGCGAGATCGTCTCCGCCAAGAGCACCGACCGTCGGGAGATATTCGAGCAGGCGGCTGGCATCTCCCGCTTCCGCTTCCGCAAGGAGGAGGCGGAGCGAAAGCTCTCCGCCACGGATGACGCACTCCTGCGGGTGGGGGACAAGATAGACGAGCTGGAGATGCAGCTCACGCCCCTTCGCAAACAGGCGGCGGTGGCGGAAAAGTACCTGACCCTCCGGGAGGAGCTCAAAGGCCTGGAGGTATCCGTGTGGATGGCGGAGCTGGACAAGCTGGCGGACCAGGCCGCCTCCATCCAGGCCAGCCATGAGGCCGCCAAGGCGGAGCTTGCCCGCATGCGGGCGGAGGTCACGGAAAACTACCAGCGCTCGGAGACCATCACCGAGCGTATGCGAGAGAAGGACCTGGAGGCGGAGGCCGTCCGGGAAAAGCTCACCGCCCAGGAGGCCGCCATCGGCGAGAACCGCCAGGCGGCGGCGGTGCTGGCGGCGGAGAAAAATAGCAACAACGAGAGCATCCAGCGGCTTTTGAGCGATATGAGCGAGGACGCCGGGCGCATCAAGGCTCTGGAGGAGCAGATCGCGGCCCTTGAGGACCGTATTAAGGAGATAGAGACCGCAGAGCAGGAGCTCTCCGGCAAGATCAACCAACTTTCCAACATCGTGAACGGCCACCGCATGAAGATGGCGGGCCGGGAGAGCCGCGTGAACGCCCTGCGGGACGAGGTCACCCGCCTCACCGTGGACGGCCGGAGCATGGACGCTCGGATCAATATGCTCGCCGAGATGGAGAAGGACTACGAGGGCTTCAACCGGGCGGTGAAGACCGTCATGCGGGAAAGCCGCACCGGCGCGCTGCGGGGCATTCACGGGCCGGTGGCGAATCTTGTCCGGGCGGAGGACCGGTACGCCCTCGCCATCGAGACGGCCCTGGGCGCCGCGGCCCAGAACATCGTGGTGGACGAGCCCGAGGACGGCAAAAATGCCATCGAGTTTTTGAAGCGCCGGGACGCCGGCCGGGGCACCTTCCTGCCCATCAGCGCCATCCGGGGCAATACCCTGCGCCGCCTGCCTGAGGGGGAGCGGGGCTATCTGGGCCTGGCATTGGATTTGGTCCAGTTCGACGGGAAGTATCAGAACATCTTTGAGAGCCTCCTGGGCCGGACCGTGGTGACGGAGACCCTCGCCGACGCGGTGGCCATCGCGAGGCGGCACAACAATGAGTTTCGCATCGTGTCCCTGGACGGACAGATGATCCACGCCGGCGGCTCCATGACCGGCGGCAGCGCCGCCAAGGGAACCGGCATCCTGTCCCGGGCCAATGAACTGGCCCGCCTGCGGGAGGAGCGGGTGGGGCTCTTAAAGCGCCAGCAGGAAAAGAGCGAGGCCCTGGCCGGGGCGGAGCGGGAGCTGGCCGCGGCCCGGTACGACATGGATGTGGCAGGCCAGGAGCTGAGCCAGGTCCAGCAGCAGGCCGCCTCATTGCAGGCGGAGCGGGAGGCCAAGCGCACCAGTGCCGGGCAGCTCACCGACGTGAAGGAGGCCATGACCGCCGGCGGCAGCCAGCGGCGGAGCCTCATGGCGGCCTATGAGAAGAAGAACGACGCCATCGATAGGGCCCTGGAGGAGAACGAGACCCGGGGGACGGAGCTTGCCAAGCAGGCGGAGGCCTTCCGGGAGGAGATTCGCTCACTCACCGCCCAGAAGCTGGACCTGGAGGCCAAGCGGACCCAGGCGGACAAGGACGCCCAGCGCCAGAACGAAGCCCTCATCGCCCAGGAGCGGCTGGTGGGCAATATCGAGAACCAGACCCTGGCCGCGGAGATGGAGGAAAAGCAGATCATCGACCGGCTCTGGGACAACTACGAGCTGACCCGCACCGCCGCGCAGGGCCTGCGCCAGCCCCTGGAGAGCATGGCGGCGGCCAACCGGCGGGTGTCTGAGCTGCGCCGGTCCATCCGGGAGCTGGGCACCCCCAACCTGGGGGCCATCGAGGAGAGCAAGCGGGTGGGGGAGCGGTACGATTACCTCACCGGCCAGCGGGACGACATCGCCAAGGCCAAGGAGGAGCTCTTAGGTATCATCGGGGACATCACCTGCCAGATGGAGGAGATATTCACCCGGGAATTCGCCGCCATCGACCAGAGTTTCCGCTCCACGTTCCTGGAGCTCTTCGGCGGCGGGCGGGCAAGCCTCCGGCTGGAGGACGAGAGCGACTGCCTCAACTGCGGCATCGAGATCAAGGTCCAGCCCCCCGGCAAGGCGGTGAGCAACATAAGCCTTTTGTCCGGCGGCGAAAAGGCCTTCGTGGCCATCGCGCTGTACTTCTCCATATTGAAGCTGAAGCCCACGCCGTTTTGCGTCATGGACGAGATCGAGGCGGCGCTGGACGAGGAGAACGTGTTCCGCTTCGCGGATTATCTCCACCGCCTGGACAAGACCCAGTTCGTGGTCATCACCCACCGCCGGGGCACCATGGAGAAGGCGGACGTGCTGCTGGGCGTGACCATGCAGGAGAAGGGCGTCAGCCAGGTCATCGAGCTTGACCTGGCCGAGGCGCAGAAGACGGCGGAGAACTGACTGCCGGCGCAGGCCGTTCCAACCTCCCGTTCACGCGGCGGGGCATACCACGATAGGTGAAGGAGAAGATCATGGGACTTTTCAGCAAGTTCAGAAGCAAGGATAAGGACAGAGAGGACGAGGAGCGCCTCCAGGCCGAACAGCAGGAGCCGCCCGATGAGGAACAGGACGAGGACTGGGACGAGGCCCTGGCGGCGGAGGCTATGGCCGCCGCTGAGGACGCGCCGGAGGAGGTCTCCGTACCCGAACCCGAACCGGAACCCGAGCCCGAGCCGGAGCCTGTACCCGCGCCCGCGCCTGAGAAGAAACCGGAGAAGAAGAAAAAGGGTCTGCTGTCAGGGTTGTTCGCGGCCTTCTCCCGGGTGGACGAGGACTTTTTGGAGGAGCTGGAGGAGCGGCTCATCTTGGCGGACGCCGGGGTGGAGGTAGCCGAGACCGCCGTGGAGGCCCTGCGCAAGGAAAAGGGCCTGAAGGGCGACGCCGTGCAGGATAAACTGGTGGACATCCTCACCGAGGAGATGGAGAAGGCCGGCCCTCCCGTGCTGCATCTGGATACCAAGCCCGCCGTCATCATCATGGTGGGGGTCAACGGCGTGGGCAAGACCACCACCATCGGAAAGCTGGCGAAGATATTCGCCGGCCAGGGCAAAAAGGTCCTCTTATGCGCGGCGGATACCTTCCGGGCCGCGGCGGCGGAGCAGCTGGGCATATGGGCCCAGCGCACCGGCGCGGACATTGTCCGCCACGGCGAAGGGGGCGACCCGGGCGCGGTGGTATTCGACGCCTGCAACGCGGCGAAAGCCCGGGGCTCCGACATCATCATCGTGGACACCGCCGGGCGGCTGCACAACAAGCAGAATCTGATGAACGAGCTCACCAAGCTCACGAAGATCGTGGGCCGGGAGCTTCCCGGCGCTGACTGCGAGATATTGCTGGTGCTGGACGCCACCACCGGCCAGAACGGCCTCATCCAGGCGGAGCAGTTCGCAGGGGCCGCCGGGGTCACCGGCATCGTTCTGACCAAGCTGGACGGCACCGCCAAGGGCGGCGTGGTGTTCTCCATCGCCCAGCGGCTGGGCGTGCCCGTGAAGCTGGTGGGCGTGGGCGAGGGCGTGGACGACCTGAAGGTATTCGACGCCCGGGAGTTCGCGGAGGACATGGTCCGATGAAGCTCATCCTGGCCACCGGCAACAAGGGGAAGCTGCGAGAGTTCAAAGAGATACTGGAGCCGCTGGGGTACGAGATACTGTCCCAGGGGGAGCTGGGCTTGGACCTGGACGTGGAGGAGACCGGCGAGACCTTTGAGGAAAACGCCTTCTTGAAGGCCGATGCAGTCCTGCAGGCCACCGGCCATGCCGCCGTGGCGGACGATTCCGGGCTATGCGTGGAGGCTCTCGGCGGCGCGCCCGGGGTCCATTCCGCCCGCTATGGAGGCGGCAAGGCCTGGACGGACAAGCAGAAATATGAGTACCTCTTGGAGCAGATGGAGGGCGTGGCCGACCGGCGGGCGAAGTTCGTAAGCTGCATCGTGTGCCTTTTCCCCAACGGGGAGCGCATCGCGGTCCGGGGGGAGTGCCCTGGGCGGATATTGGATGCTCCCGCCGGGGACGCCGGGTTCGGCTATGACCCGGTGTTCGCCCCGGAGGGGTATGACGCCAGCTTCGGCCAGCTTGGCCAGGAAGTGAAAAATACCCTCTCCCACCGGGCGCGGGCCCTGGCGGCGCTGGCGGAGAGGCTGAAGGAGAGAGGCATATGCTGACAGGAAAGCAGCGGGCTTACCTGCGCTCCCTGGCGCAGAAGGAGGAGGCCATATTGTACGTGGGGAAGGCCGGCGTCACCGACCCGGTCATCGCCCAGGCCAAAGAGGCCCTGGCGGCCCGGGAGCTGGTGAAGGGCCGGGTGCAGGAGAATTGCATGTTCACCGCCCGGGAGGCCCAGGAGGCGCTTTGTGAGGCGTGTGACGCCGAGGGCGTGCAGGTCATCGGAAAGGTGTTCGTGCTGTATAAAGCCCGTCCCGACGGGGCCAAGATAATACTGCCCAAGGCGTAAGGATGCGCGTGCTTATCTACGGGGGCAGTTTCAACCCGCCCCATCTGGGCCACCTTCGCTCGGTCCAGACCGCCGTAAAGGCGCTACGACCTGACAAGACCCTGCTCATCCCGGCGGCTGACCCGCCCCACAAGGCCTTGGCGGCGGGGACCCCGGCGAAGGAGCACCGCCTCGCTATGACCGCCCTCGCGGCGGAGGTCCTGCCGGGCTGCGAGGCCTCGGATATGGAGATACGCCGCGCCGGCCCCAGCTATACGTCGGACACCCTGCGCGAGTTGCAGGCGGCGTATCCCGAAGCGGAGCTCATCTTTCTCATGGGTACGGACATGCTTCTCTCCATCGAGACGTGGCACGAGCCGGAGGTCATCATGGCCCTTGCCAGCCTCGCCGTATTCGCCCGGGAGGCGGGCCGGGAGGGGGAGATATCTACCCAGGTGGAGCATCTGCGGGAGGCATATGGCGCGGCGGTGTATGTCCTCGACGGAGAGCCGGTGACGGTGTCCTCCACCCAGGTCCGGGCGCTGCTGCCCATGCGGCAGGGGCGGGAATACCTCACCGATGGCGTATACGCCTACATCATCCGGCACCGGCTCTATGGGGCCCAGCCGGATTTGGACTGGCTGCGGGAAAAGGCATACGCCTATTTAAAGCCCACCCGCGTGGCCCATGTCAAGGGCGCGGAGGAGATGGCCCGGCGGCTGGCTGTCCGCTGGGGGGAGGATGAGTCCGACGCGGCGGAGGCCGCGATATTACACGACATCACCAAGAAAACCGTGGGCCCGGACCAGTTGCGCCTGGGCGAAAAGTATGGTATCATGGCCGATAAGTGGGAGCTGGAGAACTTTGAGCTCCTGCACGCCAAGACCGGCGCGGCCTTCGCGAAGGATGTTTTCGGCGTACCGGATCACATCGCGGACGCCATACGGTACCACACCACCGGCTGGCCGGGGATGACGCGCCTGGAGCAGATCGTATACCTGGCGGACGCCATCGAACTGGGGCGAAAGCCCTATCCGGCCCTGGAGGCCATCCGAAAAGCCGCTTTCCAGGACCTGGACGCCGCGGTGGAGCTGTGCGCCCGGCGGACGCTGTCCTACGTGGCGGAGCGGGGCCTGCCCATCCACCCGGACACGGCCAAAACGCAGCAGTATTATTTGAAAAAACTGGAAGACAAAGGCGCATTCCCTATCCAACTGGACGGGGACGCCAACGAATAAAGAGGAGGATGGACCATGGAACCTTTTGACGCGGCAAAGCTGGCGGTGAAGGCGCTTGCGGACAAGCAGGCTGCGGATATACGCCTTTTGAAGACCACGGAGCTCACCGTGCTGGCGGACTATTTCCTCATCTGTACGGCCAACTCCACCACCCATGTGCGCACGCTGTATGATGAAGTGGACAAGCGCCTCTCCGAGGCGGGAATGTCCCCCGTCCGCCGGGAGGGCAGCCGCAACAGCACATGGCTGCTCTTAGATTTCGGGTGCCTGGTGGTGCACATCTTCCAGCGGGAGGCCCGGGAATTTTACAGCCTGGAGCGGCTGTGGAATGACGCTCTGGACGTGGATATCAAGGAGATAGTTGAGGCATAAATCATGGCATACGATTTTGAGCGCATCGAGAAAAAGTGGCAGGGCATATGGGAGCAGGAAAAGCCCTATGCCGCCAAGACCGGCGACGACCGGCCCAAGTGGTACGGCCTCATAGAGTTCCCCTATCCCTCCGGCCAGGGCCTGCACGTGGGCCATCCCCGGCCCTATACCGCCATGGACATCATCGCCCGCAAGCGGCGGATGCAGGGCTACAACGTGCTGTTCCCCATCGGCTACGACGCCTTCGGCCTGCCTACGGAGAACTACGCCATCAAAAACCACATGCACCCCCACGACGTGACCCGCCGCAATGTGGCGAACTTCACCAGCCAGCTCAAGATGCTGGGCTTCGGGTTCGACTGGGACCGCATGGTGGATACCACGGATCCTACATACTATAAGTGGACCCAGTGGATATTCCTGCAGATGTGGAAGAAGGGCCTGGCCTACAAGGCCACCATGCCTGTGAACTGGTGCACCTCCTGCAAGTGCGTGCTGGCCAACGAGGAAGTGGTGGAGGGCGTGTGCGAGCGGTGCGGCTCGCCGGTCATCCAGAAGGAGAAGAGCCAGTGGATGCTGCGCATCACCGCCTACGCCCAGCGGCTCATCGACGACCTGGACGAGGTGGACTACATCGAGCGGGTCAAAATACAGCAGCGCAACTGGATCGGCCGCAGCGAGGGCGCGGAGGTGGACTTCGACACCACCGCGGGGGACAAGATGCGCATCTTCACCACCCGGTGCGACACCCTCTTCGGCGTGACTTACATGGTCATGAGCCCGGAACACGCGCTGCTGACCAAGTGGATGCCCATGCTCAAAAACGCCGACGCGGTGAAGGCTTATCAGGACGCCGCGGCCCACAAGTCCGAGCTGGAGCGCACGGAGCTTTCCAAGGAGAAGACCGGCGTGCGCCTGGAGGGCGTGGCCGCCATCAACCCCGTGAACGGCCAGGAGATACCCATCTTCATCTCCGACTACGTGCTGGCCACCTACGGCACCGGCGCCATCATGGCCGTGCCCGGTCACGACAGCCGCGACTGGGATTTCGCCCGGGCCTTCGACCTGCCCATCATCGAGGTGGTCAAGGGCGGCAACGTGGACGAGGCCGCCTACACCGACTGCGAGACCGGGGAACTCGTCAACTCCGGCTTTTTGAACGGCCTGCCCGTGGAGGAGGCCAAGGAGAAGATGATCGCCTGGCTGGAGGAAAAGGGCGTAGGGGAGCGGAAGGTGAACTACAAGCTCCGGGACTGGGTCTTCTCCCGCCAGCGGTACTGGGGCGAGCCCATCCCCATGGTGAACTGCCCTAAGTGCGGGTGGGTGCCCGTGCCGGAGGAGGAGCTGCCCGTGCTGCTGCCGGAAGTGGAGAGCTATGAGCCCACCGACACCGGCGAAAGCCCCCTGTCGAAGATGACGGACTGGGTGCGCTGCAAGTGCCCCAAGTGCGGCGGCGAGGCCCAGCGGGAGACGGACACCATGCCCCAGTGGGCCGGGTCCAGCTGGTACTTCCTGCGCTATACGGACCCCCACAACGCCGACGCCCTGGCCTCTCCCGAGGCGCTGAAGTACTGGACCCCCGTGGACTGGTACAACGGCGGCATGGAGCACACCACGCTGCACCTTCTCTATTCCCGGTTCTGGCACAAGTTCCTCTATGACATCGGCGTGGTGCCCACCAAGGAGCCCTACGCCAAGCGCACCAGCCACGGCATGATACTGGGCGAGGGCGGTGTGAAGATGTCCAAGAGCCGCGGCAACGTGGTAAACCCCAACGACGTGGTGGCCAAGTACGGCGCCGACACCCTGCGGCTTTACACCATGTTCATCGGCGACTTTGAAAAGGCCGCCGCCTGGTCCGACGAGGCCGTGAAGGGCTGCAAGAAGTTTTTGGACCGTGTGTGGGCCCTGGCCGAGGCCGGCCCAACGGGGGACGAGGTGAGCCCCGCCCATGAGACCGCCGTCCACCAGACCATCAAGAAGGTCTCCCAGGACATCGAGGAGATGAAGTTCAACACCGCCATCGCCGCCATGATGACGCTGGTGAACGACTTTTACAAGACCAAGCCCAGCCTGGGCGACATGGAAGTCCTTTTGAAGCTCCTGAGCCCCTTCGCCCCCCATGTTGTGGAGGAGATGTGGGAGATGCTGGGCTTTGAGGGCCGGGCCATGGCGCAGAAGTGGCCGGAGTACGACGAGGCCAAGACCGTGGAGCAGATGAAAGAGCTGGCGGTGCAGGTGAACGGCAAGCTCAAGGGCACCGTTACCGTCCCCACCGGCTGCCCTGACCAGGTGGCCGTGGCCGCCGCCATGGCGGAGCCCAAGGCCGCCCGGGCTATGGAGGGCATGGATGTGGTGAAGACCATCGTGGTGAAGGACCGGCTCGTCAACCTCATCGTAAAGCCGAAAAAATAAGGATTTTCTTGACAATCGGCCGTAAAACCTTTATAATATCCAAGGTCCGCAGAGAAAGCACATATGAGGCGTATTCGGAGGGAGGGAAAACAGAATGTCGGAAATCTACGTCAAAGAGAACGAATCTCTCGATAACGCGCTCAAGCGGTTCAAGCGCAGCTGCGCGAAGGCTGGCGTCATGAACGACCTCCGCCGGAAGGAGTACTATCAGAGCCCCAGCGTGAAGCGCCGCAAGAAGTCTGAGGCGGCCCGCAAGAACAAACATAAGCGGTATTACTAAAATGCAAAGACCTCACGGCCACCGGCTGTGAGGTCTTTTGTTTAAGGAGGATGCGCTATGTACGAACTGGTCCAGGTATCCGACAGGTGTTACTATATCCAGTCCCCGGCGAAGATCGGCCTGGTGAGGCTGGAGGGCGGGGACGTGTGCCTCATCGACAGCGGCAATGACAAGGACGCTGGCCGGAAGGTCCGGCAGCTCCTGGACGCCAACGGCTGGCATTTGACCGCCATCTACAACACCCACTCCAACGCCGATCACATCGGCGGCAACAAGTACCTGCAGGCCCAGACGGGGTGCAGGATATACGCCCCCGGCATCGAGTGCGACATGACCCGGCACACGGTGCTGGAGCCGGCGTTTTTATACGGCGGCTATCCCTGCAAAGACCTGCGGCACAAGTTCCTCATGGCCCAGGAAAGCGACGCCCAGCCCTTGACGGCGGAGGCGCTGCCGGAGGGCTTTGAGATGATACCCCTGCCGGGTCACTTCTTTGACATGGTGGGGTTCCGGGCGCCCGGGGACGTGATGTACCTGGCGGACTGCCTTTCAAGCCGGGAGACGCTGGAGAAGTACCGCATCGGCGTCATCTACGACGTGGGGGCGTATCTGGACACGCTGGAAAAGGTGAAGGGGATGGAGGCGGCCATGTTCGTCCCCGCCCATGCCCCGGCGGCGGAGAGCGTGGCGGACCTGGCCCAGTACAACATCGACCAGGTGAATGAGATAGCGGAGCACATCACGGACCTGTGCCGGGAGCCCATGAATTTTGAGCGCGTATTGCAAAGGCTCTTCGCGGACTATGGGCTCGCCATGAACTTTGAGCAGTACGCTCTGGTGGGCAGCACGGTGCGGTCCTATCTTTCCTGGCTCAAGGATACCGGCCGCCTCGCGGTCCGGTTTGAGGACAACATGCTCCTGTGGGAGAGGGTGTAAAAGAAGAAAAAGTACAGCGCCAGCCGTAACGGCTGGCGCTGTTGTTTTCTGTCGGGCGAGGCCGCCCAAGAACAATGCAGGTTTTGTGCGGCCTGGCCCGGCAGTATCCCTGCCGCTAAAGTTCGCTTCGCTCACCAACCGCGTCCGGAACACTGCCGGTTCCAGTCGCACGTCGGGTCGGCATAGGGCGGCCCGTATCAATCCACTACGATCAGCTCGTAATCCTCGGTGCCGAAGCCAAGGGCCGCGGCGGCGTCGATGGTGTGGGTGCCCGCCCGGGACTCCACCCGCTCCAGGAAGTGGTCACGGCCCGGGTCCTTGGAGGCGTAGATCAGGTCCATGCAGGCCTTGTCCAGCGCCACCGGGTCCAGGGAGGAGAGGGTGCCGATGTCGGCCATGCAGGGGTCCTCCGCCACGGCGCAGCAGTCGCAGTCCACGGACAGGTTGCACATCATGCTGACAAAGGCGCACTTGCCCTCGAACATTTCCACCACGCTGGAGGCCGCGTCCGCCATGGCCTCGCAGAAGGCCAGCTTCCCGGCGTGCTTGTCCCAGCAGGTGGCCTGATCAGAGTCCGCGCCGCCGGAGTGGATGAGGCTCTTACCCGCGCTGGAGGCGCAGCCGATGGACAGCTGCTTTAAGGCCCCGCCGTAGCCGCCCATGGGGTGGCCCTTGAAGTGGCTGAGGACCAGCAGGGAGTCATAGTTTGCCAGGTCCTTGCCCACGTGGTTTTCCTTCAGGATCTTGCCGTTGGGTACGGGCAGGATCAGGTCCGGGCCCTCCGCGTCCAGCAGGTCCACGTTGAAGTACTTGATCCAGCCGTGGCCGGCCAGGAGCTTGCGGTGCTTTTCGGTGGTGTTGCGCTCGCCGTCATAGGCGGTGTTGCACTCCACCACGGTGCCCTTCACGTGCTCCACCATGGGGCGCATAAACTCGGGGTGCAGGTAGTTCTGGTTGCCCTCCTCGCCGGAGTGGACCTTCACCGCCACCTTGCCGGGCAGGGTCACGCCAAGGCGCTCATACATCTCCACCACGGTCTCGGGGCTCAGCTTCTTCGTGAAATAAACCTTTGCTTTTGCCATAGAAGTCACCTCGCAGATAATATCGCCGCTTCGCGGCGCAGTTTAAACGTTATTCGTCCCTCACAGGCACGGCCCGCCCGTCCCGGAGGGCCAGGTCGTCCCGGATGGCTTGATAGATGGCCGCGGTCAGGGGCACGCCCACCAGCATCCCGAACACGCCGAACATGGCGCCGCCGATGGTCACCGACGCCAGCACGAATATGCCGGGCAGGCCGATGGAGGAGCCCACGACCCGGGGGTAGATGATGTTCCCCTCCAGCTGCTGGAGGATGACGATGAACACCAGAAACCACACGGCTTTGATGGGGGACACGGACAGTATCATGAACGCGCCCACGCCCGCGCCGATGTAGGCCCCGGCTACAGGGATAAGGGCCGTGACGCCCACCAGCGTGCCCACCATGGTGGCGTAGGGGAAGCGGAAGAGCATCATCCCGCCGATGCAGAGGCCTCCCAATATGACCGCCTCGGTGCACTGGCCCACCACATACTTGCGGAAGCACCCGTCCAAAAGCCGCAGCACGTACATCACCCGGCGCTCCCACTTTTCGGGCAGATACGTGGTGATGACCCGGCGGCACTGCCGACCCAGGGTGTCCTTCCCCAGCAGCAGGTATATGGCGAAGATCAGCGCGAACAGCACCGTCACCGCCCCGGAGAAGATGGAGCCCACCGCCCCGGCGGCGCCGCTGACGCCGGACAGGAGGATGCTGCGGGCCTTGCCTATGAGACCGGGCCAGTCCATGGCCGCCAGCTTTTCCTCGATATCGGGCGGGATGAGCTTCTGCACATAGGGATTTTGCAGCAGCTCGTTCACCGCCGCGGGGGCCTGCTTTATGAGGGCGTTGACGCAGGAGAGGAACTCCGGCACCACCAGCCGCACCACCAGATACAGCACCAGTAGCACGGACAGCACCGCCCCCACCATGCACACCGGCCGGCGGCATTTGGCCTTCCGGCCCGCCGCGCCGGGGAAGAGGTGGCGCTCATAAAAGCCCATGAGGATGTTGATGACATAGGCGATGACGCCGCCCAGCATCAGGGGCACCGCCGCCCCCAGCAGCACGGACACGAATTTTGACGCCGCGGGCCAGTAGTAGATGGCCAGATACAGCAGAAAGGTCGTCAGGCCGATGCGCCAGCATGTCTTCTTCGTCAGCTTCATAGGATGCTCTCCTTATAAAACGCGCCCGAACACCCGCAGCTGGGCGGGGTCGGAGATGGGGATGTCGTCATAGGCCGGGTTCAGGCTGTGCAGATATACCCCGTCGGGCCGGTCGTGGAGGACCTTGATGAAGCCGCTGCCCTGCCAGGAAAAAAGCCCCGTCTCCCCGTCGGGCACCGAGGGGGCCGCCTTCACGTACACCGTGTCCCCGTCGTGGTACTTGGGCTCCATGCTGTCTCCTGCCACCCGCACGGCGAAATCCGCCTGCCGGGGGGCGCCGGCGGCGTCTATCCACCGGAAATCCCCGTCGTCCAGGAACTGCCCGGGCCCGGCGCTGGCCGCGAGGGTATACAGCCGTATGGCCCGGCCCCGCTCCAGGTGGGGCTCATAGAGCCCGCTGCGGCGCAGAAGATCCGCGTATTCCGTGAGCTTCCGCCGCCCGGCGGCGTTGAGCCCGCCGGCCAGTCCCTCGCCCAGGAACTCCCCGGAGATATCCTGCACCTCCAGGGCCTTGCATAAGAGCAGGAACTGACGGGCGGAGGGGAGGGTGGCGTTTTTCTCCCATTTGGAGAGCGCCTTGTCGGAGATGGGCTCGCCCAGAGCCGTCAGCTTATGGGCCAGCTCCTTCTGGGACAGGCCTGCCTGCCGCCGCAGAGCCGCGATGTGGCCGCCGATTTCCTCAAACATCCGCTCACCCCCTTTTTGTTAAATACAGTATATAGCATGGAGAGAGCCAATGCAAGATATTTCTCGTTTTAAGAGAAAATTATGCTTTACTTCTCCAAATAAGCGATATATAATGGGCCCATGGAAAGGGTCATCTTACATTCGGATATCAACAGCTGCTATGTGAGCGTGGAGCTGCTTGACCGGCCGGAGCTGCGGGGCCTGCCCGTGGCGGTGGGCGGGGACGAGAAGGCCCGCCACGGCATCATCCTGGCCAAGAGCGATGAGGCGAAGCGCTGCGGCGTGAAGACGGGTATGGCCCTGTGGCAGGCCCGGGAGCTGTGCCCGGACATCATCGTGCTGCCGCCCCATTATAAAAAATATGAGGCGGTGTCCCACGCCGCCCGGGCCATCTACGCGGACTTCACCGACCGGCAGGAGCCCTTCGGCCTGGACGAGAGCTGGCTGGACATCACCGGCTGCCACGCCTGGAAGGACGG
>CANQRM010000044.1 GCA_947626265.1 uncultured Oscillospiraceae bacterium
TCGGCCAGACCTTCACCATCACGCCCATGCAGCTGATCACCGCGGTCAGCGCCGTCACCAACGGCGGCTACCTCATGAAGCCCTATATCGTCAGCGAGGTGCTGAACGCCGACGGCACCGTGGCCAGCCAGACCGAGCCTACGGTGATACGCCAGGTCATCAGCGAGGAGACCAGCAAAAAGTGCTGCGAGATATTGGAGCAGGTCGTCAGCAACGTCCAGGAGGGCACCGGTACCAACGCGTATGTGGCGGGCTACCGGGTGGCCGGCAAGACCGGTACCTCCGAGGACGTGGTCTATGAGGCCATCCACGGGACAAAGAAATACATCGCCTCCTTCCTGGGCTTCGCCCCGGCGGACGACCCGGTGGTGGCGGTGCTGGTGCTGCTGGAAAACCCGGGCCCGGAGAACAAGTTCCCCGTAGGCGGCGGCCAGATGGCGGCCCCTAAGGTGGGCATGATACTGTCCGACATCCTGCCCTATCTCGGCGTGGAGCCGGAGTACGGCGAGGGCGAAAGCGGCATCGTGGACCAGCGGGTGCCTCGGGCCATCGGCAAGACTCCCGAGGAGGCCAAAGCGGCCATGGAGAGCGTGGGCTTCTCCGTCCGGATAGAGGGCAGCGGCCCCGCCGTGACGGCCCAGATGCCCAACGCCAACGCCAAGATCGCCGCCGGCAGCGAGGTGGTGCTCTACTGCGACGCCGCGCCCAGCGGAGAGCCGGTGGAGGTGCCGAACCTCCTGGGCCTGAGCTACGAGATCGCCCAGATACGGGCCGGCTGGCAGGGGCTCTACATCCGGGGCGAGGGGACCATGCTCAACAGCCCCATCATCATGACCGTGGACCAGAGCATCGAGCCCGGCACCCTGGTGGACCCGGGGACCATCATCACGGTCACTCTCAGCGACAGCTCAAAACTGACGATATGGTGAGGAAACTATGAAACTGCGGGAATTGTTGAAGGACATCGAAATAAGCGCCCTCGCGGCGGACCCGGACACGGAGATCACCGGCGTGCGCTACGACTCCCGGGCGGTGCAGCCCGGAGACCTGTTCGTGGCGGTGAAGGGCCTGAAAAGCGACGGACACAAGTTCATCCCCATGGCGCTGGAGAAGGGCGCGGCGGCCGTGCTGTGCCAGGACGTGCCGGAGGGGGAGGGACCCTGGGCCGTGACGCCGGACAGCCGGCTGGCGTTGGCTCTCGTCTCCGCCGCCTGGTTCGGATACCCCTCCAAGCGCATGACCATGATCGGTGTCACCGGCACCAACGGCAAGACCACCTCCACCATCCTCATCAAGCACCTTCTGGAGGACTGCCTGGGGGCGAAGGTGGGCCTGGTGGGCACCATCTCCAACTGGATAGGGGATGAGGAACTGCCCACGGAGCGCACCACGCCGGAGTCCTATGACCTGCAGGAGCTGTTCTATAAAATGGCCGAGGCCGGCTGCACCCACGCGGTGATGGAGGTCTCCTCCCATGCCCTGGCGCTGGACCGTGTGGCGGGGGTCCGCTTCCAGGCGGGGCTGTTCACCAACCTCACCCAGGACCACCTTGACTTTCATGGTACAATGGAGGCCTACGCCCAGGCCAAGGCCCTGCTCTTTGCCCAGAGCGACGCGGGCGCGGTGAACGCCGGTGACCCCTGGGCCCAGACTATGCTCGATAACGCCAAGTGCCCCATGCGGACCTTCTCCGCCAAGGGGGAGGCGGACCTCATGGCCGAGGATATCACCCTCGCCGCCACGGGCGTCACCTTCACCGCCGTGGAGGGGAGCGAGCGGGTGCCCGTGAAGCTGGGTATCCCCGGGGCCTTCTCCGTGGAGAACGCCCTCACCGCCATGTCGGCGGGCAGGATGCTGGGGGTGAGCCTTTCCGACTGCGCCGCCTCCATCAGCCGGGCCAGGGGCGTGAAGGGCCGGGTGGAGGTGGTCCCCACGCCGGATGATTACGCCATATTGATCGACTACGCCCACACCCCCGACGCATTGGAGAAAGTCCTCAGGGCCATGCGGGAGGTGACTGACGGCCGTCTGGTGGCCCTCTTTGGCTGCGGCGGCGACCGGGATAAGACCAAGCGGCCCATCATGGGGAGAATAGCCGCCGAAACGGCGGACTTCTGCGTGGTGACCAGCGACAACCCCCGCACGGAGGTGCCGGAGGCCATCATCGACGACATCCTGGCGGGCATCCCCGCCGGTACGGCCATGAAGGTGATCGCGGATAGGCCCAGCGCCATCCGCTGGGCCATAGACAACCATCAGCCGGGGGACGTGATCGTTCTCGCCGGCAAGGGCCACGAGACCTATCAGGAGGTCAACGGAGTCAAGCGCCACATGGACGAGCGGGAGATCGTGGCGGAACATCTGCAGAGGAACGGGGAACAGTGACATGACGATCAGACTGGTGATCAGCTTTCTGGCGGCCTTCGTGGTGGCTGCCATCTTCGGGTCGGCCTACGTGCCATGGCTTCGGAAGATCAAGGCCGGACAGGAGATCCGGGAGGTGGGCCCCAACTGGCACAAGTCCAAGGCCGGCACCCCCACCATGGGCGGCGTCATCTTCATCGTCGCCGTGACGGCGGTGCTGTTCACTCTGGGCCTGCCCTTCATCAAGGAGGGGGAGCTGCCGGCGGTGTTCGTGCTGCTGTTTGCCCTTTTTTACGGCGCCATCGGTTTTCTGGACGACTTTGAAAAGCTGAAGCACAAGCAGAACCTGGGCCTCTCCGCCCGGGCCAAGTTCCTGCTGCAGTTGGCGGTGGCCATCGTGCTTCTCTACTGGCTGCGGCTGGAGCACTACCTGACCCCCAGCCTGTACGTGCCCTTCTGGGGCGTGACGGTGTGGCTGCCGGAGTGGCTTTACTTCGTGCTGGCCGCCTTCATCATCGTGGGCACGGTGAACGCCGTGAACATCACCGACGGCATCGACGGTCTCGCCGCCAGCGTGTCCGTGCCGGTGTTCGTGTGCTACACCGCCATATGCTTCGCCTGGGGCGTGCAGTATAGGTCCCTCGCCGTGTTCTGCGCCGGCCTCACCGGGGGGCTCTTCGGCTTTCTCGTCTATAACTTCCACCCGGCCAAGTGCTTCATGGGCGACACGGGCAGCCTGTTTCTCGGCGGCGCCGTGTGCGGCATGGCCTTCGCATTGGATATGCCCCTCATCCTCATCCCCCTGGGGCTCATCTTCATCCTGGAGACGCTGTCCGACATCATCCAGGTGACCTACTTCAAGCTGACCCACGGCAAGCGCCTTTTCAAAATGGCTCCCTTCCACCACCATCTGGAGATGGGCGGATGGCTGGGCCACAAGTGGACCGAGGTGCAGATCGTGGCGCTGTTCTTTAGTGTGAGCGTTATCTGCTCCGTCGTGGCGTACTTCGCCAGCGTGGGGCGCTATGCCTGAAGTTTTCTTGAAAGGAGGGAGGACCTATGGCCTCCAAACCCGATACGGCGGTGCGCTATGAGAGCGCCCGTCTGGCCGACTATACGGAAGAGAGCGAAGTCGAGCGGGGCTCGGTGGACCTGCCCTTTGCCCTTTTGAGCATGCTGCTTTTGACGGTGGGCGTGATCATGGTCCTGTCCGCCAGCTTCGCCCGGGCCTACTATGACCCCTCCGGCACCACCGGCGGCAACGCCACCTATTACTTTGTCCGCCAGGCCCTGTTCGCCATGGCCGGCGTGGGCGTGATGTTCCTCTGCTCCCGGTTCCCCATGGGCTTTTATCAGCGCATCTCCCGGCTCGTGATGCTGGTGAGCGTGGCCATGCTGGCGCTGGTGCTGGTGCCCGGCATCGGCGAGAAGGCCAACAACGCCCGGCGGTGGATAAACCTGGGCTTCACCACCTTCCAGCCCTCGGAGATCGCCAAGATCGCCGTTATCATGTACTTCTCCGCCCTCATCTGCCGGAGCAAGAACGGCCTCAGGAGCATCAAAAGCCTCATCCCCTTCGGCTTCTGGCTGGGCATCATCGTCGTACTGCTGGTGCTGGAGCCACACATGTCCGCCATCATCATCATCGCCGTCATCGGCATGGTGATGCTCTTCCTGGGCGGACTGCCCCTATACTGGTTCATCGGCGGGGGCACCGCCGCCGCGGCGGTGCTGGGCATAGGCTACGCCATGTTCGGCTACGTGCGGGACCGGTTCAGCGCCTGGCTCAACCCCTTCGCCGACGCCTCCGACGCGGGCTATCAGATCGTCCAGAGCCTCTATTCCATCGGCTCCGGCGGCCTGCTGGGCCTGGGATTGGGCAACTCCCGGCAGAAATTCCTGTACCTGCCCGAGGAGCACAACGACTTCATCTTTTCCGTGGTCTGTGAGGAGCTGGGCTTCATCGGGGCCGCGCTGATACTGGCCCTGTTCGCCATGCTCATCATCCGGGGCTACTGGCTGAGCATGCATGCCCGGGACCGGTACAGCTCCCTGGTGGGCGCGGGCATCACCACCCATCTTGCCATGCAGGTGCTCTTAAACGTGGCCGTGTGCACCAATTCCATTCCCTGCACGGGCATATCCCTGCCGCTGTTCAGCTACGGAGGTACGGCGCTTCTGTTGCAGATGGCGGAGCTTGGCATCATCCTGTCCCTTTCGCGGGACATACCGGAGAAACGATAGAATGAGATTTTTGTTCACCTGCGGCGGTACCGCCGGACACATCAACCCCGCCCTGGGCGTGGCGGGGCGCATCAAGGAGCTCATGCCCGACGCGGAGATATTGTTCGTCGGCGCCGAGGGCCACATGGAGACGGAGCTGGTGCCCCGGGAGGGGTATGAGATAAAGACGGTGAAGGTCTCCGGCTTCCAGCGCAGCTTCAAGCCCGCCAAGATCGTGGAAAACGTGAAGGCCGTGGGCCGGCTGGCGGGGGCCTTCCGCAAGGCCCGGGGATACATAAAGGACTTCGCCCCCGACGTGGCTGTGGGCACCGGCGGGTACGTGTGCTACCCGGTGCTGAAGGTGGCCTCCGACATGGGCATCCCCACGGCGGTGCACGAGTCCAATGCCGTGCCGGGGCTGACCACGAAGATGCTGGCCAAAAAGGTGGACCGCATATTGGTGGGCCTGGCGGAAAGCAAGGAATTCTATGGCTGCCCGGAGAAGGTGGAGGTCACCGGCACCCCCGTGCGGGTGGACTTTTTGAACACCGACAAGGCCCGTGCCCGGCGGGAGCTGGGCCTGGATGCAGACCAGCCGGTGGTGCTGGCGGTGTTCGGCTCTCTGGGAGCCGATTATATGAACGAGGCCATGCAGGCCTTCATCGGCCGCATGAAGGGGGACTTTCGCCTCATCTATTCCACCGGCAAGCGGTACCATGAAAAGGTCATGGCCGCCCTGAACGAAAAGGGCCTGGTTGGCCCCGGGGTGGACGTGCGGGAGTATATCTACGACATGCCAAAGGTCATGGCGGCGGCGGACGTCATCATCTGCCGCAGCGGCGCCTCCACCATCAGCGAGCTGACCTACCTCGGCAAGCCCGCGGTGATGGTGCCCAGCCCCAACGTGGTGAACCACCACCAGGAGAAGAACGCCCGGGTCCTGGAAAAGGCCGGGGCGGCCAGGATGCTTTTGGAGGGCCAGTTCACCGGCTCGGACCTCTATGACACCGTGACAGGGCTTTTGAACGACCCCGCCGCCATGGCGGCGATGCACACAGCCAGCCTCAAAATGGGCGTCAACGACGCCACCGACCGCATCGCCTCCCTCGTCCTGGGGCTGGCGGAGCAGGGAAAAGCGAAGAAGTGACACATATCCGCCCGGGCGCATAGTATGCAGTATCGCGCGAAATCCATACTGTGCCGGAGGGCGGAACATGAGCGTTTGGCGCATACAGGGCGGAGAGAAACTGGCGGGGATGACCCCTGTCCAGGGCTCGAAAAACGCCGTGCTGCCGGTGCTGGCAGCGGCGATCCTCACGGATTCGGAGACGGAGCTTACCAATGTTCCCGCCCTGCGGGACGTGGACGCCTCCTTACATATCCTGCGAAAGCTTGGCTGTAACATATCCCGGGAAGGGGACAGCGTCCTCATTGACGCCGCACCCGCGGCGGGCTGTGAACTGGGACGGGACCTGACGGGGCAGATGCGCTCGTCGGTGATTTTTCTCGGCGCGGTGCTGGCGCGGTCTGGCCGGGCCCGCATCGCCCTGCCGGGCGGGTGTGAGCTGGGGCCCCGGCCTGTGGACCTGCATCTGCAGGTCATGCGGGCTCTTGGCGCCCAAGCGGAGATGGAGGGGGACGACATCGTCTGCCGGGCGGAGAAGCTCCGGGGCGCGCACATCGACCTGCCGTTCCCCAGCGTGGGGGCCACGGAGAACGCCATGATCGCCGCCTGCGCGGCGGAGGGGACCACCGTCATCCACGGCGCGGCCCGGGAGCCGGAGATCGTGGAGCTGCAGGGCTTCCTGCGGGCCATGGGCGCGGTCATGTCCGGCGCGGGCACGGACCGCATCGTGATAGACGCCTTCCGGCCCAAGAAGCATGTGACTTGGTCCGTCATGCCGGACCGCATCGGCGCGGCGACGCTTTTATGTGCCTGCGCCTGCGCCGGGGGGGACGTGGAGCTTCTGGGCTCAGAGCCCGGCCACATCGCGGCGGTGACGGACGCCCTGTCCGCCATGGGCGCGAGAGTGGATATAGGCGAAAACCGGGTGCGCATTATATGCCGCGGCCGTCTCACGGCGCCGGGGCGGGTGGTGACCCGGCCCTATCCCGGCTTTCCCACCGACGCCCAGCCGCTTTTGATGGCGGCGGCCCTCACGGCCCGGGGCGGCACGGTGTTTGAGGAGAACATATTCGACCGCCGCTTCCGCCATGCGTCCCAGATGGTGCGCATGGGGGCGGACATCCGCACGGAGGGGCGTCTCGCCGTCGTGCGGGGCGTCGAGCGCCTGCACGGCGCCCATGTGCTGGCGGAGGACCTGCGGGGCGGGGCCGCGCTGATATTGGCGGGCCTGGGCGCCGAGGGGGAGACGGTGGTGGAGGACCCGGGCCATGTGGACCGGGGATACGAGAGCCTTGACGGGGCGCTGGCCGCCCTGGGCGCACACATCGGGAAAAATTAGCGAGGTAACAGCTTTGGCAAATCGGGACCGCTACGGCGTAGCAAGGAAGAAAAAGAAGAGGAACGCCTTTTTCGCGCCCCTGGCGTTTTTGCTCATATGCGTGGCGCTGGTGTTCGGCATGGGCGTGTTCTTCCGGGTGCAGACCATCGAGGTGGTGGGCAACGTGGAGTATCCGCCCGAGACCATCATCGAGGCCTCCGGCATAGACGAGGGCGACAACCTGTTCTTCATCAACCAGGCCTCCGCCGTCAGCCGCATCAACGCCCGCCTGCCCCTGGTGGAGTCGGCTCGGGTGGAGCGGAGCCTGCCTAATAAAATAATCATCACCGTCCAGGAGAGCAGCGCCGTGGCCTATGTGGACTGGGAGGGCCAGTTCTGGATACTCACGGGCAACTGCAAGCTCCTGGGCACCGCGCCCATGGAGGAGCTCACCGGCCTCATCCACGTGGCGAACCTGACCCCCGTGGAGCCGGAGGAGGGGGCCTTCATGGAGGTGGAGAGCGCCGATGAGCTGAAACTCTCCTATCTCAAGAGCCTTTTGAGCAGCATCGAGGAGCTGGGCATCGCGGCGGACGTGACGGACCTGGACATTTCCAACCCCGCCAACCCCACCTTCCGGTATCTCGGCCGGTTCACCGTGCGTATGGGTTCCAACGACAACACGGACTATAAGCTGCGCATGCTTCTCAGCGCCGTGATGACCATGGGAGCGGAGGAGGCAGGCACCTTCAACCTGTCCGACGGACTGCATGTTTACTTCGTCCCGGATTGAAAATGAAAAATTTTCCGCCGTTTGACATAATATTTTTAAATAAACTATTGACCTCGGCGGTTTTTCGTAATAAAATGTATTCAATATTATGTGAATCCTGCGCAGGGCGCGCGGCGCCCAGACAGAATACACGGGAGGCAAAGAAAGATGGCAGCGAATTCGGTTGAGACCGGCCCTGAAAATGTCGTGACCCTGAAAGTCGTCGGTATCGGCGGTGCGGGCGGCAACGTGGTCAACAGAATGGTCAGCTCCGGCACCAGCGGTGTGGAGTTCATCGCCGTCAACACGGACAAGCAGGCGCTTTCCATGTCCACGGCGGACCAGAAAATACAGATCGGCGAGAAACTGACCCACGGTCAGGGCGCCGGCAGCGACCCCGGCGTGGGCGAAAAGGCTGCCGAGGAGAGCCGCAACGAGGTGGCGAAGGCCCTGGAGGGCACGGACATGGTGTTCATCACCGCCGGTATGGGCGGCGGCACCGGCACCGGCGCGGGCCCTGTGGTGGCGGATATCGCCCGGGAGGCGGGCGTGCTCACCGTGGGCGTGGTCACCAAGCCCTTCGGCTTTGAGGGCAAGAAGCGTATGGACCAGGCCATGCAGGGCATCGACCAGCTCCTGGGGAAGGTGGACAGCCTTCTCGTCATCCCCAACGACCGGCTCAAATACGCCACCGACCAGAAGGTCACCTTCGCCAACGCCTTTGAGATCGCCGACGAGGTCCTGCACGAGGCCGTCACCAGCATCTCCGGCCTTATCAAGAACACCGGGTTCATCAACCTGGACTTCGCAGACGTGTGCACCATCATGCGGGGCGCCGGCTTCGCCCACATGGGCGTGGGCCACGCCGTCGGCAAGGGCAAGGCGGAGGACGCCGCCCAGATGGCCATCTCCAGCCCCCTGATGGAGACCTCCATCAACGGCGCCCACGGCGTGCTCATCAACATAACCGGCTCCGAGGACATGGGCCTTGACGACGTGGAGACGGCGGCGAACCTGGTCCAGGCCGCGGCCCATCCCGACGCCAACATCATCTTCGGCGCTTCCTTCGACAACTCCATGGAGGACGAGATCCGGGTCATTGTCATCGCCACCGGCTTTGACGAGGGCACTCCCACCGCGAAGGCGGTCTCCACCACCACCGAGCGCGCGGCCGCGCAGCCCGCTGCCAACGCCGCTGAGAAGCTCTTCTCCACCGCGGAGAAGGCCGCCGGCGAGGAGGAGAAAAAGCCCGCCGCGGCGGAACCCGAGGAGGAAGACCCCTTCGACAGCATCTTCCGTATCTTCAACTCCAAGTAAGCGAATAAGTTAAGTAAGTATAAACCGGCGCAGTCACGCGACTGCGCCGGTTTTTTACTCCAATGACCGCTCCAGCTTCCGGGCCAGGGCCTCCAGCCGCCGCACGGCGGCCCTGTCGCCATCCAGGCTCAGGGCGCACTGGTCGGCAAGGGGCGCTAAGTGGGCCTTTCCGTAGGCCCCGGCGATGGTGAGCCCGTCGGTGAAGTCCGCGCCGAACTCCGCCAGTGCCTCGCCCATGGCCCGCATGAGCCGGGCCCTGTCCCGGCAGGGCACCACCCGTTTGGGGGCACCTCCCGTGCCGGGGAGATGGAAAAGCCCGTCCAACGCGTCCAGATTACATTGGTAATAGGACCGGGGCGTGCCGATGTCGCACCAGTAGCCCTCCATGACCTTGCCCCGGATGGGTATGCCCATGGAGAGCAGGCGGGGAAACAGGTCCTTGGCAAAGTCGTAGTTCTGTCCCTCCGGGACCAGGGTCAGGACCTCGGGGTTCAGCACGTATATGCCGGTGCTGACCTGGTCCGTGACCACCCGCTCCCAGCCGGGCTTTTCCAGAAAGCCGGTGACCTGGCCCCGCCGGTCTGTGAGCACCAGGCCGTAGGGGAGGGGGTCCGCCTGGGAGGCCAGGGCGATGGTGACGCCGCCGGAATGGGCCCGCATCAGTCCCGCCAGGTCGAAGTCGCAGGCGCTGTCGCCGCTCATGACGAGAAAGTTTTCCTTTCCCACGAAGTCCCCGCAGTTGCGCACGGCCCCCGCCGTGCCCAGAGGAGCGCACTCCTCCCGATATTCTATATGCACGCCGAACTTCTCCCCGTCCTGGAAGTGCTCCCGTATAAGGTCCGTCTGGTGGCGGAGCGTCATGCAAAGCTCATCAAAGCCGCTGTCCCGCAGCAGGGCCACGGTGTGCTCCAGTAAGGGCGTGCCCAGCAATGGCATCATGGGCTTGGGAAGGCCGCCGGATATGGCCTTTAGGCGCGTGCCCTCCCCGCCGGAGAGTATGACCGCTTTCATCCTTTCACCTCGGCTGTAGTGTTTGCCGGCGGCGGGAAAATATGTGGGCGCAGGCGCGGGAAAAATGTGTTTGTATTATTATGGCACTTCTGTTATAATCCTTATGTATATTTATTTTGGAGCAGTATGCCATGAATAAATTTACCCAGCGGCTGGGAGATAACGCCTCCCGGATCTATATACTGTGCCTGGCGCTGTTCGCGGTGGTCACGGCGGTGTTTTTTGAGGAGTACACCCTGGCCATCGTGGAGGGAGCTGTAAGCGTCGTCCTGCTCATCGTCCACATGGCCCTGCAGCGCCGGCAGCAGAAGGAGCTCATGCAGTATATCCAGTCCGTCACCTATGACACGGAGGCGGCCCGGGACAACGCCATGATGAATTTCCCTCTGCCCATGGCGGCCTACTTCGCCGACTCCGGACGGCTGGTGTGGGGCAATCAGCAGTTTTTTGCCATCTGCGGGCGGAAAGAGCCCCTGGTGAACACCGGCATCAGCGACCTGGTGCCCGGGTATCAGGGCAAGTGGCTTCTGGAGGGCAAGGTGCGCTGCCCCGGCCTCGTAGAGGTGGGCGGACGGCGCTACCAGGTCCACGGCAACCTTGTCCGGGGCCAGGAGGGCGAGCGGGTCAGCGGCACCATGGGCATCACCTACTGGGTGGACGTGACGGACTATGACGACACCCGCCTGGAGTATGAGGCGTCCCGGCCCGTGGTCATGCTGCTGATGATCGATAACTACGACGAGCTGATGAAAAACGTCCCCGAGCGGACGCGAAACGAGATGCGAAGCCTGGTGGAGGACAAATTCGCCCAGTGGACCGAGGACAAGAAGGGCTTCCTGCGCCGGTACGACCGGGACCGGTACATCTATCTCTGTGAGCGGCGGTACTTTGACCAGCTCGCCGCGGAGAAATTCGCCGTGCTGGACGCGGTCCATGACATCGCCAACACTTCCGGCATCCACGCCACCGTCAGCATCGGCGCGGGCCTGGACGGGGCGAGCCTGGAGGAGGACTTCAACTTCGCCTCCATGAGCGTGGAGATGGCCCTCAGCCGGGGCGGCGACCAGGCAGTGGTCCGCAACCGGGTGAACTTTGAGTTCTTCGGCGGCAAGGCCACCGAGGTGGAGACCCGCACGAAGGTGAAAAGCCGCGTGGTGGCCAACGCCCTCAGCGCCTTTATCAAGGACGCCTCCGCCACCTATATCATGGGCCACCGGTACGCGGATATGGACGCCATGGGCGCGGCGGTGGGCCTTTGCTGCATCGCCCGGGCCTACGGCAAGCGGGCCCGCATCGTGCTGGGCAGCGGTCCCAACGCCTGCGGCCTCATGATGGCGGAGCTTAAAAAGCATAAGGAATATGAGGACATCTTCGTCACCCCCAAGGAGGCTATGCTCCAGGCCAATTCCCGCAGCCTTTTGGTGGTGGTGGATACCAACCGTCCCGAGCAGGTGGAGGACGAGGCCCTGCTGCAGACCATCAGCCGTCTCGTCATCATCGACCACCATCGCCGTGCGGCCACCTATATCGACAACGCGGCGCTCACCTTCCACGAGCCCTACGCCTCCTCCGCCTCCGAGCTGGTGGCGGAGCTGATGCAGGAGCTGGTGGACCAGGACCATATCAGCCGCTTCGAGGCGGACGCCTTGCTCGCGGGCATGGTGACGGACACCAAGAACTTCACCATCCGCACCGGCGAGCGCACCTTCGAGGCCGCGGCATTCCTGCGGCGCATGGGGGCCGACACCGTGGCCGTCAAGCGCATGCTCCAGAGCGACATGGCCCACACCGTGGGCCGGTATGCCATATTGGAGCGCTCCCGCATCTACCGGGACAACATATGCCTGGCCGTCATGGACCGGGAGGTGGACCGGGTGGTGGCCGCCCAGGCGGCGGACGAGATGCTCAACATCTCCGATGTGGAGGCGTCCATGGTGCTCTACCCCGTGGGGGATGACGTATATATCTCCGCCCGGAGCATCGGCAGCATGAACGTGCAGGTGGTGCTGGAGAAGCTGGGCGGCGGCGGCAACACGTCCGCGGCGGGCGCCCAGATGTCCAATGTCACCGTCCGGGAGGCGGAGGAACAGCTCAAACAGGCCATCGACGAATACCTTGCATCATAAAGGAGGAGAAAGCTATGAAGGTCATTTTACAGCAGGACATCAAGGGCCAGGGGAAAAAGGGCCAGCTGAAGGAGGTCTCCGACGGCTACGGCCGCAACTACCTGCTGCCCCGGGGCCTGGCCGTGGAGGCAACGGCGGATAATCTCAACGCCATGCGCCTCAAGGACAAGGCCCGCCAGGCCCAGATGGCCCGGGAGAAGGCCCAGGCCCAGGAATACGCGGAAAAGCTGGGGGCCGTGGTGGTGCACCTGAAGGCCAAGGCCGGCGCCGGCGGAAAGCTGTTCGGCTCCGTCACCAGCAAGGAGATATCCGAGGCCCTGGCCGCCCAGCACGACATCGCCGTGGAGAAGAACCAGATCGTGCAGGCCGAGCCCATCAAGCAGTTCGGAACATACCAGGTCAAGTGCAAGCTTGGCTATGAGATCACCGGCACCATCAACGTGATGGTCACCGAGGAGAAATAACCCGTTTAGGAGCACACTATGGACGAGCTTATGGGACGCCAGGCCCCCTATTCGGCGGAGGCGGAGCGGGCTATCCTGGGCGCGATGCTCATCGACCCCGCCTGCATCTCCGATGTGGTGGCCAGCGTCAAAGCTTCGGAATTTTATATCGACATCAACCGGGACATCTTCGAGACCATCTACGCCATGTTCGGCATGGGGGCGAAGATCGACCCGCTGACGGTGCTGGACGAGATGCGCGCCCGGGGCGTGTGGAAGGACAATTCCTCCCAGTACCTCAAGGAGGTCATGGACGTGACCCCCACGGCGGCCAACGTGCTGCAGTACTGCGCCATCGTCCGGGACCGGGCCATGCTACGGGCCCTGGGCGAGACGGCGGGGGAGATCGGGGACTTGGTCTACCAAAACGGCGCCCGGGGCCGGGACATGCCCGAGGTGGTGCGGCCCCAGGACGTGCTGGAGCTGGCGGAAAAGCGCATCTATGCCCTCCGGAAGCAGAGCGTCTCCGGCGGGCTCATGCCCATGACCCAGGTGCTCATGGATGTGCTCAGCCAGATCTCCCAGGCCGCGGCCGGGGGCAGCCAGCTCCCCGGCATCACCACGGGTCTTGCGGACCTGGACGAGTGTCTGCAGGGATTGAGCGCCGGGAACCTGGTGGTCATCGCCTCCCGCCCCGGCATGGGCAAGACCAGCATCGCCCTGAACATTGCCTCCGCGGCGGCCAAGAGCTCCGGCAAGACCGTGGCCATCTTCTCCCTGGAGATGAGCCGGCAGGAGCTGGTGCTGCGCATGCTCTCCGCGGAGAGCCATATAGACAATTATCAGCTGAGCCAGGGGCGCCTCAGCGCCGACGAGTGGAAACGGCTCAACGACGCGGCGGGGGCCCTGTCCACCATGGACATCCGGGTGGACGATAACCCCACCATGACCGTGGCGGAGCTGGCGGCCCAGTGCCGCCGCATCGAGAACCTGGGCCTGGTGGTGGTGGACTACCTGCAGCTGATGCAGTCGGCGGGCTCGGGCAACTCCTGGGCCGACGAGAGCCGCACCCAGGCCGTGGCGGACATCAGCCGCATGATGAAGATCACCGCCAAGGAGCTGGGGGTGCCCTTCATCTGCATGAGCCAGCTGAACCGCGCCAATGAGGCCCGGAAGGATAAGCGGCCCATGCTCTCGGACATCCGGGAGTCCGGCGCCATCGAGCAGGATGCGGACGCGGTCATTGGCCTGCACCGGGAGGGGTACTACGACCGGGAATGTGAGGACCCCAACGCCGCCGAGGCCATCATATTGAAAAACCGCCACGGCCGGACGGGCGTGGTGTATCTGCGGTGGATACCGGAGTACACCACCTACGTGAACGACGAGCGCCGCCGGGACGAGGATGGATACTAAGCTTCTGCCCCGGGACGGCCTCATTCTGTGCGCCGTGTCCGGCGGGGCGGACTCCATGTACCTGCTGGCCCGGCTCCGTGAGCTGGGCTATGCCGTGGCCGCGGGGCACTATAACCACGGTCTGCGGGGAGAAGAGGCGGACCGGGACGAGGTTTTCGTCCGGGATTTCTGCGCCGCCCATGCTATCCCCTTCGTAAGCGAGAAGGGGGACGTGGCCGCCTTCGCCGGGTCGCAGCACATGGGCGTGGAGGCCGCGGCCAGGACGCTGCGGTACGCCTTTTTGGAGCGGGCGGCGGATGAGCTGGGCGCGGCGGTGATCGCCACGGCCCACACCGCGGGGGACAACGCCGAGACGGTGCTTCTGCACCTGGCAAGGGGCTCCGGCCTCAAGGGCCTGGGGGGCATCCCGCCCCGCCGGGGGCGCATCGTCCGGCCCATGCTGGATGTGACCCGGGCCGAGGTGGAGAACTGGCTTCAAGAGCACGGCATCGGGTATGTGACCGACTCCACCAACGGGGAGGACGGCTACGCCCGCAACCGGGTGCGCCATGGGGCGGTGCCGGTCCTGGAATCTGTCAACCCGGCCTTTTTGCGCGCTGTCGGGCAGACGGCGGCGCTGGTCCGGGAGGACGAGGCCTATTTGCAGTCCCTGGCGGAGCGGTTTTTGGAGCAATATGCCGATGAAAACTCCGTGGACGCGGCGGCCCTGGCGGCCCAGCCCTGGCCTGTGGCGTCACGGGCGGTGCGGCTCATGGCGGGGCGGGACTTGGCCCTTATCCACGTGCAGGCGGTGTTGAAGGCGGCGGCCGACGGCGGCACGGCGGATGTGCCGGGTCTGCGGGTGGCAGCCTCCGGCGGCCGGCTGGTGTTCGGCCCGGTCGGGGCCGCGCCCATCCCGGAGCGGACTTTGCCTGTCCCGGGAGAGGTGTATGTGCCCGAGGCGGGCAGGCTCATCCGGGCGCGAAAATTCATGGGCATGCCACGGGATGTTCACAAATCGTACAACATTTTTTACTTCCAATGTGAGAATATATGTGGTAGTATATCTGTCACCGGCCGCCGGCCGGGGGACGCTTTCCGTCCCGCGGGGCGGGGCTGCACAAAGAAGCTGAAACAGCTTTTCCGAGAGGCCGACGTACCGCCCTGGGAACGGGACGGGGTCCTCGTCCTGCGGGATGAGGCCGGTATCCTGGCGGTGGAGGGCTTTCCCGCCGCGGAGCGGGCCTGCGCCAGGGCCGGAGACAGAGACATCATAGAAATAGAGCTGCGGCAAGCGCCGGGCGAGGGAGGATAACGGGTATGCACAAAGATATCGAGCGGTATATCGCCACCGAGGAGGAACTGAAGGGCATCGTTCAGCGGCTGGGCCGGCAGATCAGCGCGGACTATCAGGGGAAGAACCCCCTGTTCGTGGGCGTGCTGCGGGGCTGCTTCATCTTCATGGCGGACCTGGTCCGGGCATGCGACATCCCCTGCACCGTGGATTTTATGGTGGTGTCCAGCTATGGCTCGGGGACCACGTCCACCGGCGCGGTGAAGATCATAAAGGACCTGACCGAGAACATTGAGGGCCGGGACGTGATCCTCGTGGAGGACATCCTGGACAGCGGCAATACCCTGAGCTATCTCAAAAACTACATGATGGCCCGCAAGCCCAAGTCCATCCGCATCGTCACCCTCCTGGACAAGCCGGAGCGGCGCACCGCCCCCATCAAGGCGGATTATTCCGGCTTCACCATCCCCGACGCCTTCGTGGTGGGCTATGGCCTGGACTACGACGAGAAATACCGCAATCTCCCCTATATCGGCCTTCTGAAGCCGGAGGTCTATTCTTAAATCTATTCATGAGGTATATACATGAACAATATGCCTGGCGACAACAACAATAACAACCGCTCCCCCGGGCCCGGCGGACCGGGGGGACAGGGCGGACCCAACCGTTCCGGCGGCCCCAACAAGCGGGCCCGGGACATCGGCTTTTACGCTCTGGTGCTGGTGATCCTGCTGGCGGCCATCTTCTCCCTGACCGGGAACCAGAAGTCCGTGGAGCTGCCCTATTCCACGGTCATCGACCTGTTCGAGGCCCGGCGGGTGGAGTCCTTCGTCATGAGCGGCAACGAGCTGACGCTCTACCTGCGGGAGCCCTATGAGGGCCAGCGGGAGCTGACGCGGACCATCCGGGACGTGGACATGTTCTACAACGACCTGGGCAAGACCATCAAGGAGCAGAAGGACGCGGGCATCCTCACGGAGTATGATGACAACCAGGGCTTCGTGGCCCCGTGGTGGCTGTCGTTCCTGCCCTACCTCATCGTGGTCGTGGTCTTCGGCGTGCTGTGGTATGTGATGATGAGCCGGGCCACCGGCGGCGGCGCCGGGGGCGTGGCCAAGTTCTCCAAGGCCCGGACCAAGGTGGCCCAGGAGGGCCAGACGAAAAAGACCTTCGCCGACGTGGCCGGGTGCGACGAGGAGAAGGAAGAGCTGCAGGAGGTGGTGGAGTTCCTCAAAAATCCCGCCGCCTATACCGCCATGGGCGCCCGCATCCCCAAGGGCGTGCTGCTGGTGGGCCCTCCGGGTACCGGCAAGACCCTGATGGCCAAGGCCGTGGCCGGCGAGGCCGGCGTGCAGTTTTTGTCCATTTCCGGCTCCGACTTCGTGGAGCTGTACGTGGGCGTGGGCGCCAGCCGTGTCCGTGACCTGTTCGACCAGGCGAAAAAGGTGGCACCTGCCATCATCTTCATCGACGAGATCGACGCCGTGGGCCGTCAGCGCGGCTCCGGCCTGGGCGGCGGCCACGACGAGCGGGAGCAGACCTTGAACCAGCTCCTCGTCGAGATGGACGGCTTTACCAACAACGAGGGCGTCATCGTCATGGCGGCCACCAACCGGGCCGACATTTTGGATAACGCCCTGCTCCGGCCGGGCCGCTTCGACCGCCAGGTATATATCGGCCTGCCCGACGTGAAGGGCAGGGAGGCCATATTGAAGGTCCATGCCCGGGGCAAGCCCCTGGGGGACGACGTGAACCTCAACTCCATCGCCCGGGGCACCGCCGGTTTCTCCGGCGCGGACCTGGAGAACCTTCTGAACGAGGCGGCGCTGCTGGCCGTGCGGCGGCACAGGCGCTTCATCATCAACGACGACATCGACGAGGCCATATTGAAGGTGGCCATGGGCCCGGAGAAGAAGAGCCGGGTCATCACCGACAAGGAGCGGCGGCTCACCGCCTACCACGAGTCCGGCCACGCCATCGCCGCCAAGTACCTGCCCCATGTGGACCCGGTGCACTATATCACTATCATCCCCCGGGGCCAGGCCGGCGGCTTCACCCTCATGCGCCCCAGCGAGGATAAATCCTTCCAGGCCAGGAGCGATATGTTCGAGCAGATCGTCATGGCTCTGGGCGGCCGGGTGGCGGAGAAGCTGTTTTTGGACGACATCTCCACCGGCGCCTCCGGGGACATCCAGCAGGCATCCAAGATCGCCCGTGCCATGGTCATGCAGTACGGCATGTCGGAGCGCCTGGGGCCCATCAGCTTCGACGACTCCGGCCACAGCCTGTTCATCGGCCGGGACTTCGGCACGACGAAGAGTTATTCCGAGGAGACCGCCGGCATCATCGACGAGGAGGTCAAGCACATCTTCGACGAGGCCATGGCCAAGTGCGAGGAGCTTCTGACCGAGCACAAGGAGACGCTCTCCGCCGTGGCAGAGTACCTTCTGGAGCACGAGTCCATGGATGGGGCAGATTTCGACTACTTCTGCGACCACGGCTGCCTGCCGCCCAAGCAGGAGGAAACTCCCGCGCCGCAGCCCGAGCCGCCCGCGCCCGCGCAGGAAGCGCCCGAGGCGGACGCCCCCGCGGCGGAGAATGCTCCCACAGAGGAGAAGCCGGAGGGGAAGGATACGCCCCCCGACGACCGGCCCCCTTACTGGACCGACGACATCCGCAAATAAGAAAAACGCGCAGGGCGGGCATATGCCCGCCTTGCTGATTGGAGAGGAACTATGAAGCTCGGTATAGTGGGACTTCCAAATGTTGGGAAAAGCACCCTTTTCAACGCCCTGACAAACGCCGGCGCGGAGTCGGCCAACTATCCCTTCTGCACCATCGACCCCAACGTGGGCGTGGTGGCCGTGCCCGACGAGCGGCTGGACTATCTGGCGGAGATGTACCATCCCAAGAAGTTCACCCCCGCCACCATCGAGTTCGTGGACATCGCGGGCCTGGTGAAGGGCGCGTCGAAAGGCGAGGGCCTGGGCAATAAGTTTTTGGGCAACATCCGGGGCACCGACGCCATCATCCATGTGGTGCGCTGCTTCGATGACGCCAACATCGTCCGCCATGAGTGTTCCACCGACCCCAAGGGGGACATTGAGACCGTGGACCTGGAGCTGGTGATGGCGGACCTGGAGATGGTCCAGCGCCGGTTCGAGAAGGCCCAGAAGTACGTAAAATCCGGCGACAAGAAGTACGCCAAGGAGGCGGACCTCATGGAGCGGTTGGCCGCCTGGCTCAACGAGGGCAAGTCCGCCCGCAGCTTCCCCTGCGAGGGGGATGAGGCGGAGATGGTGGCCCAGTCCGATCTTCTGAGCCTCAAGCCCGTCATCTACGCCGCCAACATGGACGAGGACGGCTTCGCAAACGCGGAGCAGAGCCCTTATTTCCAGCAGGTGAAGGCCATCGCCGACGCCGAGGGGAGCATGGTGCTGCCCGTGTGCGCCCGGTTCGAGCAGGACATCGCCGAGCTGGACGACCCGGCGGAC
>CANQRM010000045.1 GCA_947626265.1 uncultured Oscillospiraceae bacterium
CACTGCTGCTTGCCCAGATAGGCCTCGATGACCGTGGGGTTGGACTGTATCTCCTCGGCGGTGCCCTTGGCGATGACTTGGCCGAAGTTCAGCACCACGATGCCCTCGCAGATGCCCATGACCAGGTTCATGTCATGCTCGATGAGCAGCACCGCGATGTTGAAGGTGTCCCGTATCTTCACGATGTTCTCCATCAGCTCCGCGGTCTCCGAGGGGTTCATGCCCGCGGCGGGCTCGTCAAGGAGCAGCAGACTGGGGTTGGTGGCGAGAGCCCGGAGGATCTCCAGGCGGCGCTGGGCGCCGTAGGGGAGGGAGCCGGCCACGGCGTCGGCGGTGTCCTCCATGTTGAAGATGCTCAGAAGCTCCAAGGCCCGCTCCCGGGCGATGCGCTCGCTGCGGAAGAAATTGGGCAGGCGCAGGATGCCGCTGAGGGCGTTATAGCTCATCTCCTCGTGCAGGCCGACCAGGATATTCTCCATCACGGTCATGTTGGAGAAAAGCCGGATGTTCTGGAAGGTACGGGCGATGCCCATGTGGTTGATCTGAGCCGTGGTCTTGCCCGCGGTGTCCACGCCGTCCAGCAGGATAGTGCCCCTTGTTGGCTGATAGACCTTGGTCAACAGGTTGAACACGGTGGTCTTGCCCGCGCCGTTGGGGCCGATGAGGCCCGCGATCTCGGTGCGACCGATGGTCAGGTTGAAGTCGTCCACCGCCCGCAGGCCGCCGAAGTCGATGCCCAGGTGGCTGCACTCCAGGATGGGGGCCTTGTCGATGTCCCGCTCGGGGATGATGGCCTTGCTGGGGACGGGGACCATTTTAGCCTTGCTCATACGCTTTTTCTCATTCATTGCCGGCGGCCTCCTTCTTATGGGGGATGAGCTTACCAAGCAGAGATTTGAGCTGGGCGTTGTTGGTGACCAGCATGACCAGGATCAGGATGATGGCGTACACCAGCATCCGGTAGTCGGAGAACTGACGCAGGGCCTCCGGCAGCATATACAGCACCACCGTCGCGATGATGGAGCCCCAGATGTTGCCCAGGCCGCCCAGCACCACGTACACCAGCACCAGAATGGAGGTATTGAAGTCGAAGCGGCTGGCCACGAGACTGCCGTAGTTCAGGCCGTAAAGGGCCCCGGCGGCGCCGGCCATGGCGGCGGAGATGACGAAGGCCATCAGCTTGTACTTGGTGATGTTCAGACCCACGCTCTCAGCCGCGATGCGGTTGTCGCGGATAGCCATAATGGCCCGGCCGGTGCGGCTGCGGACCAGGTTCAGTATCACCACAAGGGTGATCATGACCAGGATGAAGCCGGCGGGGAAGGAGGCGATCTTGGTGACGCCGACGGCGCCCTGGGCGCCCTTGATGATGGCCTTGCCGGTCTCTTCCAGGTGCAGGTCGTTGATGGACTTCAGGCCGCTGATATTGAAGACGATGTGCAGCCCGTGAGAGTCATAGCCCACAAGAAGACAGTTGATAAGGTCCTTGATGATCTGTCCGAAAGCCAGGGTGACGATGGCCAGATAGTCGCCCCGGAGCCGCAGCACCGGCACGCCCACGACGAAGCCGACGATGGTGGCGCACAGCGCGCCCACCACCAGCGCCACGATGAGGCGCAGCGGCGCGGAGGGGATGACCCCGGCCAGGCTCTGGGCGGCGATGATGCCGCCGAAGGCGCCCACGCTCATGAAACCCGCGTGGCCCAGGCTCAGCTCGCCGGAGATGCCCACCACCAGGTTCAGGCTCACAGCCATCACGATGAAGCAGCAGATGGGCACCAGCTGCCCGGAGATGGAGCTGGTCAGGTGGCCGCCGCGCTGCAGGGCGTACATGATGAGAAAGGCCGCTGTGACGCCGGCATAGGTGGCAAAATCTGTCTTGGTGCTCTTTTTCATATTCTTCATCCCGGCCACCTCAGACTTTCTCGGGGGCGTACTTGCCCAGCAGTCCCGTGGGCTTGACCAGCAGGATGATGATCAGTACGGCAAACACGATGGAATTGGCGAGGGTGGTGGAGATATAGGCCTTGGCCAGCGACTCGATGATACCCAGCAGCAGACCGCCGATGAACGCGCCGGGGATGGAGCCGATGCCGCCGAACACGGCGGCGGTGAAGGCCTTGATGCCGGGCATGGAGCCGGTGGTGGGCTGCAGGACGGGGTAGCTGGAGCACAGCAGCACGCCGGCGATGGCCGCCAGGGCGGAGCCGATGGCGAACGTCATGGAGATGGTCCGGTTGACGTTGATGCCCATGAGCTGGGCGGCACCCTTGTCCTCGGAGCAGGCACGCATGGCCTTGCCCAGCTTGCTGCGGTTGACGAAGGTGGTCAGCGCGATCATGATGACGATGCAGGCCAGGACCGTGATCAGCGCCTCGCTGGAAAGGCCGATGCTCATCAGCCCCGCGGGCAGGGAGAAGTGGACCACGGAGGTGAAGTTCTTGGGCGTGGCGCCCCAGATGAGCTGGGCGGCGTTCTGCAGGAAGTAGCTCACGCCGATGGCGGTGATCAGCACGGCCAGGGACCCGGCCTGGCGCAGAGGCTTATAGGCCAGGCCCTCAATGACCACGCCCAGCACCGTGCACACGATCATGGCAACGAGGACCGCCAGGATGGCCGGCAGGCCCAGACTGTTCAGGGCTATGTAGCAGATATAGCCGCCTACCATGATCACGTCGCCGTGGGCGAAGTTCAGCATCTTGGCGATGCCGTACACCATGGTGTAGCCCAGGGCGATGATGGCGTACACGCTGCCCAGGCTGATGCCGCTGATGAGATAGGTGAAGAATACCATTAAGGTCACCTCAGTTCTTTGCGTTCGATAAAAAAGGCCAACCACCGGCCAAAAAGGGGAGAAAAAGCGCCAAAAAACACGATGGGAAAAAATGGCTTGGCTGTCGGGGAAATATCCCCGACAGCCGTGCCGTTAGTTAACGGATGCGATATTACTCCGCAGCCTCGGGCAGCACATACACGCCGTCCTTGATGACAACGGCCATAGGAGCCTTGGAGACCTCGCCGGTGGCGGACCAGGTCATGCCCTGGCCGGTCAGGCCGTCCACGCTGATGGTGGGCATCACGCCCACGAGAGCCTCGCAGATATCCTGAGCGCTCATGTCGGGGGTGCAGCCGGCCTCCTGGAGGGCGGCGTAGAGGATGTACATGGCGTCGTAGCCGTCAGCGGCGAACTGGTTGGGGGTCTCGCCGTACAGGTCGTTGTAGGCGGCCACGAAGTTCTGGGTCCGCTCGTCCTCCGCGTCGGCGGAGAAGGGGGTCAGCAGCATGACGCCCTCGGCAAGGGAGGCGTCGAAGCCCTCCACGGACAGGATGCCGTCCATGCCGTCCACGCCGAAGAAGGTGGGCTCATAGCCGATGGCGTTGGCCTGGGTCAGGATGACGGAAGCGGGGGTGTAGTAGATGGGCAGGAACACCATGTCGGCGCCGGCGGCCTGGGCAGCGGCGACCTGCACGGAGAAGTCGGTCTGGGTGTCCTCGGTGAAGGTGCCCTCGTACACGACGGTCAGGCCCTTGGACTCAGCCTCGGAGGCGAAGGTGTCGCGAATGCCCTGGGAATAGGCGTCGTCGTTCTTGTAGATGATGGCGATCTGGGCGTCGGGATAGTTCTCAGCCATATAGTCGGCGGAGGCGATGCCCTGGTTGGGGTCGGTGAAGCAGACCTGATACATGTTGTCCTTGTCCGCGATGACGTCGGTGGAGGAGGCGGAGGGGGTCAGCATGAAGATGCGGTCGCTGTAAGCCTCAGCGGAGACGCTGATGCAGGGGGCGGTGGTGACGGTGCCGATGATGGCCTGCACGCCCCAGTCCTTCAGGGAGTTGTAGGCGTTGACGGAGGTCTCCGCCACACCGGTGTCGTCCTGGGCGTTGAACTCGAACTGGACGCCGCCCAGAGCGTTGATCTCGTCAACAGCGATCTGAGCGCCGTTCATGGCCGCGTTGCCGTAAATAGCAGCACCGCCGGTCAGGGGGCCAATGCCGCCGATCTTGAAGGTCTCGCCCTCAGCCGCGAAAGCGGAAACGGAGCACAGGGCCAGGATCATGGTCATGACCACGATAAAGGAAATGATCTTCTTGGTGTTCTTCATTTGTCGAACCTCTTTCCTAAGATTTATATTCTCCCCGGCGGTGAGCCTGAAGGTGAATACAGAAGATTAATGATAAATATAGAGTGAAAAAAAGTAAAAGTCAATGCGCCAAAAACATGTTTGTCAAAACTGTGCGCCGGGGCGGGGAGGGCGCTTTTTCTTTTTAGTAAATAAAACGAATAAAGAGCGGCCCATTTTCCCGAATGCCCAGCATATGGGGAAGTTGGCGATCACATCAGCACTTTGGCCAGGAACGCCTGGGCCCGGTCGGTCTTGGGATTATCGAAAAACTCCGCCGGGGGCGCCTGCTCGGCGATGACGCCGCCGTCCATGAAGAGGATGCGGTCGCCCACCTCCTTGGCAAAGCCCATCTCGTGGGTGACCACCACCATGGTCATGCCGTCGTCGGCAAGGCTCTTCATGACATCCAGCACCTCGCCCACCATCTCCGGGTCCAGGGCGGAGGTGGGCTCGTCGAAGAGCATGACCTCCGGCTCCATGCACAGCGCCCGCACGATGGCCACGCGCTGCTTCTGCCCGCCGGAGAGCTGGCCGGGATAGGACGCGGCCCGGTCGGCCAGGCCCACCCGCTCCAAAAGCTCCATGGCCTTGGCCTCGGCCTCGGATTTGGACTTCTTCAAAAGCCGCATGGGGGCCAGGGTGAGGTTTCGCATGATGGTCATGTGGGGGAACAGGTTGAAGTGCTGGAACACCATGCCCATCTTCTGGCGGTGCTTATTGATGTCGCTCCTGGGGTCGGTGATGTCCACGCCCTTGAAGGTGATGGTGCCCCTGGTGGGGGTCTCCAGCATGTTGAGGCAGCGCAGGAAGGTGCTCTTGCCGCCTCCGGAGGGGCCGATGATGACCACCTTCTCGCCGGGGTAGATGTGCTCGTCGATGCCGTCCAGGACCACGTGGTCCCCAAACGCCTTTACAAGGCCTTTAACGTCTATCACTTTCGCGCAGCCTCCTTTCCAGGATGCTCTGGAGATAGCTGAAGCCCATCACCAGGATAAGGTACATGATGGCGGTGATGATGTAGGGGAACATGGCCTCATAGGTCCGGGAGACGATGGCTTGGGCGAAGTAGACGATCTCCTTGCCGCCGATGACGCTGATGAGGGAGGTGTCCTTCAAAAGGACGATGAACTCATTGCCTAGGGAGGGGAGGATGGCCTTGAAGGCCTGGGGAATGACGATGAAGCGCATGGTGTCTATGTACCCAAGACCCAGAGAGCGGCCCGCCTCCGCCTGGCCCGGGTCCAGGCTCATGAGGCCGCCCCGGATGATCTCGGAGACGTAGGCGCCGGAGTTGATGCCCAAGGTCAGGGCGCCCACAAGGGTGAAGTTCCGGCTGGAGGAGAACACCACAAAGCCCATAATGAGCAGCTGCACCATCATGGGCGTGCCCCGGATGACGGTCACGTATATTTTAAAGATGAAGTCGAAAAAGGAGAGGACGGGATTGTGGGTGCCCGGCCGCCGCTGGGCGTGGGCGGTGCGCACCATAGCCACCACCACGCCCAGGACCACGCCGATGGCCAGGGCCATGACCGTGACCTCCAGGGTGGCCAGCAGACCCTCAAAGTACTGCTGCCAGCGGCTGTTCAGAAACCAGGCCCGGTAGAACTTCACGAAAAAGTTCTGCCAGGCGCTCTGTTCCGCCACGGGGATGGCGGATATGGCCTCGTAGAGACCTGTCACATTCATGCAAAACACCTCATTTGGTCAGATAGGGAAAAAGGGACGGCCGATGGGCCGCCCCTTTTGAAAGCGGAAGTATTACTCGGCCTCGTCGGCGCTGACATAGTGGGAGACGATCTCCTCCACCAGGCCGTTGTCGATCATGGTCTCAAGAACGGTGTTCAGGGCGTCCAGCAGGGCGGTGTTGTCCTGATCCACGGCCAGGCAGTAATCCTCGTTGGTGAACTCGGTGTCCAGGATCTTCAGGCCGGGGTTGGCGGCAACATACTCCTGGGCGGGGCCGTTGTCGATGACGACCGCGTCGATCTGGCCGTTCAGCAGGGCCTGCACGGCAGTGGCGCCGTTGTCGTAAGCGGTGACATGGTCCTCGCCGAAGCCGCCGTTCTCGGGGGTGTCGGAGCAGTAGATGTAGCCGGTGGTGCCGCTCTGGGTGCCGATCATCTCGGCGTTGGCCAGATCGTCAACAGTAGCAATCTCGGAGTCCTCGGGGACGATGACCACCTGCACGCCGTTGGCGTAGGGGGTGGAGAAGTCCATGACCTCGTCACGCTCTTCGTTGTAGGTAAGGCCCGCCAGCATCATGTCGGACTTGTTGTCCTGCACCGCGATCAGAGCGGAGGGGAACTCCATGTCGTCGATGACCAGCTCCAGGCCGGTGGCCTGGGCCAGGTACCAGGCGATCTCTACGTCGATGCCCTCAAAACCGGTGCCGGCAAAGCCCTCGCCGTCGGCGACCATCTCATAGGGAGGGAAGGAGGCGTTGGTGCTCATGATGAGCTTGCCTTCCTCGATGGTGGTGAACTCGGGCAGTTCCAGGCTGGTGAGGTACTCGGGGACCTCAGGGACCTCGGCTTCCTCAGCGGCGAAGGCCACGGCGGTCAGGCTCAGCGCCATGACCAGGGCCAGCAGCATAGCAATGATCTTCTTCATAATTCAAAATCCGTCCTTCCATTGATTTGAAGACTTTTTTGTGCCGTTTTCAGGCTGTTGGGTGAATTATATTCCCCTTTAAATGAATAAACAAGGCTTTATGCACTAAATAATGCATAAAGCCGCATTTTCTTGCAATGTATACAAAACAAGTCCCCTTTTCCGGAGAAAAGGGGATAAATATTCACGAAAACAGCCGCACCACGATATGGGGGTCCGGGGGTCTGGGCGTATCCCGGGGCTTGCAGCGGGCGCAGGTGAGGCCCTTTGCAGCCAGTTTTACCATTTTTTTCAGGGTATATTTGCTCTCGCCGGCCACCCGGGGCGCGCGGGCGTACTCCACCGTGGCGATGGGCAGGCCCAGCCGGGTAGCGAGGCCGCGGAGGAAGGGGTCCTCGCCGTGGTAGCGGGCCAGCTTTTCCAGGGCCGCCTTATCCATGAGCCGGAAATCGGCGTGGTTATAGATGAGTTTGGCGCCGAAGAGGTTCATAACGGCGTAGTAGCCCTGGGCGGTGGCGCGCTTTAAAAAGGTATCCGTCTCCCGGCTGGAGCGGACACCGCAGACGATGGGGAAGCCCTCGCCATGCTTTTTCACCATATCGTCGATGGCGTCGATGCTGTCCTGCAGGTCCGCGTCGATGCTGACGGTGATGCCGCAGCGGTCTTTGGCCTCCATGAGCCCGGACATGAGAGCGTTCTGGTGGCCCCGGTTGGGGGAAAGGCGCAGGCCGCAGAAATAAGGGTCCTGCTCATGCAGAGAGCAGATGACGTCCCAGGTCTTATCGGCGGAGCCGTCGTCCACCAGCAGCACGCGGCTTTCCGGGGTGATGAGCTTTTCATCTATGAGCTGGCCCAGCTTTTGGCGGAACACCGGCGCTGTCCGGGGCAGGCACTCCTCCTCGTTGTAGCAGGGCACGACGATATATAATGTATCCATGGTGTCACCTCATTTATATTATAGTCAGATATTTCCACATTTTCAACGTAAAATGAAACGGAGCCAAACTTTCCCTTGAAAAAAGCAGGGGATGGTATATAATAGCATAGGTATAAGATACTGGCGAAATAGGCGGTTTTGGGGGTCCCGGTCATTATGAACAGCATCGTCCTCTACGCCCCGGAGATACCCCAGAACACGGGGGCCATCGCCCGGACCTGCGCCGCCACGGGCGCGAGCCTTCACCTCATAAAGCCCCTGGGCTTCGATATCTCCGACGCCGCCGTGAAGCGGGCGGGGCTGGACTACTGGCATCTGGTGGATGTGCACGTCTACGAGAATGTGGATCAGTACCTGGAAATGAACGGGGATGAAAACCTTTGGCTTCTGTCCACCAAGGCGCCCCGGTGCTACACCGAGGCGGATTTCGGGGTGGATACCGCCCTGATGTTCGGCCGGGAGACCTCGGGTCTTCCCGAGGAGCTCATGGAGCGGTACTATGATAGATGCGTGCGAATCCCCATGAAGCCGAGGGCAAGAAGCCTCAACCTGGCAAGCTCCGCGTCCATCATCTTATATGATGTGCTCCGGCGGCAGGGGTTCCCGGGACTGCTGGAGACGGGCATCATGGCCGTGGGCCGGGAATAAATAAGTTTACCAATTTTAAAAAATCATAAATGGAGGATACATCATGAACTACAACAAGAAAAACGTCACCCAGGTAGACGTGAAGGGCAAGAAGGTCCTTCTGCGCTGCGACTTCAACGTCCCCCGGGACAAGAAGACCAATGAGATCACCGACGACAAGCGCATCCGCGCGGCCCTGCCCACCATCCAGTACCTGCTGGACAACGGCGCCGCCGTCATCGCCTGCTCCCATCTGGGCAAGCCCGAGCCCAACTTTGAAAAGTGGGTGAAGAAGCAGACCGAGAAGGGCAAGGACCCCGCCTCCCTCACCGAGGAGAAGTGGAAGAAGTCCCTGGCCGAGCTGCGCATGGAGCCCGTGGCCGCCCGCCTCAGCGAGCTGCTGGGCAAGCCGGTCATCCTGGCCGACGATGTTGTGGGCCCCGACGCCAAGGCCAAGGCCGCGGCCCTGAAGCCCGGCGAGATCATGCTCCTGCAGAACACCCGCTTTGAGAAGGGCGAGACCAAGAACGACCCCGCCTTCGCCAAGGAGCTGGCCGACATGGCGGAGCTGTTCGTGTCCGACGCTTTCGGCACCGTGCACCGCGCCCACGCCACTACCGCCGGCGTCACCGCCTATCTGCCCGGCGTTTCCGGCTTCCTGATCGGCAAGGAGCTGTCCATCATGGGCAAGGCCCTGGACGATCCCGCCCGTCCCTTCGTGGCCATCCTGGGCGGCGCCAAGGTCTCCGACAAGATCGGCGTCATCGAAAACCTGCTGAACAAGGCCGACAAGATCATCATCGGCGGCGGCATGGCCTATACCTTCATCAAGGCCCAGGGCTTTGAGGTAGGCGACAGCCTGCTGGAGGAGGACAAGGTGGACTTCGCCAAGCAGATGATCGCCGAGGCCAAGGCCAAGGGCGTGGAGCTGCTGCTGCCCGAGGACACCGTCATCGCCAAGGAGTTCGCCGCGGACGCGGAGAGCAAGACCGTTCCCTCCAGCGCCATCCCCGCCGGCTGGCAGGGCCTGGACATCGGCGAGAAGACCCGGAAGAAGTTCGCCGCCGCCCTGGCCGGCGCCGGCACCATCGTGTGGAACGGCCCCATGGGCGTGTTCGAGTTCGATAAGTTCGCCGAGGGCACCCGCGCCGTGGCCCGTGCCGTGGCCGGCTCCGGCGCCGTGAGCATCATCGGCGGCGGCGACAGCGCGGCGGCCGTGGAGCAGCTGGGCTTTGCCGACAAGATCACCCACATCTCCACCGGCGGCGGCGCCTCCCTGGAGTTCCTGGAAGGCAAGGAGCTGCCGGGCGTGGCCGCGCTGCAGGACGCGTAAGGAGCGTGTGACCCATGGATAAAAAGTATCGCAACGCCCTCATCGCGGGCAACTGGAAGATGAACAAGCTGGCCAGCGAGGTGCCCGATTTCGTGGAGGAGCTGGCGTCCGTGGCCGATCTGGGCAAAGGCGTGGACAGCGCGCTGTGCGTGCCCTTCCCCCTGATCCCGGCCATGAAGGAGGCCACCGACGGCACTTGGATCAAAGTTGGCGCGCAGGACGTGTCCAGCCATGACAAGGGCGCGTACACCGGCGAGGTGTCCGCCGCCATGCTGGCCGACCTTGGCGTGGACTACTGCATCATCGGCCACTCCGAGCGCCGGGCCTATCACGCCGAGAGCGACCAGCTGGTGAACGAGAAGCTGAAGGCCCTGCTGGGCGCGGGCATCACCCCCATCATGTGCTGCGGCGAGAGCCTGGAGCAGCGGGACGCGGGCGTGACCCTCACCTTCGTGGAGAGCCAGATCAAGGGCGGCCTCGCCGGCGTCTCCCCTGAGGAGATGAAGAAGGTCGTCATCGCCTATGAGCCCATCTGGGCCATCGGCACCGGCCGCACCGCCACCGCCGAGCAGGCCCAGGAGGTCTGCGGCTATATCCGCAAGGTGCTGGCGGGCCTCTACGGCGAGGAGCTGGCGAAGGGCGTGCAGATCCTCTACGGCGGCAGCATGAACGGCAAGAACGCCGCGGAGCTGCTGGCTCAGCCCGACATCGACGGCGGCCTCATCGGCGGCGCCAGCCTGAAGATGGAGTTCGCGGACATCATCGGTGCTGCCAATGAGTAAGAGACCTACCGTACTTCTTATCATGGACGGGTTCGGCCTGGCCGAACCCGGTCCCTGGAACGCCGTGTCCGTGGCGAACACCCCCGTCCTGGATGGGCTTTTCGCCAAGTTCCCGAATACCCAGCTGCAGGCCAGCGGCGAGGACGTGGGCCTGCCCGCCGGGCAGATCGGCAACTCCGAGGTGGGCCACACCAACATCGGCGCGGGCCGCGTGGTGTTCCAGCCCCTGCCTCGCATCAGCCGGGCGGTGGACGACGGCAGTTTCTTCGAAAATCCCGCCTACGCCCACGCCATGGATGAAGCGGCGAAGACCGGGCATCCTGTACATGTGATGGGCCTTTTGTCTGACGGCGGCGTGCACAGCCACATCAAGCACATCTTCGCCCTGGTGGACATGGCGAAGAAGCGGGGCGTGAAGCAGTGCTATGTCCACTGCTTCCTGGACGGCCGGGACGTGCCGCCCTCCTCCGGGCAGGGCTACGTGCAGAAGCTGGCCGACCACTGCAAAGAGATCGGCTACGGCGCTATCGCCACCATCCAGGGCCGCTTCTGGGGCATGGACCGGGACAAGCGCTGGGAGCGCGTGGAGAAGGGCTATCGCGCCATCGTCTGCGGCGAGGGCGTGCAGGAGCCCGACCCCGTCAAGGCTGTCGGCGACAGCTATGCCAACGGCGTCACCGACGAGTTCGTGGAGCCCATCGTCTGCGACAGGGACGGCATGATCCAGTCCGGCGACAGCGTCATCTTCGCCAACTTCCGGCCCGACCGGGCGAGGGAGATGACCTGGGCGCTGATGAAGCCCGACTTTGACGGCTTCGCCCTGCCCAAGGGCCGGTTCCCCCTGAACTACGTCTGCACCGCCCAGTACGACGAGGCCATGACGGAGCTGCCCATCGCGTTCCCGCCGGTAGTCCTGGAGGACACCTTCGGCGAGATCGTGAGCCGCCACGATATGAAGCAGCTTCGCATCGCGGAGACGGAGAAGTACGCCCATGTGACGTTCTTCTTCAACGGCGGCGTGGAGCGGACCTATCCCGGCGAGGACCGGGTGCTTGTCCCGTCCCCCAAGGAGTATCCCACCTATGACCTGATCCCCCAGATGAGCGCGGAGGAGGTCACCGCCAAGGCCGTGGAGCGTATCGAGTCCGGCGTCTATGACACGGTCATCATGAACCTGGCCAACTGCGACATGGTGGGCCATACCGGCGTCATGGAGGCGGCAGTGAAGGCTGTGGAGACCGTGGATACCTGCGTGGGCAGGGTCTGGGACGCCGTGCTGAAGATGGGCGGCGTGCTCCTGGTGACTGCCGACCACGGCAACGCGGACAAGATGCGGGCCGAGGACGGCACGCCCCATACCGCTCACACCACCAACCCCGTGCCCTTCATCGTCTGCGGCGCGGGTGACGTGAAGCTCCATCCCGGCCGCTTGGCGGACATCGCGCCTACCATGCTGCATCTGATGGGGCTGGAGCAGCCCGCCGTGATGGACGGGGAATGCCTCATAAAGAAGTAATGCTGTCTGAGGTGCTGCGTAAATAGTTGTCATTGGCGGTCCCGGCTGTCGCTGGGACCGCTTGACATATCAAATCAAAGGAGTTTTTGCTTTGAAGGACTATTTTGAGATCGTTGACGTGAAGGCCCTGGAGATATTGGACTCCCGGGGCAACCCCACCGTGGAGGTGGAGGTCACCCTGGACGACGGCACCGTGGGCCGGGCGGCGGTGCCCTCCGGCGCGTCCACCGGCGTGCATGAGGCCTGCGAGCTCCGGGACGGCGACAAGAGCCGGTATCTGGGCAAGGGCACCCTCACCGCCGTGCAGAACGTGAACACGGAGATCGCCGAGGCCCTCATGGGCCAGAATGCCCTGGACCAGACCGCCGTGGACAAGATCTTGATCGAACTGGACGGCACGGCCAACAAGACACGTCTCGGCGCCAACGCCATGCTGGGCGCGAGCCTTGCCTGCGCCCGCGCCGCGGCCAACGCCATCGGCCTGCCCCTTTATCAGTACGTGGGCGGCTGCAACGCCAAGACCCTGCCGGTGCCCATGATGAACGTGCTGAACGGCGGCGCCCATGCCACCGGCTCCAACGTGGATATCCAGGAGTTCATGATCATGCCTGTGGGCGCGCCCAGCTTCAGGGAGGCCCTTCGCATGTGCGCGGAGGTGTTCCACACCCTGAAAAAGGTGGTCCCCGCCTCCGGCGTGGGGGACGAGGGCGGCTATGCCCCGAACCTTGAAAGCGACGAGGATGCCCTCAAGGCCCTGGTGGAGGCCATTGAGAAGGCCGGCTACAAGCCCGGCGAGGACTTCAAAATAGCTATCGACTGCGCCGTCTCCGACTGGTACGACGCCGAAAAGAAGGTCTACCATCTGCCCAAGCGGGGCATAGACATGACCGCGGCGGAGCTGGTGGCCATGTACAAGGGTTTCGTGGAGAAGTACCCCATCATCTCCATCGAGGACGGCCTGGGCGAGGACGACTGGGACGGCTGGAAGATGATGACCGACGAGCTGGGCGACAAGATCCAGATCGTGGGCGACGACCTCTTCGTCACCAACGTGGCGCGCATCAAGGAGGGCATCGGAAAGAAGGTCGCCAACTCCGTGCTCATCAAGCTCAACCAGATCGGCACGCTGACCGAGACCCTGGACGCCATCCAGCTGGCCCACCGGGCGGGCTACACCGCCGTCATATCCCACCGCTCCGGCGAGACGGAGGACACCACCATCGCGGACCTGACCGTGGCGGTGAACGCGGGGCAGATCAAGACCGGCGCCCCCAGCCGCACGGACCGCGTGGCCAAGTACAACCAGCTTCTGCGCATCGAGGACGAGCTGGACGAGGTGGCCCGGTATCTGGGCATGGAGGCGTTTTTCTCCATCAGAAAGTGAAGATTTGACCCCAAAAGCTGTATAAGTTGGTGTTTCCAGGGCAAGAATAAGCCTCGGAAACACCAATTTTTTTGGAGGGTCAACGCAAATGGAAAAAAAGCATGGGTCCGGCGCAGCCGGGTCCCTGGGGGGAAAGGGCTTCTACATAGTCCTTTTCCTGTGCGCGGCGGTGATCGGCATATCCGTGTGGATCCTGTTCACCGAAGCGGGGACTAATGTAGAAGATGTGACGACGGCAGAGGAACCGGTGGAGCAGGTCTCCGGGGTATCCACCATCATGATACCGGCGGAGGATACGATGCAGGCGGCCCCTGAGCCCGAGGCGGAGACTGTGACCTCTGCCCAGGGCGTGGAACCCGATGATACCGCTGAGGCGGCGGAGGACGACGAGGACAGCGAGACCGGAGCCCTGGAAGAGGATGAGACCCAGGCGGTCTTCTCCGAGACGGTGACGGAGTATATCTGGCCCGTCCAGGGCACCGTGGACCGGCCCTGGTCCATCCAGACGCTTATGTACGACAGCACCATGGCGGACTGGCGGACCCATGACGGCCTGGACATCGCCTGCGCCGCGGGAACCCAGGTGCTGGCGGCGGCGGGCGGCACGGTGTGCCGGCTTGAAAACGACGATCTTCTGGGCACCACCGTGGAGATCGACCACGGCAACGGTGTGCACAGCGTATATTCCAACCTTGCCGACCAGCCCCCGGTATCCGCGGGCCAGGTCATGGCTATGGGCGACGTGATCGGCTCCGTGGGCTCCACGGCCCTTGGCGAGGTCAATCAGGTGAGCCACCTGCACTTTGCCATGACCAAGGACGGCCTCCCGGTGGACCCGACGGGCTATATGCCCGGCGAGGCGGCTTTGGAGTGAAAAAGGAACGGCGCGGCGGGATTTTCCCGCCGCGTTTTTATCATATCCGATTGCATGCGGGGAAAGACCGTGCTATACTGGTGGACCGACAGAAAGAAGAAAGCGGGGAAGCGTATGACTGTCGTCGTCAAAATAGGCACATCCACCATCGCCCACGCCACGGGGCACCTGAACATCCGCCACATGGAGTCGCTGGTGAAGGTATTGAGCGACCTTAAAAACGCCGGTCACCGGGTGGTGCTGGTGTCCTCCGGCGCCATCGGCATGGGCGTGGGAAAGCTGGGGCTCATGAAGCGGCCGGAGGACATGCCCACCAAGCAGGCGGCCGCCGCCGTGGGCCAGTGCGAGCTCATGTACATATACGACAAGCTCTTTTCCGAGTATAACCACGTGGTGGCCCAGATTTTGCTCACCGGCAGCGACGTGGAGAACGAGGGCCGCCGCCGCAATTTTGAGAATACCATGTCCCGGCTTCTGGAGATGGGGGCCCTGCCCATCATCAACGAGAACGACACCGTGGCCACCGAGGAAATAGCGGTAGGCGACAACGACAGCCTGGGCGCCATCGTGGCCTGCGCCATCCACGCGGACCTGCTGGTGCTGTTGAGCGATATCGAGGGGCTCTATACCGCGGACCCTCACCATGATACCGGCGCCCGGCTCATCCCTGTGGTGGAGGCCATCACCCCGGAGGTGGAGGCCCTGGCGGGAGAGAAGGGCAGCGGCCTCGCCGTGGGCGGCATGGCCACCAAGCTGAAGGCGGCGAAAATGGCCACGGCCCAGGGCATAGACATGGTGATCGCCAACGGCGCGGAGCCGGAACTATTGTATGACATCCTGGAGGGGAAGAGCGTGGGGACGCGCTTTCTTGGCCAGGGAAAGGGGGAGCGGAAATGACTACCCATGAGATGCTTTTGAAGGCCCAGACCGCGAAGCCTGCCCTGCAGGCGGCGGGGGAGCAGGGCAGGACGAACGCCCTTCTCGCCATGGCGGACAGCTTACTTACCCACACCGCTGATATCCTCGCCGCCAACGCCCGGGACATGGAGGCGGCCAGAGGCACCATGTCCGACGTGATGCTGGACAGGCTCCTGCTGGACGAAAGCCGCATCGCGGGCATGGCCCAGGGCGTCCGGGAGGCGGCGGCGCTGCCGGACCCGGCGGGGAAGGTCCTGCGCCGGGTGGAGCGGCCCAACGGCTTGGTGATAGAGCGGGTCAGCGTGCCCATGGGCGTGGTGGCCATCATCTATGAAAGCCGCCCTAACGTCACCAGCGACGCGGCGGCATTGGCGGTGAAGAGCGGGAACGTGTGCGTCCTCCGGGGCGGGAAGGAGGCCTGGCGCACCTGCCACGCCATCACTGAAGCCCTGCGGGAGGGGCTGGAAAGGGAGGGCCTGCCCCGGGAGACGGTGAGCCTGGTGGAGGACACCACCCGGGCCAGCGCCCAGGAGCTGATGACCGCCGACGGGCTCATAGACCTGCTGATCCCCCGTGGCGGCCCTGGGCTCATACATGCCTGCGTCACCAACGCCACTGTGCCCTGCATCCAGACCGGCACCGGCATATGCCACATATACGTGGACAAGGCGGCGGACCAGGATAAGGCTCTCGCCATCATCGAAAACGCCAAGACCAGCCGCCCCAGCGTGTGCAACGCCGAGGAGGTGCTGCTGGTCCATGAGGACATCGCGGACGTGTTTCTGCCCCGGCTCAGAAAGCGGCTGGTGGACGACCGGGCCGCCGCGGGAAAGCCCCCGGTGGAGCTGCGGCTGGACAAAAAGGCCGCGGCCGTCATCCCCGGCACGCCCGCGGGGGAGCGGGACTTCGACACCGAGTTTCTGGGCTACATCCTGGCCGTGGCGGTAGTGAAGGACGTGCATGCCGCCATTGAACATATTGCGGCGCACTCCACCGGCCACTCCGACGCCATCCTCACGGAGGACGGGGAAGCGGCGGAACTGTTCACCGCGGCGGTGGACAGCGCGGCGGTATATGTGAACGCCTCCACCCGGTTCACCGACGGCGGCGAGTTCGGCCTGGGCTGCGAGATGGGCATCTCCACCCAGAAGCTCCACGCCCGGGGCCCCATGGGCCTGGAGGAGCTGTGCTCCTATAAGTACGTCATCCACGGGGATGGACAAGTGAGATAGCCTCGCAGAGTTCGCCGCCGGAGCGGCGAAAAAAGTAGGATGATTTTTCCGGGGGCGTGTACCTCGGAAAAATCTCTTATCGGCCCGCAAACGTGAACACCCCCGTCCAACGGACGGGGGTGCTTTGCGCTGCAGCGGGCCGCAGCCTTCTCGTTTGAAAGGGTCTCCCTTTCAAACGACTCAGCAGGTGGGAGAATACTTTTGCTTGGTCTGCTGGACCTGCTGCTGGGGGGCATTTTCGATCTGGTACCAGCCCTTGGCGGCCATCTGCTTGTAGATGTTGTCCTGCATGCTCAGGGTGTCGTCAAAGGCGGTGGAAAAGGCCTGGTGGATGTTGGCGGTGGAGGATTCGATGGCGCCGTGCATATACAGGTCGATGACGCCCTTGGTGGTGAGGAGAAGGTTCTCCATGATGCATTTGTCGTCCATTGTTTGCCCTCCTTACACGAGATCGTAGAATTTGCGGTAGACCTGGCGGTGGCGGTCGGCCATCTGCTGGGCCTGCTGCTTCAGCGCGGCGTCCTGCAGCTTGCCGGCCGCCTCTTCGCACTGGGTCACCAGGAACATGGCGTGGCCCAGGGCGTCGTCCAGATAGAGAAGTTCTTTCGTTGTCATTTTTTGATCACCTCATTGCAAGTATTTCCTGAATTGGGCGGTTTATGAGCCAAGAAACATAAGTTTTTTTAAAAATAATGCAGAAAACACTTGTCCAATGGGATTTTAAAGTATATAATGCCTCTATAAGTTAGCATCAGTGAGAAGTCGGATTAGTGTGCCTTATGAGGTGTGGGATGAGAACATCGAGATTTGAGGTCTTTTTGAAGATCGTGGAGACCAAGAGCCTGACCCGGACGGCGGCCTTCTTCGGCTGCACCCAGTCGGCGGTGAGCCAGCTGGTGCGCGCGCTGGAGACGGACCTGGGCGTGACGCTCCTGGCCCGGAACAAGAGCGGCGTCCGCCTCACCCCCGAGGGGGAGTACCTGCTGCCCAGCATGCGCCAGATCGTGGTGGGGGAGCGGGACGTGTTTGAAAAGAGCTTGGAGCTGCAGAACATGAACGCGGGCCTTATCCGCATCGGTATCTTCACCAGCCTCTCCTGCCAGTGGCTGCCGCCCCATCTGAAGACCTTCCGGGCCAGCTACCCCAATATCGGCTTTGAGCTTCTGCAGGGGGATATGGTGCAGATATGCGAGTGGCTGCGTAGCGGCATGGTGGACGTGGGCTTCATGACGAAGCCGGACGGGGACGAGTTCGTCTTCAAAGAGCTGCTGGCGGACAGGATGAACATCGTCCTGCCCAAGGACCACCCCCTGGCCGGGAAAAAGGTGAAGCTCAAAGACCTGGCGGACGAGACCTTCGTGCTGCTGGAATCCGGCTACAGCCAGATCGTGGAGAAGATGTTCGCCGACGCGGGTATCCGGCCCAAGCGGCAGTATACCGTGAAGGACGACTACACCGTCATGAGCATGGTGGAGAGCGGCCTTGGCGTGACGCTGCTGCCGGAGCTGATGCTCCAGCGCACGCCCTACGAGCTGGTGGGCGTGCCGGCGGAGCCGGCCTATTACCGGCGCATGGGCGTGTCCTGGATGAAGAAGGAGCCCGGCTCCATCGCCGTGAACAAGTTCGTCCAGCACCTGCTGAAAGAGATGGGCCTGGAGGAGAAATGACGCAGGATAGCGCCGCCCGGCACCGACCGCCGGGCGGCGCGTTTTTATGCTGATTTTGCCCCGGAAAGGCTTGACAACGGGGATGGAATCTTATATAATAAGCAAGCTGTTTGGCGGCGTAGCTCAGTTGGCTAGAGCACGCGGTTCATACCCGCGGTGTCACCGGTTCAAATCCAGTCGCCGCTACCATATAGGGAGAGGCTCATGCCTCTCCCGGAAAATGAAGATGGAGGCTTAGCTCAGCAGGTTAGAGCGCATGCTTCACACGCATGAGGTCGCGCGTTCGAGTCGCGCAGTCTCCACCATTTTTTATTGGCCCGTTGGTCAAGTGGTTAAGACACCGCCCTTTCACGGCGGTAACATGGGTTCGAGTCCCGTACGGGTCACCACGTCGGAGGG
>CANQRM010000046.1 GCA_947626265.1 uncultured Oscillospiraceae bacterium
TCCTTGATGTCGTTGAACTTCTCCACCTGCATGCCGCACTCGTAGCCGGAGGCCACCTCCCGCACGTCGTCCTTGAACCGGCGCAGAGAAGCAAGATCGCCCTCGTAGACCACCACGTTGTCCCGCAGGACACGGACCTGGCAGCTTCGCTGGATCTTGCCGTCCAGCACGTAGCAGCCACAGACGGTGCCGACTTTGGAGACCTTATAGGTCTGGCGGACCTCGGCGTGGCCGATGATCTTCTCCTGATACTTGGGGGCCAGCATGCCCTTCATGGCCGCCTCGATCTCGTTGATGCAGTCATAAATGACCCGGTACAGGCGGATATCCACATGGTCGCGGGTAGCGCTGTCCCGGGCGGCGTTGTCAGGCCGCACATTGAAGCCCACGATGACGGCGCCGGAGGTGGAGGCCAGCATCACGTCGGACTCGTTGATGGCGCCCACGGCGCAGTGGATGACCTTTACCCGGACCTCCTCGTTGGAGAGCTTCTCCAGCGAGGCCTTCACCGCCTCGGCGCTGCCCTTCACGTCGGCCTTCACGATGATGTTGAAGTCCTTCATCTCGCCCTCCTGGATGCGGGCGAACAGGTCGTCCAGGGACACCTTCTTGGGGGCGGTGTTGGCGGCCAGCTTTGCTTTGGCCTTTCTCTCCTCCACCAGCTCCCGGGCCATGCGCTCGTCGGCCACAGCGTTGAAGTTGTCGCCGGCGTTGGGCACCTCGCCCATGCCCGCGATCTCCACAGGCACAGAGGGACCCGCTTCGGTGACCCGGCGGCCCTTGTCGTTGATCATGGTACGGACGCGGCCCACCGCGGTGCCCGCGATGATGACGTCGCCCTGACGGAGGGTGCCGTTCTGGACCAGTACGGTCATGATGGGGCCGCGGCCTTTATCCAGCCGCGCCTCGATGACGGCGCCGCTGGCGGCCCGGTTGGGGTTGGCCTTCAGGCCCAGCATCTCGGTCTGCAGGGCCAGCATCTCCAGAAGATTGTCCACACCCTCGCCGGTCTTGGCGGAGATGGGGCACACGATGGTGTCGCCGCCCCACTCGTCGGGCACCAGATCGTACTCGGTGAGCTCCTGCTTCACCCGGTCAGCGTTGGCGCCGGGCATATCCATCTTGTTGATGGCCACCACGATGGGGATGTTGGCGGCCTTGGCGTGGTTGATGGACTCCACGGTCTGGGGCTTGATGCCCTCCGTGGCGGCCACCACGAGGATGGCCACATCCGTCACCATGGCGCCCCGGGCGCGCATGGAGGTGAAGGCCTCATGGCCCGGCGTATCCAGGAAGGTGACGGGGCTTCCGTTGATGTCCACCACGTAGGCGCCGATGGCCTGGGTGATGCCGCCGGCCTCTCCGGCGGCAACCTTCGTGTTGCGGATATAGTCCAAAAGCGAGGTCTTGCCGTGGTCCACGTGGCCCATGACCACCACCACGGGGGCTCGGGGGACCAGTTCCTCGTCGGTATCCACATGGTCGTCGATGAGCTTTTCCTCGACGGTCACGACCACTTCATGCTCGATCTTGCAGTTGAATTCCATGGCGACCAGCGCCGCGGTATCGTAGTCGATCACGTCCGGCAGGCCCGCCATGACGCCCATCTTGATGAGCTTGCGGACCACCTCGGCGCCGCTCTTTTTCATGCGCACGGCCAGCTCCTGCACGGAGATCTCGTCGGGGATCTGGACCCGGGTGGGGGCCTTCTTGGCGATCTCGAACTGGAGGCGCTGCATCTTGTCGCGCTCCTCCTGGCGCCGTTTGGCGCTGGCGGCGGCGGTGTTCTGGCGCTGCTTGTTCTTGTTGCCGATCTTCTCCTTGCCCCGCTTCATCTTGTCGGCCTTGTCGCCGGCCATACGGTCGAAGCGCTCGTCGTACTTGGAGAGGTTGGTATTGGCGGTGCCCCGGGTGTCCACGACCTTCTTCTCGGGCATCTGACGAGGCACATGGGGCTTTTCGGGCTTGGGCTGCTTCGGCTGCTGGGGCTGAGCGGGAGCATTGCTCTGCGCGGCGGGCTTGGTCTCCGCCTGGGCAGGCTGAGCCTGTTCCTTGACAGGGGCCTTCTCCGGCTCCGGCTTGGCCGTGTCGGCAAATACCTCGGCGATGCTCTCCACCTGGTTATGCTGGGTCATATACTCAAAGATGATGCTGAGCTCCTCATCCTCCAGCACCTGCATATGGTTCTTGGGCGTGGTGGCGTACTGGGTCAGTATCTCCGTAATGACCTTGGAGGTGACGCCAAAGTCCTTGGCGACCTCATGCACGCGGTATTTTATCAAGCTCATATTTGCTCCTCCTGTTCTCCTCGATCGGGTCGGGCGGTGGCCTCGAACGCCTTGGCAAGCCCATCGTCCGTGATAAGGGCCAGCGCCACGGGCCCATGTCTGCCCGCCGCCTGGGCCAGTTCCTGCTTTGCATAGCCCGTCTTAAAGAGCCGGCACTTCCCTGCCGCCATCGTCTCGGCTTGGCGCAGGGTGTTGGCTCCGGCGTCGGACGCGGCGATCAGCAGGCCCCTTGTCCGGCACTTCAATGCTTTGGCGCAGTCCTCGGCCCCTATGATGAGCCTGCCCGCCTTTACGGCCAGGCCCAGATAGCGCAGGGCCTTATCCATCCGCCGCCTCTATGGCTGCGGCCAGCGCGTCATATGCCTCGGGGCTGATGGAAGCCGCCAGCATACGCTCCAGAGCGCGGCTCTTCCGGGCCTTGTTGAGGCAAGAAGCCTTCCGGCAGATGTAGGCGCCCCGGCCTGGGGTCTTCCCCGCCGCGTCCGCCACGATCCGGCCGTCCGGGGTGCGGACGATGCGGATAAGCTCCTTCTTGGGGGCGTGCTCCCGGCAGCCCACGCACATGCGCACAGGCTCCGCCATGGTTCAGTCCTCGCTCTCGGGCTTGATGTCGATCTTGATGCCCGTGAGTTTCGCGGCCAGGCGGGCGTTCTGGCCCTCCTTGCCGATGGCCAGGGACAGCTGGTTGTCGGGCACGATGACCCGGCAGGACTTGCCGTCCTCCTCCATGTATACGTTGATGACGTCCGCCGGGGACAGGGCCGCGGCCACATACTCCTCGGGGATCTCGCTGTATTTGACGATGTCTATCTTCTCGCCGCCCAGCTCATCCACGATGCTGGACACGCGCCCGCCCCTGGGGCCCACGCAGGCGCCGATGGGGTCCACGTCCGCCGCAGTGCTCCAAACGGCCATCTTCGTGCGGGAGCCGGCCTCCCGGGCGATGGACATGATCTCCACGGTGCCGTCGGCGATCTCGGGCACCTCCAGCTCGAACAGGCGCTTCACCAGCACCGGATGGGTCCGGCTGATGAGCACCTGGGGTCCCCGGGCAGACTTGCGCACCTCGATGACGTACACCTTCAGCCGCTTGCCCTCGGTCAGGACCTCGTCCCGTATCTGCTCGTTCACGCTGAGAAGCGCGTCGGTATATTCAGAGTTGGAGCTTATCTTCAGAGAGGCGTTGCCGGTACGTGGGTCGATGCGGGCCACCTCGCCGGTGAGTATCTCGTGCTCATGGCTGGTGAACTCGTCGTAGATAAGGCCGCGCTCCGCCTCGCGGATGCCCTGGATGATGACCTGCTTGGCGTTCTGGGCGGCGATGCGGCCCAGCTCCTTGGTGTTGACGGGGACCTTGATCTGGCCGCCCACCTTGGCCCGCTTGTTGAACTTGTGGGCCTGCTCCAGGGTCATCTCCACGGCGGGGTTGGCCACTTCCTCCACCACGTTGGTGACCACGTACATCTCGATCTTCTTCTTGTCCTCGTCCAGCTCCACCACCACGTTGTCGGCCGCGTCGGGATTGTCCTTGCGGAAAGCGGTCAGCATGGCCTGGTTGATCTTGTCGTACATATATTCCCGGGGAATGCCCTTCTCCCGTTCCAGATCCTCGATCGCTTCAAAGAATTCGGCGTTCATTTTTCTTTCCTCCGATCACATTTCCATGCGCAGCCGTACGCTGGCGATTTGTTTGCTGGTGAACTGGCGCTCCCCGCCGCACTCGATGGTCACGTCCCCGTTATCATAGGCCAGGAGCTTTCCCACCCATTGCTTGGCGCCATCCGCGGCGCTGTAGAGCTTTACTTCCACATTGGAACCCAAAAAACGCTCAAAGTCCGATGGCCGCTTCAGCGCCCTCTCGCACCCGGCGGAGCTGACCTCAAAAATATAGCTGTCCGGCACAGGGTCTTTCTCGTCCAATATGGGGTCCATGGCCCGGGACACCGCCTCGCAGGCGTTCAGGTCCACACCGTCAGGCCCGTCAAGGTACAGCCGCAGATACCGCTGGCCTCCCTCGATGACGTACTCCACGTCCCAGAGCTCCAGCCCCTGGCCCTCCACCACGGGCTTTGCCAGGTCCCAAACTGTCTTTTCGATACGGTTCATAAGTTGATTTCCAATTTCTGACAAATTGTTTTTCATCAAGAAAAAGAGTGGGACAAGACCCACTCCAGGAAAATGACTATCGCTACAATGAATATACCACAGGCACGTGCATAAATCAAGCCCTTTTTCAAACTATTATCAAATATTTGTATCCTTATATCGTCGAACTACACAACATTTTGTCCCTACGGCTCCATATGGGCCCGCAGCTTTTCCAGCGCCTTCTTTTCGATCCTGGAAACGTAAGACCTGCTGATGCCTATGCGCTTTGCCACCTCCCGCTGTGGCAGAGGCGCCTCGCCGCTCAGCCCGTAGCGCAGGCGGATGACTTCGGCCTCCCGGCCGTCCAGGGCGGCGTCCACCGCCTTTCGCACCTGCTGGACCGTCTCGGCGCGTGAAAGCTCCTCCAGCATATCCTGGTCGCAGGAGATGGTGTCCAGCAGCGCAAGTCCATCCCCCTCCCCATCGGCGTCCAGCGCCTCGGAAAGGGACACATCCCCCGCCGTCTTCTTCTGGCCCCGGAAGTGCATGAGTATCTCGTTTTCGATGCACTTGGACGCATAGGTGGCCAGGCGCACCCCCTTGTCCGGCTTATAGGTGGACACGCCCTTGATGAGGCCGATGGTCCCGATGGACACCAGGTCCTCCGCGTCCGCGGCGGTGGTGTAGTATTTCTTGATGATGTGCATCACCAGCCGCAGGTTGTGTTCGATGAGCTTGTTGCGGGCCTCCGTGTCCCCGGCCATGGCAAGCTCTATGTATCTCTGCTCCTCCTGGGGCTTCAGGGGCCGCGGGAAGCTGGAGGCGTTGTCCCCCAGGCGGAGCATCAGCACGGCGCTGGACACCATCAGCATAAATGTGACCGGTAGCATCAGGTCATCACCCCCTCCTGCATACTATGCCGCCGGGGGCGGGATGTTTCGACAAAATGCGCAAAATCGTATTTGGCCGATGTTTTTCTGTCGGGGACACTTGCATTCCCAAAAGGGGCATGATATGATGAATTTTGCAAAATATATTACATGAGGTGCGTTATGATCACGAATGAATATCTCAAACGCGTCTATGACGACGTGACCCGCCGGGACGGCCATGAGGCCGAGTTCCTCCAGGCTGTCCGGGAGGTGTTCGAGTCTCTGGAGCTCGTCATCGACAAGCACCCCGAGTGGGAACAGGCCGGGCTCCTGGAGCGGTTCGTGGAGCCGGAGCGGGTCATTGAGTTCCGTGTGCCCTGGGTGGACGACAGCGGCGCCGTACGGGTGAACCGGGGCTACCGGGTGCAGTTCAACTCCGCCATCGGCCCCTATAAGGGCGGCCTGCGGTTCCACCCCTCCGTGAACCTTTCCGTCATCAAGTTCCTGGGCTTTGAGCAGACCTTGAAGAACTCCCTCACCACCCTGCCCATGGGCGGCGGCAAGGGCGGCTCCGACTTCGACCCCAAGGGCAAGAGCGAGGGCGAGATCATGCGCTTCTGCCAGAGCTTCATGACCGAGCTCTACCGCCACATCGGCCAGTTCACCGACACCCCCGCCGGCGACATCGGCGTGGGCGGCCGGGAGGTGGCCTATATGTACGGCCAGTATAAGCGCATCGTGGACCGCTTCGAGGCGGGCGTGCTCACCGGCAAGGGCCTGACCTTCGGCGGCTCCCTGGCCCGGACCCAGGCCACGGGCTATGGCCTGTGCTACTACGCCGCCGAGGCGCTGAAGCATTTGAAGGACACCAGCTTCCAGGGCAAGACCGTGGTCGTCTCCGGCTCCGGCAACGTGGCCCAGTACGCCGCGGAAAAGTGCACCCAGCTGGGCGGCAAGGTGGTGGCCATGAGCGACTCCCAGGGCTATGTCTACGACCCCAAGGGCATCGACCTGGACGTCCTCTTCGACATCAAGCAGAACCGCCGGGCCCGCATCAGCGTCTACGCCCAGGAGGTCTCCGGTTCCGAGTACCATGAGGGCTGCAAGGGCATCTGGAACGTGAAGTGCGACATAGCTCTCCCCTGCGCCAGCCAGAACGAGCTGGACGCCGACGGCGCCAAGGCCCTGGTCGCCAACGGCTGCATCGGCGTGTTTGAGGGCGCCAATATGCCCCTCACCCCCGAGGCCATCGCCGTGGTCCAGGGCGCGGGCCTGCTCTACAGCCCCGGCAAGGCCTCCAACGCCGGCGGCGTGGCCACTTCCGGCCTGGAGATGACCCAGAACTCCATGCGCCTTTCCTGGTCCTTCGAGGAAGTGGACGAGCGGCTGCACACCATCATGACCAACATCTATCAGGCCTGCTACGACGCCTCCGTGGAGTGCGGAAAGCCCGGCGACCTGATGGTCGGCGCCAACGTGGCGGGCTTCCTCAAGGTAGCCGAGGCCATGATGGCACAAGGTATCGTATAAATCGTTTAAAAGGCAGTATAAACCCCGGAAAGCTCTTGCTTTCCGGGGTTTTCTTATCTGCTCAATGCGTCCTTATGATAGACGCGTTTACGCAGAATGAAGTAGGCGGTGAACATCATGACGCCGGTCACCAGCCAGGTGATGGGATAGACGTACATGAGCCGGCCGAAGGAATCCGTGTTGGGGAACAGCACGAACACCCATATGAGCCGCAGGATGCAGGAGCCGAAAACGGTGATAATGGCGGGGGTCAAAGAATACCCCACCCCGCGCAGGGCCGCGCCCGTGACCTCATAGCTCACCGCCAGCCACGAGAACGTGGCGATGTGGGTCATGCGGATGAGGGCGTAGTCGATGACCGCAGGCTCTATGGTAAAAAGGCGGATAAACGTATTCCGCCCCAGCACGAACATGGCGCACATGGCGCCGGTGCAGAGAAAGCCCGCCGCGAGGCTCAGTCGCAGGATCTTTTTGCACCTGTCGAACTGGTGGGCGCCGTAGTTTTGACTTACGAAGGTGACGGTGGCCTGGTTGAAGGAGTTGGTCACGAAGAAGGTAAAGGATTCAAAGTTCTGAGCCGCCGCGGAGCCCGCCATGGCGTCAGAGCCGAAGGAGTTGATGGCGGACTGGATGCACACGTTGGAAAGGGAGAACACCATGCCCTGGATGCCCGCCGGCACGCCGATGCGCACTACCCGGCCCAGGATATCCTTATTCATCCGCAGCTTTTTGGGATAGAGGCGTATCTCCTCTTCCTCCCGCAGGAGGAAGAAGATGACGAGGCCGGCGCTCACGCCGTTGGAGATCACCGTGGCGATGGCCACGCCGTCGGCGCTGCGGTGGAACACGATCACGAACAGCAGGTTGAGGCATACATTGATGACGCCGGCCAGGGTCAGGCAATAGAGCGGTCTTCTGGTGTCCCCCACGCTGCGCAGTATGGCGGAGCCGAAGTTATAGACCATGATGAAGGGCATGCCCAGAAAGTAGATGCGCAGGTACAGTACCGACAGGTCCAGTACATCCTCCGGCGTGCCCATGACGGTGAGGATGGGCCGGGCGGCTACCTGCCCCAGGCACAAAAGGAACGCGCCGCTGATGAGCGCCAGGGTGATGACGGTGTGGACCGCGTCCTGTATCTCATGGCTCTTCCGCTGACCGATGAAGTTGGCGATGACCACGTTCCCGCCTACGGAGAGGCCCACAAAGAGGTTGATGAGCAGATTGATGACGGGGCTGTTCACCCCAACGGCGGCCTGGGCCTGATAGCCGGCGAAGCGCCCGGCCACGGCCACGTCCGCGGAGTTGAAAAGCTGCTGCAATATGCTGCTGGCCGCCAGGGGCAGCGCGAACAGCAGTATCTTCCCCAGAAGGGGGCCGTGGAGCATATCGATTTGGTTTGTGTGATGCGTTTGGGTCCTCATATCACTTGGCTTCCCAGTCCTTTGCCCTTTCTACCGCCCTGTGCCAGCCGGCCATGAGCTTTGCGGCCTTCTCCGGGTCCATGGCAGGTGTGAACTGCCGCTGGGTCCGGCGCAGAGCCTGCACCTGGCCCATGTCGGTCCATACCCCGGCGGCGAGCCCCGCCAGGAACGCAGCGCCCAGCGCCGTGGTCTCCACGGTCTGGGGCCGGTCGATGGGCCGCTGCAGCACGTCCGCCTGAAACTGCATGAGGATATCCGACACGGACGCGCCGCCGTCTACCCGCAGCACATCCATCTTATAGCCGCCGTCGGATTCCATGAGCTCCAGAAGGTCCGCCACTTGGTAGGCGATGCCCTCCAGCACCGCCCGGCAGAGATGGGCCTTGCCGGTGCCCCGGGTCACGCCCACCAGCGCGCCCCGGGCGTAGGGGTCCCACCAGGGGGCGCCAAGACCCGTAAAAGCGCTGACCATATACACACCGCCGGTGTCCGGCACCTGCTCCGCCAGCACATCGCACTCGTGGGCGGTGGAGATGAGGCCCAGCTCATCTCTGAGCCACTGGATGGAGGAGCCGGCGTTGAAGACGCTCCCTTCCACGGCGTAGGCGGTCTTCCCCCCTGCCTGCCAGGCCACGCTGGTGAGAAGGCCGTTTTGGCTGCGGGGGGCGGTCTCGCCCACATTCATGAGGGTAAAGCAGCCGGTGCCGTATGTATTCTTGGCCTGGCCGGGCAGGATGCAGCCCTGGCCCAGCAACGCCGCCTGCTGATCCCCCGCCGCGCCGCATATCGGGATGCCCTCCAGCTGCTCCAGACCGGGGATGCCCCGCTTTATGACGCCAAATCTGCCGGCGTTAGGCACGACTTTGGGCAGCATGGCCATGGGCACGCCCAGGGCCCGGCACATGTCCTCGTCCCAGGAAAGCTTATCGATATCGAAAAGCATGGTCCGGGAGGCGTTGGAGGGGTCCGTCACGTGCTCCCCCGTCAGGTTCCAGATGAGCCAGGTATCCACCGTGCCGAAGAGGAGCTTTCCGGCCTCCGCTTTTTCCCGGGCGCCGGGGACGTTGTCCAGTATCCACTTGATCTTCGTGCCGGAGAAATAGGGGTCCGGCACCAGGCCCGTGGTGCGCAGGATCTGCTCCCGCATGCCGTCGGCCAGAAGCTGGCGGATGGTGGGGGCTGTGCGGCGGCACTGCCAGACGATGGCGTTATAGACGGGCTTGCCCGTCTCCCTGTCCCAGACGATGGTGGTCTCCCGCTGGTTGGTGATGCCGATGGCGGCCACATCCGCCGCGGACAACCCGGACTTTTCAAAGGCCGCGCCCAGGGCATGGAACTGGGTGTTCACGATGTCCATGGGGTCATGCTCCACCCAGCCGGGCTTGGGATAGTGCTGTTCAAAGGGGTACTGGGCCTGTGAGACGATGTTTCCATCCCTGTCGAAGATGATGGCCCGGGAGCTGGTGGTGCCCTGGTCCAGGGCGATCACATAGCCTTGCATAGGTGCGCCTCCTCGTTGACGAATGAGCGGGGATATTGTAAAATATCCATATACGCAATTAAAGATTATATCACGCGGGATGGTGTTTTGCTATGGGCAAAATGAGCGATTTTACATTTCCCTCTTCCGACGGCGTCCATGATATCCACTGCCGCCTCTGGGAGCCGGCCGGCGAAGTCAAAGCCGTGGTCCAGCTGGTCCACGGCGTAGCGGAGTATATAGCCCGCTATGACGCCTTTGCCAGCTTCCTCACAGACCACGGCTATGCTGTCTGCGGGGACGACCACCTGGGCCACGGTGAGAGCATCCACGACGACACGGAGCTGGGCTGGTTCTCCGACGAAAAGGGCTGGGAGCACCTGGTGGACGACGAAAAGCGCCTCCATGACCTGCTGGCGGAGAAGTACCCCGGCAAGCCCATGATCCTCTTCGGCCACAGTATGGGCAGCTTCATCGCCCGGACGTATTTGGGTACATACCCGCAAGGGCTCAAGGCCTGCGTCCTGTCCGGCACAGGCCGTCAGCCTGGTGTCGTATGCGCGGCGGGCAAGGTGCTTGCCAAACGGGAGATCAAAGCCCATGGCAGCAAGTACCGCAGCCCCACGCTCCAAAAGATCGCCTTCGGCAGCTATCTCAAGAAGATAGAAAATCCGGTTGGTCCCAATGACTGGATATGCCGGGACGAGGCCGTGGTGCGGGCCTACGACGCCGATCCTCTGTGCGGCTTCACCGCCACGGCGGGGCTCATGTACGACATGATGGACGGCCTTTCCATCATCGGCCGGGCGGACCACATGGCGAAGATGGACAATGCCCTGCCCGTCCTCTTCATCGCCGGGGACGCGGACCCGGTGGGCGCCTACGGCAAGGGCGTACAGAAGGTGGCCGGTCAGTTCCAAAAGGCAGGCATGAAAGATGTGACCGTAAAGCTCTACCCCGGCCACCGGCACGAGGTGCTCAATGAGCTGGAAAAGGAAAAAGTCTGGTCCGACGTGCTGAACTGGATGGAGGAAAAGACATGACATCGATGGATGATAAACGCCAATCGGAAATGACAGTTACAAATTCCGAAACCGATCTGACAAAAATAACCTGTGAGATATTGCTTGACACGAAAGCGAGCCTGGTCAATAAGAAGACGATGAGCATGCCGATCGCTGAGCTTATGACGCTTGGCGCCGGCGTGGCGTCTCTGGTCCCTTCACTGAATACCGTTACACGGACTGTGGCACTGGATAATCAAGGGCTGTACCGGCTCGCGAATGCCGGGGCCGGGGATGTACTGAAGGCCTCAAAAGATGGGACTTTCTGGGGCGCACTCAAAACTCCGGACAACGGCTCAAAGATGGCTAAACTCCAGCAGGCAGACCGAGTGACGTTCACAGAAAAGACGACGCCCCTCCCTGATCCAGCGACAATGATGATGGCCGTGGCGCTCTACAAGATCGAGAAGGAACTTGGGCAAATCGAAAAGACCCAGAGGGATATTCTGCGTTTCCTTGAAATAGAAACCGAGGCCGTGGCCGAGGCGGACCTTGAAACACTTGTCGGCATTATGAAGAATTATAAGCTGATCTGGGATAACGAGCGCTTCGTGGCAAGCAATCATAAGATGGTCCTTGACATACAGAGAACCGCCAGAAAGAATATGAATGCCTACCAGAAGAAAGCGGGTGCCGCATTAGAGAAAAGAGAGATTTTAACGGCACAACGGAATGTTGCCGTCAAGCTGACAGAACTGCAAAGGACATTCGAGTATTACAGGTTATCCCTATACACATTCTCACTAGCGTCATTTCTCGAAATACTGCTTAGCGGCAATTTTAAAGAAGAGTATATAGCAAGCGTGCAAAGTGAGATCAGGACCCACTCAGAAACATATAGGTGCTGTTTTGAGCAGTGCTCCGTTTTTTTGGAAAAAGCAATACGTTCCGCTATAGGCGTAAACGTGAAAAAGAGCATGGGTAAGGCCGGTAAAGCACTGGGAAAACTGATTGAGGGTATCCCCATCGTCAGCAATGGGCCAGTCGATGAGTTTTTACAGAGCAGCGGTGAACAACTAAAGGAGAACGCCGCCAAAACAGAGAAAGCGGTAGTAAAAGCTTTTGCAGCTGTTGGGGACCCCGGCACGGGGCTTGTCTTGCATCAGATGGACGATATGATCCAAATCTACGATCATACGGCTCAAGTCTGCTTTGACGACAAGAACATATACCTGATCGCCGACGAATAGCATAACTGGACTGGATGGACAAGCACATATGAAAGCAGGAGGCGATGCCTCCTGCTTTTCAGTTCGCGCTTCCCTTCATCTGCCGCTGGCGGGCCAGGTTGATCATGCCCTCCTGCATGTCGTTGAGGTTCTGCAGAAGCCTGCCCGCGCCGTAGGCGGTGCAGCTGAGTGCGTCGTCCACCAGCACGGCCTCGATGCCGGTCTGCTCTGTGATGAGCTTATCAAGGCCCCATATCTGGCTGCCGCCGCCGGAGAGGACGATGCCGTTTTCGGAAACGTCCGCCACCAGCTCGGGGGGCGTGCGCTCCAGGACCAGGTGGATGGCCTCCATGAGCCGGTCCATGGGCTCCTCCAGGGCCTCTATCATGTCGGCGGAGCTCACGGTGACGCTCCGGGGCAGGCCCGTCACGAGACAGCGGCCCTTTACCTCCTCATAGGATACCTCCGGCCGGGGATGGACGCAGCCGATGGACTGTTTCAGCTCCTCCGCGGTGCGAAGGCCGATGAGCAGGTTGTGCTTTTTGCGGATAAAGCGGACGATGGCCTCGTCGAAGGACGCGCCGGCGGTCTTGATGGACTCCTGCTCCACCACGCCGCCCAGGCTCACAACGGCCACCTCCGTGGTGCCGCTGCCGATGTCCACCACCATGTGGCCGTCGGCCTTGGCGATGTCGATGCCCGCGCCCACGGCGGTGGCGAGGCTGGCCTCTTTGAGATACACCTTCCGTGCGCCCGCCTCGATGGCCGCGTCGATGAGGGCGCGCTCCTCCACGCCGGTGATGGAGCCGGGCACGCAAATGAGCACCCGGGGCTTGAAGAGGCTGAAGGACGTGATGCGGCCGATGAACTCCTTGAGCATCCGCGCGGTCATGTCATAGTCGGAGATGACCCCCGCCACGATGGGGCTGATGGCCACGATGTTGGCGGGCGTGCGGCCCAGCATCTTCTTGGCCTCCTCACCAATACGCAAAAGCCGGCCGTTGGTGCTGTCCAGGGCCACCAGGGACGATTCCCGCAGCCGTATGCCACGGCCCCGCACGTACATAAGCGTGGTCATGGTGCCCAGGTCGATGGCGATGTCTCTTTCAAAAAACAGCATATATCTCTCCTCCTGGGGGCTAACGCCCCGGATGGTCTTGTTTTTCCTCTCTCGTGCTGGCAAGGGTGGCGCAGCGGACCTCATCCGCCCCGGCCATGAGCAGGGTCTTGGCGCACTCGGACAGCGTGGCGCCGGTGGTGACGATGTCGTCGATGAGCAATATCTTCTTCCCGTCCACCAGGACGGGGTCAATGACTTTATAGGCCCCGGCGATGTTGGCCTTTCTGGCCTCCGGCGCGCCTGTCCTGGACTGGGCCTTCACGCCCCGGCGCTTTCTGAGCACCGGCACCGGCTCTTTTCGCAGCCTTCTGCCCACGTCCCGGGCAATGAGTTCCGTCTGGTCATAGCCCCGTTCCCGCCGCCGTTTGGGGTCAAGGGGCACCCAGGAGAGGATATCATACTCCCCTTCCAGCTGCTCATAGATGACCGAGGCTGTCAGCTCTCCGAATATAGGTGCATATGCCTGCACGCCATTGAACTTATAGCGGTGGATGGCCTCCCGCACGTCGCCCTCATAGTAGAGCGCCGAAATGCACTCGGAGAAGAAATCCCCCTTCCGCCGGCGACCGTCCTCTGTTCGGGGCAGTTTTGCCTGGCAGGCCGGGCATATCCGGGGCGGCCCTGGCGCGAGAAACCGGCGGCAGAACACGCACCGGCAGGGATAGAAGAGGTCCAGAACCCAATCCCAGAGCTTACTCATCTTCCAGCATGCGGATGCGAAGGCCGCTGTACCGCTTGGCCCGCCGGGCGTTCTCCGTCATGGCCCGGACAACGCCGTCATCTCCCACGATGACCAAAAGCTCCGCCGCGCGGGTGACGGCGGTATAGAGAAGGCTCCGGTACATGAGCTGGGGCGCTGTGCGTACCGCGGCCAGGACCACGGCCCGGTATTCGCTGCCCTGGGCCTTGTGGACCGTGGTGGCCCAGGCGTGGTCCAGCTCTGTGGCCTGCTCCTGCACATACTCCGCCAGGCGGCCGTCAAAATCCACCGTAAAGCTGCCCGAGGCCGGGTCGATGGAGCGGATATAGCCGATGTCCCCGTTAAAAATGCCGTAGCCGCTGGTCATGTCCGCTGCCTTCCAGCCGATATCGTAGTTGTTGCGCACCTGCATGACCCTGTCCCCCTCCCGGAAGATACGTCCGGCGAAGGTGAACTCGTTCTTTCCCCCAACGGGCGGGTTCAGGGTCTCCTGCAGGCGCCTGTTGAGTTCCTCGGTGCCCGCCTCCCCCTTGCGGGTGGGGGTCAGGACCTGTATCTCATCGGAGGGGATGGACATGTTTTTCGGCAGCCGCTCTTTGCAGAGAGACACGATGGTCTCCGCGGCGGTCTCCGCCTCCCGGCGGCGCAGGAAATAAAATCCGCCGTTGTTGGCTTTAAGGTCCGGGACCTGGCCGTGGTCGATCTCATGGGCGGCCAGGACGATGCGGCTGTCGGTCCTCTGGCGGAATATCTCCGTAAGGCGCACGGTCTCGGCCACGCCGCTTCGGATCACGTCCCGGAACACGGCTCCGGGCCCCACCGAGGGAAGCTGGTCCGCGTCCCCCACCAGCACCAGCCGGCAGCCGGGTCCGATGGCGGCCAGAACTGCCCGCATGAGGGTCATGTCCACCATGGAGCACTCGTCCAGAATGAGCGCGTCGCACCGCAGCGTCTCCCTCTCGTTTTTGCGGAAGACGGTGGAATCCGTCTCCGGGGAAAAGCTGGCCTCCAATAGCCGGTGGATGGTGGAGGCGTCCCGGCCGGTCAGAGTGGACAGCCGCTTGGCCGCCTGGCCCGTGGGGGCCGCCAGCATGGTCTCCAGACCCATGGCGTCGAACAGGGCCAGCACCGCCCGGACAGAGGTGGTCTTGCCGGTGCCGGGGCCGCCGGTGATGACCACCAGCTGACGGCTCGCCGCGGCGTTCAGGGTCTGGCGCTGCAGGGGCGCAAAGCGTATGCCCTGCTCCGCCTCCAGCTTTTCGATGACCCGTTCCACATTGACCCGGTGCTCTTCGTAGGTATGGCCCGCCATCTCCCGCAGCCGGGCGGCCACGTATACCTCCGCGGTGTAGAGCGGCGCCAGGTAGCAGGCGGTGACGTTGGACACCGGCTCCAGTACCACCTCGCCCTCCTCCAGGAGAAGGTCCAGCCCCTCCCCTATCTGCCCGGGCTCCACCTCGATGAGCTGGGCCGTAGCGGCGGTGAGCTTGTCCTGAGGCAGGAAGCAGTGGCCGTTCTCACTGTTGTGGCGAAGCTCAAATAGCAGCGCCGCGGCTACACGCTGGGGCGCGTCCGCCTCCACGCCGTTGGCAAGTGCCAATGCGTCCGCCTCGGCAAAGGAAGCGCCGATGCGCACACCGGAGAGCACGTAGGGGTTTTCCTCTACGGTCTCCAGCGCGTCCTCGCCGTAGTAGCGGTAGAGCCGCATGGCCAGCGCCGGGGCGATGCCCGCCGCGGCCAGGTATTCCATCAGCGTCCGAATGCCGGTCTGGCGGCGGAACTGGGCGCTCATCTCCTGTGCCTTCTGCATAGTGATGCCCCGCAGTTTTGCCAGCTTTTCCGGGTGGTCCCGGAGCACGTTCAGGGACTCGTCCCCAAACGTGCCCACGATCTGGGCCGCCGTAGCCGGGCCGATGCCCTTGATGACCCGGCTGGAGAGGTAGTCGAATATGGCGGATGCCCCCGTGGGCATGGTCCGCTCGGAAAAGGACGCCTTGAACTGCTCCCCATGGGTGGCGTGGCGGGTCCAATTGCCCCAGGCGGTCATATACTCCCCCGGCGCGGCCATGGGGATATTGCCCACCACGATGGCCTGGGAGCCGTCATCTACCTCCAGGCGAAGAACGGTGTAGCCGTTCTCGTCGTTGGTATAGATGACCGAGGCCACACGCCCCGCCAGCTGTTCCAGTTCCTGCTCCTGCATCGGTCAGAAGATCAGTGTTACGACCCCGGCGGTAGCCAGGGATACGATGAGCCCGGCGGCCAGCACGCCCAGAAGAATGGGCGGGACGGCGTCTTTCATGCGCATGTTCAAAAGCGTCGCCACCAGCGCGCCGGTCCAGGCGCCTGTGCCGGGCAGCGGGATGGCCACGAACAGGAAAAGACCCAAGAACTTGGCCTGGCGGACCCTGTCCGCCTTCTTTCCCGTACCCTTGGATTCCAGCCAGGCGACGAACTTTCTCGCCCTGTCGGAGCGCTGGCGCAGCCAGTCCATCACCGTGCGCATAAAGGCGATGATGAAGGGCACGGGTATCATGTTGCCCAGCATGGCAAGCACCGCCGCCTGCCATATGGGCAGACCAAGTCCCACGCCCACAGGGATAGCGCCTCTCAGCTCCACAACCGGGAGCATGGAGACGACCAGCGTGGCCAGGGCTTTGCCCGCGCCCATATCCGTGATAAAACCAACGATGTCCATATGTATCTTAACTCCAGAGGACTTTTTTCAAAAACTGTCCCGTATAGCTCTGCTCGCAGGCGGCGCACTCCTCGGGGGTGCCGGCGAACACCAGCGTGCCGCCCTCGTCGCCCCCCTCGGGGCCCAGGTCCACGATATAGTCCGCGCACTTGATGACGTCCAGGTTGTGCTCGATGACAAGCACCGTGTTGCCCGCGTCGGCCAGACGCTGCAATATGTCCAGAAGCCTGGCCACATCCGCCGTATGCAGGCCTGTGGTGGGTTCGTCCAGGATGTAGAAGGTGCTGCCTGTGCTGCGGCGGGCAAGCTCCGTGGCCAGCTTCACCCGCTGGGCCTCGCCGCCGGAGAGGGTCGTGGAGGACTGCCCCAGCTTCACATAGCCCAGACCCACGTCCCACAGGGTCTGGAGCTTGGAGCGGATGGTCTCCTGGTTCTGGAAGAAGTCCAGGGCCTCCTCCACCGTCATGTCCAGCACCTCGGCGATGTTTTTGCCCTTGTACCGCACCTCCAGGGTCTCCCGGTTGTAGCGGTTGCCGTGGCACACCTCGCAGGGCACGTACACGTCCGGCAGGAAGAGCATCTCGATCTTGATGAGGCCGTCGCCGGAACAGGCCTCGCACCGGCCGCCCTTCACGTTGAAGGAGAACCGTCCGGACTTGAAGCCCCGGAGCCTTGCGTCCTGGGTGGAGGCGAACAGGTCCCGGATATCGTTGAAAAGCCCGGTATAGGTGGCGGGGTTGGAGCGGGGCGTGCGGCCGATGGGGCTCTGGTCGATGTCGATGACCTTGTCCAGATATTCCAGCCCCTCAATGGCCTGACACTTGCCGGGCCGCACCTTCCGCCGGTTCAGGTCCGCCCCCAGCTTCTTCTCAATGACCTCGTTCACCAGGGAGGACTTGCCGCTTCCCGACACGCCGGTGACGCAGGTGAACGCCCCCAGGGGGATGTCCACGTCCAGGTCCTTCAGGTTGTTGGCCGCCGCGCCATGAACCGATAGAAAATGGCCGTTGCCCTTCCGGCGCGTGAGAGGCACGTCGATGCGCTTTTTGCCGCTCAGATACTGACCGGTGATGGAGTGCTCGCAGGCCATGATGTCCTCCGGCGTACCGGAGCATACCACCCGGCCGCCGTGGGTCCCGGCGCCGGGGCCGATGTCCACCACCCAGTCCGCGGCCCGGATGGTGTCCTCGTCGTGCTCTACCACGATAAGGGTGTTGCCCGCGTCGGTGAGCTGGCGCAGGGTGCGCAGGAGCTTTGCGTTGTCCCGCTGGTGCAGGCCGATGCTGGGCTCATCCAGCACGTACAGCACGCCCATGAGGGCGGAGCCGATCTGGGTAGCCAGGCGGATGCGCTGGCTCTCGCCGCCGGAGAGGGTCCCCGCGCCCCGGGACAGGGTCAGGTACCCCAGTCCCACGCTCACGAGAAAACTCAAACGCTGGCGTATCTCCTTCAATATGCGGTCGGCGATGTGCTTTTCCCGGGCCGTCAGCTGCAGGTTATCCAGAAACGCCAGCTCCTGGGTCACGGGCATGCGGCTGAACTGGGCGATGGAGAGGCCCCCCACTGTCACAGCCAGTATCTCCGGCCGGAGCCGGTCGCCGTGGCACTCAGGGCACTCGTACTCCCCCATGCAGTCCTCCAGCTCCTGCCGGGCAGAGGTGGATTGGGTCTCCCGGTAGCGCCGCTCCAGGTTGTTCACGATGCCCTCGAAGTCCTTGGTGAGGGTGCCGTAGCCGCTGCCGCGCTCATACCGGAGCTCCAGGGGCTCCCCGTTGGTGCCGTAGAGGATGGCGTTGATAGCCGCCTCCGGCAGGGTCTTGATGGGGTCATGCAGGTCGAAGTGGTACTTCCGGCCCAAGGCCTCATAGTACATCCGGCAGATGGAGTCGCCCCGGACGTTGGACCAGCCGTAGGCCATGACGCCCCCGTCCATCA
>CANQRM010000047.1 GCA_947626265.1 uncultured Oscillospiraceae bacterium
ACGATGCCAGGGTTCCCTTAAGACTATCCCCCTTTGGGCACGCCTTTGGCGTGTGTATCCGCATGAATGCCGAAATGGCCTTTGGCCAGGTCAGCTTTCATACCGGAACACTGGTCTTGGTTCCTGGAGGCCTCCACCGCACGGTCTCGGCTTTGACTTACTCGTCCGATGCCGGAGAGGGCGCTCACTGCCCCTGTGCATCCCCCGACGCTTCTCAGCTGCAAGCTCTCATCCCACTCTCTCCCGCACCGCTTCTTCTCGTTCGGGATATTACACTGGGTATAATTCCATTATACACATTTTTGGAATCCTGTCAAATTTTTGCGCCGAAAATCCCGATAAATGGTTAGAAGTCATTTGTTTGCGGGGATGTTTTCTCTCTTTCGGCCGCCCTCTTGGCGAAAACTAAATGTTATCTAATCTCATGTAGGCATGAGGTCATTGCATCTTGGTTTAGCTTAGGTTAGACAGTGACCTCATCACAAGATCGACATCCTGATTCTCCAGCTCCTGAATGACATGGAGGTAGGTCTTCTGCGTCGTGGTCATGCTTGAAACTTACGCCGTCTTACAAAAAAAGAAAGCCAAGGTCTTACCTCAGCTCTCATCTCTTATGTTCGTTTTCCATGCATCAAAGCAGCCTAGAACTCCCCGGTCTTAAAGGCCGAATACCCTTCATAGTGATAACTGTGGTCGATGCCTTTCATATATATTTCACGGTCGTTTATCTTATCCGTCAGGGCCGCCTTCAGCAGATGTTTGATCTCTATATCGCGGATAGGGCTGCGCTCCATGGCCAGGAGATAATCCTCCTTGTCCACCCGGCTCCAGTGCACCACCATGCCCAGTTCTTTTTTGAAGATAATATCCAGCCAAATGCGGGCGCTGCGTCCGTTACCATCCCGGAACGGATGGGCAATATTCATCTCCACATATTTCTCCACGATTTCGTCAAAGGTAGACTGGGGCATTTTTTCAATATTCTTCAAAGAGGCGTCCAGGTACATGAGCGGAGCAAAACGGAAGTTTCCCTTGGCCAGATTGACGTCACGAATTTTCCCGGCAAAATCATAGATGTCCGAAAAGAGAAACCGATGGACCTCCGCCAGCGTGGCATAGGTGCCCGGCGTAAGCTTGTCCAGATAACCGCTATCATAAAGCTCAGCAGCTTTTTTCTTGCTGAGCCGCTCTTCTTCCCGGGCCAGCTCCGCAGGATCTGTAATACCCAGCTTGTTTTCCAGAGCCATTTATGCGCTCCTTATCAAACAGCATCTTTTCCTGCTTGTGCTAAAGACATCCTCATTTCGACCGGGCTGTAGGCGGCGGCGCCTTCTCTCCGTCCACAGGAATATACTCGACAATATCCTCTATGCCGCAGTCAAAATATTCGCACAGCTTCCCCAATATGTTCATCGATACAGTCTGGTTCTTTCCCATTTTCGTCAAAGCGGCGGCATTTATGCCCGCCAGCTTGATCAACTGGCTTCTCTTCATACCCTTATATATAAGCATCACCCACAGGCGGTTGTATGACCAAGGCATATGCATCCCTCCCTTATTAGAATATACTAAATAAGTAAGGATGTCAACAAATTACCAGTCTGAACTGGTTGCTTTTTATTGTTTATTTCTTGATTTTAGAAAGTTTTATTGACAAACAAGAAATGTTATGATATAATCATCATGGAAAATAAAATAGCGGCAGTGTTTGAGAGGGGCAACTCTCAAACACTTATGCAGGTGCCTATACCACCCGCACAGCGGACCGAATCGTCCGCGCCGCAGGCTCATTATATCCTCTTCGCAAGGGTTTTGCAAGGGTATGTGCCTGCGGCGCACGTTTCGGTGCCGTGGTAACGCTCTCAACGTACCACCGTGCAGGGTCTGCCCCTGCACGGTATTTTCTTTTCCAATACTTATTTATTGGAGGTACGTTATGAGATCATTCACCGACCCAGGGAACCTGGCCCGGTACATCCGGATCTACCTGGGGAAAAGCCAGCAGGCCGTCGCCAATGAGACGGGCATGGACATCCGGGACGTGGCCCACATCGAGCAGGGCAGGAAGAACCTTCGCGTCTGGAAGTTCGTGCGCCTCGCCGCCTACTACCACATTGCCCTGGACGACCTGCTGTTCGACCGCTTTGCCCCTGCGATTTCCAACCTGCCGGCCAAGCCCCGCCGCAACCCCAAGCCCCTCAAAGCGCTCCACCGTTATCTCCGCCGCTGTGAGACCCTCGGCCAGGAGGGCGAGAAATTCGTTGCCTCCCTGGAGCGTAAGAAGCTGCGCGGCACCCCGTTCGCGCACGGCGTGAACGAGGCCGTCGCCGACGACCTCTGTGCGGGATATGACATCCAATCCTGCGACCTGGACGGGAGCCCCATCTACATCGAGGTCAAGACCACCAATGGAGACGTCTCCGAACCCATGCACTTGTCTTCGGGTGAGCTGGAATTCGCGGAATACTGCTATGCCAACGACCTCAGGTATGAGCTCCATCGTGTCTACCATCTCCACAACAACAGGTTCCCCCCTGCCCGCGTCATTTTTTCCGCGGAACAGGTCCTGGCCCTCCCGCGGGAACCTTCGGATTATATCCTCAGGGGGTGCTGAGGCATGGAGATAAGCGGCGTCAAGTATTACTGGAAGAAGTCCCACATGAGCCAGAGGTCGCTCGCCCAGGCCGCCGGCCTCTCCATGGAGACCCTCCGTCTTTTGTGTGAGCTGGATAAAGAGGAGACGACCGTTGCCAGCAACTACATGGCCCTGTCCCGCCCCCTGGGCGTCACGGTCGAGGAGCTGCTTGCCCGCCACGACGACCGCGAGCTGGGCGACGGCGACCGCACGGTCTTCAAATCCAAGGCAATGCCGGCGAACTGTGTGGAGGTCTACCGCCGGGTCCATCATCTGTCCCATCAGCAGCTGAGCCAGCGGCTGGGCCTGGACAACCGCCAGAGCTCCCATAACTGCTGCACCCGGCCTGTGCCCCGGCCCAAGCATGTACGCATACTCGCGGCCGCCGAGGGACTCTCGCCGGAAGAGTTCCGTGAAAAGTATTCCTGCGAGACCTGGACGGGCGAAGACGACCTCTTCGCCGCACCGTGAGGCCGCATTATGGGAACAAAAGACATAGATACCTGCTTATGCTATGAGTTCGTGGCGCAGGAGTTCCCGGGCACGCAGCTTCAAGTCTACGCAGCCCAGATCCAGGGGCCCGACCCCAACTATGTGTTCAAGAGAAGATTCCTTGAACTCTGGTCGTACAAGGTGGAAAACGGGCTGGAATGCGAGACGGACCTCTATGAATGCGGCATATATGAGTTTTCCGTCCGCTGGCTGACAGCCGGCAAGGGCAGTGAAGACCAACACCGCGTTCGGTGGTGGGGCCTTGTGTACGACGGGGCGTTCTATCCCATTCCCCGCGAGGACGTCATGGCGGTCTGGCACTGGCTCCTGGAGTACCTCCGCCCTCTTCGCGCAAGAGGTGACGGCGGATGACCCTGCTCAAACATGCGTATCAAATTCCATCGCGATGGAATTTAATTTGCAGTCCCTGGCTTCAACCCCGTAAATTACCGCATTTTTCCCTTGGTCCAAAAATTTGACAGAATCGGCAAGATGTGTTAGAATACAATTACATTGAAGAAGTATCCCCTGGTTATTGATTAAGAAATCTCTGACAACACCTTACCGCATCTTGCTGGTAAGGTGCATTTTATTCTCTGGGGCACAGGCAGCCCCCCACTCTAAAGGAGACCTCCTGAGTTTACATAATAATTATATTTCTACAACACATATCATTTTATTATCCGCATTCACTCCGGCGAAATAGACGTGCCTGCGCCTGTCTCGTCTGCCGCGGCCCCCGGCGCGGCAACGGACGAACACGATCTGTACGGGGATCAGATCATCCACCACAATAGAATTAATTAGGAGGTACTTAAATGAATTCTATTGATTCTTCTTCTTTTGACGCTCTGCCCCTTGCCCTCCACGTTGAGGACCTGATGCCCATCCTGCAGATCGGGCGTAACAGCGCTTATGCGCTGGTTCGTTCCGGTCGGATCCACAGCATCAAGATCGGGCGGCAGATCCGCATCCCGAAGAGCTCGCTGGTCGAGTTCCTTGAGACCGCACAAATCTGATCGACACACTCACTGGCGCCCGTCGCTCTGCGGCGGGCGCCGCCTACGAAACGAGGTATGCTCATGTCCAAACGCAACGGTTCCGGCTCCGGGAACATCCGCCACCGCTCCGACGGGCGCTGGGAGGGCCGGTATACGGTCGGCTTTGACCCGGCCACCGGAAAGCAGGTACAACGTTCGGTCTACGGAAAAACCCAGCAGGAGGTGCGTCAGCGCCTCACAAAGGTGACGGCGGAGTTGGACAACGGCACATACATCGCGCCCACAAAAGACACTGTGGGCCAATGGCTTGACATGTGGCTGGACACATACGTCAAGCACTCCGTCAAGCCCTACACGTATGACTGTTACGCTCGCAACGTCAAGAACTACATCAAGCCCGCCCTCGGCGGCATTCGTCTGTCGGCTCTCTCAGCTCTGCATATCCAGCGCTTCTGCAACTCACTGATAGAGCGCGGCCTGTCCCCCAAGACCGTCAAGAACATCCACGGCGTGCTCCACCGGGCTCTTGAACGCGCCGTAAAGCTGGGGATGCTGAGATTCGATTCCGCCGACGGGGTGGAATTGCCGAAGGTCCGGCGCAAGCCCATCCGGCCCCTGGACGGAGAGGCCATCCGGAGTTTCCTGCAGGCGATCAAGGGCAGGGACTTGGAACGGCTCTATTATACAACGCTCTTCTCCGGCTGCCGGGAGGGCGAGGTGCTTGGCCTGACCTGGGACTGCGTGGACTTCGACCACGACCAGATCACCATCAACAAGCAGCTGCAGAAGACCCAAAAGGTCGGCGGCGACTACACCCTCGCCCCCACCAAGAACAGCCGCAGCCGGACGGTCACCCTGGCGCCGGCGGTCATGGCCGTTCTGAAGGAGCAGCAGAAGTGGCAGGATGAGTTGAAGACCCTCCTGGGCCCCGAATGGAGCAACGAATGGAACCTGGTGTTCACCAAGGATACCGGCGGCCATCTTGTGCATCCCCACGGTATACAACCACTTCAAGAAGGTCGTCAATGACATTGGCCTGCCCGACGTGAGGTTCCACGACCTGCGCCACACCTTCGCCGTCCTGTCCCTGGAGAACGGCGACGACTTAAAGACCCTGCAGGACAACCTGGGCCACGCCACGGCCGGTTTTACCCTGGATGTGTACGGCCATGTTTCCCAGCGGATGCACCAGCAGTCCGCGGACCGGATGGAGCAGTACATCCAGTCCCAGCAGGCGGCCGGAGTTCGTTAAATAATCTCATAAGGGTCAACGTAAGGGTCAAAGGCAAAGAAAACGCCCCGTAACCACGATGGTTACGGGGTAAAAATATATCTCATAGGGCTCCCGCGAAAGCCCAGCGAATGCGGGTTTCGCGGGAAAAAGGAAGAAGAGCTTTGACCGATGGAGGAGCCCCGCTTGCGGGGATCTGACATCTTCAAAGCTCTTCTGACGTGGCGGAGAAGGAGGGATTCGAACCCTCGATACCCTTTTGGGGTATACACGATTTCCAATCGTATAATTATGCCGTATTTGCGGCGGATTGCGCCGTTTTGACTACATTTTGACCACAAATGGGCCTCGGAACACCATAAATAATCATTTTTTGCCGCTTTTGATCATAAAGCCCCGCGGCGGCCAGCTTTTCCCTCTGGGCCTTGATGGCTCTGGCCAGACGGTCCTGCAGGTCACTGATTCGCTCTTGTATACCCTCGATGACCTCTGACATCTGCGCCGGGTCCAAGCTCCCGTAGTCAGTAAGCTCCCAGGGGCGGGCGCTCTCATAGCCCACATGGCGGCCCACATAAAACGCCACAGCGGCCAGCAGGATCACCGCCAGGGCCCTGCAGATCATACGGGTGGCCGGTCTCACAGCCCCAGCAGCACCGCAAAGGTGTCTTTCCCGGCACCGCCGTCAACCTCCAGGCCCTTGTCCCCCTGGAGCTGGCGCACCGCGGCCGCCGTGTCGGCGCCATACTCACCATCAAAGCCCTGCGGGTCATATCCGGCGGCGTACAGCAGTCCCTGGAGGATATACACCAGGATGCCCCGGGCTCCAATCTCCTGCGGGTGTTTGCCCAGCAGAGCCACCAGCATGGTGGTGGCAGCTGCGGCCCGGGTGTCCGGGCCCACCTTGCCGTCCGGGGTCACTCCCACCATGCCCTGGAGCTGCTTGATGATGTCATCCACGTTGATGACAGTGCCGCCGCCGGTGTCGTCGGCGTCCTCATAGGGCGGGTGGAAAATGCGGTGGTTGCTGCCCAGGACCTGGCGCCGGTAGCCGATGCCCTCAAAGGTGGAGCCGGTCCCGTTGATTGCCTCCGCCTCGGTGGCCTTTACATGGCCGCCGTTGCCCTCCAGGAAGATGACCGCGCCACCGCTCAACACCTTTTCGATGAATGTTACATGCTGGTCATCGCCCTCGATCACCACATCACCGGCCCGGGCCGCGCTCATCGGGACCCGCCAGCCTTGGGCCTCCATATACTGGCGGAGGGTGGGGACATACCAGGGGTTACTGCACCCGGCCAGCAGCGTGGAGCCGGCCATTTCCATGCAGTATTTGATAAACCCCCCGCAATAGGCAGCGCCTATCCAGCCATAATACTGGTTTATCGTGGTGTTGTTGGCGCCGGTGACCGCCTCGTTTTCGGGGGTCAGGCGCCGGCCCACGTCCAGCACGGTTTGAGCGGTGACCATAGCTTATTCCTCCCGGCTCTTGAGCTGCTTGACGGCCTGGTGGACGCCAGTGGCGGCCAGACCAGACGCCACGCCGATGGCGATGGCCACGATGGGGTCATTTCCGGGGAAGTCGGGCATAACATGATACGCAATAAAGCCGATAATCCCGCCGGCCACGCCCACGATCAGAGGTATGTATTCATCGCCCAGGGGGCTCACTTTTACACCATAGCCGATAAGCAGACAGAGGATCATAATGGCGGGCACGGTAGTAATGCCCAGGATGGTGACGGTGCCGCCGTCATCGGGACCCGCCGCAGGGTCAGTATTTTCGACGGGAGGCGCCGTGTGGGTGTCAGTGTCGCCGGCGTCGGTAGAAGTGTCCGGCACGGGGGTGGCAGCGGGGGGCTCGGGCACCGGGGTGACGGTGGGCTGCTCCGGGGTGGCCTCTGCATCAGTGGGCGCGGGGATGTCGGTGCCCTCCGCGGCGGCCAGGGCGGTGACGCCCATGGAGATCAGCACGGTGCAGATCAGCATCAGCGCCAGGATGAGAGACAAGATTTTCTTCATGTTGATTTTTCCTTTCTTTTCTTGGTTTTTTTCTTGGTTTTTTTCTTGGTTTAATCTTGGTTACGGCGATCTTCGTCGCCGGTTTCCCCAGTCTTGGATGCCTTTGATGTCAGCAGGTCGATGGCCTTGGTGATGGCCGCCGGGAGAGGCAACCCCATGAGCCCAGCGTTTTCGGTGATACTTATGACCTCGTTGGCCACAAAGCCAATTATTACGGCGTCCCGGATGTATGTGGTGGACATCATCTTATCAAGGCAAGCTGCGATCAACACAATGAGAAGTGTCATGCCCTTGCGGCATAAGCCTTTCCACCCGGCCCGGCTTTCCAGGGCTCCATTTTCGCTTTTCTTGCTCTCATGGAATACCCCGGCCACCACCAGGCCGGATATGTAGTCCACACATCCGCAGATGATGAGGGTAGCGATGGCGGCGTCCCAGCCGCCGAACAGCGAGGCGATGACGCCTCCCACCGTCCCGGTGATGGTACAAAGCACATCTTTGATTTTCATGGCGTTACCTCCAGCAGCACGATGTCAGAATTATGCGGCACCGTCAAATGGGGCTGCGGCGTCTGCCTGGGTCATTCCTCCGCCACCTCCACATAGAGCCCCACCAGGTCCTGCAGAGCGTTGTACACGGGAATATCCGTGTCCCTGGTGCAGCGGTATGTTACACCCGCCTGTGAGTAATAAAAGCCTCGGTCCAGGGCCATGTTGCCATTGTATGGGATGGGATCATCAGCGGTCCCGGCGTGGGTCTCGTTGACCTCTGTCCAAAGGGACGCGACCAGCTCGGGCGCCCATCCTGGCTGCGAGGTGTGGCCTTGCAGGCAGCGATAGAGCCTGTCCATATGCTGGACCTTATCGCCGGTCTGGTATTCTTCACTGTCAGGGGACCAGACGGGATAGAGCATCCGCCAGCGGAGCGCCGTGGTATCATCCACCACGAGGGTGTTTATCCGGGTGGTGATGAACATGGCCTGCGCTTCCTCCAGCGCCATTTGGCGGGCGTTGATGGCGTCCATCTTCGCCTGTTTTTCCGCCTCGGCCCGCCTGATGGCCTCCCTATCTGCCTCGATCTCTTCCTCGGTGCGCTTGACCACGGCGGACCCGTCCCACTTATAAAGCGGGGTCATGCCCATGCTCATGCTGTCCCAAAGGGACGGGTTTTCCTCTGTCGCAACGCCGTTGATGATGAGCCGGAATTGATACCCGCCTTTTTCGTTGATGCAGATGGCCCCGGCCGTGTCTTTGTAACCCACGGGCCCGTCAGACCATCCATCAACAACACAGCCCCGGTCATCGGTGCGTATGTAGTGCCGGTTATAAAAAATAAATTCGTCCATGTCTGCCTCCTTTATAATTTGACGTGCTGTTTCAGATAGTGCCGAGATTGAAGCCACATTCCCCCGCACGGGATGCGGCCATATCCACCCATCCAGAAGATTGGGCGTGGACCCAGGACTAAACTGTCTGGGCCGGACTGCACTGGTCACCGGCATCCCTCCCATTGTTAGAGCGCTTTCCATACCGGGGGCCGCAGATTGCTGCAGCGCTCTTTTTCGTGATCTCCCCGTTGTCTGCAAGTGCCCATATTTTGGAGGCACTTATTTGGCCCTCTGCATATTTGACCTCAAGGTCAAGGGTCCGGCGGTCCCGCTCGGCTTTCTTCCTGGCATAATACTCACGCATTTGGGCTCTTCGCTCATCCCGATGCTCGGCATAGTTTTTTTTATTGGTGGCGCTGACCTTTTCCGGGTTCTTTTTTCTGTATTCCCGCATCTGGGCCGCCAGCTTTGCTTTTTTATCTTTAATTTTTTTCTGTGCAGTCTTATTCTTTCCACCTGCAAGGTCGGCCGGGTTATCTTCCCGGGGACCACAAATCGCTGCAGCGCTCTTTTTTAAAATTTGGCCCATATCCGCGATTTCCCAGATTTTTGCGCCGGTTATTTTACCCTCCGCATATAGGGCCTCCAGCACTTGGGCCTGGCGCTCTCGGTCGGCTTTCTTTTTCCAGTAGTATTCCATCGCCCGGGCCCGCTCTTCATCCCGGTGAACGTCATAATACTCTTTGTTCCTGGCACTGACCTTTTCGGGGTTGTTCTCTCTCCATTTCCGCGAATAGGCCGCCTGTCTGGCCTTTTCCGCTTTAATTGTTCTCTTCTTTTCCTGTGCTTCTGCCCGTGCTACAGTGGCATGGACCTGGGCCATAGCCATGCGGTTTTCATACCAGGATTTATATTCTTCTGGGAGCCCGCAAATCGCGGCAACGTGCCTTTTTAAAATTTCGCCGCGTTTTGCGATTTCCCAGATTTCCGCTGCAGTTATTTTCCCCTCTGAATATAGGGCCTGCAGAAAATCGGCCCGGAGGTCCCGCTCGGCTCTTTTTTTTGCACGGTATTTTCTATTGTACTCTCTAAAGTTATCTGGATGGCTTTCCCTATACTCACGCTCCCGGGCCTGTGCCTCTTCAAGATTCTCTGCCCGCCTGGCCTTTGCTTTAGCTCGTAGTTCCTCACGATGAGCTTGGTAGTATTCCCGGCCCTTTTCATTTATTTTAGACCTTCTGCCCTCGCAGGTTCTCTTGTAATAAGCTCTCCGACGTGCTTTTATTTCTTCCCGGTGGGTGATGCGATATAAAAGCTGGGATTCTTTTCTACGAGCTGCCCGTTCCTCGGGGGGCAGCCTCGGCTTGGATGGCTTTTTTCCAGCTGGTTTTTGGGCTGCCTTTTTTGCTGCAACTTCCTGGCCAGCATTTTTCCTCTCCGCCGATTCCTTTTTCCGGGTTTCACTGTACTTCCGGGAACGCTCCAGTTTTTCCTGCAGCTCCTGGGAGTATTCGGGGCTTTCGCTGCTGGTTTCTTTCCTCCGTTGATACCGGCGGCGCTGGCTGGCCCTTTGTTTTTCCCGCTTATCTCGTTCTCTGTCGGTGAGAAATGTATCTTCAGCGATTTTATCAAGAGCCCTTGACTGCTTGACCTCATCCGCTGTTAAAGCGAATATCCCCAGTTCGTCAAATTCTTCCTCGATCTGGGCGTCTGCCAGCCGCATTTCTTCAAGCTCTTGTTCAGTGAATTTCAAACGCTGTCACCTCACCAAGTTTTGAGAAAAAATAAGGCCCTCAATGGCAGCATCCGCATTCCGGGCTGTCTGCCAATTCCCTGTTTCATCTGGAGGGGTGATGACCCCCATGTACTTTACCGCTCGCGCCCATGTGGCGCTGTCCAGTTTCTCCGTTACTGGCAGTTCTTCGACATACTGGAACAGGCCAACATCATTATGCTCATAGCCGAGGCACCCCAAGAGGATGTTGAAAAGCTCAACCGAGGGGCCGTTTTTGCGGTATTCTTTCGCCAGTTTTATGCGGGTCTCCATGGAAAACTCACCAGAGACCGGGACGCCCAGCGCGATCTGCGAGGCCATGATCCGGCTGTATGTTGATATGTACTTCCCCGTAAAATCCCCAGACACATCATGGAAACCCCACAGCCTGCAGCTGTCAAGCGGGGCACTGGCCAGTCTGCTCGGCCCAAGCGGCTGCGCTATGTAATAATAGACCCGGTTTTTGTCGATATAGTGTATATACCTTTGCCGGATCGCTGGCATTTTGATGCCAACTTTCGGGGCCACCATAAAGAGGAAGTCACCCTCTTTTGGGATATACGGGTCAGCATGGCCCTCACGTTTTTGCCAGTAGATGCTGTAATGTGACTCTCCCGTCCTCACACCATTTCGGAAAACATTTTCTTTATTGAAGAGACTGAATGCAACGCACTCATGCGCCGAACATGGCCGCAGGCGGTTTCTTATATACAGGTAGTCACACCCGGCCCAGAACACGGTTTTTCCAAACTCGTTTTCGCATTCCGGGGATAGGACTGTCGTCATGTACCTGCAAAAGGTGCATTTATTACAAAGAGCGTTCATATTCGGTCACCGGAATATCGACATCAACCGTCCATGCGGGGTCCCATTCAATAGCGTCCGGGTGCAAGCGGAGCCATGACTCCCTGTCCAGGTTCTTCTGTTCAAACGATTCTCCAGTATGAGAGGTCCACAAAACGGTTTCATTTTTATCCTCCGCAGTATAGATCGCAAGACCTTCTGCGTCAGAAGAATGCCACATCAACCTGGAGCCTGTCACGCATGGGATAACAGACGTAATATCCTCCGATGACCCTGTGACTGCCATGGTCGAATAATCTGCAACAACGTGCAGACCATAAGAAAATTCCATGCCGTCTATTGGCTCGGTGAGATCAATCGAATACAACTTTTTCCCCTTTATAAACGTCTTTACCACATGGCCATAACCGTGGAAAAAGTACAGGATGCAGTTGCTGTCTACTATGGCCTCAATATTGTTTGCCTTGTAATACAGGCATTTTATGGGGAAGTTTACCTTAAAATCCGGGTCATCTATGTCGCTTATCTCTGCCCATTCTGTAAGGACGGGCTCAACCTCTTTTTTCGCCTGCGCGGCGTAATACTTGGAATTATCCTCATTTTCACCCTCGCGGACGCCGGTCTCGCCCACGGCCCAGCTTTTTGAAAGCAGGACATTATCCGAGGTCTCTTTGATGATGGTTTCCCGGGCCTCATTGGCGGCGTTGGCCGCCTCATTGGCAGCATCGGCAGCAGTATTCGCATCACCTGCGGCCGTATTTGCGGCCTCCGCGGCCGCCTGCGCGTCTTTTATGGCCTGGGCCGTGTCCTGGGCCCTCTGTTCCTCTGCGGTCTCTCTGGCGGCCTCTGCCTCTTTTCTGGCGGCCTCCGCGTCATCTGCGGCCTGGCTGGAGGCGTCCGCCTTTTCGGCTGCAGTATTCGCGGCCTCGGCGGCCTCGTTGGCGGCCGTGGTGGCAAGGTCAGCGCGATCTGCAGCAGCATTCGCCGCCTCCGCGGCGTCAGTGGCCTCCTGGGTGGCCTCTTTGGCTGCCTCAAGGGACGCATCGACCTTGCCCGCTCCAGCATTTGCCGCCTCTGCAGCGTCCTTTGCTTTCTGCGTGGCGTCCAGCATCACGCCGTATTCGTTGGTGCTGTCATACCCATCCCCCACCGGGGCGGCCTCCACAAAGAGGTCAAAAACGGCATTTGAGAGGACCACACCGTCTTTGGTCAGATACACGTCGGCAAAGCACCGCCCGGGGCAGGCCACAGCCTGGGCGCTCAAAGGGACCTTGATGGTCCCATCTTCTTCGATGGTCACAGGGTAGTCAACACTATGGCCGTCCGGCTTTTTGACGCGGAAAGCGGCCTCTACGCCGCTCTCCGGGGTGATTTTTACCCCGGAGGCGGTCATCGTAACATGAAGCACTCGGGCAGTATCGCCCTGCTTTGCAAAGATAGTGACCCGCTGGCCGCGGTCATTGTAGACATCAAGGGTAACTGCTTTGGTGTAGTTCATGGATATATACTCCTTTCAACGGGTCCGGCTTAAATGCCACATAGAATTAGATGCTCACATTTATACGGGTTTTGCCCATACCCAAATGCTTGCCCCATTAGAGCTTTGTGCCAGCGTCCAGGTGCCCTCTGTTAAATCTCGGTTATATCCTGCATTATCTTTTATATACAGATGGTCCGCACGGAGCCATACGCTGCTGCCTGCAGAGGCGCTTGACCCGATATATACATTTTGTGAAGATGTACCAATGTTCACAGAGCTGGTTCCCGCCGACCCAACGTATACCGAGGATCCTTCCAGCACATTACTCTCACCACTTGCCCCGAAATAGTTGTAGCCATTTGATGAGCTTATGACCGATTTGCCGTTGAGGTAGTATCTTGTGGAGTCAACGGTTTCAAAGTTCAGCCCGCTCACCACGGCCTGGGAGAAATCCACGTTGCCCCGGATGATGACATCATTCCCGGCAACGCTGATATAAACGGTTTTGCCGCCGATGTAGGTGTCCAATGTGCCACCAAGCTGCAGCACACCGCTGTTCGTGATTTGAGCCAGGACCTCACCGTTTGGGCTCATGTAGTAGCCCTTCCCGAACACGTCCCCGCCGGCTCTGACGTTCCCGCTTATAGATGCCCAGCCGTTCAGCTCCAGCGCATCCTTGGCTATGTTGAGGTCGTTTTCGGCGGTAGTCTGGAGCCGGATGCCGGCGTCAGTCACAATGAGATATGGGGGCTTTGCGTTCCCCTCATCGTCCACGCCGTTGCCATATACAACGATGCCCTGTGTGGTTCGCCCGCTGGCCGTCATGCCATACCCCTGCATGATCCCACACAGCGTTCCAAGCAGTTTAAGCAGGTTCAGGTTGATGGTGCCCGCGTTGATCCAGTCTGCATTCAGCCCCTCGGAGGAAATGATATTCATCACCATATCGCCGGTGACCGTAAAGCCATAGGGATAGGTGGAGCCTCCATCCGTGGAAAAGCCGATGGCCTCCGCAGTCAGTTTCATCACCAGCGTGGATTCCTCCAGGGTCTGCTTATCATGCAGATAGTAAATGACAGACCCATCCGGTTGCGGCTCCGGGGTGGCAAAAAAGCCGGAGGCCTTGGAGATCAGTTCGTTGAAACGCTTGGACGCCTCGCGGACTGCAGATTTTGCCTCTTCCTCCGCGGTAATCTGCGCCTGGCGGACCGCTGCGGTGAATTTGGCCGTCGTTGTGTTGAGGCATATAGTGGTGGCGCCGGGTTCCAGGATGTTGGGCGTCATCTCTAAAAGAGGATAAGCGGCGGAAAGACCGTGCGGGCCGCTTTCCACCCGGACGTACTGCCCAACACGGAAATGAGGAATTAAACCGTCCACGCCGTTGAGATCACAGGCCTGGATGGTGATGGACTCCGGCATTTGGATGCCGGCGGCCAGAGCTGCGGCCGCCTTTGTCTTGAGATTCTCGGGGACGGCCACATCGTCCCAGGTGACCACGCGGGTGATCCGGCTGCCATATTCGGTTTCTGCAGCAGGATCATAAATGACCTTTCCGGCCTTTATAAGACCGCCCTCCAGAGGGCCGTCCGGCAACTCCGCCAGGGTCAGGTCATCGGCCCCCACCGGGAGAATGGCGGTAAAGATGCTCTCCCCTGTCACCTTGATGATGATATCCAGCAGGTTTTCCGAAAACTTGACGCGCTGCGGGTTCGTGCGGGGAAGCTCCGCCAGGTAGTCCAGATAATTGCCGTCATCCTCATATCGCATGATCAGATAGCCGCCCAGCGCAGAGCCCACCAGCTTTTCAGAGATCGTCTGCCAGGTGCTGCTATACTTGCTATTTTCGCGGGAAATGTAATTATTCGGGTCTTTCACGGTGACGGACCCGAGCTTAATTTGGCGGTCTGCGGGGGCCTGGGCATTATGCCGGTCCAGCAGCCACGCCAGCCACCAGGCCACCAGGTTGCCAGATAGTCCGGCGGCGTCCTGGTAGCCAGGCAGGTCAACAAAGTCATCCGGGAAAGTATAGGGGTCCACTATGCTGTCATTGAGGTATGCCAAAGCGCCCTCGGCGGTGTATTTCTGGGCGCCGTAAAATGTGGTCTCATCGTTGAGAATGCGGCCACGGAAAAGGGTTCCGTCATCATCTACCAGCTCCAGGGTCCCCCGCATGCGGGTGATTTTCCGGGCCATAGGATGGCTGGGAAGTATGGAAAAAGACACGGACCCCGCCGAATTTACGGCCAGGGTGACCGCCGGGTCCATTATGATGAGCTTGTCGGCGTCATTCGCCCCGCGGGGGTCATAGATGTCCTGGCCGTTAAAACGCAGTTTGTACATTACAGTCTCGCCTCCTGGTAGGTGAAGGATATTTCACCGGCGCCAGCGGCCACCAAAGCGGCCTCAATGGCATTATCTCCGGGCTCCAGGCGGATGTCCAAATCGCGGAAGTCCTGGCCGGGCTGGAGGGTGTATATGCTCTTATTCCAGCGCACTCTGGTGGCAGCGGTGACGGTGATGGCCGGCACCACCCGGCGCCGCTCATTGTGCAGGTGGATGGTGATGAAATCGGTGGAGGTCAACACGTCTTTGACCGTGGTGACCTCGTTTTTGTAGCGCCATGGGTCTGCCATGGGAACAGAAAACGGGATGCGGCCGGGGGCATTTTCGGAGTATTCACCGATCTGCAGCACCCCGGAATAGTAGTGGAAAAGGTCAGACGGCACGGAAAGCCTGACGCGCTGGCCGTGGTAATTATCCAGCAGCATCCCGTGCAGGTATGCCATGGTCCACTGGTCTGCACAGCGGAAAAGCGTTCCAGACACGGACCGGGTATCAAAGACCGGCTCCCCGGTCAGAGTTTCGCTTAAATCCAGGACCCCATCCGAGCCGGGGACTGGGACGATGTTTTCTTTCCTCGCGGGCGGCGTTTCCACCAGGTCGGCCAAGAGGATAAGGCCCCAGTTTTCCAGCGTATCAATGCCATTGATTTTTATGCCGTAGAGCATCATGCTACCCCCCGGGCGTCAAGAGAGCTTTTAGTGCCCATAGCCTCATTTATCGGGTCCAGCAGACCGCCCACCAGGGCCCCGGTGTTCAGCACGATCTGGAGCCGGTCTATCTTGTCAGAGAGCGCAAGCAGCGCCTGCAGTATCTGGGTCAGCACGTCCGCAGACTCGCCGCCGCGGATGCCACTTCTGGCCGCCAGGGCAACGTCAGCGCGAGCCACGCCGGCGGCGTCCTGGGTGATGGCGGTCACCGCGCTGCGGATCCCGCCGGTTTCAATGCCAAAGTCTACGCCGGCCACCTGGGCAGCCATTTTCTCTGTCGCCGCCACAGCCGCCGCCGTGTTATTCGTGATGCCGTTGGCAAGGCCCAGGGCAAGGTTTTTGCCCACCGTGTCCCGGAACACCGTGGACGGTGAACGGATGCCGAAAAAGCCCTTTACGGCGTTGAGAATGCCCGCTGCCGCGGCTTTAGCTTTGGCCACTACCGTGCCAACCGCATTCGCTATGCCTTGGCCAAGGCCCAGGAGCAAGTTTTTGCCCACCTGGATCATCTGGGACACGCCCTGGCCCAGGGCAGACACGATGCCGCTTATGATCTGGGGCATGGCCCGCACAATGGTGGAGATGATGGTAGGAAGATTGCGAATAAGCGCTGTAAGCAGCTGGACGCCGGCCTGCACAATCTGCGGAATATTGCTGGCCAGTGTGTTGACGATGCTCCCCACGATCTGTGGGATGGCCGGGAGTATGGTGGCGATGATTTGAGGCAGGGCCTGGATGAGCGCCACCAGAAGCTGGATGCCAGCCTGCACGATCTGCGGGATGCTGCCTATCACCGCAGAAACTATGCCATTGATGATTTGGGGGATGGCAGCCACCACGGCCTGGATGATCTGGGGCAGCGCAGTCACCAAAGAGGTCAAGAGCTGGATGCCGGCCTGGATGATTTGCGGGATGCTGTCCAGGATGGCGGTGACCAGAGATGTGATAATTTGCGGGATGGCCTCAATAAGCACGGGAATGGCCGCCAGCAGGCCGTCAGCCAGGCCGGTGATGAGAGCCAAGGCCGCCTCAACAAGCGCTGGTATGTTGTCTAGCAGCCCTGTGACGATTGATGTCACCGCCTGGGCAGCCATGGGGATGAGCGTGGGGATGGCCGTGGCCAGGCCGTTACAGAGGGACAAGATGGCCTCGGCACCAGCGTTTGTCACCGCCGGGAGATTCTGGATTATTGCTGTCAGCAGACTGGTGATGAGCTGACTGCCCAGGGTGATGACCTGGGGGACGGCCTCGGTGAGGTGGGTGATAAAACTGGATATTCCGGCGGTCACCATGGCGATGCCGGTCTCACCGTTCCCGGAAAACATTTCTGTGAGGCCGTCCATGACGGAGGTGATGGCGGGGAGAAATTCCGCCACCATGTTCCGGCTGATACCCTGGAAAGCCGTTTTCATGTCCTGTAGACTGTCTTGATAGGATGCTGCAGCGGCCACCGCCTCATTGGACATGACGCCGCCCAGCTCATGGACCCGCTGGCGCATGGCCTCGGTGTCCTCTGCGCTGGTATTCAGCAGGGCGCCCAATTCAGTGGCACCGCGGCCCAGCAGCTTGCCGGCCAGGTAGGTCCGCTCTGTCTCGCTCTCCACGTTCTGGAGGGCGGAGATGGTGGCGGAAAATAGTTCCTCCTACAATAAAGATTGAGGCAAGGTGCACGGCAGCCAGCCGTGTTTTGCCAACTCAAAGCCGAAGCTG
>CANQRM010000048.1 GCA_947626265.1 uncultured Oscillospiraceae bacterium
CCGTCCACCAGCTGGCTCTCGGTCCAGAAGCTCTCGCAGGGCTTGCAGTACTTGCCCTTGTAGGTGCCCTTGTAGATGTCGCCGTTGTCGTGCATCTTTTTGAAGATGCGCTGGATGGCGGTGACGTGGTAGTCGTCGGTGGTGCGGATGAACCGGTCGTAGGAGATGTCCATCAGCTTCCACAGGTCCTTCACCCCCCGGGGCCCCTCCACGATGTTGTCCACGAACTGCTTGGGGGTTATGCCCGCCTCCCGGGCCTTGTCCTCGATCTTCTGGCCGTGCTCGTCGGTGCCGGTGAGGAACATGACCTCGTCGCCCTTGAGGCGTTTATACCGGGCCATGGCGTCCGTGGCCACGGTGCAGTAGGTGTGGCCGATGTGGAGCTTGTCGGACGGGTAATAGATGGGGGTGGTGATGTAGAATCTGCCGTTCACTGGTATCTCCTCCGTTTTCTTCCTTTGTATCTCATTCCGCCGGGGGCGTGTCCCCGCCCGTCTCGGGCTGGGTCTCCGGCAGGGGTTCAGGCTGTGTTTCCGGCTGCTGCTCGGGCTGGGGCTGGGTCTCCGGCTGCTGCTCGGGCAGCGGTTCCGGCTGGGTCTCCGGCTGTTGTTCGGGCTGCTGCTCCGGCTGGGTCTCCGGCAACTGCTGTTCCGGCTGTTGCTGCTCCGGCTGGGTCTCGGGCTGCTGCTGGGGCGGCTGCTCCGCCACAGGGGGCGCGGAGGGCGGCTGGGTGGGCGCCGGGGTGGCAGGCGGCGGCGTGGCGGAGGTGGTCTCCTCCGTAGTCGTGGTGCCCTCCTTGTGGTAGCGGCTGTAGGCCTCGGCCGTGGAGCTTATCAGCCCGCCGTCCTTATTATACACGTTCCGGTAGGTCTGGGCATAGTAAAACTCACTGTCCTCCCAGGTGTCGGAGGTCATCTGCACGTAGCTTCCGTCCACGTCCGTGCCGTAGATGCGCACGGTCAGGTACCCGCCGGAGACGTATGCCTCGATCTTGATGGGGTACGTTCTATTATTGACGAACTTGAAGTCCGGCCAGCCCCAGCTCACCGTGGCGTCCAGGCCCCGGGGCAGGTAGTACACCGGGAAATAGTGATCGTACCGGGCGGTGATCTGCAGGTTCGCGTACAGCGCGCAGTAGTAGAGGGTGGAGCTTCCCTGGCAGATGCCGCCGCCGATGTTCATCACGTGCTCGCCGTTGGCATAGGCCCCGGCGGACTGGTAGCCCTTGGCGGCGGTGCGCTCGCCCAGGCACATGTTGTAGTTGAACTCCTCCCCCGGCTGGAGGACCACGCCGTTCATGGCCTTGGCCGCGAGAGTGATGTTGTTGATGCGGGCGGAGCTGGAGCCGGAGAGGCTGGTGCTCTTCTCGCTGAGCACGTCTTGGAACAGGCTCCCGCTCACATCCGAGGCCATGACCTCCGGGTCGTCGAAGATATAGGGGATGGTGACGGAGGCGCCGGGCGCGGCCTCGTTCCAGAGGCGGGCGGCCTCCTCCTTGTCGATATGGATGCCCTGCACGCCCTCCTTCACGGTGCCGGTGGTCTCGTCGTAGACCGCGTCCTCCGGGGCCCGGTACACCGCGTCATAGAGGGCGTCCACCAGCTCCTGCACGTCCACGTCGGGGACCTCCGGCTCTGCCCCTTCAGGCAGCGCCGGCTCCACGGGCGTCACCATAATGGGCGCGGCGTAGTCCTCATTGATGAACGCCTGCCGCACGGCGGCGCACACCGCGTCCACGTCCACCTGGGCCGTGCCGGTGTTCTTGATGAGCGTGACGGCGTCCTCGCCGTAGCTGGCCTGGACGATGTCCAGCTTCTTGTCAACCTGCTCCGCCACCGGCTCCACCAGGGCCCGCAGGGCCTCCATGTCCGGCTCCACAGGCGCTCGCTGGACCGCGATGTCCACGGGCTTGGATTCGCAGGCGCGGTAGTCCATGAAGTTTTTAAGGAGCGTCCCCTCCCGGCCGTATTCGTAGGCCAGCTTTGCAAAATCCGCGCCATCCTCCGCCTTCAGGCCCAGCTGCTGGGCCGTGACGGTGAGGCTCTCCCCGGTGGGGAAGTTCACGGTGACGGCGGCATTATCGTACCGCCCGGCGGGGTCGCCCAATACGGCGGCCGCCTCCTGGACCGTCATGCCCCCCACGTTCACCCCGTTCACGGACACGTTGGGGTAGATGGTGTCCAGCTCCGCCACTTGGTTTGCGTAGGTGAAGCCCACGGCGAGGCCTATGACCCCCGCCAGGAGCACCACCGCCAGTATGACGAGAGCCCACATCCATCCACCGCCCCGCCTTCTGCGCCGGGGGGCTGGCCGGGGCCTCGATGCAGGGCGCTGGCCGGTCGCACCGGCCCGGGCACTCTCCTGCCGGACCGCATCTTCAAAGCTTAAATCGTTCCTGTCCGCCATGGTCAAAGCCCCTCCTTATCTCCGTGATGATGCTTTCTCTCTTATACGCTTATATGCGCAGGTCCTGGGCCGTGGTGCCGGTGAGCTGGCCCACCGGCTCCTCCAGGGTCTCCCCGATCCAGGGATTGCCGCTGATGCGGTGCTGGGCCTGGGCCTCCCACAGGGAGCCTATGAGGATGTTGCTGAGCAGGAACCCCTGGGGGGTGAAGCACCAGCGGCCGTTGAATTTCTTCGTCCAGCCGTCCTTTTCGTATTCCAGGAGCAGCGCCTCGATGGGGGCGAAGTCGCTGCGGTAGACTTTTTTGTATTCCTCCTCGGAGATGCCCCGGCTGCGGCGCATGCCCAGCATGAGGTATTCCGAGGCCCTGTCCAGCTCGTCCAGCTTCTCGTACTCATCCAGGATGTTCCCGTCCTGGGTGACGCCCTTGATGTAGCCGTCCAGGTCCCGGATAAAGCTATAGCGTGTATTGCCGATGCAGGAATGGGCCCCGGGGCCGAAGCCCAAGTAGTCGTCCATGTCCCAGTATTTCATGTTGTGCCGGGAGGCCTTGCCCCGGCGGGCGAAGTTGGATACCTCATACTGCTGGTAGCCGTAGTGGTTCAGTGTCTCCACGGTGTAGAGGTACATATCCGCCTGGTCGTCGTCGGAGGGGATGACGGGGCTGTCCTTGTAGTCCCGGTACATGGGCGTGCCCTCCTCCAGCTTGAGCCCATAGCAGGAGAGGTGGTCCGGCTCCAGGTCCAGCACCCGGGCCAGCGTCTCCGCCCAGTCCCCCTTCGTCTGGTTGGGCAGGCCGTAGATGAGGTCCATGCTCAGGTTGTCGTACCCCGCGGCACGGATGTTCTCCGTGGCCTTTTTCACCTGGGTGAAGTTGTGCCGCCGGCCGATGATCTTCAACAGGTCGTCGCTGGCGGACTGGACCCCCAGGGAGATGCGGTTCACGCCCTCTTTGCGCATGACGTCCAGGTCGTGGCGCTTTACGCTGTCCGGGTTGCACTCCACGGTGACCTCGGCGGTCTTCAGGACCTTCGCCTCCCGTTTCAGGGCGTTGAAGATGGCCGCGATGCGCTTGCCCCCGAAGTAGCTGGGGGTGCCGCCGCCGAAGTAGATGGTGTCGATATAATAGGGCGCCATGGTGCTGGCGGCCTCGTGGATGTGCTTTACGAGGGCGTCCTGGTACTTTCCCATGAACTTGTCGCAGCCGGCCAGGGAGTAGAAGTCGCAGTAGCCGCACTTGGAGGCGCAGAAGGGTATGTGGATGTAAACGCCCAGGTGTCTGTCTTCCATAGTTCTAAACCTTTACTATATTGGCCCCCTTGTGCAAAGGGGGCTGGCACCGCCGTCAGGCGGTGACTGAGGGATTGTCAGACAACCTCTCCGCCTCGCTCCCGCTCGGCACCTCCCCTTGCACAGGGGAGGCTTTATCTTCCTCTTGCTCCGACTCTTCCAAAAAGTCAGCCTTCGTGAACCGCACCAAGTCTTCCTTGGTGGGGGATTCCATAGCCGCCACCCGGTTGGCCTGGCGGACCACCATGTCCTCAAAGCGGTTGCGCACGTCCCGGCCGTTGCCGAAGTTCTCGTCCCGGCTCTCATAGAGGCTGTTGAAAAACTCCTTGGCGTATTCCTCCGCCTCTTCGTCCAGCTCGTAGCCGTTCTTTTTGCACTGGAGGTGGAAGATGGCGTTCAGTTCCTCGCCGTTATAGTCGCCGAAGAAGATGTACTTGTTGAACCGGCTCTCCAGACCCGGGTTGGAGTCCAGGAATTTCTCCATGGGCCCGGTGTAGCCCGCCACGATGACCACCAGCTCCTCCCGGTGGTCCTCCATGGCCTTCAAGATCGTCTCAATGGCCTCCCGGCCAAAGTCGTTCTCCCCGCCGCTGGAGAGGGAATAGGCCTCGTCGATAAAGAGCACCCCGCCCAGGGCGGAGGATATGACCTCCTGGGTCTTGATGGCCGTCTGGCCCACGTAGCCCGCCACCAGGCCGGAGCGGTCCACCTCGATGAGCTGGCCTTTGGTGAGGGCCCCGATGGCGGCATAGAGCCCGCCCACCAGCCGGGCCACAGTGGTCTTGCCGGTGCCGGGGTTGCCCATGAACACCATGTGCAGGCTCAGGGGCGGCACGGGCAGGTCCGCTTCTTTCCGGAGCTGACGGACCTTCACCAGGTTCATCATGCTCTTGATGTCCTTTTTCACCTGCTCCAGGCCCACCAGGGCGTCCAGCTCCGCCATGAGCTCGTCCAGGTCCGGCTTCTCCGCCGGCGGCTCGCCGGCGGCCTTGTCCGTACCCTGGCCCTGGGCGGGGCCGGTCTGGCCCGCCGCCTGGGGCGGGTTCTTGTCCAGGAAAGAGGGCTGGGCGCTGGTGACGAAATCCGCCGCCCGCAGGCCGGGCTTGCCCTTTTTGACCCCCGCGCCATCGCACAGGGCGGACAGCTTGTCCCCGCACTCGGTGATGTACTCCGCCTCGGCGTAGGTCACGTCGTCGTCCACGGCGGCCAGGCACAAAAGGATATTGGTCAGCATGCGGATGAACACCCGTGAAAGGTCCGTGCCCTCCCTTGCGTCCCGCTCGGTGAGCTGCCAGTAAAATAGCGGCGGCAGAAACTGCCCGCTCTTGCCCACTTCGGTAGTGAGGGCCCATAAAAGCCACGTGGGCTGAGGCCGGCCTTTGGAGTAGAGGGCGTTCACCGCCTGGGCGTGGTCCTCCGTGAGGCAGGCGCTGCGGGCAAATAACTGTAGGGCGCAGTTTACGCAGAACTCGTCCATTTGCTCCGCCAGGCCGCGGCCCGCGGCCCGGTAAAAGGCCTCCGTGTTGGCGACGTATGTTTTGTGCAGCTCCTCCGGGGAGCGCTTCCACTGGGTAGGCACAGTAAGTTTCCTCTCTTCCCCGCGGCAAAATGGCCGCCTTTCCAACGGTATAGGACCGTTAGTTTATATTATATTACAAAAATTACAAAAAACAAGTGCTATCGCGCAAATCCCGCAGAAAAAAGAGCGGCCTTAACTAGGCCGCTCAAAATCACTCTGTATGATATCGTCATTTTCTTAAAGCACTGATCTAGTAGGTAAAGTCATATAAACACGACCTCGTAGCCATCAAACCCTGAAAGGAACTCCCGTATCACGGTTCTGGTATTCTCTTCCGCTGCCTCATATAACCCATTTTCCTCTGCCTGCACCAAGCCTTCCGCTTCTATTTCGTCAATCAGCTGCTGGTATTGGTCAAATTCAATTGGATTGAAAATGCTGTTCTTCTCTTCGCATTCTACACTATCCCAAATCACATAATTATCCAGTATTTCAGGTTCTGGCAGACTAATATAGATTCTCTGGCTTTCATTGTCCAACGTCGGAGCAATTTCGTCAATGTCGAACCCGACCTTGACAATACCGTTACATTTTAAACCAATGGAGTTTTTTGTGCCAGGGATAGGAATGTCGTCAAAAAAGTGCCTGATATACTCCCTGCTCTTGGAAACGGTGTACTCGCCGGAATGAACTGCTAACTGCCCGATTTTTTGCAGTTGTACCTCCACCTCATCCAGTGTTACAATGCTCTTTTCCACCTCACCAGGGAGCCGCAAATCAAACCCATCTGCGGAGCTATCCACGATCTCAGCATCCTTCATTTCCTTATACTTGAGATAACCCCAGCAACTTCCAAACCCGAGAGCAAAAACCAATAAAACTGCAAAGAAGTTTTGAACGGCCTTTTTCATAGCCTCTTCCTCACAGCCAGCCTGTTACGAAAACCGCCAGATAAAACAGTACCGCAACGGCTACTACCGCCACAACGACCCAGAAAAAATCTTTCATTCTTTGCTCCTTTATCTCTCTATTTGAGCTCTGTTCTCTGTTGCCTGTGGAAAACAAAACGTGCCGTCTGAAAAGGCGGCACGTTCTTTCCATCAAGGCCTGTCCGTTTCGACAGATTTAGTATACCACACGTAATAGCTCTCCGCAAGAGAAAGCAGTTTACCGCGTCCTGTCTCTCACTGGAACACCACGCCGGCGGAGATGGTCAGGCTACAGGGAAACTCAATCGTCAGCATATCACCCTCTTTTCCCGTGATATATGCCTCATAGGGTTCCTTGGCAATGAATTTATACAGCCATCTTGGATCTTTGTCATCTTCGTCACCCGCCACCTCCAGATTCACGAAACCATACTGCTCCTCCTGGTCCTTTTTCAAAAAATAATTCCCCACCGGGAGGTCCTTGCCGAACACATACGTCCCGGCTGGGAGCGCAGCGGTCTTTTCAATTTGGCGGGCCGCTATCTCGCTCTGCACCTGATCCAGTAGAGCCACCAGCGTGTCGTCGTCATACCCGCTCAGGTCGATGATCTCCTCCACCGGCGCGGCGGCGACGACCGTCCCCATCAGGCAAAGGCTCAGCAATACGATTAATGCTTTTCTCATGGTCATGCCTCCGTTTCTCTTTTTTGATACCTTCATCTTAGCCCCGCCGCCCGCAAAGTTGTCTACCATCGGTGACAATTTCGCGGGCGGCTGTTTCTATCATGGACTTTGTAAATTCGCGTAAAAAACACGGGCTGTTGTAAAGGCACATTTGAAAGGAGAAAAGAATATGCTTTACAACAGTAAGATAACAGGCCAAATCATAGGTATCCTGAGAACACGGCGGGGCATGTCCCAGGAGGTATTGTCCGGCCTGGCCGGCATCTCCCGCAGCCATTTGGCCATGATCGAGAATGGCCGCAAGAAAGCCAATGTGGAGACGCTCTGGCGCATCGCCGCCGCGCTGGATATGCCCCTGAGCGAGCTCATCCGCATGGTCGAGGAGGAGACGGCCGCCACAGCACAAAAATAAGGGATGCGCCCAAGCGCATCCCTTTCCTCTTTGTTTCAATTTACCCCGCGACAGACGCCAGGGTCACCGCGGAGGTGATGGGCACATAGACCGCCGCGGCGTCCCGGGCCATGGCCAGCAGGCCCTCCCGGGAGGCGGTATAGGCGTCGCTGTCCCAGCGGTATACGCCCTTGGCCTCATAGCCCGCGTCCTGGCCCTCCTGATAGACGAGCGAGGCCCTGTCGTAGCCCACGTTGTCGGTGGTCACGCCGCCCACGGAATAATTTTCCGTCACCACAAGGCCGCTGTACATGTCGAACTCCAGATACCGCTGGCACACGCTCACCGGCGTCAGCACGCCAGAGCCGTTATCAAAGCGGACGATCTCGTCCCAGGTGGACTCCATGGTGCCGTTGCTGCTGTCCACCCAGAAGCACCAGCCCGCCTCCGTTCTGCTCAGCCGGAAGGCCTCGAAAAAGCCCGCGTTCACATGTACGGAGGAGAAATAGCTGCCGTTGAAAGCGCCGGAGGCGCTGTCCAGGGCGCTGGACACGCAGTATACCTGCCCGCCGATGAGGTCGAAGATATGCGCCCCCATGGCCACGGACGCGCCCTGGTCGAACAGGACCATCTCCGGCGTGCCGTCCAGGTCCAGGTCCATGAACGCCGCGCCGCCCATCCCGTCGGGCCACAGGGCCGCGAAAATGTCATAGTTGCTGTCCAGGAAGGCGATATAGCTGTCCGCCCAGCCCTCCACGGCCGGGGCCAGGGTCAGGGTGTCGGGCACGGCGGCGCCCATGGCGGCCGCCAGAAAGACAACTGTCATGACCAATGCCAGCACCCGTCTCATGCCATACACCCCCACCCATGCGATGTTGTATATTATGTAAATCTCTCTGTCCGTATTATACCGACGATACTATATAAAAGTAAAGGGGAAGTTTAAAACTGTAACAAATTGTAAAATTTTTATGCACACCGCCCATCCCGCCCCCCGGGGCTTGACAAGCGCGGGAAATCGTGGTAGATTAGCACTCGGCAGAAAAGAGTGCTAAATCTTCACAGAAGGAAGCGACCATACATGGCAAAGAAACAGTTCAAGGCCGAGTCCAAGCGGCTCCTGGACCTGATGATCAACTCCATCTACACCCACAAGGAGATATTCCTCCGGGAGATCATCTCCAACGCCTCCGACGCCATCGACAAGCTGTGCTACCGGTCTCTCACGGACGAGAGCGTGGGCATGAGCCGGGAGGATTTTCTCATCCGCGTGGACGCGGACAAGGACGAGCGCACCCTCACCGTCCGGGACAACGGCATCGGCATGACGAAGGAGGAATTGGAGGCCAACCTTGGCGTCATCGCCTCCAGCGGCACCCGCCATTTCCGGGACAGCCTGGCGGAGGACGAATCCGCCGCGGACGTGGACGTGATAGGACAGTTCGGCGTGGGCTTTTACTCCGCTTTCATGGTCTCCGACAAGGTCACGGTCATATCCCGGGCCTTCGGCGAGGACCAGGCCTGGAAGTGGGAGTCCTCCGGCGCGGACGGCTACACCGTCACGGCCTGCGCGAAGGATACCGTGGGCACGGACGTCATCATGCACATCAAGCCCGACGCGGACCAGGAGGATTACAGCGCCTACCTGGAGAGCTGGCGGCTGAAGGAGCTCATCAAAAAATATTCCGACTATGTGCGCTGGCCCATCCGCATGATGGTGGAGCGCCGGGAATGGGACGAAAAGGGCGGCGAGGACGGCAAGGGCGCCTACAACACCGTCACCGAGGACCAGGTGGTCAACACCATGGTGCCCATCTGGCAGCGGCCCAAAAGCGAGGTCAGCGACGACGACTGCAAGGCCTATTATAAGGAGCACTTCCACGACGGAACGGACCCTGTGGGCGTCATCCGCGTCAACGCTGAGGGCCTCACCAGCTACAAGGCCATGCTCTTCATCCCCGCTCAGGCCCCCTATGACTACTACACCCGGGACTATCAGCCGGGGCTGCAGCTCTACTCCGCCGGGGTCATGATCATGGACAAGTGCCCGGACCTGGTGCCGGAGCACTTCCGGTTCGTCCGGGGCGTGGTGGACTCCCCTGACCTGAGCCTCAACATCTCCCGGGAGCTGCTGCAGCACGATAGGCAGCTGAAGATCATCGCCGGGAACCTGGAGAAGAAGATCCAGGCGGAGCTCACCCGGCTCATGGCCGAAGACCGGGACCACTACCTCACCTTCTACAAGGCCTTCGCGCCCCAGCTCAAGTACGGCGTGGTGGGCGACTACGGCATGCACAAGGACCAGCTCAAAGACCTTCTCATGTTCTACAGCGTGAGCCAGGACAAGCTCATCAGCCTCAAGGAGTACGCCGACGCCATGCCCGAGGGCCAGAAGAAGATATACTACGCCTGCGCCGAGACGGAAAAGCGGGCCTCCGCCCTGCCCCAGGCCGAGACGGTGAAGGCGGCGGGCTACGATATGCTGTGCCTGACCGACAGCGTGGACGAGTTCGTCATGCAGATGCTGGGCAAGTACGATGAAAAGGAGTTCTGCAACGTCACCAACGACGATCTGGGCCTTGAGTCCGACGAGGAGAAGAAGGATACCGAGGAAAAGGCCGAGAAGAGCAAAGAACTCCTGGACTTCGTGAAGGAGAGCCTGGGCGGCGCGGTGGAGACCGTGCGCCTTTCCCACAAGCTCAAGAGCCAGCCCGTGTTCCTCACCACCGACGGCGAGGTGACCCTGGAGATGGAGAAGTACTTCCAGAACCTGCCCGGCGTGCCGGAGAGCCAGAACATCAAGGCCCACCGGGTCCTGGAGCTCAATGGTTCCCACCCCGCCTTCGCCGCCCTGGAAAAGGCCTACGCCGAGGATAAGCCCCGGGCCGCGCGCCTTGCCATGGTCCTGCTGGCCCAGGCCCAGCTCATCGCGGGCCTTCCCCTGGACGACCCCGCGGCGTATACGGAGCTCGTGTGCGGGCTGTTCTGACCAGGTTTTCAAGCCATTGTCGGCTTGTTGCAAGCACCGCTTTTTTGTTGTAAACTGACACTGCCCCCATAAAGTTTTTTCTCAAAAAAGTTTATTGGAGGAGACCAGCATGAAAAAAGCAGCGATCTTTTTTCTCGCAGCAGCCCTGATATTCTCCCTCGCCGGCGTGGGCGCCTTTGCCGCTGAGGAGCCCTCCGGGGGATGGCTCCAGGCTGACGAAGGGTGGTATTATGAAAAAGCCGATGGCACGCAGGCGGCAGATGAGATCCTGACCATCGACGGGGCCGACTATATGTTCGCCGCCGACGGGCACATGTATACCGGCTGGATCGATGTCGGTAACGGTGACTTTTATTACGCCGACGACTCTGGTGTGCTGGCCTATGACAAGTGGCAGAAGTCCGGCTCTTCCTGGTATTACCTCAAAGAGGACGGCCTGATGGCCCGGGACGAGCTGCTTGTCATCGACGGGGTCAGCTGCCAGTTTGATGCTTCCGGCGTATGCGCCAACGGGCAGAACGTCAGCGGCAGCGGCGACGACGTGGTCACAGGCATCACTCTTGAGAGCGGCATATTCAGGGTCCATTTCAAGCACGATGGCAGCCGTAATTTCATTGTTAAATCATACGATGATACCGGCGATACAAATTTGCTGGTCAACACGATCGGGACCTATGACGGATACGTCCTTTTGGAAGGTACATCTCCCTATGCCTTTGAAATCACGGCCGACGGCTCCTGGACGTATACCATCGAACATCTCACCGACGCAAAAGAGGACGACGCACACATCGTCTTTGCAGAGGACGGCTCCGCTGTCTCCTTTACGGGCACAGGCGACTACGTCACGGATATTTGGACAGGCCGTTCCGGCGCCTGGCAATTCACCCACGACGGCGAGCGCAACTTCGCCGTCTGGCTCTATACCGCCGACGGCCGCGACCTCCTGGTAAATGAGATCGGCGCCTATGACGGGAAGAAAATGGTGTCCATCCCCGCCGGCAGCAAGGCGTTTTTCGAGATCCACGCCTCCGGAAACTGGAGCGCAAGCATTGTAAGTTAACAAAGCGCCCACTTTCCTAAAGTGAAAATACCCGGTCCGTCGGACCGGGTATTTTTTCAGGCTGCCGCATCCAGCATGGTATCAATGAAGATGCCGTACCCCCGGGTGGGGTCGTTCACCAGCACGTGTGTAACCATGATCATGCCCATGCAATGCCAGCTACATAGTGTTTCCTCACACTGAACAGCATACGACAAGCGGATTTCGCCCGGCGAACCCCGCCGGAACCACAAAAGGCACACCCGTGGAGGTGTGTCTTTTGCTATGCCGCCTCTCCTATCGTGAGCGGCTCAATTCGGCGAGTTGGCCATTTTCTTTTCGGCGAGTTGGCTAGATTTCTTTCGGCGCATTGGCCCTCCAGGCCGAATTTTCTCGACTTTCTCGAAAATTCGGAGGCGGAACGACCGGGGCCACCGCGAAAGCCCCTGGAGCGAATTTTATGGAGAGAAAGAGAAATGCCCCCGACCAACGAGAGCGGACCTGCTTGCAGATCCTCATCGTCTCCAGGAGCATTTCGACGCCGTAGCCATACGGCTTCTAGACAATGTGCGATGTTAGCCATTTGTTGTTTTATAAAGCTCAGATAGTTTTCTTGCATTACTCTTGTGAATTGAATTGCGTTCGAGAACTGGAATGGCTCTTCTCTTATTAATCAACTTCTGTAGCTCGATTATATTATCAGCGCTTCTGGCTCTCGATAGGTTTTCAATCACAGCATCAATCTTTACTGAAAGAAGATAGTATTCTATATTCGCAACAATGCAGTCAATCACTTTGATGAATATTGAAAGAAGGCATATCCCTAATCTAAATGTTTTCTTTTGATATGATGCATAAAGATAAATTGCCAAAAGAAAGAGACAAATATTAATGAGATCCTTCTTTCCCCTCATCTTTGCCAAATGGCTATTCCACCAACCATTCTGTCTTTGACATTCGTATACAGCATCTTCTTCACTCATTTCTGTATCTAAGTCATACCATCGTTTTACGCCAGGCGGATCGTCTGTTCCAGTATTTGCCATTTGAATGTTTGCGTCGCTTTGATGCCGTTCTACGATTTTCAGTGCTTTTTCATTTAGCTCTTGTCTTTTGGGCCTGTCTATATCCTCCAAATTCAAATTAAGTACATATGCATCAAAGTATTCTCTCATTTTGGCGGCTAGAGAAACAACTTTATGATAACTACATGTTAAAAATACACATAAGAGGTCCGTAGCAATTGGGATTCCTAATCGTAACCATTCTGGAATTGACTCCGGAAGGAGAATAGTGCCCGCTGAGAGCAAAGAAAACCACCACAAACACCTATTAAGAATCTCTGCAGAGTTATAATAATGCCTAGAAGCAAACTGAAGACGTAGCATGCTCGTCTCATCTTGTCGATTCAAAATTTCTTGCAAGTTATTTACCCTCTTTCGCTTCCCTATAGCACTCTAACAGATCATCATCTAATATTTTTCTAAGTCGGCAATCTTCATAAAATGGTTTTATATATTCACCGTGACAACTTCTTATTCTCTTATTACTTCCACATGGACACCTGTGATGTCCTCGATAAACCTTTACAGTAGATATATACTTCATTACGTGAATCGTATTGATTTCGTTGTCAATATGCAGTAAATCCTTATATGTCTGTACAATACCGCAATATCCATGTGCTCGCTCACCAAACGGGTATATGCCATATCTCTTGTAATACTCATATGTAAAAAAGTATACCTCTACATAGTTTTGTACCCACGAAACTAAATTGAATCCATCGATATATTGTATTCTTATGCTTGTTGGTGTTTCAAGACATAACTTTTTCCCCGTGAACGCATGAGGATAGGTATTGTCTATCTGGTTTTCAGTATCAAGTACATACGGAAGTTCTTCACTGCCAACAGGTATAACAAGTTTTATTCGGTAATGCTTTCTGACTGGAAAATCTCTATACACACGGTTTACAAATAGCGCACCACTTAATTGTATTTCTTCTTCACTGCTCTTAGAAACGCTTAGACCTGTTTGAACCTGCAAGAGTTCAGAAACCTGTGTGACAGCATCTTCATATGTAAGCATTACACTTAGCCCCAAGGCTTTGCTGCATGCAGAGCTTGAATTGGCCTAGCAGGAATGGGGCGATACTTTTCTCCCCAAACGTCCGATACCATTTTCTGACCAAAGGCACCTTCAACAATGGAACGGAAAGCTTCATCACTCTCCTTAAATGAGTCAATTAAGTCGTGATGCACGCATGAACACCATCTGAAAAAAACTCGCGGAATTCTCATGTCCTCATTCCATTTGTCTGCCAGATTATCTTCGGGGTTAGCCGGATTACAGATCATCCATTTATTGTCCTGTATTTGAATAACATTTCTATTTGGATATTTCGATGAAAACATTTGCTCTGGAAGCTTTTGACGCTCTGCGTATATGGCAAGTTCAGTGGTTATAAAGTCGAGGAGATCAAATACCGAAATATCAGGTCTGATCCCATCTGCCATTTTTACAACAATTGTGTTGATAATTGCAGAAATCGGCTTAATGTCCTCCCCATTAGGATACTTACTATAAAAAACATCACGATGATATTTTAATATTTGGATCACCCTTTGTATGGACGAACGATTCAATGCGGGTGGGATTTCTTCTACAGATGCGTAAACGGCATTGTTTTCGCGAAAAATTTTTTCGCGACTATTCTCCCAACTGTGTTCGGAAAACGGATTGTTTATTCCGTTAAACCAAGCTAAATAGCCCTTTGGGTTGTTTGTGAGCCATGTATACACATCCGGTTCTTTCTTTGGTATAGCAATCGAAGTTGAAATTAAGTCCGGATATGCGGCCTTCTGTTGTAGGCATGCTTTTACTTGTTCACTCTCATTCACTGCCGGAACAATATCAATTGAAAAACCATAGTTACCTATATTCGCATAAGTGACAGTAAAACACTCATCATGTATTGTAAGCTTCCCACCATATAAATCACTGCTGGTCAATGCATCTTCTATTAGCTTTCTTAATTCCGCCGGAGTTGTATCCTCCCGCATTGCATGCACTTGGCATACAAAATCTAGATCATATCCTGCGTTTGGATCTCTCACAGTCGGACGTATAACTGTTCCCAGCGCGAAAGAACCCTGAGGGTACATATCAGCTTCTATCCCTTTGCTCTCCAAGTACGCAGCGAGATTTTTGTACTTTTCTTCGGCGTTCTTATACATCGTCGGGGTTATATCTAAATGTTCGATGATTTGGAGCAAGTCGTTTTTTCGTTCTTGCGTATTCATGAAATACCCTCCTAAATATGGTTATCAGCAGAATTAGCACTCCATTTTATCAAGTGCTAACATTATATGCCATTCTTGTCACGCTGTCAAGATATGCCTTGAAATTGTTCTATGGGGCACAATATATTGAAGGAGGACACCAATGCCATTTGATTATTACTACGGCGTACAATCAGAGAGCTTCGCATTTTACCGCATCCCTCGTATCCTTGTGACTGGGCAGGAGTTTCGGCACCTGTCCACGGACGCCAAGCTACTGTACGGCCTCATGCTGGACCGCATGGGCCTCTCCATGCGGAACGGCTGGTACGACGCCCAGGGCCGGGTATTCATCTACTACACCATGGAGCAGATACAGGAGGACATGAACTGCGGCCACGACAAGGCCCTTAAGCTGCTGGCCGAGCTGGACGCTGCCAAGGGCGTCGGCCTTATCGAGCGCGTGAAGCAGGGCCAGGGGAAACCCACCATCATCTATGTGAAGCAGTTTACCGTCCCGGAGGTCCCGGCCCCCGCCCCGAATGAGGACGACGCCGCAGAGGGCCGAAGTGCAGACATGGGAAAAGCCCACGTCAAGACATCGGATATTCCCATGTCCAGACATCGGAAAAGCCGAGGTCAAGACTTCGATTTTTCCGAGGCAAATAAGAATAATATAAACAAGACTGATATGAGCAATACTGATCCATCTATCTATCCATCCTATCCCACGCCCAAAGGATCGATGGATGGATACGAGCGAACAGGCGTAGGATTTTTGCATAGGAGTGGCGGCGCCTTCGGTGCCGACACTCTTGCAAGTATGCCGTTTGGTAGCACAAACGGCCTTGTTAGGGGGCGCTCCCCCTAATACCCCACCCCGGAAATACGTCTCACGGTGTGAAGAGGTAAAAAGATAGTAGACACAGAAATGCGTGTCTACTATCTTTGTTATATGC
>CANQRM010000049.1 GCA_947626265.1 uncultured Oscillospiraceae bacterium
CATTCTACAGCTTCGGCTTTGAGTTGGCAAAACACGGCTGGCTGCCGTGCACCTTGCCTCAATCTTTATTGTAGGAGAGAAATAATGGATATTTCAAAAGAATGGCTTGGCGAGATAAACCGTGCTTACTATGAGCTTGATATGAGGCGCGCTCAGCTCTGCAGTGCGCTGTATCACCGCATCTTTGATGTCGAATCCGGGTGGTACAACGGACACTATCACAAAGACGATGACGGGAACTGGCACAGAGAATCATATCCCATCCCGGTAATCAGCGTGATGGGATTTTGTGACATCGAGATTCAATTTGATAAAATCACAGTCACGACCAAGCGGAAACGTGCCGCCGCACTTGACTATTCATATGAAAAAATCCGAGAATACCCATTTGAGGCATATGGCGTGGAGGACTATCTGAGCGACTTCTACCATAAGGGCCAGACGATACAGGACTTGAAGAAAAATAGCACGGAGAGTGATGAGGAAGAGATATTCTTTAGTTTCTCATTCCCGCTTGATGTGGACGGGAAAGTGATTTTTGAATTTGTGAAGCTGCTCCGTCGGGAAAACTTTTATTACTGAAAATACAAACTATGGGAAGGGAGGTGCGCCGCCATGCTGGATGGATACACATGGGATATGACCGGCTACATACGAAAGCACGGCTACCAAGTGCAAGAAAAAGGGATGACCACATGGGAGGCGGACCGTATCTTCCAGCTGGACCCAGCCCCGCCTGAGATGGAGCTGAACGATTACATCCTGGCGGCGATAGAAAAGAAAGAGCTGCGCTACTTCTCCTTTTTCCTCCACCATTACGAATGGATGCTGAACGAGCGGGTCTATGAGTTCCGCTGCCGGGACGGATACGACCGCTATGACCCGGAGCGGGTCGTGGATATGAAAATGGCCTGTATGGAGGCTATTCTCAAACGATTGCCGCAGTACGATCCAAACAAGGGCGCGGCGTTCACCACATACATTTACCACTTTGTCGAGGACGCCCTGCTCAGTTTTCGTCTGCGGGAAGAAGCGTGGTCGTTGTCATCCCTGGCCGTATATAAGAAAGTCCGTTTTGCCGCGTGGATGCAGGACACCGACAAGAGAGAGGACCATGCTGCGTCGTTTGCGGAGGAAAACAACTGCACGACGGAGCTTGCCAGAGACTACCTGAAAACGGCGTGGGAGTTTCGCAGAAAGAAGCCGTTTTATATCTCCCATCAGGACGAGGACGACGAAAAGACCATCGCGGATGCCAGCTATGACAGGATCAGTTTTGTTGCATCCATCTGGCGCGGTATGCAAGCTAAGGCTGTGCGGCGGGCGTTTGAAAAACTGGATTACAGAGAGCAGATACTTCTGGAAAAGCGCAACGCCGTCTGCATGACCTGCGGCCATGTTGGGACGCATAGCGAGCGGTTGACCTTTGAGGACATGGCTGTGATGTTTGAGGGCAGCGCGGCCAGCGGCGCGGAGCGGGCATACCGGCGGGCCGTGGAGCATTTGACCATGCTGCTTTTTGAGGACGGCGCGATCCGGGCGATGCGGCTGCGGCAAAAAACAAAAACCGTTCATAAGAAAAAGATCACCGCCGCGGCCTATGAGTATCAGGCAGACTGCGACGGCGAATGGGGCGAGATATATTTTGATTTTGAAACTGGCACGGCGGAGATCGCTCGGCTGGCCGATTGGGACACAATGGGTTCCAAGGTTTTCGCAAAGCGGGCGATACGGTTTCTTTTGAATGTGAATAGGGAGAGACTTCCGAAACAAGCGATACTAGCGTTTCCCCTGGCAGATGGGTCCGAGGGAAACGATTTACCCTACGTTCCCCGTTCCTTTCGATAAACAGCTCTCACAGCAGGCAGCAGGGGGATAGACGCGCAAGCGTCGCAAGGGGGCCGCCCCTTGAACGGAGCAGCAGCGACGCAAAACAGCCCGGACATTCAGGTGTCCGGGCTGTGCCTCGCAGAGCGCACATACATGGTCGTCAGACCATGTATAGAAGTGCGCCCTTTGTTCCAAAGGGAATTTTGTTGAGGGGGAGGGTCTCGAACAATGCTTGAGGAAGAGCACTGCATCAAACAGGTTCTTTTCGCACTGTGTCGGGATGTTTTAATGTGTATTCAATGTAATCTGGGCAATTATAGAAGTCACGCCATAGATTGCAGTATCTGCTATGCTTGCTGCTGTCAATATATTCTTTAGTTACCCCACAGTAGAATCTAATGTCCGGACCATCATCCGAGTATGGGCATGCCATAATAAGTCCTCCATTCATATTGTGTCATAATAATTGTTGGCGGTCCGCGCAGTTATGTATTGATATAAGAACAGTATCTCAACTCTTTGCGGCAATGCTCTGCGCAAATAATAGCATCCAGTTCCCGTACAGCAGTCTCTAAAGCATCATTTACAACAATGTATGAATATTTGTATGCACTCTTGCACTCTATCTTTGCCCTGGCCAGCCGGGACAGTATTTTTTCTTCGCTTTCTGTTCCTCTGGCCCGAAGTCGGTTTTCCAGTTCCTGAAGACTGGGGGGACATAGAAATACGCTGACGGCATCCGGGCATTTTTCCATTATCTGCATAGCCCCATCCACCTCTATATCAAGAAGAAGATCATAGCCTGCCGCGAGGCATGCAGCTACATCTTTTTTTGGGGTGCCATAGTACTCTCCAGAATACTCCGTATACTCCAAAAAGAGATCCTGCGCGATCGCTCGCTCGAAATTCTCACGGGAACAGAACACATAGTTTTTTCCGTTCTTTTCTCCTGGCCGCGGTAAACGTGTAGTCATAGAAACAGAGAATCTGATATCTTTTCGCCGGGCTAACAGTCCGGATATTACCGTACTTTTCCCCGTCCCGGACGGCCCTGAAAGAACGAAAAGAATACCGGTATCGTGATTCACGATCTATGCTCCCTATCCATTGCGGTGGTTTCCTCTGCCGCAAATAAATATGCCCGTTTTTTTGCACGGTCCCACAAACATGCGGCAATGAAGATCACCGCGAAAATGACAAACAGGAGGAAAAACCGATGGGCAAACGAAACATAGCGGTCTGCCTTACCTGCCGCATTGGCTGCGCATACCCGGGAGATGAACCACGAGGCAATCAGGCTGCCCAAGGCGATCCCGCTCGTTCCCATGACCAGGAAAGCATTTTTCCCGGCAGCACTCTCCTCCCGATACATTTTTGCAGTCGTCTTGCTCTCGTCTGCTGACGCCGCACTATCCTTTGTTCCGGCGCGTTTTATAAAAGCTTTCCCAACCCTTACAAAACAATAGATCAGAAAAGGGAATAAACCCAGCCAAACGAACCCGATCATAAAGACATACATCATCGACTCCGGCGGCTGACCTGGCGCCTTTACCGGTTGTCGAAAAAACTCGGTATTGCATACATAATCGTATATGAACTTCCACCCACCCGCAGGGAAAAGGGCATCCAGGATCTTTTGTATCAACATTGTGCTTGCTATCTCCCTCCTCTGATCAATCCAAACGCAATATGACCTATGCGCAATATGTTGGTCACGCTATCGGCCAAGCATAAATTTGAGCGCGGAGCGAAGTACCCACACCGAATAGACGACCACCCCAACGGATAGCGCCACAATGAGCAGAAGGTTCCACAATCCATCGTGATCCTTCTCCGGCGGTTCTTCCTCCGTCATTTCCTGTGCGTCTTCGATCGTGATCTCTCCCCGGTATGCCTGTGCCAGCAATACCAGGTTCGTATAGATAGTTTCCTCCTTTTCAGAATTCCGGTCTCCCGCAGCCCACGGGACATCCAGTGACTCGACCAATCCCGCCGCCTCCAATGATCCGTTGTACTCAGAGTCGCTGACGCCCCGGAAGTTGTCGGACGTTGCCTCATAATAGCACGAAAAACTTTCCCCCGTTTCTGCATTTTGATAGTATGCCGCTATCAGCAGTGCTGTTCCATTCACGAGAGAAAACCGAAGATTTGCACACTTTGCACCGGGCTGATCTTCTATGCGTTCAATGAATCCAAGATGCTCCGATATGGTGTTCGATATGAGAGCGACCAGCGGATTCCCACACTCGCTGTCGGCCTTCTGCAGTGCGCGCATTTCCTTGGATCCTGTATAATAGTCTTCCGCGGCTTCCTGCAATGGCTGCACATAGGCATTTGAGCCGCTCTTCATGCAGTCAGTGATCAATGCCAGCAACTCGTCATAATACGCGTTGTACAGTTCCTGGATGCGAACAGAAGCATCTTCATGCTTGAGGCTGCCCTTCCCAAGCGTACCAAAGGTGTGGACCGCAGAAATATACGCTGAATCATTGGCATACTTCTCCGCAGTATCAAATATTGCCTGTGATTCCTGTACATGTCTGCTTATGAAGATGCCAACCGAAGCTATCGCCGCCAGCAGAGCGATGCAGGCAGTAATGACGGCTGCTCTTCGCTTTATTACTGTCCTTCGATAAGAACTCTCTGCCATCTGCTGACGGCCAAGACGCTCCTGCTCCTGTTTGATAATGTCCTGAATATCTGAGCCTTGCATAGCCCTGGTGCCTCCTCCTGATAATAGGAATATGATCCTTGACTTGCGAGATCCTGCTTATTCAAACAACTCGTCAAAGTCAATGGACCCTTGAGTCGACGCACTCAGCTGACAACTGTATTTTTTGAAGGCAAACCGCTGGTTGGTATTTCTCACGTGACAGTAAATCTTGACGCCGTTGTCCGCCCCGGGATGCCGGACGTCCAGGTATTCCTCAAACAGTCTGGGATCGCTGCCGGACACAAAGATGTAGTTCGAGGCCTGTTTCACGTCAAAGGGCACCTTGGCGCCGGAGAAGAACATGACATGGAAGTTGAGATCCATCGCCTCGGAGATGAACTCGGAAAAATCCGAGGGGAGCCTCTCCAGGCTCTCGATCCCGGTGATCCATACGGGTTGGGGGTCAAAGAGCTTATGGGTGAGCCGGATGTTCAGGATATTGTACCGGTAGTAGAGCTTCAGGAAGTCCCGGATATTCTCACCCATCCCGTACATGTCGCTCAGATCGCTTTCAATGATCTGGAGTATGTTGGAGTCGTCGTCCCGAAGCTGGCCCAAGCCACCCGTCCTTGCTCGCTCCAGGATCTGATCTATCTGTTCCTGCGCGGTCTCGTATTCCTCCAGCAAGTCCCGTATCATGGCCTGACAGGATTCTCTTGCGTTCAGCCCGCTGTCCCGCAGGAGCGCCAAAGCCTGCTTACGGATGGCGTACTCGTCCATCAGGATCGACAGCTCAGCCAGCCGGTAATGGAAATACCGGTCCTTCAGCGCTTCCAGTTCCTCGGCGTCATACGCAGCGAGGGGCTTCGGCAGCAGGCTCTCCATGTCGCGGAGCCGGTCCTCCTCGGAATACAGAGAGGAGACCACAGGGTTCAGGTCCAGGCTGAACGGGATCTGGAAGGGCAGGTCCAGGCTGTCTATCGTGTCCCGCCTTCCCTCCGCCGCGGTCCGCAGATTGACCGCCATGAGCTTCTGGAAATAGGCGAGATCATACGGGTTGGTGGATAGACAGAGCAGGCAGCGGTTTTTCCCGTAGTCCACGAACACATTTTCGATGTCGTACGCCGCGCTGGAATAGAGGACCTTTCTCCCCAGGACCAGAAGCATGTATCTCAGCCGGGATTCCTCCGGCGGGAAATTGCGTCTGTTCCTGATCTGAGGCTTTTCCAAAAATTCCTCCAGCCGGGTCATGTCCAGCTGCTGGTCCTCCTGATAGAACTTCTGCGTGTCCTGGTACCTGTACCCGAAATGTGCGGCGTCGTTCACAAATTCCAGCAGCAGCCGGTAGAAATACCCCTCGTCCTGACCAATCGCCATCTCCGGAGAGTCCTCCGCAATGGGAACGGTGTACAGCTCCATGCCCCCGGACGACTTGGCGATGACCTGGCCCACCCTCAGGTCCTCGGCCGCGCCGGTCCCCAGGAGCCCATTGGAGACGGCCGCCTCGCAGTGGAGCGCGAAACGGATGTTGAAGTTGGTCATCTGCTGCTGGTTCAGGGCACTTCCCACGTCCTGGCTTGCCAGAAGCATATGCACCCCCAGGGCGCGGCCCAGCCGGGCGAGACTGTCGATCTGATCCAAGATGTCCGCCTTCTGCGCTCCGGCGGTGGCGTCGGCAAACAGCTGCTGCAGTTCATCCACCACCAGAATGACCCGGGGGACGGCCACCGTCGGATACGACGCCCGAAAATCCTCCAGATTTGTGTACCCCAGCCGTTGGAACAGCTTCTGCCGGGCTTTCATCTTGTCGTTGACATGCTGGAGGAGAGACTTGGCGTAGTCGATCTCGCTGGTGACGGCACAGGCCCTCACGTGGGGCGCTCCGTACTTGTTCATATATCGGCTGAACTCTGTGGCCTTGAAGTCGGCGAGATACATCTCCAGCTCCCATGGCGGATACTCCACCATCATGTTCAGGATCAAAGAGTTCAGGAACACGGACTTACCGGAGCCGGTGGTGCCCGCCACCACGGCGTGGGTCTCCTCGCCCTTCAGCACCACAGGGGAGGGACGGTTGCTCCCGTCCAGCATGCCGGGGCGCAGGTTGATGCCTTTGATTGTCGTATCGTACCACGTGTAGGGGGCCGGCCATTCCGACAGATCTATCTCGGTCATCCTGTCGATGGCCGCCTCAAACGCCTCCCGGTTTTTGTTCAGGTCGTCTGCATGGGCGTCCATCGCCCGCAGGATCGCATCCATATCCCTGTCGTTGAAGACATGGATCTTTTTCCCCTCTCCGTACCCGATCCAATTCTTCGTATCGGACTGGCCCAGCTCCAGTATCCGCTGCCAGCTTTGACGGAACACGCCGTGGTAAAGCTTATCCTCCTGCATGTCCTCGCCAACGGCTTCAAAAAAACCCGACTGCCAATAATCCACAGCCGCTCACCTCCCCGTGCCGCGCTCAGCGCGGTTTTTATATGCCCTTTCTCCTCTTCAGAATCTCTTCTATCGTCTGGGGCGCACGATTTTTTGCCGCCATTCCGCTTGACATACCCCGTGCGCTGGCCTTGTCGTGCCCAGCCACATATTCGTCGCTAATCGTTCCGATGTCCTTATTCAGCGTAGCATAGAGCTCTTGGACACGGCCGAACGTGTGCATGACAATTTCCTCCATCGTGGAATACAGCAGGTTCCCCTCGCCGGCCTTCAAAAACTGGTTCCAGCTCTCTTCTTTCAGGCCTTCCAGCGCCCTGTAATAGTGACTGATGTATACTCCGTCCTGCTGTATGATCGCATCGGTAACGTTGATCGCCTTATCGATCTGGACCTCGCTGATCGGCTTAAAGCGCTGATATACCTGGTCCTCCAGCTGCTTTTCCAAGTACTGTGCTTTGGACCTTGAGGCAGAGGCGTTTTCACTCAGTTCATCCAGAACCCGTGTAAAGCTGTTGTCCGACGAGGCCCACTTGCTGATCTCAGCGGTGATCTCACGGGGCAGCTCGTTGCCGTGATAGCCCACGAAAACATTGGCCGCGTTCTGCAGCTGCTTATAGGGGTGCTCCTTGATCAGTTCCTCAAATCCTCTGATCAGCTTTTCGGAAAAGGCCTGGATGTTGTCCAGCACTGCGCCGTAAGCCTTGGCGGCTCTGGCTATGGCTTCATCTGAAAAATCGATTCCGCGACTCATGTTGTCTCCTCCTGTTTTGTATGTATTCTGTTTATTTCCCAAGTCAGATCTGCCGCTTCCCCCGCGGGCATAATCCCTGAACTCCCGGGAGTCAAATGTTTTGCCCACGGTGACCGGCGCCCGCCGGCCTGAGGGCGATATGTCCCCCGGGCCAAGAATGATCTGGTTATGGACCACGTGCCGGGGCGCCTCGTTCATCTGCAGGATCTCCGCGGCTGTGTAGTCCAGATACAGCCTGGTCCTGCCGCAGGCGTAGCTCCAGCTGTCCGCCTCCATGCCGTTTTCCCTGTCCTGGCCTCTCTTCATATCCTCGTCGTAGTGCAGATCGGAAAACGCAAGATATCTGCGTATCTCCTCCGGGACCTCCGGCTGGCCGGCAGATTCTTCAATGGCGGTATACTGGAAGCAGTGCCGCAGTTCGTGGATGATGGTGTCCAGAAGATCGGCGTAGTCGCTGAAGCGCTTGTTTTTGATACGCTCCAAATTGATATGAAGAGCGTTCTCTCCTCTGCTGTAATACCCGGCGTCGGATGGAACGTTATAGTAGTTGTCCCATATCGGCGGGTCGATCTGCAGATATGCCGACTCCAGTTCGACCACCTTATCTACCAGATCCGCGTAAGCCTGTCCGGTCATCACAGAGGGATCAAAAGCTGCCTCGGCCCGTGTAGGCCCCTCTTCTTCGATATCGTACTTTTTCTTCTTTTTCAGCGACAGCTTGCTCCGTTCGTCTCCGTTTCGTTCTCTCGTCTTGTCCCGCTCTCGTGCGTCCTTGTTTTCGTCATCGCTGCCGCTGCTGTTTTTACTCTCCCGGCGCTCCTTTGGCTCGGTGGGGCCTTCCTTTGCATAGGACACCAGCCAATCCACAAAGCGCCGACCCTCTTCAGTTGTCGCCATAGCTGCCCTCCCCCTCTGTTATGCGGTGCCGGTCCGCACGGTCTGCCCGATCTTTGTTATTCGATGTCCAGAAGCTCGCCCCTGTCCTTGCCCACGTTCTGGATGTGCCACACGGACTTGTTCTGAACATCGCCGAGATAGGCGGCGTCCTCACTGTTCTTCACGTCTGTCAGCGTCTCGGAATCCACCAGGAAAACCGGGATGATCCCGTAACGCGCACTGTTGACCATGATCCTTTTCAGCTCCTCGCTGAGGACCGACAGCTGCATTCCGCTGGAGGTAGCCGGCGGGACGATGAAGAAAATGAGACTGTAGCGTCTGATTGGCTCCACCAATCTGGAGGCAGGGAGATCCGGCACCCGCTCGATGTCAGGCTTGTTGATCTGCATCTTCCGCTGGTTCAGGCTCTCCAGGTCGGTCATATGCACCCCATCCCCGCGAAGATCGGACCTGTTTAGATCCATGGTGATGCCCTTGATCACAGCCTCCAGCTTTTCAGCCAGTGCACTCTTCTCTTTCTGGTCGGATACCACCTGAAAAACATGATTATATGGGGCCATGGTCAGAACACTCTGCCCCGAGACCAAGTCCACGACCTGGACCTTCTGCCCCATGTTCAAATTGCCGCTCTGAAGCAGCAGCTCCCGGGGATTGACATTGAGCATGCTCATCGTGAACCAGATGATGAATAGGCCAAGCTCCTCGCTCAGGTTGTTGCCGCGGATCTCGCTCCGGTCATATGTAAATACAGTGTGCTCACATCTCAGCGGAAGCTTTCTGACGACAGCCAGCCCGGACTCATCCAGCTTGTTGCGGACCAGATAGAGATTTTTCGCCAGCTTCCCCTCGCAATCCAGAAGCTGTCGTGCTGTATTCGGGACACAGTATTCTTTGTTCAGGTTTTGGCCATCCTTAGCGATGAGTTTCTCTGTCTCCTCCTTGAGCTCAGCCTCCATGCTGCTGAATACCGGGCGGAGTTTTTCTTCCTTATCCCGCGTCTTATTCAGTTCGGCGCGGAGATCACCGAGCTGTTCATTCAGCTTGTTAACGGTCTCCTGAAGTGCGGTGTGCTCTGTTTCCAGCTGAGCGATGGATGCTGCCAGCTCTTTGCTCTTGCCGCTGAGGCCTTCCAGCTGCTTGTCGCGAAGGGCGCGTCTCTCTTTCAGGCGTTCGTCACGGTTGCTTTCCAGGCGTTTATACTCGGCATCGTTTCTAATATCCGCGATCCTCCTGTCATAGGACGCCAGCACATAGGAGAGCCTGTTCTCCGCGGCACAGCTGACCGCATCCGTGATGTTGAACAGCATATGATAGGTGCTGCGGTTTTGTTCATAATACGCCAGGAAATCCTGAAAGCCTGCCTGGACAACGTCACGATTTGTTTTGAAAAACAGTTTGGCAAGTGGCGTTCTCGTTGCCAAGAGATATAACAGCGCCAGGATCGCCGCGCACAGAATCAAATTGAGAACAAACAAAACCACGCCATGAACGGCTTTGCCGAAGCCCATCAAGCTGCTCAGAGAGATGGAATCGCCAAAATCAGGACTAAACACCATGACAAGCATGCCGATCGTTATGGCAATGATAGCAATGATCCCCAGCTTCTCAGATATGCCCTTAAAGAGAAAGTATACAAAAACTCCAATTATGGCACTTACGAATAAAGCGCCAAAAAGCCGTAAGGCAAATTCTGCGATTGATCGGCTGACGCCTGCTACAGACGTGCTGGATGGTACGATGAATTTCATCGGGGTGAAGCCCATGGTGAACAGAACCATGAGCCCAATGCCAATGATCACCAAAAATGGAATAAGCGTCTTGCTTTGGTATCGTTCTCTGTTCCTGTATAGATCGTTCAGATCGACCGTTTGCTTGCGCGGATACCTGTCGGTACCCTCCAGAGAGACCACCCGCTTGATCACATCCTCCTCTGATGTGCCGCAGGTCTCCGGGTCAACGCCGCCAAATTCAAGTTCATGTAAAATGGGCTGTGCGGCGCTCTTGATCTTGCTGCTGCAGGTGAGATATTGCTTTACCTCTTCCTTCTTTGCCTCGATCACGGAGTTGCAGCCTGAGCTGATAGATTCTATTTTGGCGGCCGCGTAAGCGTCTTTGTCTTCGTGCAGCTGTCCAAGCTGATCATTCACTAAGCGCTTTTTGTTCTCCAGGTCAAGCCTGTTCCTGTTGTAGTAGTTGTCCAGCCTTTTTTGGTAGTCCCTTGCGATCTCATCCTGCTTTTCCTGAAAGCGGACAGGATCAGTAAGGTCATTGGGGACGAAGTCAACAGAGGGTGCCGCTTCTGCATTGGCGCCCGCCGCAATCCCGCTTGACTGCGCATAGATCGTCTTATATCCGCTCAGCTCACGGCGCTGGCGTTCGGCGCGCTGCTCCAAAACGCCCAGCTCCCGCAGCTTTTGCTGCCTCTCTGCGGTTTTCTTTTCAAGCTGATCATTGACCAGCGCTTCATGTGACGAGTACTCCGTCATTTGCTGTCTGTTCTCAGCAAACTGCGCATATTTGCTGAGGTATTCGTCAAACCGGCTCTCTACGGAAGACATACTATCACGCTCCTACAGCTACACAAAAGTTTTGTCTGAATATCCGCATAAGAGATAACACTCTTATGTTGAAAGTAAAGTTATGCTACAAGATCCCGAATCAACGCTGCCTGAATACTCTTTATTATAACAAAGTCCCTGTTTTTCTGCAACTCTTTTGGAGTGCACGGAGTCTGGAAATGTGATAGAATATGAACAGGTCAGGCAATGCCTATGAAAAGGAGAAGAGCGATGGACAGTATCAGAAAGAGATTTCAGACAGAGATCGAGACGCGGTTATCCGGTGCGGCGGAGAGCGAGGCAAAGGCGGAGATCATTGACGAGCTGGTCGGGAATCTTACCGGGAGGTATGATGACCTGACGGCGGCTGGTGTGGATGACGAAGATGCGTTTGCCAGGGCATTGGAGTCGCTGGGCGACGTGAACGGTATATTGGCTTATCTGAACGGCCAGCCGTCTGCCGGCCAGGAGCAGAGCGTCATTGCGGAGGATCCTGTGCCGGCCGGACCGGCAGCTCCGCCTGCGGGAGACGAAAGCCCAGACGGCCTATCGGCCGAATATGCGGATACGGCCGTTCCGTACGATGACACTGCTCCGGTCCTCCCAAAAAAGAAGCAGAGCGTTTTTGCCATCGGCGTTCCGGCTCCTTTGAAAAAGAAGGGCTTTTCGGACGTCATCGCCCCGGCACTCTCTGAAGGAGGACCCGAGCAGGACGAGGCATTTGGAAGCATACGGGACGGTGCGCTGTTTTACGACGAAGGCAGCGATGAATGGACTGTTTCAGCGCGGGCAGTAACAGGTCTGGATGTTAAATTGCAGCACGGAGATGTAGATGTCGATCTGGTGCCAAGCGAGACAGAGTCCATTACGATAGACGGGGATGTGGCCGGGCTGTCTGTTGCCTTGTCAGACGCCGGTATCCTGACGATCAGGGAAGGACACCTGCTCCGTGGCGTCGCGGGCCGGGAAGTATTCATAGAGGTGCCCGACAGAGGATTGACCAGTATCCGCGTCGCCACGGCCGTCGGAGATGTGGATATTACCGCGGGTATCGATATGGAGGGAATTGATGTGCATACGGGCAGCGGCGACATCGGCTGCAGTGTGAGCAGCTGTGTCCACGGCGCGTTCAAAACGCTTGCCGGAGGGGATATCGACTGCGAAGGAAACTGGCAGAGCTTCAAAGCGGAAACTGTCAGCGGCGATATAGATCTGGTGGGGAGCGTCGGCGATGCGCAGATAAAGACGGCCGCCGGCGATGTAAGTCTGGAGGGCGTCATCGTCCGCGCCCGTGTCCGTTCTGTGAGCGGGGACATCGATGTGGTGAGTCAAGGGTTTCCCCAGGGACTGGACTTATCCTCCAAAAAAGGAGATATAGACGTCGAGCTCCCGGAAGGCTGTCCATTCCACGCCAAGCTGAACACGGTAAGCGGGGACGTGGATAACGAATTCCCGTCAAAATGGACCTCCCGATTTATGCTCAGAGGTCAGGTCCCGCAATATACACTCTCCAGTATCAGCGGCGATATCAGCCTGATGAAGCTGACATAAATAATATTCGGACCACCCATGGCAAAACAACGTTTTTGCCAGTCATCTCCATTATATTCTCTAAATTGCATTGTAAAGCACACCGAACCACCATGCTATACACTTAGAAAGTCCGATCATATTTAGTCGTTTAACGCAGCCACCAGCCAGGGCATGGATTCTCAACCCGATCGCCTCGCTCAAAACTGCATCATGTGAGCAGAGTTTCGCTTCGCCCGGTTGCGATCCAAATCGCCTGTCTGCGGGCGGGTGTGCGAGGCACAGCCCGGACACTTGAATGTCCGTGCCTTTGCATCACTGCTGCTCCGTGCAGGAGAGTGTGCCCTCCTACACCGCTTATGCGGCTACCACCTCTACTTATCTTCCCGATGACCACCCACAGATGAATAAAGCAAAATCCCATCTGGGGTCCTTGATGGACCCCAGATGGGATTTTTGCTGTGCACCCTGAAACCGTCAGCTGACGATGATTTGTGGATTTGTTCCTTATCACCATCAAGCCAAGGCTTTCAGGCCCTCTAAATGCGTACATCGACCTTCATTTGTCCTTACCATTACACCCCATGTTTCCATATGTCAGGACAGCCGCTTTTCTTTGGAATCCAGTATGCCAGCACTATTGCGTTCCTGCTTCCTTGCTGTCCTGATTCAAATTGATTTTGTAACTTTTTCCCATTTCTCTTGACACCGCAAATCCGCAGTGCTATGATATAGGTGATTAATTCTGGAAAGGAGGCAGATAGCAGACAGGTTTGGCCCATGATCACAAGTGAATGACCGTCCGAAATGGATACGCTCCTGGAGAAGCGAACGCATCAGCGCGCCAAGGGAGCAAAACGCCGCGGTGAGACGCCGGGGCAGGAACGGATTTCGGTGAAGCGGCGCTTAAGACATCATATTGTACGGTCCTTTTGTAAAGTGAGGACAAAACCCGACGGACCCGGCACAAACTACCGGGATGATTTATACCAACAGCCTGATTCAGTTTTCAGCCCCGCCCGATGACCCAGGGAGTAGTATCCCCATTTTTCGGAGCGTTGGCAATGCAGGAAGATGTCTGAGCGCCGCTGCACCAGGGAAATTCATCACGGACGGAACCGATATAAGCTGAATACCAACCAAGAGCTGTGTCTCCGTTTATGAGACGCAGCTTTTCTTTTTGCAAGACACCAAGACATCATCGAGAACAAAAGGAGGAATTTTTATGCGACTGAACATTTGAGAAAGGAACTAGATGTCAAAAAAGAATAACCCCGGCAAAACCGAATCCATGCAGATACCCGACTACGCCATCGAGCGTATGGCCCGCTGTCTGCTTCCCATGATCCAGCGCTACTACGAGAGCGAAGACGGCCAGAAGGAACTGCGGCAGTGGGAGGCCCAGCGACAGGCAAAGGAGGTTCGGCATGGATAACCTCGCAAAGATCGCCAAGCTGCGGGAGAGCATGGAAAAGGCAGAGCGTGAGCTGCGATATACGGAAGATCACCAGAAGATGATCGCCCGGAAGATCAGCGAGCTGACGCGCAGGGAGCGGACAAACCGCCTATGCACACGGGCGGGGATGCTGGAGAGTTTTCTCCAACACCCGGAGGCACTGTCCAACGATCAGGTCATGGAACTGCTCAGGGCCGCATTCCGTCAGCCAGCTGTGCAACAGCTTCTGGAGCAAATGCTGGAAAAAGCCGACTATCCAAACCCTTGACTTTAGGCAAGGGCGCAATTATACCCCCGCCCCGGGGAGTTTGCGTTCTCCGAAGGGCGAGGGCGTTGTGCGGGCGCCGCCGCACAAAAACAGGGGAAGCCCACTTCCCCTGCGCCAGCTGCGCTGTCTACCCTATCTTTGAAGGAGGTTTTGCCTATACCATGTCCGCACTTTAAGCTC
>CANQRM010000050.1 GCA_947626265.1 uncultured Oscillospiraceae bacterium
AGTTGTACCGTTATTTTATTATATGGTTGATTTTCAGCAACAAAAGTCATTGAAAATCAATTCCACATGAACAGCGTTGTTCGCCAACTGCTTGAACAAAACACCGATGTCATCATGGTTGATACGGGTGATTCCTACGAGGGTATCTGTGGTTACTATAAAGGCACATACATATCATATTCCAAGGAGAAACCAATCTCCATGAACCCTTTCAAGGTGACAAAGGAAGAGTATGCTCTGAACTTCGGCGAGAAGAAGAACTTTCTCAAATCTTTGGTGTTCCTGATTTTCAAGGGAAACGCTGTCCCCTCCAAGATTGAGGATATGCTCATTAACCAGACCATCGTGGAATACTACGAAGCTTATTTCCATCCTTTCGAGAACTTCACCGACAAGGAACGAGAAGGTTTGAGACAAAAACTGTTGATAGCCGCCCGTATGGAGTGTGACCATGATAAGTATGACCACGATATGAAGGACATCGACCGGTTGATAAACGAGAAGGAAGTCCCGGAAAAGCCGGAGAGCCGTGCCTTGATGCTGCCAACGGAAGCCCGCCGTCATAAACTTCTGCGCCAGTCCCGTTCCTTAAACGCACTCGCCCATGACCCGGCAGCTTCTCCGTCCGAAAGGGAGCGTGCCTTGCGTATCATAGAGAAATTCAAACAGGAACTATACGACAATTCCATGCTGGTCAAGATTGACCGACAGATAGACCATCTGGAACGGCAAAAACAACGGTTGAAGGTGAAGGAACTTTCCTTCAATTCCTATTACGAGTTTGCCTTGCAGCGCATTCCGCAAATCACGTCATTGGAGAAAATCGACTTCCCCATCTGTGACTTCGCCGCCATTCTGAAACAGTTCTACCGGGGCGGTGAACTGGAAATGACACTCAACTCCGACTTGGATGCCAACCTCTTTGATGAACGGTTCATCGTCTTTGAAATTGACAAGATTAAGGATGACCCGGTGCTTTTCCCCATCGTGGTACTGATTATCATGGACGTGTTTCTGCAAAAGATGCGTATCAAGAAAGGACGAAAAGCTCTCATTATTGAAGAAGCATGGAAAGCGATTGCCTCGCCTACAATGGCGGAGTATATCAAGTATCTCTATAAGACGGTGAGAAAGTTCCACGGCATTGCCGGAGTGGTCACTCAGGAATTGAACGATGTGATAGATTCTCCCATTGTGAAGGAAGCTATCATCAACAACTCCGATGTGAAGATATTGCTCGATCAGACCAAGTTCAAGGACAGGTACGAGGAAATTGCGGCAATCTTGGGACTGACTCAGGTGCAACGTCAGCAGATATTCACCATCAACGCTCTGAACAACCATGAAGGGCGCAGTTACTTCAAAGAGGTATGGATATGCCGGGGTATCCATTCGGATGTGTATGGTGTGGAGGAAGCCCCGGAATGTTACTGGGCATACACCACGGAACGCACCGAAAAGGAAGCCCTGAAGATTTACCTCAGACAGTACGGCACAATGCAGGAGGCAATCACCCGCATTGAAGCCGACCGCAAACTGGACGGAGGTCTGAAATACCTCGAATTTGCAAGGAAAGTCAATCAACATCAAAAAGTCATGCCGTTATGGAAAAAGTGAAGTTCAAATTCTTGTTGGCATTGTTCTTTATTCTATCAACCGCCACCCCGTCGTTTGCTATTTGGAAAGTTGTGATTGACCCTCATTGTCTGAAAGCGGTCTCTACCAACCTCGCTACCCAAAAGGCGATTGAGGGACAACATAACCACCGCTTGGATTCCATCGCTTCCAAGAAGAAAAGACTGGAATTATATACCGTAAGTATGGCGACTATCAAGGAACTCTACAAGGTGACACTGGAGAATGTAACGGGTTTCGGGACGGAAAGCAAGTATTATACCGAGATAGGACGTTGTGCTTATGACATCATCTTGGATGTGCCCGAACTGGTCAAGACCGTCAACAAAGCCAAGTTTAGCAACAAACTGATGTGCCTGAATGAATTAGGAAACCTTGTGGTAGAGACCCAACAACTGGTAGGCGACTTCGTGAATATCGTGAACAATGCCAGGATAGACAATCCCCTCAAAGGACAAGGTACAGCCAAGAAACAAAGTGACGGGCATAATATGCTTGACCGTTACGAGCGGCTGACGGTGGCCAACCGCATCTATACGGACTTGATGAACATCCGTTACAAGGTGGAAGGCATGATGATGATGGCACAGTACGCCACTTTGAATGACCTCTTCTTTTCCATAGACCCGGAAGGATGGGTGAACGTGGTGACGATGAAGAATCATGTGGGTGGACTGGTACGTGACTGGAATGGATTGAAAAGCTAAAAGCCGATACCATGAAAGATTTGAAATTCAAGGTAATCATTCTGTCATTGGCGATTTTGCTGCCGGTCAGGACATTCGCCATTGACTTGCCGAAAGACCTTCCCACCATAGAAGCCCTGATAGCCTTGCATAAGGCTATCAAGAAGGATGAAGACAAGGCGTTGCAACGTGTGGCCACGAGTTTCGGGGAACAGTCAGTCATCACCAAAGGGGCGAACAAGTTCAACGATGTCCGTACCACCCTTGACACAAGGCTTAACAATGCCCATTCCTATTTGGTATTGGCAGGAGCTATTTCCTCCACCACCAACGCGCTTTATATGTTGGTAAGGGAATACAAGGACTTCACAAGCAACACGTTCAAGCACGTGTCGGGCAAGCCCTTCGTGGCATGGTACTATACGGATGCGAATGTCGCCATATCAAGGGAGGTGAAGCACTGCTACAACCTCTATGCTTCAGTGGTGGCATCCGGCATCAACCTGATGAAAGCCACCATGGACGAGAAACTGGATTTGGTGCTGTCACTCAAAACATCCATCGACCGTGCCCGACACATCATAGACAATGCGAACCTCTATTGCTTTTTGGTGACGGATTGCGGCTGGAAGCCCGATTACATTTGGGAAATACTGAACTCCGAAATCAAGGATGCGATAGCGGAAAAAGTAATCAACAAATGGAACAAAGGATATGAAATGTAGAAAGAAAAAGATACAGAGTGCCTTATTATTAATGGCTTTGTTTGGATTTTCAATAAGTGGAAACGCCCAAGCCGTAAGGCATGACAAGCAGAAGGAGAAGCAATGGCTGTCGATGGAAAACGGCCCTTGGGATTTTGCGCCTGACTGGTACTACTACTTCCTGCACAAGAAATACTCCGGTGCTGAAATGTATTGGAAGTGGGCGGGCTTCAAGTCCGGCTGGCGTGTCAGGTTCAAGGAACCGAAATCCAACATCAAGCGCATCATGCCGGTACGTGTCCTCTCGGAAGAGACCCAACGGCAGAAAGTGGATAAGGTCGAGGACGAGCGCAAGTATGTCGAGGAACTGTACAAGGAGGAACTGCTTCGGGAAGCCGACCGGACGGTGGATTTGACTTACGCATCCTACAAGGACGAGTTCAACCGGATGCAGGACTGCATCACGGACGGGTTGCTCTATTGTATGCAGAAGAGCGGCGGCAAACTTAAATACCAGGTGGACGAACTGGGACGGCAGAATGAACTGCTTTGTGCCGACATCGCCTATATCCACAAGACGGGAGTCGGCTATGAACTGGAGAACGCCAAGCGCAGGCAGGCTTACGAGGATGCCAAGGTAAAGATGGAAGAGTTGGTCAATCGTACCGCCCATCTATGCGCTATGGCAGCCACGCATTATTAACGATTAAGTAAAACAAACTCAATATGAATTTACAATGTGTTCTTTTGACGATTGGTCTGCCCGCCATAGACGACAGCCTTGACAAACTGCTTGTCGCTATGGAGACCTTCCCGAATGTGGCGGTGCTGGGTGATGCTGTTTCCATGGCACGGGTCATCGGACTCTGCCTTGCCCTCTGTGTCGGTTCTTACGAATGTTGGATGATGATGCTCGGACGGCGTGGCATGGATGTGATGAAGCTGTTGCGCATTGTCGGTATATCCATGTGCATCTCTTTCTCTTCATGGATCTGTTCCGCCTTGCAGGTGCCCGGCAAGGAACTGGAAGCCGCCACTAAAGCGATGGCACACTCCAAGAACAAGGAAGTCGCCGCTTTCGAGTTGAAGGTGGCACAGAAGCAGAGCGAGTACCTTGACCGTCTGAGGGCGGTGCAGGATTCCATAGCCACGGCAAAGCAGGTTGCCGCCATCGGTGAGGATGCCAACTGGTGGGACAAGCTCATCTACAATGTGGAGAACTTGGGCACCACCATCAACAACTACGCCCAACGTGCGGCGGTAGCCACCGAGACGAAGGTCAGCGAATGGATAAACGATGTCATCCGCTTTGTAGGTGAACTGATTTTCCAGATGTCCTATTACGGCATCCTTGTGGCACAGCGTATCTTCATGGCAATCATGCTGATATTCTGCCCGATTATGTTTGCCTTGTCGCTTGCCCCGCCTTGGAGTTCGGCATGGAGCCAATGGATGTCGAAATTCCTTTCCCTCTCGTTGTGGGGATTCGTCACGTATATGTGCCTCTATTATATTGACTTCATCCTGCTTTACAATTTGCAGCAGGATATGATTGCCTACGACCACCTGCTTCACGGGTCGCTTAACTCTTGGTCACAGATAGGCGCACTCGGCTTGCAGGGCATTGGCTCCAACTGCATGTACGCCATGGGAATGTTGGTGGGTGCCTATATCATCCGTTTTGTTCCCGAAGTGGCATCCTGGCTGATTCCGGGCGGTGTAAGTTCGGGAGCGGGTTCTGCCGCAGGTGCGACCGCCGTGGGCATTACAGCCACCGCCGGAGCGGTAGCCGGAAACACGGTGACGGGTGGAGCGAAAGCAATGATGCCATCATAAACTTAAACGATAACAGATATGCTTATACAATCATTAGAACAGAAGACCAAGCTCGCCATGATGACGGTCATCGTGACGATAAGCGGTTGTGTGGTCATTTGCGGGTTCACCCTCTGGTGCTGTATGTCTCTTGTGACCAAGGAACGGGAACAGATATACATCCTTGACGGTGACATCCCGTTCTTGGCGGAACGTGCGCAGTTGGAAGCCAACTTCACGATGGAGGCGAAGGCACATATCCAGCTCTTCCACCAATATGTTTACTATCTTCACATCGTGTAAGCGATAGGAATAAATAAGAATACAAACACTCTAATTATAGGATATTTAGCCTTGTTATTTATTTGTAACTTGATTCCTTTGATCTCTGCTGATAGGTTTATTTTGTTACTTTAATTGCTGCTTGTTTGTTACTTTTGAAAATATTTTGTAATTTTGCATCAGTAAAATGACCATAGAGTAACAAATATAATTCACATGAATCCCTCCAAGGCAAGAATAAACCTGAAATACAAAGAGATAGACGGAGGTCGAAAGTCCCTCTATCTTGACTATTACAGTAACGGAAAACGTATCCGCGAAAGCCTGAGGTTGTATTTGTTACCCGAGACAAGCCGTAAGGCAAAAGCAGAGAACAAGACTGTGATGCAAAAGGCGATGGAGATTCAACATCGCAGAATGGCTGAACTGACCGCCTCGGAGAAAGAAGTGGAGATTGACACATCTATGCCGGAGGTTCCACTTACAAAGGTAATCAAAGAATATTATACTTTTATACTGGGTCGTGGTGATAAATCCACTGCAAATAACATTATGGGGATGTCAAGGGCTGTAACTGCATATCGTGGTGAGGATGTCATGCTGTCGGATGTGGATGTCGCCTACTGCGATGGTTTGGTTGATTTTCTCCGATATGACTATCACAGCGTACACGGCAAACTGAAAATAACAACTGCAAGGTCATATATCTATCTTTTCAGCGGAGCATTGAATATGGCTGTTGAAAAGTCTTATATCACCCGAAATCCTCTTTTCTTCGTAAAAATCCATGACCGTATAACACGTGAGCGTCCTCAGAAGCAATTTCTTTCGGTCGAGGAAGTCAGACTGCTGATGGAAACACAGTGTCCTGTCATATCGCGTCCGCAGGTCAAACAGGCTTATCTTTTCTCCATTTTTACAGGGTTAATCGCATACGACATTGTAAATCTGAAATGGAAAGACCTGAAGACTTCCCCGGATGGAAAGTTATCTGTATGGTGCAGCTCCCGTAAGATATTCATTCCCCTTTCGTCTAATGCTTTACGATGGCTACCTGATACTACCAACCACCGGGGGTTGATTTTCAAAGGATTGCCGAAAGATACGGAAATAAACAATATATTGAAACTATGGCAGAGGAAAGCCGGGATTGAGAAACGCCTGAATTTTTCTCTGGCGAGAAACACATTCGCGTTTCTAATACTTTCCACCGGGGCTGAGGTTGCCACCTTCTGTTCCCTTATGGGTATTTCGTCAAAAACGGCGAAATCCTATCTCGTCATGGTTGACCGCCAACCTGCAACAATGGATGAAAAACTTAAATGTCTGCAACTTGATTAAATCTCTCTTAATATGGCACGACCCAAGAAAACAGTAAAGGCTAAAGAACCTGTGAGAATCCGCTTCAAGGAATTGAAGAACGGCAACAAGTCAATCTATCTTGATATATACCGCGACGGCAAACGCACATACGAGTTTCTAAAACTCTACATCGTGCCTGAACTTGATCCTGCAAGCCGGGCACTGAACGAGCATAATCTCGCACTTGCTAACAAGGTGAAGGCTGACCGCATCATACAGCTGACCAACAATGAGAAAGGCGTTACAAACTCCATGCTAAACTCACGTTTGAAACTGATTGATCTTATCAATATGTATGAGCAATGGATCAAGGATAATGGCAAGAGTATGGGCCCGTCAGGACTGGCAAGCCTGAGGAAAGCAGTGACGCAGTTCCGTGGGGATGGCGTGACCTTGAAGCAGATTGATAAGACCTATTGCATCGAGTTTATCAACTATCTCCGGAACGACTATAAGTCACGGATGAAAAGACCGCTTTCCACTAACAGCATAGCGTCATATTCCGCAGCTCTGAGCGCAACTTTCAACTGGGCTGTGCGACATGATTATATCAAGGAGAACCCTTTTGACAAACTTTCGTCTAATGACCGGGTGTATCATGTCGAGAGCCAGCGTGACTATCTGGAGATTGACGAGCTGAAACGCTTGATCGCCACTGAGTGCCCCACTCGTCAGTCCGTCAAACAGGCATTTCTGTTTTCCTGTTATTGCGGACTCCGTACAAGCGACATCCGCGCACTCCGATGGGGGCAGATCCATAAGGACGGCGACCAGTGGCGTGTGTCGGTTGTGATGAAGAAAACTGCCACACCGATTTATCTTCCCCTTTCGTCACAGGCTATGAAATGGTTGCCGGAGCGTGGCGATGCCTCAGATGATGACAAGGTTTTCAGTCTGCCGACGACAAGCCGTGTCAGCATTATTCTCGGCAACTGGGCGAAAGCAGCTAATGTGAAGAAAGAAATCACATTCCACGTGAGCCGCCATACCTTTGCCACCCTCATGCTGACGCTTGATGTTGATCTTTACACGACAAGTAAGCTGCTGGGGCATAAAAATATTGCCACAACGCAAATCTACGCAAAAATCATCGATCAGAAGAAGGACGATGCCGTTAACCGCGTGGACGAGATTTTCAAGTAATTAAATACGCCTTGTGCGTTCTTCAGCCGTTCAAACAACGAGGACTTGATGCTCGCCATACAGTTGGCAGTGGTCAGTCGCGGGCGTAATGGCTTCCGCAAAGACATGTCCGACGAGAAACTTGCCGAGTCTGAGGAAGACCTGCACGAACACCGTACCGACTTTTTCGATATTCTCTGCATCGTAGCGGAGAAATTCCATTACTACGAATCTTTTTGCTTATCTATGAGGGGCATATCCTGAATTTTTCTTAACTTTGTAATAAACTTGATTACACACCCTTTCTTTATTATGGAAATAATTATTCTTGGTGAGACTAAAGACCACAAGGGTACCGAACTTGAAAAGCTTTGTAAAAGACTTTTCGAGAAGTTGGGATTTGATAAATCTGCACTTAACATCGTTAAGAGCGGTGCTAATGAATATGATGTTATGGCCAAGAGCACTAAAATTATTGATGAAAGACAAGTCTCTGTTCCAATTATCGCTGAATGTAAAGCCCACAGAAAAAAATGTGACTTACCGGATTTTCTTAAGTTTTTGGGTAAATTATATTGCCTTAGGAATGAAGAACCAAACACTGAGGGCTATTTTGTTGCGCTATCGGGTGTTAATGGTAATTTTCTAGGTGCATATGATTCGCTCAGATGTAAAGATAAGTCGATTCACTTAATAGTTGAGGAAGATTTAATTAATTTTCTTCAAGCTGATTATAGACTCTCAGACATTACTTCTGTTAGATTAAAAGTTTCTCAATTTACGCATCGGGTAATAGATTCGATTGATTTAGCACTGTACGATAATAAGGTCTATTGGTTAGTACGTTTCAATTCTAAAGATTATACTATATTATCATCGGACAGTGAGCCTATTACAACGGAAGAAACTTCAAAGATTCATAAACTTTTATTGGGTCATGAGTACTACAATTTTATTGATCTTGCAGAGGAACAAGAACGCCAGATACGTCTTTCCTATGTAAGAGGAATTATCTTATGCTTCGCCCTGAATCAACAAGCCAAAGATAAGGAGGCAGTACAAAAACTGTTAAACACTATGGGTGTCACTATTGAAGAATTTGAACGAGTGAGACTGAGTGATATAGAATATGTGTCAAATGATTATCCCTTGACAATCCAAAATATCAATTCTAAAGTTGATTTCTTTACATATTTGTTTAGTAATTATGTGTTTGTTGAGACTATTACATCAGCTCTATATCAATCACTTATTGACATTGATTTCATTAATGAAATTTGTGACATTCAAGGAGGGTTAAAATTAACAGACATTGAACGTGAGCAGGCCCTTAGATTATTGAAAATTTCTCACTCGGCAATTATTAACGTGATACAACCCGATAAATTCATTATAAATTCCATCAAGAATGTAACTCTATTTAAAAATCTTAATCAAGATAAAGTTAGAAACTTAGGCGTTACTAAACTTATGGGGATGTTGATTGAAGGTGCGAATGAAGATTTTTGTACACAACCCTACAGCAAGATATTGCATAAATTAGGCATCTATCAATACGATATTCTCCAACGTGTTATTCTAAATGCAGGAAGAAAAGATGAAGTTTGTATTGAAAGCAATCCGAGAACAATTATTGCAAAAGCAGAAAATTTACCTGGCAAACCTGTACTTTCTGTGATGTCATTTAACAATGAGTCCGAAACCATACCAGAACAGTAAATGTTCAACTTACTAAACTCAACTAAGGTCGATTAAGGCTTTCTATGTTTCAGTTTCTCCAATTAAAAATGCCGATTATTGGAAAATTTTTGTTAACTTTGCACTTAGGAAGAAACTAGTTTCTTTTTCACAAATAGACCAAAAGCGTAAGCGCAACAATATAAGAACTCGGAGGTGGCCTAAAAGCCTTGGTCGGCTTGTGAAACCACTGATGAGTTCTTCTTTTATTAACAATGAATAATAACTATAAGTTAATTCTTGGAGACGTATTTGAAGGTCTTAATGATCTTCAAGATGATTCTTGCGACCTTTGCATTGTTGATCCCCCTTATGGTGCTTCTACAACTAAAAATTGGGCTTACGGTGCCGATAATAAAATTAAAGGGTTTGGTGGCGATTGGAAGTTGACGAGTGAGGCTTGGGATCTTCTCTCTCAAAATGATTCTTTCTTAAGCACATATAAATGGCTTAAAGAACTTAAGCGAATTATAAAACCAACAGGGTCTATTTGGATTCATTCAACTTACCATAATTCCGGTTTCGTGAATGTTTGTTGTCAACTTTTAGGATTGGAAATTATAAACGAAATAGCTTGGTATAAAAGAAACTCGTTTCCTAACCTCTCAGGTCGTCGTTTAACTGCAAGTCACGAAACAATTCTTTGGGTACATAAAGGAGGTGAAAAAAATCGTAAATATACTTTCAATTACGAGGAAACCAAATCTTTTTCTGCGCCTTACGATATGCTTAAAGAACCGGGTAAACAGATGCGGACAGTATGGGATATACCCAACAATAAGTCAAAGGACGAAATGCAATTTGGCTCGCATCCCACGCAAAAACCCATTCGCGTTGCTGAACGTATTTTGTTGATTAGTGGCACACCAAATGGAACCCTTCTAGTTCCTTTTGCTGGTTCCGGAACCGAAATGGTTGCAGGCCTAAATTATGGTATGAATGTAATCGGTTTTGAAATAGACAGCGAATACTATAATCTCGCTAAAAAAAGGCTTGAGAACGTTGTAACTAATAAAGCAAACACTCTTTTCTAATGAAACCATTCCCTCCAGTTATTAAATGGTTCGGAAGTAAACGCACTGTTGCTTCTGAACTGTCACAATACATTATACAAGCACCCCAATATTTCGAGCCTTTTGTTGGAGGAGGTGCCATGATGCCATTTTCAAAATCGCCTCGTGGTTTTGCAAGTGATATAATTCCTGAACTTATAGAATTGTGGAATTTGATTAAGTCAGACCCTAAATTAGTAGCAGATGAGTACCGTACTCGTTGGGAATTATTGCAACAAGAAGGTCAAGATGTTTATTATAAAGTTCGCGACAACTTTAACAGAACGCGAAATTGTTTAGACTTCCTATTTATCACAAGAACATGTGTAAATGGGATGATACGTTATAACAGCGACGGCGACTTCAATAATTCTTTTCATCTATCAAGACCCGGAATAAATCCCGATTCTTTAGCCCGTATCTTGAATCAATGGAGCAATGTCATTCGTAAATTTGAATTTCTTAATACTGATTATCGCGAATGTCTATCCTTTGTCAAAAAAGGTGATTTCGTTTTTCTTGATCCTCCATACGGAGGGACAAAGGATAGATACACGCACAGTGAATTTTCATTATCCGAATTTTATGCTGAATTAGAACGATTAAACTCTGTCGGAGCTTACTGGATGCTTACTTTTGATGGGAGTTCGGGAGATAGAGTTTATGATTTTGCGCCACCTTCTGAACTTTATAGCCATAAATTTTCTGTAAATACTGGTAATTCTTCCTTTTCAAAACTAATTGAAAAGAAGAAAGATATTATTTCAGAGTCTGTGTATCTTAACTTCAAACCCACTAATTCTTTTGGAAGCCTTTTTGACGAAGTGTTCCAAGACGCGACCGTTGTCGTTTGAAAGAATATGTAAAACTGACGGCCTTCTAAATTCAAAAGCCAATATACAATCTAAATTTCCGCGCTCAAGTTGTACTTTTAATTCGTTCTCATTTTTATAAATAAAGGCTCCAACCGATATTACTTGATAATCGCCCAGGTCTGCACGATTGTTATATAGTCTCCATTCTGTGTTTACTCTCTTAATACTTGTGGGCACTAATGAGAATAGGTCATTGAGATAGGCAACCAAATTGACACCTATTTCATCTTCAAGATCTGAGCCTTTCCCCTTAGACTCAATGGAAATAAATAAATTTCCATCTTTTAGTTCTTGTTGAAAAACATGATCAGGACGCTTACCTCCTATTTCTGACACACGAGGTAATGAAGTCCACCTGTAAATGTTCCCTCTTCGGTAATAATTAATTCCTGACCAATCCCCACCGGGAGGATTGCACAGACATTCGGCTAATCCGCTTCTTGTTAAAATTTGATGAATTGCCGTATCAACATCATGCTCTGAATGTTCGACATCATAGTCAGAATTATATGGTATTATTAATTCTGATTGCGCCACCAGAGGTTCCTGCTCAATCTTTATATATTCGGGCTCCGCTTTGGTAACACTATCGATTAGAACACCATCGCAAATCTTATAAATTGATTGCCACAAACCATTATTGGAAGCAAGAACATCAAGTCCTTTTTCCAATAATTTCCATGTTTTTTTCTTTGCTGGTCCATACACAATACTTATTATTCGTGCTGAATCTTTTAGTATCATCTTCGCTGATGGGCATAAGCCTCGATCAGGTCGTGAATCTTCTCCGGTCGGTTTGTAACCAGTAATCCATATTAGAGCCAAAGGTTTGTCTTTCGGCAAACATATATCCAACTCAGGATATGTTTGCCTCAGTAAATCTTCAAATTCCTTTATACGTACTTGAGGAATAAGACAAATTGGAATATCCGATGCACCTATCGTACTTAAACGGAGTGCTATTGATTGTTTCAATAGAGCCTTCATTCGTTCAGGAGCATTTACTTTATCAGATGTCTTCTTATTCCAAACCATATCGGAATTATTCAGAATCCAATTTGCTCTATTATTACTCTTTAAATATTCAGTCCATGCCTTCCCTTTTAGAGTTGTTACACGTTTCTTCTCTGCTGATAAAATATCCACTAATTTTAGACTCTTTTTAGCCAAAACGCTTATACTTTCTGTTATGTCTTCATTGAGTAATAAACCACGTATAACTTTCAGGCTTTCAGTATATCCGAAGATATTGTTAAAGAATACACTCAACTCATTAGTTATTGAGGGATGGGGGCGATATACGGGTATGCACAGATTCGCATAATCTTTAGTTGTGGATATATAGGAAAAAGGTACAATGGGATTAGGTTTCCGGGCAGCAATAACTTCTCTTTTCCCATTCAGTTCGACACCTCCTAACTCTGCCATGAATAAATATGGAACTCCGGCAAGAACCGATGATAGCGCACGTCCATTCCTTTGCCACGCATTATTTCCTGCGGGAAGGGCTGAACAATATTCAATAGCTAAAACAAAATTTTCTTCTTTTCCTATAACTTCAGAAATATATGAGTCGGCTCCCTCACGAAGTATTCCGCCATTTTCCATTAAATGGTTTCCAATATTTACACCCCAGCGCCCATGTCCGGCTAATAATTCTATATGAAAAATCATTCCTGATACTTCTATTTCGTATGTAGGCATAAATATTGGGCTATCCACGATTCTAATTGTACCTCCCAGTGCATCATAAATCATATGAAGTGTTCTCTCGCACTCGACGATATTATCACCGTGTATTCTTAAAAATCTGTCAGTCATTATTAAGAAGTGTGTCTAATTTTACATTTAGCGCATCTGCTATCTTTTTAGCATTTTGAAGTGATATTGAACGTTCTGCGCGTTCAACCATACCGATATACGTTCTGTGGAGTCCGGCTCTAAAAGCCAGTTCCTCCTGAGAAATACCAAGTGCTTGCCTCGCTACTTGAACATTCTTTCCAAACGTAATCATTGTAATGTCTATTCGAGTCACTTTTGCGCTATATTTAGTATGCAAAATTAGGCATAGTATCGACGTTTGTCAACATACTACTCGTGGCTATAAATTTACAAAGTTACGAATTTTCAGAATAATAGGAAAATTTCGTTTTTTCTTACACCGCATCGGATACCGTCATAGGGTCTTTGTATGATTGGGCTTGTTGTTTCGATGTCGTATCTTTCGCTTCTTTTAAGAACTTTTCATAATACCATTTGTGGGAGATTTACTCCTTTTAAAGTGGAAAATGGTCATAATAGTGGAGATTCAGGGTGTTATTGGCAAAGTTTTTATTAATTTTGTATTATGAAATCTGAAATTGATACCCATAGTCTTCAAGAGCGACTTAAAGAAGTCAATGACATTATCCATACTTGTTCAGACGGTACGATGCCTTTTGAACAGGCGAATGTCATTGCCCGGTTCTATTACGACTATCAGGACACCAATGTTATTATAGACGAGGCGGAGAGAATGGCAACAGAAGATGTCGGGAGGCTCAGAGAGATTGCTGTTGACCTCAAAGATGCGACTGCCACTCTCCTTAATAATATAGGAAGACTTGAGGGGGTGGATTTCAAGCAGATCGCCAACGCCCACTCCAAGCAATACTATTCCATATTTCAGGAAGCAGCGGAACAGCTAAAT
>CANQRM010000051.1 GCA_947626265.1 uncultured Oscillospiraceae bacterium
ACACCTGCTCAGCACAGATACCAGACCCTTCGGGTCGCTTAACTCATTATTTCGTCTAACTTTTGGGGTTCACTTCACCTCGGCCGGATGGGGCGCTCTTTTATGCCGTCACAGTCTGTCTCCCGGCCGCGTTATTCCTTACAGGCGGGGAAATTAAGCATTCCTTAAACCCCGTTAAGGTTTTCTTAAAACACTTGATGCAATCGCTATGCAGGCGGCCGCTATCATAGAACCATCAAGGGAAAAGGAGGCAGACATCATGCGATTCGTAACAGACGACGCGTCACGGCGCCTCTACACCGAATTTCTCACCCGCCACCCCCGCTGCAACTTCCAGCAGTCCCCGGAGTGGGCCCGGGTCAAATCCAACTGGAAAAACGAGATCGTCCTGGCGGAGGACGCGGAGGGCAGCATCACCGGCGGGCTCTCCATCCTCATCCGGAAGATACCCCTCTTCGGCAGCCTCATGTACGCCGCCCGGGGGCCGGTGTGCGGCCCGGATGACGCCGACGCCCTCCGTCAGCTCATGGAGGGGGCGGAGCTGCTGGCCTGGAAGTACCGGGCCATGGCCCTGCGCATGGAGCCGGACGTGGAGGAGGATGACCAGGCCTTCCGCGCCGCCATGGAAAAGCTGGGCTGCAAGGTCCATACGCCCCGGGACGCCCGGGACCTCATCCAGCCCCGGCAGGTGTTCCGCCTGGACCTGCGGGGCAAGACGGAGGCGGAGGTGCTGGCCGGGTTCCACCCCAAGCTGCGGTACAATATCCGCCTGGCGGAGCGCCGGGGCGTAGTGGTCCGGGAGGGGACCCGCCGGGACCTGGCGATATTCTCCGCCCTCATGGAGGAGACCGCCCGGCGGGACGGCTTTATTGCCCGGCCCCTTTCCTATTTTCAGCGGGTATGGGACGAGCTGGGCCCGGAGCACACCACGCTGCTCCTCGCCTGGTACGAGGGCCAGCCCGTGGCCGGGGCCATGCCCATCTTCTACGGCAACAAGACCTGGTACGCCTTCGGCGCCAGCGCGACGATGCACCGAAACGTCATGCCCTGCCCGCTGCTGCAGTGGGAGATGATCAAGCTGGCCCTGGCCCGTGGCGACGACGTATACGACCTGCGGGGCGTGCTGGAGGTGACGGACGAGGCCGCCCCCAACAACGGCCTTTACCTCTTCAAGCGCCGTTTCGGCGGAGAGCTTCACCGCTTCATCGGCGAGGTCTACGCCCCCTACCGGCCCGTGGTGTACCGGCTCTACCGCCTGGCGGAGCGTGCCTTCATGGCCGCCCGGGACAGGCTCACCACCCTGCGCCGCCACCGCCGGGCCCCGGCCCCCGCACCCGCGCCCGAGCCCCTGGCCCTGCCCGCCCCCTCACTTGCCCCGGCGGGGCAGTAAAGATACATGCTTGTTCATGATCCTCTCTTTTGTCCTCCCTACCGCGCAGGCGGCGGAGACGGTATATCCCGTCTCCGCCGTTTTGCATTTTCACGCTTTCAGCTGGTTCATCCAGCCGCGCCGCTCGAACACCACAAGGGAGATGGCCAGCCGCACGCACTCCTCCAGGGACAGGGTGAGGTAGACCCAGGGGATGGTCCAGTGGCACACGAACGCGGCGAAAAGCCCCATGGGGACGCCGAATACCCAGGTGCCCACAAGGTCGATGACCATGACGTATTTTGTCTTCCCGCCGCTGCGCAGGATGCCGCTGCCGACGATCATATTCAGTACCTTGAAGGGCAGGACCACAGCGTAGGCGGTGAGGATCTGGCGTGTCAGCTCCCGGATGGGCTCCTCCACGTTGAAGATGCGCACATACCAATGCCCGGTGCAGGCGATCACGGCGGACAGCACCATGGAGCCCACCCAGCCGTAGAACAGGAGCTTTCTCGCCTCCCGGTAGGCCGCGTCGACGTCCCCGTCCCCAAGGCACTTGCCGATGAGAATGGCCGCCGCCTGGCTCAGGCCGCACAGCGCTCCGATGGCCAGGGACTGGACGGGGTTCGTCAGCGTCATGGCGGCGGTGGCGTCGGTGCCCAGGTGGCCGTAAATGCCCGCATACACGTTTTCGCCCAGGACCCACATGGATTCGCTGACCAGCAGCGGCAGCAGCATGGAAAGATACTGGCCCCAGGCAAAGGGACCGGCCGGGACACTCTCCGCCCGCTCCCGGTATTTGGCGTACATCCCAAGAATGACCAGGAAATAGACGAGCTGGGAGGTCAGCGTGGCCAGGGCCGCTCCCGTGACGCCCAGGGCCGGCGCGCCCAGCTTGCCGAAGATCAGCATCCAGTTGAGGCCGGTGTTGACCGCCGCCGACGCGAGCCCGGCATACAGCGGCAGAGATGCTTTCTCTATACACCGCAAATGGGTGGACAGTATGCCGATCCCCGCCGCGGGGAGGAAGGTGCCGGACACGATGGCGAGATACCGCCCCGCCGTTTCCGCGGTGGCGCGGTCGCTTATATAGAGGCCCATGATCCGCTCCGGGACGGCGACGCCGGCCAGCATGAACAGCGCGGCCAGGATGAGGCATACCCGCAGATTGACCGCCAGGCTCCGCCGCGTCTCAGCGGCGTTTTTCTGGCCTATGTACTGGGAGAGCATGATCCCGGCCACCGCGCCCACAGCGGAGATCACCACGTTGAATATCCCCGTGAATTTTCCGGCCAGTCCCACCGCCGCCACCTCCACGGCGCCCAGCTGGCCGATCATCACCTGGTCCACCACGCCGAAGGACGCCTGGAGCATGGACTGCAGCGCCACGGGAATGGCAAGCGCGCAGACGGAACGGAAAAAAGACTGTTTTTCCATAAAAGCACCTCCTGACAGGTCGATGATACTCTGTCAGGAGGCGTGATTGCAAAACTTAAATCTGTAAGTTGTGACAAAAATAGAACGTCGATTTTGCGGAAAATGACGATGGAAGGAAATCAATCCTCCCTGGTCAAGACTTTTTTCTGCCAGCTTCGTTTACCGCACTTGGGGCATCTCATATATCTTGTCCTGCCTGCGTGCTGCGCCAGATTGGTCTGCCAGTAAGTCGGTACATATCTGTGGCCGCATTTTTGGCACTCGTAGTATCCGGCCTTCTGTTCAATGCCCACCGCGATAAAAGCGACTGTGAAGATCATCGCGAGAGCAAACGCGATCAGCACAGCGCTTAACCACGCGGGCATTTCTACGAACGACGCCACAAACACCATGACCAGCCCGGCAAGGGCAGCCGGAATGATGATCCAGTATTCCGCCCGCAGCATCTGCCGGTTCTTTTCCTCGATCTGGCGCTTCATAGCCAGTAGATTTTCCTCTGCCCGTTTGTCATAGGATTCTGCCATGATCTTTTCGCCCGACAGGAGTTCGTTGACATTGATTTTCAGAAGATCGCACAGCTCCAGCATGATTCCCGAATCAGGCATGGACTTTCCCGTCTCCCACTTTGATACGGCCCGGTCGCTGATACCGAGTTTCTCGGCAAGGACTGCCTGAGTCATGCCCTGTTCCTTTCTGCATGACGCTATGAATTTTCCGATTTTGATCTGGTCCACATCGGGCACCTCCTTTCATGGCCCGAGCATATCTGAAATTGATGCGGATTCACACGAACCGGCAGTTGATTTTTGCTGACTCTACCGCAGGTAGAGTACCTGTAAAATACCGATCAGTCCGCCGCTTCCGTTGTCAGCGTCGTACCGCAGTTCCTTGTGCTTCCGCGCACGATCAGTTCTGTGGGGAGGGTGACGGACAGCTCCACGGTCTCCCCGGCCCGCAGACGCCGCAGGGCGTCCAGAGCGCACTTGGCCCGGGCGGCCGTATCCTGCCGGACGGAGGTGAGGGCGGGGTACACCATGGCGCACAGGGGCGTGTCGTCAAAGCCGCACACCGATACTTCCTCCGGCACCGCGACGCCGTGGGCCGACAGGAAATGGCACAGCTCCACCGCGTAGTAGTCCGACACGGCAAATATGGCCGTGAACTCGGAAAGCGCCGGGAGCCGCGCTTCATAAAACGCCAGGCGCTCCCCCTTCGCCATAGGGATCATCCAAAATTCCGCACCCTCGCCGAACACCTCGCGAAAGCCCTCCCAGCGGGCATGGTCCATGTCCTCGTCGTTGTCCGCGAGACACAGGGCGCGCCGATGGCCGCAGCGGCGGAAATATTCGCCCACCTGCCGGCCGCCGTCCCGGTCGTCGATGTTGACGGCAAAGGTCCGCTCCGTCTGGGCGCCGCAGGCGTCGTAGACCACAAAGGGGATGCGCATATTCTCCCGGAGGCGTTTGTAATCCGCGCTGCAAAAGCCGATGAGCACCAACCCCTCCAGGTTCCACATGGTGGCGAAGGACACGATTGTCTCCAGGTCACGCGCGGTCCGTACCATCATCTGCAATCCACGGCGTGCCGTTTCCGCACTCAGGGCATTAAGGGCCGAGGCGATGAAGGCGTCCTCCAGGATGTGGGCCTCGTATTTTTCATGGTCATTGATGACCACGCCCACGATCTTTGCCGGGTTCTCTGCCAGCAGCACCTCCGCCGCCCGGGGCAGATACCCCCGCTCCTCCAGCGCCTGCCGCACCCGGTTCGCCGTCCGCTCCGACACCATGCCGGTCTTGCCGTGGAGCACATAGGAGACCGTGGCCGTGCTGAGCCCCAGTTCCGAGGCAATATCTGAAAGCCGTACTTTTTCTTCCATCCCGCACCTCTGCAAAATGCCGTCGGTAAAGCTTTCTTGAGATTATACCCCTGTCCGCCGAAAACCGCAAGCGCGCGTCATACTTTACGCCTCCGACGGGCGAGGGCAGCTCCTCACGCAAAGGCATTGACAAGCGGCAGATTTGGATATATAATGCCACCATCCGAATTTAAAGGAGCAGAGAAAATGGCACGTTTCTTCGGCACCTACTTCTATTCCTATTACTTTTTTGAGAAGTAATAGCGTTTGGTGCTGCAAAAAGAGCCATTGACCCCGTAAACCACAAAGCTGTGCGGCACAAAAGACCGCACAGCTTTTTTTGTAAAGGAGCCACGCCATGATCACCGTTCTGAAACCCAACACCACCCCCGAGCAGCGGGACCACCTCATCCATTGGCTGGAGGGCCAGAAGGTCCAGGTCCATGTGTCCGAGGGCAGCGAGTACACCATCCTGGGCCTGGTGGGCGACACCGCCCACATCGACATGGAGCTTCTGGAGAGCCTGGAGATCGTCCAGTCCGTGAAGCGGGTCAGTGAGCCGTTCAAAAAGTGCAACCGCAAATTCCACCCTGAGGACTCGGTCATCGACGCCGGGGGCGTGAAGATCGGCGGCGGCCACTTCGCCGTCATCGCCGGGCCCTGCTCCGTGGAGACCCGGGACCAGATCATCGGCATTGCCGAGTCCGTGAAGGCCAGCGGCGCAAAGCTCCTGCGGGGCGGCGCCTTCAAGCCCCGGACCAGCCCCTATGACTTCCAGGGCCTGCACGCCACGGGCCTGGAGCTTCTGAGCGAGGCCAAGAAGGCCACGGGGCTACCCATCGTGTCGGAGATCATGGACATCCGGGACCTGGAGCTTTTTGAGGACGTGGACGTGCTGCAGGTGGGCGCCCGGAACATGCAGAACTTCGAGCTCTTGAAGGGCCTGGGCCGCACCAACAAGACCGTGCTCCTGAAGCGGGGCATCGCCAGCACCAACAAGGAGCTTCTCATGTCCGCCGAGTACATCATGGCCGGCGGCAACGAGAACGTCATCCTCTGCGAGCGGGGCATCCGCACCTATGAGACCTACACCCGCAACACCCTGGACCTCTCCTGCGTGCCGGTGCTGCACGAGCTGAGCCATCTGCCTGTGGTGGTGGACCCCAGCCACGCCACCGGCCACTCCAATCTGGTGCCCTCCATGGCCCTGGCCGCGGCGGCCTGCGGCGCGGACGGCATCATGGTGGAGGTGCACAACGACCCCCTGCACGCCCTGTGCGACGGGGCCCAGAGCCTGACCCCCGCCCAGTTCGACGAGCTGATGGGCCAGATGAAGCGCATCCTTGAGGTGGTGCGGGGATGACCGTCGGTATCGTGGGCCTGGGCCTCATCGGGGGCTCCCTGGCCAAGGCCTATAAGCGGGACCCATCCGTCACGGTCCTGGGCTGGAACCGCACCGGCTCCACCACGGAATTCGCCATGCTGGCGGGGGACATAGACGGCGAGCTCACCCCGGACAGGCTCAAAGAGTGCGACCTGGTGCTCATCTCCCTCTACCCCCAGGCTACCATGGACTATCTCCGGGACCACGCCGACGACTTCTCCAAAACCGGCGTCGTCATGGACTGTTCCGGCGTGAAGCGGGAGGTATGCGCCTTCGCGTTCCCCCTCGCGGCGGAGCACGGCTTCACCTTCGTGGGCGGCCACCCCATGGCGGGCACCCAGTATTCCGGCTACAAGTACGCCCGGGCCACCCTCTACGACAGGGCGCCCATGGTCATCGTGCCGCCCGTGTTCGACGACGCGGCATTCCTCCAGCGGGTGAAGGCGCTCTTAAAACCCGCCGGCTTCGGCCGGGTCAGCGTCACCACCGCCGAGGCCCACGACGAGATGATCGCCTTCACCTCCCAGCTCTGCCACGTGGTGTCCAACGCCTACATCAAGAGCCCCGCCGCGGATCAGCACAAGGGCTTTTCCGCCGGCAGCTACAAGGACCTGACAAGGGTGGCATGGCTCAATCCCGGCATGTGGAGCGAGCTCATTTTGGACAACCGGGACAACATGCTCTCGGAGATGGACTTTCTCATCGGCAGTCTCACCGCCTACCGGGACGCCATCGCGGAAAATGATTTCGACCGCCTTTGCGCCCTTTTTGAGGAGGGCAGACGCCGGAAGGAGGAGATAGACGGATGACCACCGTACACGTGCCCGTGTCCGCCCCCTACGACGTGGAGATAGGCCCCGGCCTGCTGGCGGGGCTGGGGGCAAAAGCCCGGGCCCTCTGCCCCAGGGCCGTGCGGTACCTGCTGGTGACGGACGACGCGGTGGGACCCCTCTGGGCCCAAAAGGCCGCGGACAGCCTGAACGCCGCGGGGCTTACCGGCGCGGTCTATACCCTCCCCCACGGGGAGGCGTCCAAGACGGCGGACAGCCTTTTGAAACTTCTCAACTTCGCCGCGGACCAGCACCTCACCCGCACGGACCTGTTCCTGGCCCTGGGGGGCGGCATGGCGGGGGACCTGACCGGCCTCGCCGCCGCCGTATTCCTGCGGGGCGTGGCCTACATCCAGATACCCACCACCCTCCTCGCCGCCGTGGACTCCTCCGTGGGCGGCAAGACCGCCGTGGACCTTCCCGCGGGGAAAAACCTCATGGGCGCCTTCTGGCAGCCGAAATATGTTCTCTGCGACACCGACGCCCTGGCCACCCTGCCGGAGGATATCTTCACCGCCGGCTGCGCCGAGGTCATCAAGACGGCGGTGCTCTTCGACGAGGAGCTGTTCGAACTTCTCTCTGCCGACGGCAAGGGCTTCGACCGGGAGAGCGTCATTGCCCGGTGCGTGGCCTGGAAGCGGGACGTGGTGGCCGAGGACGAGCGAGACACAGGCCGCCGGGCCCTTCTCAATCTGGGCCATACCCTGGGCCACGCGGTGGAGGCCTGCAGCAACTTCACCCTCTCCCACGGCGAGAGCGTGGCCGTGGGGCTTGCGGTCATATGCAGGGCCTGCGCGGAAAGGGGCATCTGCGGCCCCGACGTGCCCTACCGGGTGGACGCGCTGCTGGAAAAATTCGGCCTCCCCACCCGCACCGATATCCCCCTGGACGCGCTCATGGAGAAGATGCTCTCCGACAAAAAGCGTACGGGCGGGACCATCAATCTCATCGTGCCGGAGTGGATAGGTTCCTGCCGGGTGCTGCCCATGGACACCGGCGAGGTATACGACTTCATGAGAGAGGGGCTCTGACATGACCGCCGTCATCCACCCTTCCACCCTTGCCGGGACCGTCCCGGCCATCGCCTCCAAGAGCCAGGCCCACCGGCTCCTCATCTGCGCGGCCCTGGCGGACAGGCCCACCACCGTCGCCTGCCCCACCCTGTCGGCGGACATCACCGCCACGGCGGACTGCCTGCGGGCATTGGGGGCGGACATTTCTTATGATAACGGCGTTTTCTCCGTCCGGCCCATCGTTTCTCTGCCGGACCATCCCGCCCTGGACTGCGGAGAAAGCGGCTCCACCCTGCGGTTTTTGCTGCCGGTGGTATGCGCTCTGGGCGCCAAGGCGACAATAAAAATGCACGGGCGGCTGCCCCAGCGGCCCCTGTCCCCCCTGTGGGAGGAGCTGGAGCGCCACGGGGCGATATTGACCCGCCCAACAGAGGATACTATCGCCGTGGCCGGGCGCCTGACGCCGGGGGACTACACCATCGCCGCGAACGTCTCCTCCCAGTTCATCAGCGGGCTTTTATTTTCCCTGCCCCTGCTGGAGGAAGACAGCACCATCGCCCTCACCGGGAAGCTGGAGTCCGCCGCCTACGTCACCATGACGGTGCGGGCCCTGGCCCTGTTCAGCGTGGACTGCCCCATGGAGGAAAACGCCTTCGCCGTCCCCGGCGGGCGGCGCTTTGTCTCCCCCGGCACGGCCCGGGTGGAGGGGGACTGGTCCAACGCCGCCTTCTGGGTCGCTGCGGACCATATCTGCGGCGGGACCCTGACCGTCACCGGCCTGGATACGGATTCTCCCCAGGGGGACAGGGCGGTGGTGGCGCTTGCGAGCCGTATCGCCGCAGGGAACGCGGTCATAGACTGCCAGGACGTGCCGGACCTGGTGCCGGTGCTGAGCGTCCTCGCCGCCGTGTCGCCGGGGGTGACCCGATTTATCAACGCCGGGCGGCTCCGTATCAAGGAGAGCGACCGCCTCGCCACCACGGCCGGGCTCATCCGGGCCCTTGGCGGCCGGGCGGAGGAGCTTCCCGAGGGCCTTGTCGTCACCGGCCAGGACCATCTTTTCGGCGGCACGGTGGACAGCGCCAACGACCACCGCATCGCCATGAGCGCCGCCGTGGCGGCGTTGGCCTCGGACGGGCCCGTGATACTCCACAGGGCCCAGGCCGTGAACAAATCCTATCCCGCCTTTTGGGCCGACTACAACGCCCTGGGCGGCAGAGCTATTTTGGAGGACGAGCCATGAGCAACAGCTTCGGAGAGCGATACCGCTTCACCATCTTCGGCCAGTCTCACGCCCCCGCCATCGGCGTCACCATCGAGGGCCTGCCCGTGGGCTTCACCCCCGACATGGACGCTCTGCAGGCCTTCCTGGACCGCCGGGCCCCGGGGAAGGGCAAATACACCACCACCCGCAAAGAGGCGGACCGGCCGGAATTCGTCTCCGGCCTGGTGGACGGCCACACCTGCGGCGCGCCCGTGACCGCCATCATCCGCAACACCAACACCCGCTCGGAGGACTACGAAAATCTCTTCCGGGTGCCCCGGCCCGGCCACGCGGACTTCGCCGCCGCGGTGAAATATGGCCTTTCCCGGGACGTGGCGGGCGGCGGCCAGTTCTCCGGCCGGCTCACCGCTCCCTTATGCATCGCCGGGGGGCTTGCATTGCAGCTCTTGGAGGCCGAGGGCATAGCCGTCTCCGCCCGCATCCTCTCCATCGGCGGCGAGACGCAAGCCCCCGCCATCGAATCCGCTCTCGCCGCCGCCAAGGAGGCGGGGGACTCCCTGGGCGGCGTCATCGAATGCACCTGCGCCGGCGTGCCCGCGGGATTGGGCGAGCCCATGTTCGGGGGCATGGAGAACCGCATCTCCCAGGCCGTGTTCGCCATCCCCGCCGTGAAGGCGGTGGAGTTCGGCGCCGGCTTCGCCGTGGGCGGCATGAAGGGCAGCGAGAACAACGACCCCTTCTACTTTGACGACTTCGGCATAGTCCGCACCCGCACCAACAACCACGGGGGAATCCTGGGCGGCATCACCAGCGGCATGCCCATCGTGTTCCGGGCCGCCTTCAAGCCCACCCCCTCCATCGGCATCGAGCAGGACAGCGTGGACCTGACCGCCCATGAGCCGGTGAAGCTCACCGTCCAGGGCCGCCATGACCCCTGCATCGTCCTGCGGGCCGTGCCCTGCGTGGAGGCGGCGGCGGCTGTCGCCCTCTACGACGCGTATCTGGAAAGCAGGTGCTGAGCATGGACCTTACCGAACTGCGGGAACAGATCGACGCGGTGGACGCCGAGCTCGTCGCCCTCTTGGAGCGGCGCTTCGACGTGGCCGCCGCCATCGCGGACTATAAGCAGGCCCACGACCTGCCGGTGCTGGACGCCGGACGGGAGGCAGCAAAAATAAAGGCCGTGAAGGCCCAGTGCAGGCCCGAAACGGCGGAGCACATAGGCTCCCTTTACGGCTCCATCATTGCCGCCACAAGAGCCTATGAGGCCAATCGCATGGAGGCGAGCCATGGAGAATAAGAAATTCGGCCTCCTGGGCCGCAAGCTGGGCCACAGCTGGTCCCCCCAGATCCACGCCATGCTGGCGGGGTACGACTACCGCCTCTACGAGGTGGAGCCGGAGGGGCTGGACGCGTTTCTCAAAACCACGGACCTGGCCGGGATGAACGTGACCATCCCCTACAAGAAGGACGTGGTGCCCTACTGCGCCACCCTCTCCCATGCCGCGGAGCGCATCGGCTCGGTGAACACCCTGGTCCGCACCGCCGCCGGCTGGCACGGGGACAACACGGACTATACCGGTTTCCGTTATATCGTGAAAAAGGCCGGCGCGGATGTGGCCGGACGGAAGACCCTGGTCTTTGGCACCGGCGGGGCGTCTCTCTCCGTGCTTGCCGCATTGGAGGACATGGGCGCAAGCCCCATCGTGAACGTGTCCCGGACGGGAGAAAATAATTATGGTAACCTGAACCGCCACCGGGACGCAGAGGTGCTGGTGAACACTACCCCTCTCGGCATGTACCCGGACACGGGCAAAGCCCCGGTGGCCGTGGCCGATTTTCCCGCCTGCAAGGCGGTGTTCGACGTGGTCTATAACCCCCAGCGCACGGCGTTTTTGATGGAGGCGGAGCGCCTTGGCATCCCCTGCGCGGGTGGCCTCGGCATGCTGGTGGCCCAGGCGCGGGCCAGCGCGGAGCAGTTCGCGGGCCGCCCCTTCCCCGACGAAGCGGTGGAAGAAATTATGTCAACTCTCTCCCGCCAGATGTCCAACATCGTCCTCATCGGCATGCCCGGCTGCGGCAAGTCCATGGTGGGCCGGAATCTGGCCAAGGCATTGGACCGTCCCTTCATCGACGCGGACCGGGAGATAGAGCGTGCCAGCCAAATGCCCATCCCGGTCATCTTCGACCGCGAGGGCGAGGAGGGTTTCCGCAGGCGGGAGACGGAAGTGCTTGCTGAGCTTGGCAAGGGCTCCGGGGCGGTCATCGCCACCGGGGGCGGGTGCGTGACGAGGTCTGAAAACTACCCTCTTCTGCACCAAAACGGCTTTATCGTCTGGCTCACCCGGGACCTTTCCAAGCTCCCCACCGCGGGCCGGCCGCTGTCCCAGCAAAACTCCGCCGAGACCCTGTACGCCCAGCGGAGGGACAAATACGCCGCCTTCGCGGACCTGACCGTAGACAACGACGGGCCCCTGGAGGACACTTTGAAACAGATTTTGGAGGCGCTCAAATGAAGATACTGGTCATCAACGGCCCCAACCTGAACATGCTGGGCATCCGGGAGCCGGGCATATACGGGGACCAGAGCTACGCCGCCCTGGTGCGGTTCGTGGAGGATGTGTGCGCGGGAAAGAATGTGGAATGCGAGTGCTTCCAGTCCAACCACGAGGGGGACATCGTGGATAAGATCCAGGCGGCCTACGGCAAGGTGGACGGCATCGTCATCAATCCCGCCGCCTACACCCACACCAGCGTGGCCATTCTGGACGCACTGAAGGCGGTGTCCATCCCGGCGGTGGAAGTACATCTCTCCGACGTGTCCGCCCGGGAGGAATTTCGCCACATCTCCTACGCCGGCATGGCCTGCGTAAAGACCTATGCGGGCTATGGCTTCGACGGCTACCGCATGGCGATAGAGTATCTTATTAAGCACTACGGCCAATAAAAAAGAGCGGCGCGGCCCCGTAAAATGCGGGGTCGCGCCTTTATCAAAAGAGAGAAACACGGTTGCTTACTTCGTCAGGTCCTCGCCCCGGAAGTACTTGCCCAGAGGCTTGTAGATGAGCAGGGCCACGATCTCCGTGATCACCAGCTCCGCGCCCATGTACCAGCCGTTGTACACCAGGGAGTAGATGTAGCTGGTCATGCCGTAGTCGTTGGGCCACATGGCGTCCCAGATCCACACGCCGGTGATGAAGTGGCAGATGAACCGCAGCACGAAGGTGACGGCGATGCCCACCGCCACGGCGGGGAGGCCCTTGCCCATGGTCTTGTCGAATATGCCGCTCAGGCCGATGACCGTGTAGGCCACCACGTAGTCCAGCATGATGATGGCCACGGCCATGCCGAAGCCGGTGGCGTAGCGGACGTTGTCCAGGCCCAGCACCAGCTGCAAAAGGCTGTACACGAAGGCGCTGACCGTGCCCCACTTCCAGCCGTAGCGGTGGCTGAGGATGATGAGGGGCAGCATGCTCACCAGGGTAACGCCGCCGCCCATGGGCATATCGAACTTGATGAGGCTCAGCACCGTTCCCACGGCAATGAGCATGGCGCTCTCCACGAGCTTACGGGTTTGGATCTTCTGCATTTTTTCTCCTTTCCTTTCTGCGGAAAAACAGGACGCCGCCGGTCATAAGGCGACCGACGGCGGAGCGCAGCGATAACGCTGCCATTTTTCCTACGCCGGTATTATCCGGATCAGGTTCCAGGGCCCGGCACGTCTACGCGCCATCTCAGCCGGGTCACACCCAGCACCCCTTTTCGATTGTATGGCCATTATACGCGCACTAGAAATGGTTGTCAATATTTTTCCGGGAAGCCGCAACCACAATATTCCTGCCGGTAGAGGCCGTATTCTTTGGACAATTGGATGGACCGGAGATACCCATTGCGCTTTTTGAAGTCCGACGGCAGCCACTTGACCTCATACTCCGCGGCCAGATTCTCCCCAATGGCGTTGATGGCCTCCGCGTTCTTGTGGGGGCTCACAGTGAGGGTGGTGCCGAAATAATCAAAGCCCCACTCCGCCGCCATGCGGGCCGTCTCCTCCAGCCGCAGGCGAAAGCACACCGAGCACCGGGCGCCGCCCTCCGGCTCATGTTCCAGACCCTTCACGGCCTTTTCAAACTCCTCCCCCCGCCAGCCGGGCTCCATCAGCGCGGGCGGATGGTCCATGGGCATGGCCGCCAGCAGCTGCTTCAGGGTGGCAAGACGTTTATCGTATTCCGCCTCCGGACGGATGTTGGGGTTATAGAACAGCACCGTCACGTCGAAGTACTTCGTCATGTACTCCAGCACATAGCTGGAGCAGGGCCCGCAGCAGGCCTGCAGCAGCAGGCTGGGCCGCCCCG
>CANQRM010000052.1 GCA_947626265.1 uncultured Oscillospiraceae bacterium
TTCTACAGCTTCGGCTTTGAGTTGGCAAAACACGGCTGGCTGCCGTGCACCTTGCCTCAATCTTTATTGTAGGAGGATATATCATGAGGATATACTGCACTGAAAATTACGAGGCCATGAGCCGCAAGGCGGCCGCCGTCATGGCGGCCCAGATCATCGCCAAGCCCGACTGCATCCTGGGCCTGGCCACCGGGTCCACGCCGGTGGGGCTTTATCAGAACCTGATCGCCGCCAACAAGGCGGGCGACCTGGATTTCTCCCGGGTCACCACCGTGAACCTGGACGAGTACGCGGGCCTGGACGGCACCCACGACCAGAGCTACCGCTACTTCATGAACACCAACCTCTTCGACCACGTGAACATCGACAAATCCCGCACCAATGTCCCCGGCGGCAAGACGGCGGACCCGGAGGCGGAGTGCGCCCGGTATGAGGCGCTGCTGCAGAAGCTGGGCCCGGCGGATATCCAGCTGCTGGGCATGGGCCGCAACGGCCACATCGGCTTCAACGAACCGGCGGACACGTTCACCGTGCCCACCCACGTGGTGGAGCTTACCCAGTCCACCATCGAGGCCAACGCCCGCTTCTTTGCCAGCGCCGACGAGGTGCCCAGGAAGGCCCTGACCATGGGCGTGGGCGCCATCATGCGGGCGAGGAAGGTGCTGGTGGTGGTCAGCGGCGCCGACAAGGCCCAGGCCGTGAAGGACGCCTTTGCCGGGCCCATCGATCCCCATGTGCCTGCCTCCATTCTGCAGGTGCACCCCGACGTGGTGCTGGTGGGCGATAAGGCGGCCCTGGCCGGCCTCATTGAGGCGGGGGTGCCCGTATGCGGCTGACAGGCGGACGGGTATTCGACCCGCTGAAAGGCTTCGTCCTGCGGGACGTGTGTGTGGAGGACGGCCTCATCGCCGCCGAGGCGGGCGGCGAGACCGTGGACGTGTCCGGCTGCTGGGTCATCCCCGGCCTCACGGACCTGCACTTCCACGGCTGCCGGGGCGCGGACTTCTCCGACGGGGACGCCGCGGGCCTGCAGACCATGGCGGACTATGAGCTCAGCCGGGGCGTGACCCAGATATGCCCCGCGGGCATGACGCTGGATGTGCCCCAGCTGGAGAAGATATGCCGCGTCGCGGCGGCGCATAAGGCCAGCGCCAAGTCCGGCGCGGACCTGGTGGGCGTGAACCTGGAGGGGCCGTTTTTGTCCCAGGCCAAGAAGGGCGCCCAGAACGGCGCCTGGATCCACGACCCGGACCCGGAGCTGCTGCTGCATTTGAAGGAACTGTCCGGGGGGCTGGTGAAGCTGGTATCCCTGGCGCCGGAGGCCCCGGGGGCCATCGACTTCATCCAAAAGGTGAAGGGCGAGGTCACGGTCAGCGTGGCCCACACCGCCTGCGACTACGACCAGGCCATGGCGGCCTTCGACGCGGGCGCCAAGCAGGCGACGCATCTCTTCAACGCCATGAACCCCTTCGGCCACCGGGCCCCGGGGCCCGTGGGGGCCGCATCCGACTCCGACTGCCGGGTGGAGCTCATCTGCGACGGCGTGCACATCCATCCCGCCGTCATCCGGGCGGTGTTCAAGCTGTTCGGTAAAGATCGTGTCATCATCATCAGCGACTCCCTGCGGGCCTGCGGCATGCCTGACGGCCAGTATGAGCTGGGCGGCCAGGACATCTTCGTGAAGGGCCCCCTGGCCACCCTGGCGGACGGCACCATCGCCGGGTCCATCACGGACCTGATGGGCGGCATGGTCCGGGCGGTGGGCTTCGGCCTGGACCTGCACACCGCGGTGACCGCCGCGGCGGTCAATCCGGCCAAGGCCCTGGGCATTTACGACCGCTATGGCAGCCTGGATGTGGGAAAAACCGCAAATATCGCCGTATTGGATGGCAATTTGTCCTTGCAATCCGTCATATTCCATGGTAAAATAGCAAAGTAAAATCGACTTTTTGGGCATGATACATAACTTTGTCAAACAGGTCCTTCGCCGCTACTCCTCTACCATAGCGCCGCGGGACCGTAAAAAAGGAGGATAAATTTCCGCCGGGCCGGCGGTGCGGCAGTGTGGAGACCTGTCGTAATGGACGGGGAGTTTCGCTCTTCCCGGACGAGGGGGTATTTGCGGAGGCATTGCCCTTACGGCCTGAAGCTATGGCAACTGTGACCCTGAAAGGAATCAAGAAGGTCTACGACAACAAGGTGACCGCGGTCCACGATTTCGATCTGGAGATCGCCGACAAGGAATTCATCGTTCTGGTCGGCCCCTCCGGCTGCGGCAAATCCACCACCCTGCGCATGGTGGCTGGCCTGGAGGACATCTCCGCCGGCGACCTGTACATCGGCGACCGCCGCGTCAACGACGTGGAGCCGAAAGACCGCGATATCGCGATGGTCTTCCAGTCCTATGCTCTGTATCCTCACATGACCGTGTATGACAACATGGCCTTCGCCCTGAAGCTGCGGAAGATGCCCAAGGACGAGATCGACCGCCGGGTGAAGGAGGCCGCCGCCATCCTGGACATCACCCAGTACCTGGACCGTAAGCCCAAGGCGCTGTCCGGCGGCCAGCGGCAGCGCGTGGCCATCGGCCGCGCCATCGTCCGTGAGCCCCAGGTGTTCCTGATGGACGAACCTCTGTCCAACCTGGACGCAAAGCTCCGTAACCAGATGCGCGCCGAGATCATCAAGCTGCGCCAGCGTATCGACACCACCTTCATCTACGTGACCCACGACCAGACCGAGGCCATGACCCTGGGCGACCGTATCGTCATCATGAAGGACGGCTTCATCCAGCAGATCGGCACCCCCCAGGAGGTGTTCGATGAGCCCACCAACATGTTCGTGGCCGGCTTCATCGGCACGCCCCAGATGAACTTCTTCGACGGCAAGGTGGTCAAGACCGGCGACGGCTATGAGCTGCACACCCACGGCGCCGTCATGGAGCTGACCAAGGCGGCCCAGGAGAAGCTGAAGGCCCAGAACATCACCGAGAAGGACGTGACCGTGGGCATCCGCCCCGAGCATGTGCATCTGGCCGACCCCAGCAAGGCCACCCTGGGCGCCAAGGTGGACGTGTCCGAGATGATGGGCTCCGAGATCTACCTGCACGTGGACGCCGACGGCAAGGACGTGGTGCTTCGCATCCCCTCCACGGAGCTGCCCAGCGAGTGGCGCGCCGGTATCCCCTACGGCACCCAGATCGCCTTCACCTTCCCGCCGGAGCTGCTGCACCTGTTCGACCCCGAGACCGAGAAGAACATTCTTCTGTAAGGCAATACATGACCCGAGGGCGCGGTTTACACCGCGCCCTTTCTTTATGGAGGTCCCCTTGTGCAAAGGGGGCTGTCATGCGAAGCATGACTGAGGGATTGTCTGACAACTCCTCCGCCTCGCTTTGCTCGGCACCTCCCCTTGCACAGGGGAGGCTTTTATAAAAAACGCGACCAAAGGCAATATTTGTTGACTATATAGGTGAAAGGAGGCGGCGGCATGGAGGACGAGCGGATCGTGGACCTGTACTGGGCCAGGGACGAGCGGGCCGTGGCGGAGAGCCAGGCCAAATACGGCGGCTGGTGCCTCACCGTGGCCCGTAATATCCTCTCCGACGGCGCGGACGCGGAGGAGTGCGTCAACGACACGTGGCTGGGCGCTTGGAACGCCATGCCGGAGGACCGGCCCGCCCGGCTGGGGGCGTATCTCGCCGCCATCACCCGGCGGGTCGCCCTCAACCGCTGGAAGGCCGCCCGGACCCAAAAGCGGGGCGGCGGCGAGACGCCGCTGGTCCTGGAGGAGCTATCCGAATGCGTTCCCGGCGGGGAGAGCGCGGAGGCGGCGCTGGAGGCGAAGGAGCTGGGCCGGGCGGTGGCCGCTTTCGTCCGGGCGCTCCCGGACACGGAGCGGCGGGTGTTTCTCTGCCGGTATTGGTATCTGGACAGCATCGCTGACATCGCCGGGACCTTCGGCTTTTCTCAGAGTAAGATCAAATCCATGCTGGCGAGGACGCGGAAAAAGCTTTTGACATACTTGCGGAAGGAGGGGTTCTATGATGGCCGGTGAAAAGTTATTGGAGGCATTCGCGTATGTGGACCCGGAACTGGTGCAGGATGCCCGGACGGGGGCGGAACGGCGGAACAATACGGGCCGCAGGGCTCTGATGATCGCCCTGGCCGCGGCGCTGGTGCTGGCGCTGGGGGCCACGGCCTACGGCTATCTCAGCGGGGCGGACTGGTTCAAGACCTGGTTTTCCAACCGGGACCGGGAGCCCCTGACCCAGGGCCAGGAGGCCTATATCGAGGGCGCCGCCGTGGATGTGGGCCAAAGCGTGACGGCAGGCGGCTGGACGGTGACGGTGGAGACCGCCCTGGCGGACCAGTACGATATATACGTGAAGACCCGCATCGACCCGCCCGCGGGCGTGACCCCGGAAGATAACTGCAAGCTGGAGGGCGCTGTGGTCCTGGACGCCGATGGTCAGAAGATACCCTTCTCCCAGCGGACCGAGAGTATAACGTATTATCAGGAGGCGGGGGCGTGGTACTGCGTCTGGTCCCAGAGCGTGGAGTCCGTGAGCGGTGAGACCGCCTATCTGGACGGCCGGCCCCTGACCCTGACATTCGACAGTATCACGGTGGACGGTGAGACGGTGGCCGAAGGGCCCTGGCGCTTTACGCTGGACCTGCCCGCTGGAGGCACCCAGGCGGTGGAGCTTTTGGACGAGCCCTTCCCCTGCAAGGGCCGGAGCATCTCCTATGAGGACGGTGAGATCACCGAGAGCTATTACGACGTCACGCTCCTGTCCCTGGAAGTGCGGCCCCTGCGCCTGCGGGTACAGTACCGGAGCGAAAAAGAGCAGGAGCTCGGGGACGGCCTGCCCCTCTCCGTGGTGCTGAAGGACGGCACCGTGGTGCCCACCGGCTTTTCCGGCGGCAGCTTTGGCAGCCATATGGCCGACTGCCGCTACCAGCTGGAGGCCCCGGTGCTGCCGGAGGAGATTGCCTATATCCAGCTCCCGGCGGGATACACCGTGCCCATGCCGGAATAAGTTGACATATGATATACCATGTCGTGCGGTTCCGGCGTCAGCCGGGAGCACGACCGGTATCGTGGGTATAATAGCGGCTTAAGCGCTATTATACCATGCCGGGTTTTGCCCGGCATTTTTTATGCTATAATGCGACCAGGGGCCGTTTTTTCCGACTGGATGGGTGAAGGAGGTGAGGCCATGAGAGACAGTGACATCGTGGACCTCTATTGGGCCCGGGACGAGCGGGCCGTGGCGGAGACGGAGGCAAAATACGGCCGGTACTGCCTCGCCATCGCGGGGAATATCCTGGCCGACCGGGAGGACGCCCGGGAGTGCGTCAACGACACATGGATGGGGGCCTGGAACGCCATGCCCGACGCCCGGCCCAATATCTTATCCGCCTTTCTGGGGAAGATCACCCGGCATCTGGCCCTGGACCGCTGGCGGGCCAAATACGCCGCCAAGCGGGGCGGCGGCGAGACGCCCCTGGTGCTGGACGAGCTCATGGACTGCGCCCCGGCGGCGGGCGGCCCGGAGGAGGAACTGGCCATGCGGGAGCTGACGGGGGCGGTGAACGACTTTGTCCGGGCCCTGCCGGCGGTGGAGATGGGCGTGTTCCTGCGCCGGTACTGGTACATGGAGAGCGTGAAGGACATCGCCCAGCGCCTGGGTTTTTCCCGGAGCAAGGTCAAATCCATACTGGCCCGGACCCGGAAAAAGCTGCGGGCGCATTTGGAAAAGGAGGGGTTCATATGAAGGGGAACGAGCGGCTTTTGGAGGCCATCGGCGGCGTGGACCCGGCGCTGGTGCTGGCGGCGGGGGAGATGGGCCCGGCCCGGCGGGGCCATGGGAGAAAGGCGCTGGTCATCGCCCTGGCGGCGGCGCTGGTGCTGGCGCTGGGCGTCACGGCCTACGGCGTGTACAGCCAGTGGTTCGTGGACTTCTTCGCCCAGCGCGCCGGGGAGGAGCTCACCGGGAGCCAGCAGGCGACGGTGGAGAACATGACCACGGCGGTGGGCGAGAGCCAGACCGTGAACGGCTGGACCGTGACGGTGGACCAGGCCGTGGCTGGCCGGAACGACGTGTATATCAAGCTGGACGTGACCGCCCCGACGGGGACCGTGCTGGACGGCGAGGGGTACAGCTTCCGGGAGGTGAGTCTCTCCGGCGGCGCGGAGAGCGGCGACGTGATGACCGTCAGTTCCTCCCAAGGCACGAAACCGGACGAAGATGACCGGGATAACCGCGCCACCATCCTGTGGACCTGCGCCGTACGGCTGCCGGCGGGCGCGGAGGAGTCCTTCCTGGACGGTGGACCCCGGACACTGACCCTGACGGATCTGCGCCGTTCCACAGAGGACGGCCTGGGCTATATAGATCTCGCGGCGGGCACATGGCGCTTTGCAGTGACCCTGGAACCCCAGGCGGAGGAGATATCCGGCGAGATAGAGTTTATCGCCGAACCTACGCCCTGCGAGGCGGTGAGCGAGCGGTGGAACAGCGCGGGGGAGATCACCAGGACCCCGGTCCCCGTCACCCTGACCAGCTTCCGGCTCACGTCCCTGGGGGCGGCCTGTGAGTACACCTATTCCGAGCAGGAGGCGCTGGAGCTGCCGGACGTGTATGTGATGCTGCGGGGCGGCACCCGGGTGGACGCCATGCTGAGCACGGGCGTCATCGGCTCCTGTGGCTATAAGCTGGCCTCGCCCATTGATCTTGGCCAGGTGGACTATGTATCCGTCCAGGGTGTGGTGCTGAAGGCGGCGGGATAAGTTGACATAATAATGTATTTCTCTCTGATGGTGCCTGGCAAAGCACGGCCTGGCCCTGCAGGGCCCCTCCCGCTAAAGTTCGCTTCGCTCACCAACCGCATTCGGCATGCTGCCGGGCCTCGCCGCCCGTTGGGCCACACTTTGCCTCCCCACCCCGTCCAACCCCGGCAGGGCGCAGAGGAATATGAGCGGTATGAAGTTGGAGAAGTACCGCCACCGGGCCTCCCACATGAGGAGGAACAGCACGAGCCCAAAGACGGCGAGGCGGGGGATGAGCATATCCTCATTTGGCCGGCGGCTGTCCCGGAGGGCGGCGGCGATGAGGAGCAGATACACCGCCAGCAGCACGCCGGTGCAGATGTGCTTGTATATCCCGTTGTAGGTCCCGCCGGGCAGGACCCACTCCCGCAGGCGGCTCTCGGTCAGCGGTTCCCCGCCCAGGCAGTCGGAGAGACCGTAGGTGCCGTCGCCGAAGAGGATGACGCCCTTCTGGCCCAGGTGGCGTAAAAGCCCCTCCGGGCCAAGGGCCTGGATGCGGTTTCGTATCTCCTGCTTCAGGGCGGCGCGCTGGGCGTCCTTGTCCGTGAAGGATTCGGTAAAGGCGTAGTCGGTGGGGTTATACATACCGTTGCCGTCCAGGCCCATCATCACCCAGTGGAGCACCGGGATGCGCTCCTGTTCCGACCGGGCCCTGTCCAGGTGCCGGAAGATGGCGTGCTCCAGCCCCGCCTGCCCGGCCAGCAGGATGACCGCCCCGATGAGGGCGATGGCGGCGGTCCGTTTCCACTGACCCCGCCACAGGCCGTCCAATAGGATGGCGATGAAGACGATGAGGACCGTAGCCTTGATCTGGGCGCCCAGGGATACGGCGAGGCCTATCAGCGCGTACAGCATGAGCTTATCCCGTCGGCGGGGCCGGTCCTTGGCAAGAAGCCACAGCCAGTAGGTGAGGACGGGGAAGGGCATGCTCAGCGCGTCTGTATAAAAGGCAGGGGCGAGGAAGTAAAAGGGCGGGCTCAACGCGAACAGGGCATAGGCCATCATCTGGCCCCGGACACCCAAGTGCTTTTTTGCGACCTGCCCGGTGACATACATGGTCACCAGGGACAGGGCCCCGTTGGCGAGGCAGGCCGCGAGGTACTTATCCCGGACGCCCAGCGCGTCGGCCAGGCGGAGGATATGGTACATGAACCGCAGGCCGCCGAAGTTGTTGGCGAAGCGGTAATAATAGTCGTAGTAGGAGGGGAAGGACCCGGTCTCCACCCACTGGCTGGCGCCGCCGAAGATGGCGTCGATGTCGAACACCGGCTTATAGCGCAGGCGCAGGGCAAAAATGAGTTGCACGATGCCCATGAAGGCCAGAAATACCGCCGTGATGATGCCGGCCCGGCGGGCCAGGGCGGCTTCAAAGTGAGTGGTGAGCCGCCACACGGTCACCAATAATATCAGCGCCAGCGCAACAGCGAGCATGAGACCCAGCTCGGTCTGCTCGTAGTAATACCAGCCGCCGTTCACCGTGATGTGAGCGGTGAGCCAGAGAAACGTCAGGGCGAAGAGGATATAGAATAGCCGCAAAAGGGCGGTCTTGCAGGTACGGAGCATAAGTTCACCTCAATAGATGGGCGCCCCGGCGAGGAAGGCGTAGAGGTACGCCCCCTCCAGGAGGGCAAAGGCGGTCACCGTGAACTGGCCCAGGGCCGGGCGCTTTTCAACCGCCGCGGCCAGGGCCGCGAACAGGGGAAAGGCGCAGGCCATGTACCGGCCGCAGCTTAAGGGCCAGCTCAGGGAATAGTCTATGACGAGATGGCCCAAAAAATATGCGGTCCAGGGCAGGGGCAGGGCCCGGGCGGCGTATATAAGAGCCCCGGCGGCGAGGACATACACTGCCAGCTCCGGCCCCAACGTGGCGGCGGCGAAGCCGTCGGTGCCGTGGCCGATGAGTTCGTTTAAGATGACGGAAAGGCACCTCGTCAGCATCACCGGGTACTGGGCCCAGTGGTCCCGCTGGTAAAAGGTGAAACGGAAGGGGTCCCCCTCCACGGCCCAGTTCAGCGCGAGGTAGAGCCCTGCCCCCAGCGCCGGCAGCCCCAATGGCAGCAGCCTGCGGATAAGGTCCGTCCCCAGGCCCCGCCAGTCCCGCCGGCGCAGCTTTCGGATGGGCCGCTCATCCAGCCAATACTGCATAATCCACGGCAATACCAGCAGCATCCCCTGCATCCGGGTGAGCACGGCCAGCGCCCCCATGAGCCCCGCTCGCCACCAGTGCCGCCGGCGGATGAGGGTAAAGGCGGATACGGACAGCAGGAAGAAGAGGCTCTCCGTGAACACGCCCGCGAAGAAGAAGGAGAAGGGCCAGGCCGCCAGCAGCCCCAGCCCCCGCCGTGCGGCGGACCAGCCCATGTCCTCCGTCATGAGCCGGGCGAACACCACGCATCCACCCACGAAACAGCACGCCGACAGCAGGTGGGCGCAGGCGTCCCAGTTCCCGATGACTACGTGCAGCGCCCGCACGGCCCAGGGGTAGAGAGGAAAGAACACAAGAAAGAGGTGCTGCCCGTTTTCGATATAGCCCCGGTAGCCCAGCTCCGCCAGGTTCCGGTAGTGGGCGGCGTCGGCCTTGCGGAAGGCGTCAAAGAGGCCCTGCCAGGTGACATGCCCCGCCGTGACGGCGCAATAGAGGGATGCGGCTAAGTACACTGCGGCGAGATACCCCAGCGCGAACAGGGCCGCCTGCAGGGCCATGGCCCCGATGAAGGTCTCGCCTTCGGCGGGCGTTTCATCGCCCTTGAAACGGGACAGCATGGCCGCCGCCCCGGCGATGGGCAGAGCGGTGCCCGCGCACAGGAATAGATATTTCAGTATGCCCACAGCGCCCGCCCCCTTGTTCTATCTTGATAGAAGTTCTACTACAATAGAAATTCTACTTGAGTAGAACATACACCAAAATGGCGTCTGTGTCAAGAGGAGGGAGAATAAATAAGAAAGGCTAATATCTTCCATCGTCGATTCTCATAAATCGGGACCGGCCCTGCCGGGGAAAGTCTATGAAATCCGACAAAATGCACAAAACAAGCCCGAAAAACTGTGAATCATGCCTTGACAACCGAACTTTTGGGGTTTATAGTGCGTAGCGTGAAACGGCAAGGACGTCGTGACCAATGGTCAGGGCGTCCCTGCCGTTTTTGAGTTTATCCCATCAAGAGGAGGAAGAAAAAATGGAGGAGATACTGGAGAGCCTGTCGGGAGAGATATTCGCCGTATGGTTTTTGATCGGTGCGGCGCTGGTGTTCTGGATGCAGGCGGGCTTTGCCATGGTGGAGAGCGGCTTCGCCCGGGCGAAGAACGCGGGCAACATCCTGATGAAGAACCTGATGGACTTCTGCATCGGCACGTGTGTGTTCATCCTGATCGGGTTCAGCCTGCTGCTGGGGGAGGACCTCGCCGGGTTCATCGGCAAGCCGGGGTTCGACATCTTCACGGCCTATGAGAGCTTCGACTGGTCCAACTTCGTGTTCAACCTGGTGTTCTGCGCCACCACGGCCACCATTGTGTCCGGCGCCATGGCGGAGCGGACCCGGTTCATTTCCTACTGCGTCTATTCCGGGGTCATCTCGGCGCTCATCTACCCCATCGAGGCCCACTGGATATGGGGCGGCGGGTGGCTTGCCCAGCTGGGGTTCCATGACTTCGCCGGGTCCGTGGCCATCCACATGGTGGGCGGCGTGTGCGCCCTCATCGGCGCGAAGCTGGTGGGTCCCCGCATCGGCAAGTTCACCCGGGACGCCAAGGGCAAAGTGGTGAAGGTGAACGCCTTCCCCGGCCACAACATCCCCATCGGAGCCCTGGGCGTGTTCATCCTGTGGCTGGGCTGGTACGGCTTCAACGGCGCGGCCTGCACCAGCGTGGAGCAGCTGGGAAGCGTGTTCCTGACCACCACCGTGGCCCCCGCTGTGGCGACGACGGTGTGCATGATCTTCACGTGGCTGAAGTTCGGCAAGCCGGATGTTTCCATGTGCCTGAACGCCTCATTGGCGGGCCTCGTGGCCATCACGGCGCCCTGCGACGTGACGGACTGCCTGGGCGCTGTCATCATCGGCGCGGTGGCGGGCGTGCTGGTGGTGTTCGGCGTGTGGCTTCTCGATAACAAACTGCGCATCGACGACCCCGTGGGTGCCGTGGCGGTCCACTGCTGCAACGGCATCTGGGGCGGCATCGCCGTGGGCCTGTTCGCCACCACCTCCGCCCCGGGCAATGACAGCCTGGTGGGCCTTTTCTACGGCGGCGGCTTCAAGCTGCTGGGCATCCAGTTCCTCGGCATCGCGGCGGTCATCGCCTGGACGGCTGTGACCATCACCATCTTCTTCCTCATCCTGAAGGCTACCCTGGGCCTGCGGGTCAGCGAGGAGGAGGAACTGAAGGGTCTCGACGTGACGGAGCACGGCCTGGTGAGCGCCTACGCCGACTTCATGCCGGCGCTGGGCATGCCCGCTATGATGGCGGCAGGGGAGAGCGCCCCCGGCGACGTGCCCGCCGCGCCCATGGACGACGCGGTGCCGGTACAGGTCCGCTCGCCCAAGCCCGTGGCCTCCGACGGCGCCGTGAAGATGAGCAACGTCACCATACTCCTGCACATGGAGAAGTTCGAGGCCCTGAAGGCGGCCATGCTGGACATCGGCATCACCGGTATGACGGTGACCAACGTCATGGGCTGCGGCGTGCAGAAGGGCAAGCCCGAGTACTACCGCGGCGTGGTGCAGGACATCACCCTCCTGCCCCGTATCCAGGTGGAGATCGTGGTCAGCAAGGTGCCGGTCCGCACGGTCATCGAGACGGCGAAGAAGGTCCTCTATACCGGCCACATCGGCGACGGCAAGATATTCGTCTACGATGTGGAGAACGTGGTGAAGGTCCGCACGGGAGAAGAAGGCTACGACGCCCTGCAGGACGTTGAACAGTACTAAAACACATAGCAAGAGCCCCCGCCGGCCGGCGGGGGCTCTCTTTGTCGTTTTTACACCAGTTTGCGGCCCATTAAAACGCCCATCACTGAGCTCATCATGAGCCCGCGGGTCCAGCCGGAGCTGTCGCCCAGGCAGTGCAGGCCGGGGACGTTGGTGTTGAAGTCCTGGTCCATCCTGATGCGGTTGGAGTAGAACTTCAGCTCCGGGGAGTAGAGCAGCGTCTCATAGGCGGCGAAGCCGGGGACCACCTGGTCCATGGCCTTGATGAAGTTGATGATGTTGATCATGGCCCGGTAGGGCATGGCGGCGGTGATGTCCCCGGCCACCACGTC
>CANQRM010000053.1 GCA_947626265.1 uncultured Oscillospiraceae bacterium
CCAGCTACCACCGCCAGAGCTACGGCGGCTGCAAGGTGGGCGTGGGCGACGTGCTCATCGGCGCGGCGGCCACCGCCGCGGACTACAACGGCGTGCCCAAGGCCAGCCACATCAAGGACAAGCTCATCGAGATGACCCACCTGAACGAGACGCTGTACTGCTGCGGGGTGGCCTGCTCCGCCGCGGGGCATATGACCGAGGCGGGCAACTGCATGGTGGACACGCTTTTGGCCAACGTCTGCAAGCAGAACGTGACCCGCTACCCCTACGAGATCGCACGCCTGGCCGAGGACCTGGCCGGGGGGCTCATGGTGACCTGCCCCTCGGAGGCGGACCTCAAAGACCCCGAGCTGGGGCCCTATGTGGAGAAGTACTTAAAGGGCCGGGCCGACGTGCCCACGGAGGATAGGCTTCGCATCCTGCGGCTCATCGAGAACCTGACCCTGGGCTCCGCCGCGGTGGGCTACCGCACCGAGAGCCTGCACGGCGCCGGCTCCCCCCAGGCCCAGCGCATCATGATATCCCGCCAGAGCGACCTGGAGGGCAAGAAGAGGATGGCCAAGGCCATCGCGGGGCTGGAAGAGGAGAAGTGACATGGCAAAGCTGAACCCCTACTATACAAATAAGGAGCTCAAGGAGATCGGTTTCAAAGCCCTGGGCCGCCAGGTGCTCATCAGCCGCACCTGCCGCATCTATACCCCGGACCAGATATCCATCGGCGACCACGTGCTCATCGACGATTTCACCATCTTAAACGGCGAGATCAACATCGGCACCCATGTGCACATAAGCTCCAACTGCGAGTTTTACGCCGGGGAGTCCTCCATCACCATCGAGGACTTCGTGGGCATCTCCTCCCGCAACGCCTTTTACGCCACCAGCGACGACTTCTCCGGGGCCAGCCTCAACAATCCCACCGTGCCCCGGCAGTATAGGTTCGAGAAGAACCTGCCGGTGGTGCTGCATAAGCACGTGCTCACCGGCACCTGCTGCTCCTTCATGCCTGGCGTGGACGTGGGGGAGGGCTGCTCCTTCGGCTCCATGACCCTCATCAACAAATCCACCGAGCCCTGGGGCATCTACATCGGCATCCCCGCCCGCCGCATCAAGGAGCGGGAGCGCGGCCTTCTGGAATTTGAAAAAAAGCTGACAGGCGGCAAATAATGCCTGCACCACATAAAGGAGGAAACATCCAAATGGAAGAACTGATGGAGATACTGCGGGAGCTGCGGCCCGACGTGGATTTTGAGAAGGAGGACGCCCTCATCGACGACGGCATCCTGGGCTCCTTCGACGTGACCGCCCTCATCAACGAGCTGATGGACGTGTTCGACGTGGAGATATCCATGGCGGACCTGGAGCCGGAGAACTTCAACTCCGCCCAGGCCATCTACGACTTCGTCATGAGCCTGAAAAAGTGAACGCAAAAAACGAGCGGCCCCCTCGCCTGAGGGGGCCGTTCGCTATATGTTATGACGGTTTCTTCCGTTGGCCGGTGTTGTCGGAGCCCCGTATCTCCTCGTGGTAGAAATAGTCCACGATGACGGGGTGGCCCTGGGGCACGCGGCCGTAGGGCATCTCGTTGTCCACGAAGGGGCAGTCATATTTCTTTGCCATCTCCGCCGCCCGCTTTTCCAGCGCCTCAAAATAACGGCGGTCGTGCTTGTTATATATTTCGTCGTACAGCGGCGTGAGCTCCGGGTGCTTTTCTCCGATATAATCCATGATGGTCTTTTTGAACCCGCCGCGAAGATTGAGGTTCTCCAGCCAGAACAGGTCGCACTGGTCTTTGACACGCTCGAAAATGGCCTCAAAGTCCGTGAGCCCCGGAAAGACGGGGGAGACGAAGCACACGGTGCGGATGCCGGCGTCGTAGACCTTTTTCATGGCGGCGATGCGCCGTTCAATACTGACGGCGTTATCCATGTCGTCCTTGAAGCTCTCGTCCAGGGTGTTGACGGACCAGGACACCGTCACCTGGCCCAGTTCCTTCAAAAGGTCCAGGTCCCGCAGGACCAGGTCGGATTTGGTGCAAATGAGGATGTCCGCGCCGCTGCCCCGGAGCTGCTCCAGCAGTTTGCGGGTGGCCCCGAATATCTCTTCCTGGGGGTTGTAGCCGTCGGTGACGGAGCCGATGACCACCCGCTGCCCGGCGTATTTTTTCGGGTCCTTGATCTCCGGCCAATGCTTTACGTCCAGGAACGTCCCCCATTCCTCCGTGTGGCCGGTAAAGCGCTTCATGAAGGAGGCGTAGCAGTATTTGCAGGCGTGGGTGCAGCCCACGTAGGGGTTGACGGAGAAGCCTCCCACCGGGAGGCTGGACTTGGTCATGATGTTCTTCGTCTCCACGTCGGCGATGAGCACGCCGTTATCCGTCATCTGGGCCATGTTCGCCGCTCCTCATTCTTCGTCGTAGTCTTCCAGAAAAGAGTGCTCCACACCCCCGGACTTATAGCCCGGGAAGGTGTCCAGGCACACCGCGTGCAGGGCGGTGAAGATGCTCTTTTCGATGTTGGGGCTCTCTTTCCTGAGCGCCCGTAGCAGCTCCTTCACCTCCTGGCGTTTGCTGCCGCCCTGGTGCAGGGCGGCGTTCTCCGTGAACCGGCAGGCACACTGGAGAAATTCCAGGCGGTTGTACCGGACCCAGGCGATGATGTCGTCCTCGTGGACGCAGTACAGGGGACGGATGAGCTCCATGCCCGGGAAGTTGGTGCTGTGCAGCTTTGGCATCATGCCCTGCAGCTGGGCGCCCCAGAACATGCCGATGAGGGTGGTCTCGATGACGTCGCTGAAGTGGTGGCCCAGGGCGATCTTGTTGCAGCCCAGCTCCTTCGCCTTGCTGTATAGGTGGCCCCGGCGCATCCGGGCGCAGAGGTAGCAGGGGCTCTCCTCCACGCTGTTGGCCACGGCGAACACGTCGGATTCAAAGATGGTGACCGGCACCTGCAAGAGCGCGGCGTTTTCCTCTATCTTCGCCCGGTTGGCGGGGCTGTAGCCCGGGTCCATGACCAGGAAGGTGAGGTCGAAGGGCACCTCCGAGTGCCGGTGCAGCTCCTGCATGAGCTTTGCCATGAGCATGGAGTCCTTGCCCCCGGATATGCACACGGCGATATGGTCCCCGGCCTGGATGAGCTCATAGCGCTTCACCGCCTCCACGAAGGGGCGCCACAGGGTCTTTCTGAACTTGGTGATGATGCTCCGCTCAATGGCCTGGCAGGGTTCCAGCTCCCGGCCCATAGTGCGCGCCTCCTTCCTTCAGGACGTGGACAAAAGTATAGCACATCGCGCCGGGGATATCTACCCCCCCTGTGTCCGCCCGGAGAGGACAAAGGTCCATCGACCGCGTTCGACAAAATAACCAAATATTCCCGTAAAACAGTCGGAATTTGTCGACATAGGTCAGATTATGTCAACAAAAAATTGCCCATTTTTGCCGGTTTTCTGTTGCAAATGAACAGGTGTTATGGTAAATTGTAAAAGCTGCTAAAGCCAGATGCGCAAGAGAGAGAAAATGCGGTCAAAACTGATACAAGGGAGGAAAAATGAACCATGGAAACCAAGACACGCGTTCTCATTGCCGATCCCAGCGAGGATTTTCGGCGCATGCTCTCAGAGCTCATCGACGCCGAAGAGGACCTGCAGGCGGTGGGCGCGGCGGGGGACGGTCAGGAGGCGCTGGCGCTGTGCGAGAGCCTGCGGCCGGACGTGCTCATCACCGATCTGGTGCTCACGCGCCTGGACGGCGTGGGGCTGCTCGCCGCTTTGCGGGAGCGGGAGAACGCCCCGTCGGCCATCGTCCTGTCCGGCTTCTTCAACGAGAAGGTGGTCATGAGCTGCTCAGAGCTGGGTGCGCATTACTTCATCCCCAAGCCCTGTGACATCCCGGCGCTTCTGACCCATATCCGCCAGGTGGCCGCGGACCGGCGCCGGGCGGGCCAGCCCGCCGCCCAGGGCGTGGCCATCGCCGCCCTGCCCAGGGAGCCCAGCCTGGAGGCCGTGGTCACCGACATCATCCATGAGATCGGCGTGCCCGCCCATATCAAGGGCTACCAGTACCTGCGGGAGGCCATCATCCTCACTGTCAACGACATGGAGGTCATCAACGCCGTCACCAAGGTGCTCTACCCCGCCGTGGCGAAGAAGTTCGCCACCACCCCCAGCCGGGTGGAGCGGGCCATCCGCCACGCCATCGAGGTGGCCTGGGACCGGGGCGACCTGGAGACGCTGCAGAAATTCTTCGGCTATACCGTCTCCAACATCAAGGGAAAACCCACGAACAGCGAGTTCATCGCCATGATAGCCGACAGCCTCACCTTAGGGCGGAAGTCCGGCCAGGCGTAAGAGGGAAGATGACGCAAAAAGCACACCGCATACGCGGTGTGCTTTTTGCATTCAATGGGAGGGGCAGTCCGTCCGGTATGGCCTTCGGTTTTGGCATGGCCGTTGCCTTATAAATGAAAGGGTGATATAATATATACAACCATTAAGAATGATCAATAATCGGGGGTGGGAAAGAATGTTCACGCTGGAAAACTTCCTGAATGGATTGAATAAGACGCTGCCGCATATCAGCGCAGACATATATGCAGATACGATCATACTGACAAGATGCAGCAGAAATTATGAGACAGACGAGATTGGATCGGCGCTGATCGGGAATATACCCGTACAGGAAGTGGACACGATCCTTTTAGGCTTAACGACGGACAGGGCAATGTATAACGATAACTTTCTGTACAGACCCCGCAGCTTTGAGATACCGGTGAAGATGCAGGGCCAGGTCAGAATGATGTCATACCGATTTTTTGATCATGAGTGCTATAAAGTAAGTGAGCATAATTATGAACTCTATATTTCAAAAGCGAGCATGGAATATGCAGTGGCGCTGTTGTGTTCGGTATCCCAGTTCGATTTCAGCCCCATAGAGGTCCCCCCTTATCGTACACGTTTTGAGGGGATCACTTCACTGGAGAATCTGTTTGAAGCGATCCGGATACTTACAGTGAAGATCACCGCTCCGGTGGATACGACGCAGGCAGATTTCAAGCGAATGCTGCATTCATATTTATTTAATATAGCTTATTGTAAAAATGCAGTATTCTCAACACTCAACTTTACCGACTCTCAACAGCCTGTGAGACGGGGAATGCGCAGGGAAGGACAGCTTTTCCCCTACAAAAACTATAATATAGAATTGGTCAAATATTACTATCAGGGAGTGTCTACAGACATTCCGTTTTCCCAGTACTTGGCATTTTACCATGTGGCGGAGTTTTATTTTCAGACCATTGCCGAGCAGGACGCATTTCAAGAGATAGAGAGTTTTATTACCCGGCCGTCATTTTCTCCTTACAGAAAAGAAGATGTCAGACAGTTTTATAATCGGATAAAAAAGAAACTTCGTGATCAGAGGGAAGATGGCGTATGGGACGAACGGACGGGCCTGTTATTATGTTTGAAGAAATATGTTCCGGATCTTTTGGCTCTTCAGGAAGCTATCACTTCGATCGATCCCTCTGCCATCGAGTATTATAAGAATACGGACGTTCCTTTTGCCGATGGGGGAAACAGATTTGATTTTAATGATAACCAGGACGCTGTTTATACAAAGATCCGAAACAGGATATATTCCGTGAGGAACGCCATCGTTCACAGTAAAGAGGGAGAGCGGCTGCGTTATGAACCGTTCAAAATGACCGGGCATTGATGAAGGAGATCCCTCTGATCCGCGCCGCCGCAGAAGAGATAATCATTAACTCTGCAAAGCCGCTCGAGATCACGAACACGTGAGGGAAGTGCCCCTGAAAAGATACGCGCCCGGGAGCGAAGCTCCCGGGCGCTTGGTGCACCACTGCAATCCAAATCCGAACCCGCGGCCTGTTCGTCCAGAGCCGCTTTCATCTCGTCAAAGGTGGCGGTCTTTGTCCCGTCCTTGTAGTTGATATGCAACGTCAGCTTGTCGTCGAATAAGTACACCGAGTTGACGAATGTGTCTATGAGCTGCTGCCGGTGCTCCTTCTTCCGCATGTCCAGTTTCCGGAACCGTTCCAGCCACATAGTCACGAATTCCGCCGTCAGTTTCGGCTTCGCCAGTTTCTCGTTGGCGATCCTGATCTCCAGGTCCTCTTTCGCGGCCTCCAGTTCTTCCAGGCGGCTCTTGGTGGATGGTGTCAGGATGCCCTGTTGAATGGCGTTGAGCAGATTGTTGATGCCGGTCTCCGCCTCTTTTAACTGCTGCTCATACAGCGGGAGTTGGGTGTTCTCTTTCTCCTGCAGATCCATCACCGTGGAAACGATGGCCGCAATCACCTTGTCATCCCGTATCTCCTTCATCGTCTCATGGACAATGAAATCCTCAATGAACGTCTTATTGACCGGCTTCTTGTGGCAGTCGCCGCGCTTTTTCTTCACCGTGGCGCATTTGTAGTAGTGGTGGACCTTCCCCGTGTGGCTGGTGCCGCTTTCCCCGCACATATAGCTGCCGCAATAGCCGCAAAACAGCTTTGTGGTCAGTAGGTAGTCGTCTTCAGCCTTGTGCCGGGCTGGAGCTTTTTTGTTCTTCGCCAGCTTTTCCTGCACCCGATCAAACAGGTCTTTGGGCACGATGGCCGGGATGCCGTCGGGAACGACAGTATCACGGTAGCGGAACTCACCCATGTACCGGTGGTTGTTCAGCAGATGCTGGATGCTGTTATAGGTGAACGGCTGCCCGCGGGTATTCTTCACACCTTTTTCATTCAGCCAACTGCATATCTGCGTCATGGTGTACCCAGCGTCGTATTTCTTGAACGCCTCCAACACATAAGGTGCCGTCAGCGGGTCGATCTGGAAGTGTTGCTCACCGTCAATGACGTAGCCCGTGGGCAAGGTGCCGCCGTTGAATTTGCACTTCAGGGCGTTATCCGTCATGCCCCGTATGACCTTCTCGGACAGGTCGGCAGAATAATACTCGGCATAGCCTTCAAGCACGGATTCAAGAATGATGCCCTCCGCGCCCTCGGAAATGACCTCGGTGGCAGACACCACTTTGACGCCGTTCTTTTTGAGTGCGGCCTTATACCTGGCGCTGTCATAGCGGTTCCGGGCAAAACGGTCCAGTTTCCAGACGATGATCATGTCAAACAGCTTTTTGCTACTGTCCTTGACCATAGCCTGGAACTCAGGCCGATTGTCAGTCTTGGCAGAGAACGCCCGGTCTATGTAGTGGCGAAGTACGGTGATGCCGTTTTTCTCTGCAAAGGCGGTACATTCACGAATTTGCCCTTCTATGCTCTCCTCCCGCTGGTTGTCGGACGAGTACCGGGCATAGATCACAGCGGTCATAGCAATTCCTCCTTTCCGGCAAAAATAGAAAAGGTATTAACTATTATCGCCCTTGATTTTTAGTATAGGGCGAATGTCTATAACTCTGGTTGAAAGAGTATATTTTGGAAGGTCTAAAAGAAACTCCACATCTTCCGGGTATATGCACAAATGATATTCTGCAGCCAGTTCATGCATAAATTCTTTAGGGGTAAAGATCCCTTCTTGCAAAAGCATTACCACAGATGTCTTAAGGAGCGACGGCCCCGCAGTCAAAAGAACATCATCAAGCGGCTCTTCTTTCCGCTGGCCGCGGCGCTGCATTGTCCTGATAAGCATTTGATAAGTTTCTGGCGTAATGATGCCGAGGTCTCGTGACCTACGAATCATCGCAGCGATAGATACCTTCCATTTCCGTTTTAACTGTTTATAATAAACCAGCGTTGCTGGACCACTATATGCATCAGCACCAAATGACTTCTGAGGCAAAAGAAATTCAGCCGCAAATTCATTAGCTTGTCGTTCCCGCTCTTTGAACTCTTCTTTTGATATGTCCTCTATATCATCGCTCCACTCATGCAAATAAATATGTCCGAGCTCATGTGCAATATCAAAGTGAACCCGAGCAGCAGAGGTCTTGTTGTTTGAATATGCAATCAAGAAGGTCGCAGCATGATTGCTCATAACAGGCTCACTAAAAGCATCAACATCGTCTGTGCTAGTGCTGAATGTGGTGACAAGAATCCCATGCTGCTCAACCACAGAAACGATATTGTCTATTGGCCCGTTTCCTAGGTTCCAAGCATTTCTGAGCGCACGCGCAGCAGCATCTGGAGATAGACCTTTTGGTATTTCGTCCTGATCGAACGTTGGAAATTCAATGTAGTCTTGCAACATGTCGTAAATCTGTGACAAGAGTTCCATCTTTACGATCTGTTCGCTACGATACCTTTTGTTTGTGGTAAGAAGGGAACGGAAATACACCGTACCTTTAGTCCCGTAGGATTCTTCGTTGAAGAATCCTACGGGAAAATGCAGAACGTCTGAAAGTTCCTTTATCGTCTTTTCCGAAGGCTGGCTTCTATTAATCTCATACATAGACAAGGTTTGCCTTTGTATTCCAACCCTCTCAGCTACCTCAGCGGCTGTGAGTCCTCTATAAATCCTAGCCTTCTGAAGCCTGTCACCATTGAACGGCATCGTTCCCTATCCTCCATTTAAGTCATTGAGAACTGGTGTTCTCAGAATGATTATTTATTCGTCCTAGCTTCTTTTTTCGCTCAAGCGCCTTTTTGCTCAGCTTCAAACTTCGTCCAGGATTGTTTGCAGCAGAATCAACAGCACTAACTGTCTCAGCTATTACACTCTCCCGTGCAGTGATGAAGCGAGAAAGATTGATTTCGCTACCCTTGGCAATGTCGAGATTCGGAGTAACCATTATGGCGCGAGCACTCACAAGCTGGTAACCATAAGTATCGAACAAAACCAAAACATGGTGATTCACCACATCAGCTTTTCCTGCTAAATCGTTTAACAATTGGCTGACTCGTTGACGGGCCTTCTCCAAGTCGGAAGGCTGCTCTTCAAGAAGAGATAGTTGCTCATTCTCTGCACGAAGCTGTTCGTTCAATGCTCTGGCAAAACAATCTAAGTAATGGAGTTTGCTTCTCTTGCGCTGGTTTCTCTGCAAAGTTCGGAACCGTTGTTCCCTCATCAGAGTAATGACGTTGCCCGTTGTACTGTCATAGATTATCGCCATCTCCCATGGACCACTGTTTGAGACGACAACAACACACTCTTCGTTCTCAAGTTGGTTCAGCACCGATGTGTAAATATAATCCCACGTCCTAGAGTGGATACTATTAGTCACTCGGATCTTGCTGCGGATGATATCCTCTTTGATCTCATCACCAACAGCGTCTTCAACACATTTGACGAGGGCCTTTGCCAGCTTGTCAGAAAGGAACTCCTGCATTACGGGGAAACCTCCAATAGCTTAGTGACATTATTATAGGCGTTTTACGCGATTTTGTCAACACTTGCGCACAAAAAATTTCCACAGGCATGTTTTCCTTGAACTATACCTTTTTCTTTTCCAGTGTCCGCAGATAATCTTTTCGGAAGGCCCGGACGCTGCCGAAGAACTCCAGTTCGGATTTTGTGAACGCTGAGCTCTCGGCCTTCTCTGCCAGCAGCTCCATCGTGCAGATCAGGTCGGCGGACTGGAACAGCTTGTAATCAACGGGGCGCACCTTGCGGAATTCCACATGGGTGTACAGCGTATTGAAAACCGACGTGATGATCTTCGTCAGCTCGATCTGCCCGTTATCGTAGTAGACGATCACCCGGTCAAAGCTGTTCCAATATGTCTCATGCTGGCGTAGCGTCTCGGCGATCTTTTTGGAAAGCTGCGCTGTCATTGAGATCACGTCGGGGCAATCCCGTTTCTTGACCTTGATGCAGGCGTATCGAATGTCCAGTCTGCGGGTGAAGTGGAAGAGCGCGTTGAAAAGCCGCTTGCGATCCTCTGTCAAATCGTTCGCATAGACGGCCTCCCGCCGGATGAGCGGCCCGGTATGTACGGCGTGCTGCGGGTAGCCCAAGTTCTGCAAGCGTTCGTTGAAGCGGGCGATGTCCCCAGAGATGTCGGCTGCCTGATCGTGGAGCACCATGGAGACGATGTAGTATGGCGAGTGGGCCTCATAGGGGCCAAAATCGCCCGACTCGTCGATGAATACGCTCAGCACTTTCTCTGGCATGGTGCGTCCTCTCAATCTCTATCTAAAGAAAGTGGCGGGGAATTTCCCCGCCATTCGGTGGACCAGGGTCTTTCGACCAGCCCAGTCAGTGGACTCCACTGATTTATTCTATGTGTATTATAGCGGATGATTCGCAGTTTGTCAAATAAGTTAACACTGAAACACCGTAACATTATATCAGCTTTGCCCGCTCATCATCTTCAACAGTTCTTTTAATGCTGTTGCGCCGGCGGCATTGGATTCAACTCCCTGTAAATGCGCTTGCTCATATTCATCTATTGCGGAAAAAGCTTGTTCTCGTTTTTCACCTGATAACAGTGCTGCCTTTTTCCGCGGTAGTGTAGAATAAGATGCGCAAAATTGAATAAGCAGAAAAAGAGACATAGTTTGCAGTCTCTGGTAGAATGAAGT
>CANQRM010000054.1 GCA_947626265.1 uncultured Oscillospiraceae bacterium
TCATTCTCTCTTTCTAACCAGCGTAGCGCGGCTTTGTCACCATGCCGTGCGGCGACCGTCTTGCGCCAGACTTGCATCTTATATGATTCGTTAGGCATAGATAACAATACCATTAGTAAGAGTGATATTTGGTGGAGCTGTTATTGCTAGTTTTTTATTGGTTTTAGTTACAGATATACTAACACTCTCTGACCCAGTATTTTGGGTACTACCGTCAAAGGTTATAGCATGGATAGTGCTACTTACAGTTGCATCGTTGAGTACAATATTGTTATAACCAATAAAAAGTATAGTATTAGCAGTGTCTTTGATTGTTCCAACCATAAATATAAATAGGTCTACACTATCTTCAGTTAATTCTGCTAAACGATAAGATAAATTGTCTGTAGCAGTACCACCACCATATGAAAGTGAAAAACTATTTTTTTGACTATCAACGTATGCCTTCGTAGCAGCATGTGCCTGGTCTGTTGGTTCACCAACTTTGTATGGAACAAGCGTATCTCTCTCTGCGCTCTGATAAATACCGTCGCTAAATATTCTTACATCATTTCCTTCCTCAGGATTTAATGTTACATATCCTTCCGGATGTAACTCAACTGCACTCTTCGCTAAACCATCTGCATTAGTTTCTACACTAAGAACATGATTTTTTATGATTTGAACTTCATTAGGATTTTTTTCAACAAAGTCACTAGCCAGGCTCTCTGCGCTAGGAATCTCCCCCCTCAGCTGTACAATGCTCTGGTCGATACCCTCTTTGTACGCTGGCCACTCCGTTTCCTTTAACTGGTTAAATCCAGTTTCCACAGTCTCAGCCTTCAGCATAGCATCTGCCGACGTAGTTGCCGCCGTACCAGCACTTTCCTCTGCACTCGCCGCACTCTGAGCTGCCGCCTCTGCGCTCAACTTTGCAGCATCAGCTTCTGCTTTAGCGCTTGCCGCATCCTGCTTTGCACTCTCAGCATCTGCCGCCGCAGTTGTTGCATTCTCTTCGGCTGTATTTGCACTTGCTGCTGCTTCTGTTGCCTTATTCTCGGCAGTAGATGCGCTAACCGCTGCCTGTGTAGCCTGTTCCAACGCACTCGAAGAATTCGTCTCCGCAGTTTTAGCCTTCTCCAATGCTTCATCAGCTGTTTCTTTTGCAGTACTTGCAGTCTCTGTTGCAGTATTTGCTGCATCCACCATGCTTGCTGCATCTCTTGCAGCATTGCTCGCATAACCAGCACTTAGAGTAGCCTGCCTGTTTGCAGCTTCTGCTGACTGCTGAGCCGCCAGCGCAGCATCTTTTGCTTCTTGCACCTGAGGTTTCACATTTGCATTGAAATCTTCCTGTACAGATGTTGCAGTTTCCTGTGCCTGAGTGGCCTGTGTAGCAGAGTCACTTGCACTCTGTGCCGCTTCTGCCGCGCTGTTCTTAGCCTCCTCTGCAAAGCTCTTTGAAGTCTCTGCCAGATTCTGGGCATCAGCCGCCGCAACTGCCGCAGACGTAGCTTTGGTATCAATGATTTCCTCTTGTGCTTTAGCTCTCGTTGTCTCAGCATCTACCAATGCTGTGAGGTCTTTTACGATGTTAAGGTCATTGTTAAACAACTTGGTTACATTCAAACCAATCTGTTTGAGTGCCGCATCAACCTCAGCCTCCTTCAGCTTAACACCATCCAGTACCTGGTTGATATCTGTGATGTCAGTTGCGTTTTTCTGTATATCCTTTTTAGCCTGCTCAATAGCGGCCATATCTTCAGTTACCTGCTGAGTGAGTTCCTGCACTTTCTGAAGTGCTTCAGCCAACTTTGTATTCGTTTCTGAAACAGAGGAGTCCAGCTTTGCAAATGCAGGATTAAGGTCAGCAATAGGCTGAAGATAATCATCTAACTGCCACTGCGGTAATTCAAGGTTTGGTGTCTTATTTGTATACATCAGTGAACCTCCTTCTCCAGTGTTTCCACTCTTTTGGTCAGACTGTAAATCTGAGCCTCCAGTTCGGTGTTCTTCTGTTTTAACTGGTTAAATTCTTCTTTGATAGTTTCAAACTCTGCAATCGCAGGAGAGACAATGTTCTCTGCACGAAGTGCTTCAGCCTCAGCCTTAGTAGCCGCTGCTTCTGCCTTTTCAGCTGCATCCTCCGCTGCTTCTACAGATTCACCGAACATCTGTGCAGCCTCATTGAGCTTATACAGCTCACCATCAATTTTTTCAAATGCAGGATTCCAGTCAGCAACTGGGTCAAACATATCCTGTTCCTCATACTGAGGGAGTTTGTAGTTCTGTGTCTCACCAGAATACATTAATTATCACCTCCAATATTCATCTGTATATACTCACGAAGCTCATCTATTGCATGTGTCAAGTCAGAAATGACCTGAGCATTACGCTCTTCATTCTTGTTCATCTGCCAGAAGAGTGCTCCACAGGCAACAATCGGAAAACCAATGCTACCTATCAGTTGAGTTACTACGGTTACGTCCATGTTTCCTAATCCCCTTTCTTAATTTGTGTATTGCATACATAATGTCGTTTGCATCGTCCCAGTGTAACAGCAAATTGGCAAGGTCAACTATAAAGATACATGTTAATAGTATACCGTACAAATCAACCACCTTCTACCACCTTTAACCTTTCATCAATCTCATTTACTTTCTCTCTAAGAGATGTAAGTACATTCGTGAGCTGTGTAAGCTGGTCAGATACTTTATCTAGTGCCTCAGTTGTCTTAAAGTCACCATATGTCTCCACTTTATCATTAAGTTCCTGTACTGTTAGTTTTTTCAACTCTTTGTTCTGTTTCTGATTTGGATTTCTATGCAAGGATGATAACAGAGCTTTTGGGCTAGTTTTCTTTCCGGTAATTGGACTACGTGGCTCTTCATACCATGGTCGCATATTTACACTTGTTTCTCTTAACGGAGTCTTATCATTCTCCATCTCAGACACTTTTGGTGACCATGCTCCCATGTTCTGTACATCAGGAATATGATTCTGAAGTAAAGTATAGTAAAGGAATGTTACAACCTTATCTGCGTCCTCTACCTCTCCAGTAACTGGGTTGGTTAGATTACCTGTTGGTTTGTTCAACTGATTAATTTTCTCCATCAGTTCAGCATACACATTCTCCAAATCTTCCTTTACGTCTGCCAGGCCTTCTCTGTTCATTGTAATATCTCTATCAGCAAGCTCTAGCTTTGTATTTAAGTCGCTAATATCAGCTGTAACAGCATTTAGCACCTTATCTACACCTTGTTTAAACTCGGTGATATTATTGCTCAGCTCATCTTTGTAATTCTGAAATTCTTGTTTTAACTGGTTAAAGTCAGCTCGCATAAATGCAAGAACTTTATGCAGATGTTCGTGCGTGTCGCTAACCAACTTATCAATCTGATTTGTAGTACTGTTAATTAAACTATCAAGCCTTGAGTCCGTTGTAGCAACCAGTTGGTCAATTTTGTTCTCAAGAGATTTCGTTTTTTCAGAAATCTCAGTACGCATGGCCTGCATTGCTGCTTCATATTCTCTACGGTGCTGCTCAATACCTTCATTAACCTGATTACGAAAATCCTCAATTTCATTGTTTATCCTTGTCTCGAACTGTGTCCTCTCGGATACAGTTTGTGACTTGAATGTAGAAATCTCAGATTTCATTTCAGCTAGCTGACTATTTACACTTGCCTGATATACTGCAATATCAGCATCAACCTCAGACGAAACTTTCTGGTCAATATAAGATTGGTATCCGTTTACCTTTATTTCCATCTGGTTTAATTTGGAAACTAAGCCATCGTATTCATCCTTCAACTTCTTTGCAAGACACAGTACTTCAAGAAGGTTTGTGTCGTGCAGGTTTGTGAAAGGATATTCATCTAATCCATATGCCACTTTTTTCACCTCACTTTAACTGGTTAAATTACCAAACAGCTATCATCAGTTCCTGAGACCATTTGTTCATTATCCACCTACACAAATCAAACTGAACTACCTCTCTCTGCTTCAGAATTAAATCCTGATAGGCGTGCCGAGATGTACCATATGAAACCTTGTGAGACTTATAATCATCATCAGTAACCTCATTATCTGTTGTGTTAGTCACTCTATTTAATGTGTTGTCTGTGGTGGAATCATCAGTCCCTACTGTATTCTCAGTACCTGTGGTATGTTTTTCTCCCGCTTCCAAGGTTAAGTCCCTGCCATCATAGTTCGGCACTCTTCCCCAGTCCTTATCCGTCTCCTCTGCATACTCTTGATTATATGCGGATACTCTCAGATTTTGTCTTGAGTTTGTACTCACATCTTCCTCGTATGTTCTATTCAATGTTGTGTCATCATCATACTTCTCCTGTGCCTTATCATCCTGTGTGAAGTCACTCGTATAATCACGGTTAACATCACGCTCAGAGTTAAGGTCACTATTAGCATAATAATCTCGCAAAGGGTCATATTCGTATTCCAGAGTTTTTGCCAGTTCTTCAATCTTAGGGTTCCAATGCTTAAAGAATCCTTTTACAGCTGTTGTAAACATAGCTACTGTTGGTGGTAGCACTTCCATGTCACCAAACTCATATTGAATATGTGACCATAACTCTGCTTTATCTACCTTACTTGTTACTGTTATATCATCTAGAAACGTTTCCGGTTTCTTCCCGTCCTTTATCTCCCTCAGATAAAGCATTTCCGCTAAGGTCATTCCTCTTCACCTCTTTCATTTTAAGTGTGAAGTTAAACTCTGGAAATTTCTTCCTTCGCTCTTCATTTGCTTCCTCAAGTGCCTTTCGGAATAGATACATTGTATCATCTAACTGCTGGTTATTTGAATTACTTTCTACAGTTGTTACGCGCTCCTTCTTATCAATCGGTGAATTATTTACACCTATCCATGTTAGAAACTCATTTACTACATTACGCTTCGCATCATATAAATCATTTACAATAAATGAATTTTTAATATTTGTTGTGAGCATATGCATACCATCTTTCATGCTGAGGTCTGCTCCAGCTCGATACACAACAAGCGGTTCTCCTGCCTGTGCTTTATCATAGGCTTTCTTGATTGACTCCGCTTGTGCTTTTGTTTCTGCTTCTACCATAAATGCAGAATTGGAGTTCATCAGGTTCATATCTATTGACTTGTCAATAGCCGCCATCTGCTCGGCATACATCTGTAACAAGTATTGGAAAGACATAAACGCCTGCGATTCACGTATACGTGGTGTATGATATATTACCACCTGATCTGTATATAACTCTGCATCTATCGCTTGCTTTAATACTGGTGCTACAACCTTCACATGAGTTGGAAGATTAAACACATTAACTCCAAAATACGTACACCTGAGAGGTAATACTCCCAGTGGAGTTTTTAGTACTGCAAATGAACCATTTATTAAGAGATTAAATAAAACATACCCCTTATCTATACCTTCGTCACATTCTACGTCAAATTGACCACACAACAGGTTATATAACAATGTTCTGTAGTAAGATGTTCGTACTGCTGTCTGACCATTGACATTTCTTGGCTCCGTTCCACCTCTTGCCATGGCTGTCTCCTTTTAACCGGTTAAATTCATTCTAGGTATATACCTGCTGAACCATTCATAAGTTCATTAAGCATATCCATCTCCATTTTAGTGGCATCACATTTCTCTGACCAATATGAACATATTACAAATTGGTCTGTAAATGCTGCAAGATTTTCCACACGGTATACCGGTAGGCCAATGGTAGGTGCTGCACTTACTGGTTCTTGTGATACTGACCTTGCTCTTATTGTAAGGTATAGCATCTTATTATCTTGAACAGCGGCTTTTCCACCAACATGTCCGGTTATATGTGGTGTCTGTCTGTTCATCTGAATTAAACCATTTGCAACCATACCAACTGTCGAACCACCTAGACCTGCTGCGTATCTTGCAGTTGTTCCTATACTTAAATCCAAAGCACTAGCTATTCCAATAGACCCTACAATACCTATTGCTGCACCTGCACCCATTGCTAACGCAGTTAATGCTTGCCCTATATTTGAGGAGCGCACACCTGTTACTAACTGGACTGCCAAATTACCATCTGCAAGTAATATAAGTGATTGTGAGTTTGGTTCAACAACCTTATAGTGTACATCACCTGTGCTAACATCATAATGCGCTGTTATTCTTATACTGAACCCTCTCGGAATTGGTGGTAACAATCCTCCTGGCTGTGGGTTTTGGCGATATACTAATATGGTTGGGTCAATATCAACTGCTCCAACTCCAGGCAGATGTAATGTAATTTCAGTTTGCGTCTTTCGTCTATAATCTGAGTATGGAAGCTCAGCTGTAAGAGTTGTTTCAAAAACAACTGGTGTAGAGGGTACTACATTACCACTTATTCCAGTATCATACTCACCTATTTTAATTGACGCTGATGCACCTGACGCAGCTACTGGTTGCCAAATCAGGCTTATAATACTATCATAGGGGTTGGCAAAATACTTACTCACTTCTTCCAGTAAACTCTGGTCTGACAGCTTCTCTGTTAAAGATTTCGCCTGTTGTTCTGATAACACATATTGTGCCGCTCCACCGATTCCTGCCGCACTTGCGCCACCAATTACAGTTAAAACATATGCACCGTCACCCATTGAAATGAAGTCTAACTGATTGGTTTCTGATTCTTGGGAAACAGTTGTTGGTAGCATGTTATCAATCAGGTCGTCATTGTACTGTGATGATGCTCTCAGTACAAATGCTTTACTTGCTAGTATCACTGGCCTATACGTTGCTAGGACATCTACCTGAAGATGCATTTCCCACTGTGTTGCTGATACACTTATTGCTTCTACTACTCTGTAATTTCTGTTCAATTCTGGAATTACTGCTAATGAATACTTCGCCGGATTTGTTGAACCAGCTGGTTCATGCAACAATAATACCGGATTCTCTATCGATGTCGGGTACTTGAAGTCACATACATAAGGCATACCGGCGGTGGGAAGCTTGGTACTATTCCGCCGCTTACCTTCGATTGCAAATTGAACTGTAATTCCCATGTTTCCCACCTCCGATTTAACTGGTTAAATTAATCGAGCGTGAAGATTACTCCGTTCTCGCCCATATCGTTAAAATACATCTGGTTTTCATGCCAGAAGGTGTTGTAATACAAGCCTCTTGCGTTCACCGGTGTGGTGTGAACTTCCTGATTATTGCGGAAAGTTCCCATTGCGTCAAAATCATAGAGAACTGCAATAACATTCTCCACAGTCGCTGTGTTTGTCTCAACCTTCGCATTCTCATGGAAGTTACCCTTAATCTTTGCCTGATGCTGCCAGTACGGCACAACAATGTCAGGTGTAATTCCACCAATTTCCGGGTTATGAACATTACGCTGAGCAATGGTTTCCCATCCACTCATAAAACTGTTAAGTACAGCCAGTCTCTGAAGCCCTTCCGGAGTGTGACGAGCACGACCCTCTTTATTGTACAGAACGCTCATTGTACGCATTGCCCTGCTAACTTCACCGATGACGCCCATCGCATATGCAATAAAGTATTTATTGTTCATAGCCGTCTCGGTTGTCAGAGCTTCGCCAGAGAATTCGTTGTACATTGTTACCAGCTTAAAGTGCTGGTCTTCACCTACATTCGAGATGAAGTTACACATTGCGAGTCTGCCCAGATTTTCATGAGTAATCTCAATCTTATTCTGAACAGCACCGAAAATAGAGCCGATAAAACCAGACATCTCGCCTTCGCTTCTGAAAGCCTCTTTCAACCAACGATGCTGAATTGTGATGAAGAAGGAATATGGAGCTTCAACGTTGAAAATCTTCTCCTTCACTTTCGGATTTGCAATAATCCACTGGTCGATTGATTCACCATCCGTCAGCGTTACACTGTCATCCTTTACTGCTTCGGGCATCTCAGTATGAAGTTTGCGCACAAATGCACCCCACTCCATATTAGAGCGTCGCATATCGTTAAACTGACCAGTGTATACACGATAGTCGTCGATTGTCATACCAATCATACGACTCAGGCTTCTCAGCCAGATATCATACGTGCCCAGCATCTCCATCTCCTGTCCCATTGCTACAAGGGACGCGGTGTCAACAGCTGTCTGTGTACCACTTCCTGAGGTCTGCTTATAGGCCTCGTTTACAATTGTATAAATCTGATTAACAGTTGCAGGTCCTGCTGCATAGGGCCTAATTTTTGTTGTCGGCATTTATAACTCCTTTCCATCCTGTTAACGACAGGATTGCTTCCTGATAGTTATCTGATGTGGGTGTGCCATTCGCACTGACCCTTGCAGCCAAGGCTGCATTTTGTTTCTGTAAATCTTCCACCATCTTCTCAAGCTTCAATTCTGCTTCCGATTTAACCGGTTGAATTGTTGTCGGCGCTTCCTGCTGTGGGGGATTGGCAGGTGTCGGTTGAGTCGGACTCGTTGTTGTTGGTGTTGTTGTCGTCTGTTCCGAAAGCCCAGAAGAGGGTGTTGAAGAAGGTTGAGGCGATGATTCCTTTGTCGGCATTTCGCCCATCAAAAACTCCAGCCATTTCATTTTCTTTCTCCTTTCGCATACTTTTTGAACTGCTCCTTCGAGCCGTTAAAGATATCTTTGTCTACACCAGTGGCATCATACTGCCAGAACGCCCAGAACTTCCATGGACTAATCTCTACCTTTGTTGGTTTTGTACGATACCATTTTGGTATCCACAACCCGTAGTCTCCGTTTGCTACTTCTCCATACTTTGGAATTTCGGACCGCTGAACGTATATCAGCGGCTTTACGTTAGTAAGGTTATACACCTCATCCAACCACTCTCTGGCCCACTCAGGGCCGTATCTTAATGCTTCTCCCTCGTAATCAAGCGCAAGTACTGCTTCTCCAAGTAAACCATGACTTGTTACCTTGTTTACAAAGAACTGAGCTTCCTGTGCTGCATGATTATTTTCAGGTCTAGCATAGTGGTACAAACCAATCAGCTTGCCCTCTCTTTTGGCTCTTGAGATGTTCTCAATATTCTTCGGGTCGGTCCAGCTTTTTCCTTCTGTTAGTTTAATAAATACGAAGTCTACATCACTAAGACTGTATGCTTTGTTGTGATGGCTTATATCGATACCTTTTAACATATCTGTCTCCTTATATAATTTAACCAGTTAAAACAGAGGCATTGTGGGAGACGTATCACTGTGTGTATTTTAACCGGTTAAATTCAGGGTGCCCCACGTTGGCTGACGGTAAGCCACTCCCATCGCTTCCGCGTCCGTCAGGGAGTCCTCTATTGGGTGTGGGGCATATTAAACTGAAACATAATGAATCATCTGTTCCAGTACCGCCCGCGTCTGTAATGAATCGTACTTGACGGCTTTGTACGCAACATGAAGTCTATATCTAGGCAAAATAAAAAGTCTTGCTGTCTCCATATCCGCTGCTTTGAAGTTATACTTTGCTTGTACCCTCTTTGAGGATACCCAGTAAGTGTCGTTTGACTTGTGCATCCAAATTGTAACCTCTCCCATTGTTATAAATGGGATGTATTGACGAGTGTCTACACTTTTCTGCACAACTGAAAGGTCGTTGTCTACAAACTTCCCAGATAATGCACGTTCATTAAATCCCGTGCCTTCTCCCAGCTTATAAACCATACCTTTACTCTTTGCTTTGGATATTTCAAGGTCTTCATATTTTTCTATATGGAGCCCACGCTCTTTATTTGTGTAGGAGCGTCTCTCCTTGAAAATCATCTGCGAAAGTATTTCAGTGAATCCCATCTGCGCAAGAAATGGGTTTCCTAAGTCTATTGCATTGGATAACAAAATAAGGATGAGTTCTTCCTCACCATCTACTATTCTGTTCCTGTTTATGGTTTCCAATGCATTCAACATCAGGTAACCCTCGTCTCTAAGTGGTCTCTTGTTTCTTGATTCTGGTACACATTCATCATATACTAGTATGGATATGTCCGAGTAGTCTAGACCACGGCAATTTGCAAATGTTGATAAAGCTGCACAGTATCCAATCAGCTCATCATTATTATAAAAATGACCTATTTTGGTTGTTGAGGTATATTTCGCAGAGATGTTTACACCTTCATTCATAGAGTATTTCTTGAAAACATTTGCGTCCTCTCCACATACTCTGTATGCTTCTACTTCTGTGCGTCTCATGAACATAAACTTCTTTCCATGCTCTTTTGACTGACGGTATATATAGTCCAACGCACTGTACGTTTTACCTATTCCTCGCCCGCCGCAAAAATAAAAGACTCTAACGTCATCGCTGAGGTACTTTTCTATAGTATCCTCAACGATGACGTATCCTTTTGTTCTGTCTAACACGATTTAACCGGTTAAATTAGTACAGGTTAATCGCGATGTA
>CANQRM010000055.1 GCA_947626265.1 uncultured Oscillospiraceae bacterium
GTCATCCAGGCGTAGGTGCGGATGAGGAAGTTCATCCACATGGGGATCATGATGAGGGTCATCATGGTCTTCTGCGCCCGGGGAGAGGCCCGGGAGATGATGTAGGCCAGGGGATACCCCAGCAGCAGGCACACCACCGTGGAGATGACCGCCAGCTTGATACTCCGCCAGGCGATGACGAGGTAGGTATGCACCTCGCCGGCGCTGCCGTCCGCGCCCGTCACCGTACTGGTGGCGGTAAAGAAGCGGGTGATGTTGGCGGTGGTGAAGCGAAAGGCGTTATCCGTGAAGGCATAGTAGGCCACGAACGCCAGGGGGACCAGGATGAATATCACCGCCCACAGCTCGTAGGGCCCGCCGGCCAGCCCGGTCACCAGGGAGGCGCGGGTCTTTTTCTTCGTCATTCCTCCCCCTCGCTTTCCGCGTCGCTGAGTTCGTCGAACTCGTTGGAGAAGGATGCATAGTCCCCGTACAGGCCGGAGAACTCGCTCTTTTTCATGATGTGGATGGCGTCGGGCTCGATGTAAAGGCCGATGCGCTCGTCCACGTCCACAAAGTCGGTGGTCTGGATCATCCACTTGAAGCCGCCGATGTCCACGATGACCTCATAGTGCACGCCCATGAAGGTGACGGAGGTGACCACGCCGGTGAGCATCCCCTTGTCCACGGCCACGATGTCCACGTCCTCGGGCCGGACCACCACGTCCACCGGCTCATTGGGTCCGAAGCCCCCGTCCACGCAGTCGAAGGTGTGGCCGGAGAAGGAGACCATCTTATCCTTCAGCATGACCCCGTCGACAATGTTGCTCTCGCCGATAAAGTCCGCCACGAAGGCGTTTTTCGGCTCGTTGTATACGTCCTGGCTGGTGCCGATCTGCTGGATGCGTCCCTCCGACATGACCACGATGGTGTCGGACATGGAGAGGGCCTCCTCCTGGTCATGGGTGACGAAGATGAAGGTGATGCCCGTAGCCTTCTGGATGTTCTTGAGCTCCTGCTGCATGTCCTTGCGGAGCTTCAGGTCCAGGGCCGCCAGGGGCTCGTCCAGCAGCAATACCCGGGGCTTTCCCACCAGGGCCCGGGCGATGGCCACCCGCTGCTGCTGGCCGCCGGAGAGGCTGGTGACAGCGCGGTGCTCAAAGCCCTTCAAGGCCACCATGGCCAGCATCTCGTTGACCCGCTCCGTGACCTCGTCCCGGGGCGTCTTCCGCTCCCTGAGGGGAAAGGCCACGTTCTCAAATACGTTCAGATGGGGAAACAGGGCGTAGCGCTGGAACACGGTGTTGACGTTGCGCTTGTGGGGCGGCACGTCGTTGATGCGCTCGCCGCCGAAGAGGATGTCGCCGCTGTCCGGCGTCTCAAAGCCGCCGATAAGCCGCAAAGTCGTGGTCTTGCCGCAGCCGGAGGGGCCTAAGAGGGTGATAAATTCGTTGTCGTAGATGTCCAGGCTGATGTCGTCCAGGACCACCTGGCCGTCATAGGACTTGGTGATGTTCTTAAGCTCGATGATCTTATCCATGTCTTCTCCCTCTCAGCGGCATATACATATAAAAAACAAGCGGAACGGCTCCGGGCCCGTTCCACTTGCGATAGAGTTACAGTCTGCCGTCCCGCGGGGGATACGACGGCTGGCCGTCCCAATGGATTTGAGAGTTTTCTGAAAGCAAAATGCCTTGCCCTACTCTTACTGACCATTTTACAAGTCTGTGTGCCGCCCGGCACCGGTTATAAAGTAACCAACTTATAAAACTTGAGCTTTTAACTCAATCAATAAGGCAGCTCGCGCTGCCAGCCGCTCATCGCGGCGATTCGGCATTCGACCCGGCTGTCCGTGTGGCCTCGGCCGTCTAAGAAAACGGCGGTCGCATCCTGCTTCGGAAAAACACCGTTTTTCCAATTGAGACTGCCATATTATATCGGTATGCCCCCTGTTTGTCAATAGCATAAAACCGCTCCTGGAAAAATTTGTCGCATCCTGCATAAAACCAAGTTTTCCTTTTTTTGCAAAAACCTATTGCACTATTGGGAAATATGTGCTTAAATATATTGAAGTATTGATACAGCGTGTTGATAAAACACTTTACATGGAAAGGAAACGCAGCTATGGGAAGACCTGACGGCATCCGGGTCCGGGAGTCCTCCAACCCGATATACTATCTGATACCCCAGTTCATGCCGCATCGCCACGACTCCATGAACATGATCACGGTGGACATCCCCGTGGAGCCCCTGCGCCAGTACATGAACGCCCAGCGCCGGGAGGGAAAGCACATAAGCCATCTGGCCCTCATCATAACGGCCTATGTCCACACGGTGGCCGAGTTTCCGCTGCTGAACCGCTTTTTGGTGAACAAGCGGATATACGAGCACAAGGACTTCAAGATGGCCATGGTGGTCCTGCGGGCCGGCGGCGGCGCCAACGACGACACCCAGTCTAAGCTGGACCTGAGCTATTCGGACACCATCTTCGACATCCAGGACAAGATCGACAAGTACCTGGAGGAGAACACCGCCGGCGCCGATGAGGGCGAAAACGACATGGAAAAGATCATGGGCATTATCATGAAAATGCCCTGGCTCATCAACTTCATCGGCTGGGTCCTCCGCTTCGGCGATAAGCACGGCCTCATCCCCCAGTCTCTCCTGGATGTGAGCCCCTTTCACGCCAGCGCGCTCATCACCAATCTCGCCAGCATCCGCACCAACCACATCTACCACCACGTCTATGACTTCGGCACTACCTCCATCGCCATCGCCATGGGCAACATGCGGGACGTGGTGAAACGGGGCAAAGGCGGCGCCATTGAGGCCGTCCGCTGCATCCCCCTGGGCATCGTCATGGACGAGCGCATCGCCTCGGGCCACTATTTTGCCTTGGCCTTCGCCAGGATGAAGGAATTCCTGGCCCACCCGGAGCTGCTGGAAAAGCCCGGCGACACCAGCCATCCGGTACTGTAAAAACACACGCCGGGCCGCCTTGACAGCGGCCCGGTTTTCGTTTAGAATATCAAAGCACCTGCCCATGTAGCTCAGCAGGATAGAGCAGCCGCCTCCTAAGTAAACGCGAACATTCCGTTTTTTGTGGGGTATCGTGCCGAAAAATGAATATGCCCATGTAGCTCAGCAGGATAGAGCAGCCGCCTCCTAAGCGGCAGGTCGGACGTTCGAATCGTCTCATGGGTGCCATATTGAAAGCTGAAAGCCCTGAAAACACGGGGTTTTCGGCTTTTTCCTTTTCATCGGAGAATGTTCACCTTTTGCTTTGCGGTCACGTTGATGGAAAAATGATGGAATTATCAGACGGAGAATCAGGTTTCAAATGCGCTCAGTCTTTTCCATCAGATACAAGGGAAAAATGTTCACTTTTCCTATAATTCCATCAAAATTCCATCAACGTACCCAGCGTGGTCCGTGAAAATGCCTGGGTTTCAATCAGCCAGCCGCCGCCTGGGTTTTTGCAAGGGCTTCTGCGATCAACTCAGGGTGTGCTATGAGGTATTGCAGGGCTGCCTGCTGCATCGCGGCATCGGCAGGGCTATCTGTACTGATGGAAGAAGGGGCGGCCTGATAGAACGCGGTCTCCATCTGGTCGGCCAAGTGGCGTCTATCTCCATCCACGATATGAGCATAGCGTTTGGTGAGCATCGCGCTCGAGCTCCAGCCTCCGTCCCCTTGGACCGATTTCAAATCGCCTTGGGAGAGCTTCAGCTTGACGGTCGCGCTCGTATGGCGGATGCTGTGGAACACCACATTGTCGATGTTGATGGTTGGGTCGTTGATCTGCCGCAGTATCTCTTTGAAGGTCTTATTCAGATACTCAGTCATAGCGGGCCTGCCGTTTTCCTGGCATATCATGAGCCCATAGTCTATGTAACCGTCATCCCCCAGTTCCTCGTGAAGTTTGTTCTGAAGCTCCCGAAGGACGGAAAGTTTTTTAGCAACCGTGTCTGGGACATATACATTCCGCACGGACCCTTTCGTTTTCGGCTGCTTCAGCACGATCACTGTGCGTGTTCCGGGATAAAGCGTAGGGAACTCATAATAGACCTTCATTTTGTTCAGCTTGCCTATCAGGTCCTTTTTCACCCGGTCGATAACCCGGTCGATCAGAATGACATGCTCCTGGCGGTCATAGCGTTCCCACTGGATCGCCCCGATCTCGCCGCCGCGCAAACAACAAGCAAATCCCAACTGGATAGCACAGTGCATCATATATAATGTATAATCTTCCGGCCTGTCGGTGTAGTCCAGTATCTTGTGGAGCTGCTCTGGTGTCAGCGCGTCCCTCTCCCTTTCCGTATACTCCGGCACTGTGGCGTTGTCGAATGGGTTTTTGCTGATGTAATCCCATTTGATCGCCTTATTGAACGCGCAGCGCATCACCTTGTGTATGTCGCGTATAACAGACGGAGCTATCTTCTCCCGTTTGGGCCGGCCCAGGTTTGCGACAGGCTCCGCTTCATCCATGAGATAATCATAGAAATCATCGACCGTTTTTGTCCTGACGCTACGAAGGGGCATATCGCCCAGATACGGTATCACATAGTTGTTTATCAAGCCGACATTGCCCTCGTAGGTTGAGGCTACCCATTTCTTCTCTCCATATAGAACCCCGACATATAGGCGACACCATCCACCTCTGGACAGCTTTCGTATGGAATAGCCCATTTACGGTCGCTCTCTGCCGACTTCACCGAGCCTTTGACCCCGCCAGTATTGCACCTGGCAGCGCCAATCGGAGTATTAGGCGGGCGTTTCAGGACGTTACTCCTTCATTCCACCCATTGGATTACCAGTTCTACAAGTTCAATCCCAAGGCTCCTTTCAATCCTTGGATTTAATTGAATCGACCTTGTGCCTAACCTTTTCAGTTAGGAACGTGTCGCGCGCTCGTTCCCTCCAAGATAGAGAAATTCATCGCAGTTGCCGATGATAGATTCCCATTGCTTCTCAAACAGGGCTTTGAGCTGGGCGATGTTCTGGATGATGATGGACACGAACACCTGCCGGGACCGCATGACCGCCAGTATCTTGTCGAAGTCATCCGGCAACGACACGTTGGCAAACTCGTCCATGAGGAAGTGGACGGGCACAGGGAGCGCGCCGCCATACTTGCGGTCGGCCACATAGAATAGCTGCTGGAAAAGCTGGGTGTAGAGCAGACTCACAAGGAAGTTGAACGAGGTGTCGTTGTCCGGGATAAGGGCGAACAGGGCCACAGGCTTCTCGCCCAGAGAGGGCAGGTCCATCTCATCCGTCATAGTGAGTGCGGCCATGCTCTCCAGGTTGAACTTCTCCAGCCGGGATGCCAGGGTGATCTGGATGGATTTGAGGGTCTTGGCGCTGCCGGAGCGGTAATTTGCGTAATACTTCACCGCGATATGGTCCGGCTGTTCCATAGCAAGACGGTCAAACAATTCATCCAGCGGGGATTGGTAGCTCTCGTCCTCCTCCCGTACCTCGGCGGCCCGAAGCATCTCCATGACCATGGGAAAGTTCTGCTCATCTTCCGGAGCCTCATACTTCAGAAAGAAGATAAGGGCCAAAAGGAGTATAGAGGCGGCGGTGTCCCAGAACGGGTCCTGAGACTGGCTGCCCTTGGGCGTGGTGGCCTTGAACAGATTGGTCACGAGCCGCTGCACGTCGTTGTCGCTCTGAAGGTAGACAAAAGGGTTATAACAGTGGCTCTTTTCCATGTTCAGCAGGTCCAGCACCCGCACGTCGTAGCCCTTGGCCTCCAGCAGCGCCCCGGAATCCCGGAGCAGCTCGCCCTTGGGGTCCAGGCACACATAGCTGACCTTGCCGTTGGCCTGGTACAGATTGGGCTTGGCATAGAACCGGGTCTTACCCGCGCCGCTGCCGCCGCAGACCAGCGTATTCAGATTGCGTCGGTGCTTTCTCCCGTCCAGACCCATGCGGACGTTCTGGGTGAATATCTTGTTGTCCTCGAATCTCCGGGCCTGATATCGCTTGCCGGTGCTCCTGGCGTCGCCCCACTTTGCAGAGCCATGTTCCTCGCGGCGGCGGTAGTTGCGCCGGCTGGACAGGAACACCCCGATGCCCATTCCGTACATAAACAAAAAAAGGAGGACAGTTTTTACACTGTCCTCACAAAGCGAAATACGGAAAGGGTCATCCATCATGGCGGGGAACTGCCGGATGATCTCCGGCAGACCCCCGGACACGGCTGGGGCAATGAGGAGCCCCAGCCACACCACGGGGATGACGCCCAGAACGCAGGGCACGGCAAGAGCCGTTTTCTTATCTGGCCTCATCTCGGACACGAACCTTCTTTACCGGCGCACAGGCCACTTTCAGAAGCGTATCGTCCACCACGCCGGTGGGCTGCCCTTGTTCTATGAGATCGTTTCGCATATCGTTGACGGCGCGGACGACAACATCATGTTCATCGTCGTCCAGTTGTACCACGCGCTGTTCTATCTTCGCCATATCACCGCTCCTGGTCGCCTTTGTCCTTGGGGACCTTGGCCTGTTCCTTGGCCTGCCTGATCCTGCCGGAAATGCTGTTGGCGGTGTTGCGGATCTCCGTCAGGGTCTCCCGTATCTTGGCCGTGACCTTATCCTGTTCCACGCCCTCTATGGCGGTGGCCAGCGCGACGGGCGCGGCGGTAAAGTTGAAGCCGTCCACGGGGACGTGGTTCCGCTGGCAGAGGATATAAGCGGTGCAATAGGCGGCAAAGCTGGCCTCGTTCCGGTCGTAGCTATCCCGGCTCTTTGCAAGCTCGGCGTGGGCGATCTCCTTGGACACGGCGATGAAGATGGTGGGCGCGTCCATGCCTTTCCGCAGGAAGATGACCTGCTGGCCGGGGTCATAAACAGCGCCGCCCTTGGCGGCCAGATCATCCACGGGCCGGATGGGGACGGGAGAACTCTTGGCCAGCGCCTTGAGCAGAGCACGGTCGTCCACCCTGGCGGAGCCATACGCCCTGGGCGGCGTGGTGGTCTGGGAGATGTCGAACACCCGCTTGACATTGAAGTTCGTGCCGATGCTGTCGTTGTCGCGGACATAGCTGTTGCCGGGTTCCAAAATGGAAATGCCCTCCGCGCCCTTCTGAATGTGGAGGCCGGCAGCCTTCCAGGCGTCAAAGTCCTTCAGAAGCGTGGCCTCCGGGTTCTGGGCCAGAATGAGCATGGCGTTGGTCACGGAGTAGCGGGGGAAGTGTGCCTGCACATCCAGATAGTCCTGGAAATACTCGCTGTTGGTGCTGACAGCCATCGTGGTGTCGTCCGCCATGTTATAGACCTGCTGGCGATCAGCCTGCTTTTTCTCTTTCCAGGTATCCAGATCAAAGGGCTCTTCCGGCTCCGGTTCCGACTCCTGCTGCACGGAGGTGAAAATGTCGTCATAATTTAATTCGTTCATAGGTTTACCTCACTTTACTTTTTTCAGATTGTTTCAAATGCCTGGGCGCTGCGCCGCTGCGGGAGAGCGGTCTGTCCGCGGCGGGCCGACCCTCTCGCTGCTGGCGCTCGGCTGTGATCTGGCGCAGGGCCTCCCGGACGGATGGGCGCTCTTTAACCGTACCCTCGGCGGCTTTGGATGGCGTCTTTGAGGTAGGCGCGGACGGAGCGGTATTTCCCGTTCGGGTAGCAGTAGGGTTTGCAGGGCTCCGTGCCTCTTTTCCGGGCGGCGAGAGCATTTCATCCACCAGATCGTCCATACTGTCCCGCCCCGGCCTGGTATGCTCCGGGGGCGGCGGGGCGGCCCCATCAATGATAGGCGCATTGTCGTGGTCGATGGTGGTGGGCTTGACCTCGCCCAGCTTGAAGCGTTCCACGATGCGGTTGATCCTGGCGGCGTCCTCGGCGCGGACAAGCACATCCACCATGCCGTCCTTGGCTTCGCCCTTGCCTTTCAGCGCGCAGTAGACCACACCATATCGCTTGGCCTCGACGGAAAACTGTTTCAGATGCTCCGCCTTGATGGGGAACACGGTCAACTGCTTGCCGCTTTTCAGCATGGACGCGAGGCGCTGGTGGCCTTTGCTCTTATCCTTATCCCGGTCCTTCCATACCAGATAGATAGCGGCGGCGATATTCTTCGCCGCGGAGCCGGTCAGTTTCAGCACGACCTCGGTCCCCTCCAGGCTCATACGAACGACTTGTTCCGCCGCGTCGCCTGACGTGTTCATTTCGGTGTTCCTCCCTTCTTCTGGTTTTTTCGTCCTCACGGACAGTGTTCAGCTTCTCCAGCATTACGCCGGAGCGGGCAGCAATATCGTCACATAGGCGTACCTCCTCCCTCAATGCGCCCAGCATCATGCTCATGGACGCGATCTGATTTTTGACCTCTGCCAGCTTCTCCGGGTCCGCTTTCACCGCTACGGTGCGCTGTACGCGGTACAACTCCTTCCTGTCGGCAGTCATGGTCTGCATCTGCTCCTCTATGGCGGCTTTATAAGCGAAAAGCTGCTCGTCGGTATCAATGTGACACCGTGCAAGCAGCCGCGCTTCTTTCGATATGCGCTCCAGCTTCAGAAGCTCGTCCCGGAGCAGCGGGTGGAGCTTCTGCGGCTGCTGGGGCTTCTGACGGGAGAATACCCCAAACAGGTAGCAGTAATGAAAATAGAGGGCGCGAAAGCCGGTAGCCTTGGCGGGCCTCCAATGCCCCTGGACACTGTACCTCTCTTTCGTCGGGTCCGGCTCCGGGAGCGGGCGTTCCGGCCTGCCGTGGGCAAGGATGCGCCGGCGAATGTTCTCCAGGGTGTAGTCCTCTCCGAAGTTCCGCGTGAGCCGGAAAAACCGTTCCTTGCCCGGTGGCCGGATGGAGATGTCCTTGCCGATCTTGACCTCGTAATATTTACTGCGGAGCGCGGCGAAGAACTGCCGCTCGGTCATGGACTGCTGGATGGCGTCATCCACATCGGCCCGGATAAGGCCCCGCCAGGTGGGGCGGTGCTCCTGCTCGGCTTTCCATTCTGCGTATTGCTTGCTCTTTCCGGGCTCACCCTTTTCGATGACGGACAGACCGTATTCCCGGCATAGCTGGTCGGACGCCGCCCTCATCTGCCGGTAGTCCTGTTCAGAGCGGTAGAACTTCTTTCCGTCTACGAAAGAGACCGTGTTGAGCAGAAAGTGGTTGTGCAGATGGTTGGCCTTGTCCAGATGGGTGGCGACAAGCACCTGATACCGGTCGCCCCATAGCTGCTGGGCCAGCTTCACGCCGATCTCGTGAACGATCTCCGGCGTGGCCTCACCGGGGGCGAAGGACTGATAGCCGTGATAGGCCACGGTGCCGGTCTCTTTCCCGAAGCGGCGCTTGACCGCCATCATCTCCTCTCTGGCGGTGCTGGGCGAACAGTTGACGCCGGACACAAATTGATGGAGGATCTCGCCGGATTCCTCCATCTGTGTCTTTTTGCTGTTGACGGCGTACTCGATCACGTCCTCCAGCTCCTGGGCCTGCTGTGCTGTCATATTCGCCTTCTCAAAGAAAGCGGGGTTTTCCGTCTTGTCCGGGTTCTCCACATAGATGACCACCTTGCCCAGCCAGCCGTTCACCCGCCAGATGGAGGTCGTGGCCATGGGTCACTTGTCCATGGGCATGGGCAGCACCACCGCCTTGGTGATGGTTTTCACAGCGTCCTCAAACTCCCGCACTCCGGCGTCGTACCGCTGCGCGTCGATGACGTTCAGCATATGGGCCTTCTGCGCGATCTGGTTGAGATTAGCGCCGACCTTGTAGAGCTGACGCATCATCCCGTAGTAGTCGGGAGGGGGCGCGTCACGGGGGACGAAGCCATTGATAAGCTGGCGGATATACGCCTCGCGGGACAGGCCGCTGCGCTTAGCTCGCTTATCCAGTGTTTCTACTTCCTTTCGATTGAGCCAGCACTGGATTCGGATATTGCGTTTTCTCATGGGTTACACCTCTCTACTCTTTCAGATAGTATATAGGGGGTTCCAGGGGCCTAGCCCCTGGGGAAATGTGTTTGTGGGAGCACAAACACGATGCTTGTTAGGATATGACAGCATCCCCTCCCTCACTGAGCGGTTCTACGCTCCGCAGGTTGACTCTGCCCGTAGAAGAGCGGACGAACGTGACCATGATACGGGAACCGATGGGCA
>CANQRM010000056.1 GCA_947626265.1 uncultured Oscillospiraceae bacterium
CATATGCAATACCTCCTTAGTGGTGCTTCTATTCTACACCCTCTGCGGAAGTTTACACAGTTTTTGGGATGGTCCCCTTTTCCCATATTTTCTGGCTGTTTCTCGCCTGTATGCAAAAACGTGCCGTTCTTGCTCCCTGTATCTGCCTCCTTCTTTGACAAGCTGGAACAGGTCCGCTCATAATAACATGAGCGGACCTGTTTGTAGCGCTGTGCTATTCTAAACTTGGACAGTTAGTTTGTTTTTGTATTGGGCATAGTGCTTGCTCATGACATAGGAGATCACACTGACCTTTGGAATTAAATATGTATGGCGAATCAAGAAATGCTGAATATGATTCCCCTGCATGAGCTTTCTAGCGGTCGCATCACCAATCCCGCCGAGCATTTCTCGGAACTCTTGCAATGTGACAACATCGGGATAGTGTTCAAACAGCTTCTCGTAGTAAAGCCGATTGTTCATAGCGCTGCCTCCATGTAACACTCTTGTGTCTCCAAAAAACTTCTTGTCAACGGCAGCGGAGGACACTATAATAGGTGTTAAGTGAGATAATATGTATTCGTGTAATGAGCTGTTGTTCTTGAACATGAATCTTGGATGGACCTCCAATGGACCTCCGATTTCCTTTTTTTGCTCCAAAGTTACACTTTGGCAAAAGTCCTTGCGGTGCGGGCTTTTTTCGCGGTGAGGCGCTTAAAGCATTGATATTACGGCACTTTTCAAGTGCGGCAAGTTCCGTTATCTTCTCTTTACTGGCGTCATCTTCCGTGTGGCGGGCAAAACTCAAAATCCGGCGGTGGCGACACCGTGCGGGTTCGACCCCCGCCACCGGCACCAAACCAACATAATCCGAACCCAAGACCTGTGGGACCGTATCCCGTAGGCGATGGGTTCGGATTTGTGTTTTGGTTTGAGCCGTATGAGGCGAGGTACTTCAGGAACGGGGTCATCAAGCGGTCAACGTCGAAACCAAGGGGGCCGAAGAAGAAAAGGTAGGGCATAAGAACATAGCGGCAGATGATAGTTTCTGCCCGTGCTTGATGATGTAGTATGAGTGTACAGTTCTGTCTCATGGGTGCATAGTCATTATCGTGATTCACAAGATTGTTAATTGTGCCACACTAAACAGGGTCTTGTCGAATGATAAAGAATATGATAGAATTAGTAAATAATTAGAATATTCGGTTGTAGGGGACATCTTAACCCATAGTATATCCACAAAGGAGATAACAGGTGACATTTTCTGATTTCTATAATAAGTTTGGTCTAGAGGATTACCCATTCAACACTTTCACGACAGAAGACGAGACAAATAAAACTGAACTTTTCGTTGAGCCGGTTGATTATTCTCTGATAAAGGACGCATTTAAGAATTCCCGCACAATTATAATGTCCGGAAACCGAGGAACCGGGAAAACCGCAATCGTTTACGATTTGATGAGAAACGCTCCTGCCAACTCTTTTGTTCTTTATATGGATGACTTTAGTTCTTTATCTGAACATCCAGACACCAATGATTTTTACAAAGCCATCAGTATATGCTTGGTTAATAGGCTCATGTCGTGTGCTGTTGACAGCAGAAAGAGAATATCTAAGCTTTCAAAAGATGACAAATTATTCCTGTCTCAGCTCGTTGTTAATTTCATGGATACAGCGACGTACGAGAGTCTGACTACAAAAGTAGAACAAATCCAATTGTCGAGGTTTTCTAGATTTATAAACAAAATATCAAAATTCATTCAGTTTACTATCAACTATGGGCTTACAGCGGGTGTAAAGCTATTTAATAGTTTTTTTGCGAACCAGTTTTCTCTTCCAATCATCGATGCAAACTCTGCTATGAGTATTATTCCAGAAATTAAGTTGAATGCAGATGTATCTTTTAAGGATGTCGATGCCAACTTTTCTGTTTTGACAAAAACTTGTAGGCTTATCAAGCGAGTGGGCTTCTCTGGTGTAGCAATATTGATCGATAAAATTGATGAAGATAGCCGCTTTACAAACGACGGGGAACAAATAGCCGCTTTCATTAAGCCCCTATTGACAGACAACAAGTTATTACTTAGTCCTGATTTGCAAATGGCGATTTCTTTGTGGTCGATTCCATTTGATAATTTAAAAAGCTGTATTCGTACACAAAAGTTTTATTGTCCGACCCTTCAGTGGCATGGAGAAGATTTGATTCGTGCTTTTGACCAACGCGTGAAGGTATATTCTTATACAGATAGTAGCAAGCAGTTCCGAAGCTTTTTTGCCGAGGATGTTACAGATAAGGATATAGAACAGATTCTTATTCTAGCAAATCAAAATCCGAGAGATTTGTGGCACATTTTTAACGAGCTGTTTCACAAGCAATATGCTCTCGATTCTACTTCTGCGGTGTTCTCCCAAAAAGCTCTTCTTGCCGCCTTGGCTGATTTTGTAATTAACTTCAATTATTATGAATATTATCCAAGGAAGAAGAATTCTAGGCGCGATTCAATGGACGTCTATCGTTATATTACTCATCTACTTAAGTTGCCAGAGCCTGAGTTTACGGCAAACCAGTTTAACTTGCTTGCAGGAACTGGCAGCTCAACAAACAATTATATCGGTGCAATGCAAGCAATGGGATTAATTGTCCGTACCGATGTGAAGATTGGTGCAGGTGTCGTCTATCGTATTAACGACCCCAAAATAATATATGCAATTCGCAATGGACTAATTATTTCTAGAAATTTATAATATGGTTTTTGCGCGGCGGCAGTCAAGTGACTGCCGCCGCTGGCGTTATTTACGCCTTGGTGTCTTGGAGGTGTCTTTCCTTCTCCCGCTGGGCTTTCCACGCCGCGAACTCCCGCTGACCTTCCTCGCTTTCGTAGAACGCGAGGATGTCCGGCAGGAAGCACCGGGCGAGCTTTTCGATCTCATACTGCGGGATGTTGGTGTCGTTTACGAGCTTCTTCCTACGACCCAATTCTTACCTCCTATGTGACGCTATGCTAATAGTGACGGATGAACGGTGTCATGCTGTGATTCCTCCTTCCTGTCATGGTCTAAAGCCTAGATCTGCGGTCGGGAGTGTAAGGATACCACCCCACCGGGTTTTGCACCCGGAAAGCCTTGCAGATTCAGGGACTTTGCTGTTCTATCATTCTACTATTCGCCCTGCGTCGTTTGGCGTACTCTGCCTTTTGCCGCCGCTTGGCTATGGCCTTGCAGTCGTCGCAGTATTTCGCCCGGTTAGAGCCGGGGAGAAACGCCTTGCCGCAGAGGGCGCACCGCTTTATGGCGTCCTTGCCAGATAGTTCCGTTTCTAATTCCTGTCCGGCCTTGTCCTTCAGCAGCATCCAGCGAAAGACTTTGCAGCAGACGGAGTAGGAAAGCGTCTGCGGGCACGGGACTTCCTCGCCGTCGTCCAGATACAGGCAGTTTCCATTGTCAAAGGCGCTGCACAGCTTGCGAATGAGCGCGACCGCCCGCTGGCGCTGCCTGCCGTTCATACGTGGGAGCGAGCCGTTCGGCTTCTGCTCCACGGGCGGGAGCAGTTCAAGATGGAATAAGCTCATGGCGTTTCTCTTTCTTGTGGCCCAGTATGTTCTCCAGATTGTTCTTCACAGTCTCCAGTTCCTTCACTCGCCGCTGCTTTTCCCGGTAGTCTTTGTACCGGGCGTTCTTCTCCGATGTAAGCTGCTGTATCTCCGCTTGCAGCGCCTTGGTGCCGGGCAGCTTGGTGATCCCGTGGTCCTTGAAATACTTGGCGGCGGCGTTGGACAGCTTGAACTCACGTTCATGCGCCTGGGCGTATTCAGCCCTGGCCTTGGCTGTTTTCAGTGCCTTGTATTCTTGCCGGACATCCTTCGTTTCCCAATAAGTCAAAAGTTGCTTTTGCAGTTCTTTCTTCCCGGTTAGGACAGTTTCAATGGATTTGATCTTTTCCCGGCTCTCTTGCAGTTCGCTCCGGGCGGCGGTCAGCAGTTCGTTCAACTCATCCATCGAGGCAAAGCCGTACTCGGTGTATGCGTTCAGGGTGTTGGCCATCTGCTGAAGATTGAATCCCTGCGCCCACTTTTCGTAGCCGATGCCCTTTCCCTCGGCGCGCTTGGCTTCAATGTCCACAAGCTGCTGGACCGTTCCTGCCTCCCGGAGTTTATCCAGAACACTGTGGCGCACAGGCTGTTTCAGCGCGTTTCGCACCAGCGCCTCATGCACCGCCGCCAAGTCGTAAGCGTCGCCCAGCTTCCGGGCCGTGATGGATTTCGCTCTGTCCGGCGAGAGATAGGATAACCGTCCCCTGCTCTCCTTGACTGTCACGCCCTCACGGAGAAGCAACTCGGAAAACTCGTCAAATGTGGTGGCTGTCTCCAACGCCTTACGGATGATTTTTCGCAGCTTTTCTTTGTCCGTTTCAAATTTAGTAGGCTTGCCAGTCTTGTCCAGCTTGGACTGTCCCTTTTTCTGCGCCCAATACTCCCGGTCATTGATTCGATCTTGGCTGCCATTGAGCAAGTCGATCTGATAAAGTCCCTCCCGATGGCACATCTCCATGACCTCGGCCTTGAAGTAATCCATCGCCGCGTCGGTGCAGCGGTGCTTCATCCCGGCCTTCACATCGGCGGGCCGGTCCATGTATGGCAGCATGGGGACATCCTCGATCCGCAGACTGTTGATGATGATATGTATGTGGATGTTGCCGGTATGGTTGTGGCCGTCCGGGTGGGTACAGACCAACGCCTGGTGGCCGGGGAAATGCTCGCGGCAAAACTGCTCTCCAAGCTCCTGCGCCCGGTCTACGGTCAGGCCGTTATCTGCACGGTCCCGTGGGTCAAAGCTGATGATGTAGTGATGACTTTTCACATCGCGCCGATCCAGGTTCTTGCCATATTGCAGATTCGCTCTCATGCAGGCAATGGCAAAATCCTGGCCGTCACAGTTGAGCGCGGCGATGCGGTAATCCTCTCTTGGAATGAGCCGCCCATTTTTATCCAAAATGGGCTTCATGGTGAACTCGTCGTGCTCAAAAAGCAGGTATTTCTCCGCGTCGCTGTACCGGGCGTTTTTAGAGTTTATGTGTTTGAACGTCGCCAATAGCTGCCGCCACCTTTTCCAGAACTTCATATTTCAGCATGGCAAGGTCAACGGCTGCGTCCTGGACCTCTTTTTCAAGGTCGTTGTAAGGCACGTCGAACTCATTCAGGTACCGTGCGATCTGGTTGAGATTGCCGCCGATCTTGCCGTACTGTGCAATTAGGTCATCCAGCTTTTTAAGCAGTTCATCGTTCACCGATGTGATCACGATAGTTGGCTTGAGCAGCGCGCCGGTGATGGCCTTGCGGATATATGCGGCTTCGCTGACGCCGCACAAAGTTGCTACTTCTTCAAAGGATGCATATTCCTCTTTGGACAGCCGCGTTTTCACGGTCATGCTCCGATGGGGCGTTTTGTATGTTTTCGGCATGGATGAAATGATCTCCTTCGGGAACAAGCGAATTTGAAAAATGAGCAAACAAGCCGCTATGGGGCCCCCAGCGCAAACCAGCGCAGCGTTTGCGCTGGGGAGAGGAGGAGCAGCGGAACGGACGAGCTTTTCCGCTTGCGGCGAAGCGAGGGATGTGGAGCTTGCGACGACGACAAGCAGGGTTTGGGGAAGGCACTCCCCAACAAGATTCCGTGGGGCAAAAATGAGCGAAAAGCGAATTTTGGGCCCATGGTAGAATCTTGCTCTGACAAGTGGTGCTCCACAGCAGCGATCCATCGTGCAAAATTATTCTATTGCCCTTCGTCTGCGAAATTTGTCGAAAGGCGTTGGGCAGACAAGAAAAACTGACACGATTTGACGAGACTTGCAGACGCCGATGATGAATGCTTCCCTACTATCTATTGGAACTGAAATGCCGTTTTGAACTACAACTTTTCAAAAAAATTATTTTGAAGATGCTTTCGTAGCTCATAAAACAAACGTGCAGATAACCCGGAAACGCAGATTTCCCTAGGGAAAATGCCGCTCACACGAAAAGTTTTTGGCCGACCAAATGTAAAAGTCAAAGGCAGGGGGTGCAAGCATTTATCCCTAAAACGCTCCACGCAAAAAGCAGCAGAGGCAGGAAAAATCCTGCCTCTGCAAATGTGAAATTTTGGATCGTTAGTCCAGGGGTTCGTACCGCGTGACTGCCTTTAGATATTGCTCCGGGTCGCCGTCCAGGATAAGCTCGGCGTAGCTGAGTGGGTCGTTGTAGATGAGATAGTCTAGCTCGGACCGCTGAAACAAATTGTCCGCAGTCTCGCGTTCCACGGCGGTGCAGTCAATGGCGATCATGCCGCCGTCTGCGTACCGCAGCTCCACACAGCCCGTGTCCATATTGAACTCACAGGAAATCAAGTTTTTCATCGTTCGGCACTCCTTTCATCTTCTTCCATGCTCTCGATGCACACGTCCTCTGCCTCCAACAGCGCCTCCTGAATGACCGTCCGTCCGGCAGCATTTTCTGGCGTGTCCGGCAGCACGTCCAGCGCATGTGACGCTGCCGCGCAAAGGATGTGATAGGCCCACTTGTAGTCAGTCATCTTCTTGCCTCCCGGTGCTAACCCTTTTGAGTTATTTTAACTCAAAAGGGTTAAACTTGTCAACAGGAATTGGCTATCCTCATAGATGAAATGAGGTGGCAAAAATGAATGTGGGAGAAGCGGTAGCGGAGCGGATATTGGAACTGTGTCGTGAGCGGAACATCTCGGTCAACCGGCTGTGCACGATCAGCGGCGTCACGCAGTCTACGGTGAACAACATTGTCAGCCTCCGCAACAACAGCGCGACGGTGGCCACAGTGAAGAAGCTGTGCGACGGCCTGGGCATCGGCATTTCTGAATTTTTTGCTTCCCCGCTCTTTGACGATCTGGAGCAAGAGATAAAATAAGCCTTATGAGATTCAAAAAAAGCCTGTCTCTCCAAAAATGGAGAGGCAGACTTTTTATCATTCTTTTCGCAAAAACCCCTGCTGGAACGCGCCGGGGAATTGAAATTTCTTTTCTAATCCATCGAAGGACACCACGATGTATCCCCCGCCGACGCTTTGCACGATCCCCGTGCCGAATGCCTTGTGGAAAACGGCGGACCCGGCGGCGACGCCGGACACATCCACGGCGGGAGCTGCCTTTTTGACCGGGGTCGGGACAGGCGGTATGTACGCGGGACGGTAGGTGGGGATGGGCGTTTTCGCCGCGATGGGCGGCCGGGGCTCCGGCTTCTTTTTCACAGGGGCCGGTTCCGGCTCGTCCTCCTCGTCCGGTACATCCTCCGCGTAATAGGGCTTGTCCGGCACATCGTCCTCCGCCGGGGCCGGGGCCTCCATGGAACGGATGAGCTGGCCGGCCATGAGGTCGTAATCCTCCCTGGACAGCACCGTGCTGTAAAGCCCCACGTCCCCGCCGGCGTGGCGGTCAATGCCGGTATAGGAAAGGCTGGCATCCTCGTACCGCTTGAACTTATACACCGCGTCGTTCATCAGCGCCTCGTTGAACACGTTCAGGGACACCAGCAGCTCAAAGTCCTTCACGTTCAGGCCCGTGACCTTCTTGAAGAGGTCCGGCTCCAGCTGGGTGATCACGTCCTTGAGGCTGTACTCCCGGTAGTCGGTGAGGTACATGAACACCGGCACGCGGGTGGCGAACTTGATGAGCTTCTCCTGGATCATCTTCCGCTTGGACTTATATTCCTTCTCCGCCTCCGTCAGCTCTTTCTTCTGCTTCGGCGTCAGCTCCCCGCTCTCCCGCCTGGCCTTTTTCACGGCCTCGGATTTGTTGATGATGGTCTGGATGTCCGTGTTCAGGCTGCGGAAGCCCTCGATGCGCATGAGCGCGTCCATGGCCTCTTTACTGGCCAGCAGCCGGGCCAGGGTCTCGTTGTCCACGTTCACCAGCAGAGCCGACTCCCACCGCTTGGCCAGCAGCGTGGCGGAGGTGCCCGCCATGGCGATGTCCAGGATCGCCGCCGCGTTGACCTGACGCATGTTGATGCCGTCATAGGCCAGCACCGGCAGGAAGTTGATGAACTCCCCCACCTTTTTCTCCGGGTTGCTCTCGCCCACGTTGAGCCGGCAGCTATAGTCCGCGATCTGCTTCAGCGCCCGGTCCAGAGCGAAGTCAAAGACGTAGCACTCCTTCTTGATGATCTCCCGCTTGCCGCTGTCATCCGTGACCTCCCAGGGGCTCTGGACCCGGAACGCCGCCTGGAAATACGTCTCCGGACTGGTCAGGTTGCGGAGCATGAAGATGCCGGTCCAGGGCTTGATGGTGACGCCGGTGGTCAGCTTGCCGCAGGACAGCGTGATGGTCTTGGTGGACAGGGGGTCGGCCATGGCTTTGCGCACCGGCTCCAGGGCCTTCACGCCGATGCCCGCCTCCGTCCCGGCGCAGACCAGCACGGTGTAGTCGTGATAAAAGGCGTTCTGCCGCTGGGCCAGCAGGTTCGCCATGGCCTGGCAGGACGCTACGTTGGGCAGAAACCACAGCGTATGCTGCAGCACGTTCAGGAGCCGCACGTCGGAAAAGGGCATGGGCGGCTTCTGCGCTCCCTGCTTCAGCTCGTCCACCGTGGTCTCCAGGAACGCGCCCCGGATCAGGTCCAGCCACTTCTGCACATAGTCCTCGTAGACGAACCGGGCCTCGCTGCCCTTTCCCTCGGCGGAGAAAAACACATTGAGGTCGAACTCGTCGAACTCCCCCTGCCGGGCGATCTGCTGGATGCTCTCGGGTATCTTGTAGGTCAGCATGACCATCCGGGGCAGGGCGGCGTAGGGGTTATCCTCTCCGACCCAGCTGGTCTTGGCCCGCTGCTCGTCGGAGTAGGTCCAGTTGTAGATCTGCTCCTCGATGAACTCGCCGGAATTCAGCGCCCGGAAGGGCGTTCCGGAGAGGTAGAGATAATAGGACGTGGTGATGGGCAGCCAGGTCTCGTCGTAGGCGTTGCCCCGGTCGTACCGGCTCAGGTCCTCCTCGTAGGTGTCCTCGTCCTGCTCAAAGAGCTTTTTGGCGTTCTCCTTCCACGCGCCGAAGTGGTACTCGTCGAAGATGACCAGGTCCCAGTTGGTGGTATGCACCCACTCGTTGTTGGCCTTGATGCCGCCGGTGGCCCGGTTCACGCCCAGGAAGTCCTGGAAGGAGCCGAAGCACACGATGGGCCGGGCCTTGTCCGCCCGCCGGTACTGGGCGTCCAGGGTGTTCTGCGGGTCCGCCGGGTCCCGGGAGATGAACTGCCAGCCCTCGAAGTCCACATGGCACGTAAGGTCCTCCCGCCATGCGGTCTGCACGGCGGGCTTGAAGGTCAGTATGAGCACCCGCTGAAAGCCCATCTCCTTCGCCAGCTGGTAGGCGGCGAAGGTCTTGCCGAAGCGCATCTTGGCGTTCCACAGGAATTTGGGCGTGCGGGTAGAGCCCTCCTCGTAGGCGGAGCGGTAATAGGCGGCGGTGCGCTGAACGGCCTCGGCCTGCTCCGGGCGCATTTTAAAGGTCTGAGTGCGGTTTTCCTCGTTGGCCGTGCGATTCCGCACCGCCACGATGGCGGACAGGACCTCCTCCGGGGTGCATCGGAACCACTCGCCGCCCACGCCGGGGATGTGCTTTTGCCGCAGGGCCCGGTGTACGTCCTTGTCCGTGAAGGAGCCGCCGTCCGGGTACATGGCTGACTGGCGCAGCACGATGCGGTAGGGCACGCTCCCGTCCGGGCGCCTGGTGGGATACTGCTGGGCCACCCGCCTGTCCACGTCCACGGAGGTGTAGCCCACCTTCAGCATCCCCCGGTACTGG
>CANQRM010000057.1 GCA_947626265.1 uncultured Oscillospiraceae bacterium
ATTCGTTCGATCAGAGATTCCATTGCTGACTCCTTTCATCGTGATAATGCTTACAGTTGCAAGGGGTTGCGCGATTTTGCTCCTTTCCCATAACTGCACTTCAATCTACCACTAACGAGCCGCAGTCATGTTGTATTAGGTGATGTGAAAATCACCCTTTACAACATACATCTTCGTAGGCGTGATTAAGAATTTCCTCCGGGGACAAGGAGAGGAGCCATGCTTTATATTTCTCCTGCTCCGCGAACATCTTTTGGTACAATGCTGTGTTCAGTTGCTCCAAGGTCATGTGCGTCACCTCCTTAAATGAAAAAACCGACTGATCCTGTTGAATCAGTCGGCTATTATTCGTGTCACCGCTCATGTTCGTTGGTTTCACGCAAAAACCGGGTATTTATTTCTTCGATAATGCGGCCTTGGCCCAAGGCCATCTTTTTCTCCAAGGTACGCAGTTCCTTGATTTGCGTTGCTGCTTCAGCTTCTTCCGTATGTGACCAACCGGCCTTCCAAATACGTTCAAGTGCTTTAGATGGAGGTGGTGTGTCCACCTCGCTGTCATAAACCAATTCTGCTCCCCGCGTCCAAATCGTGATTCTGGAGAGACAGGGAAACGTAGAAAGAGCATCCAAATTTGATGGCAGCACCGCAACTACGCTGTCATGCGCTTCCAGCGCCGTGGCCCTTGGGATCGTGCCGTGCTCATTCATCTGATAAAACCGAAGCAAGGTGCTGATCAAAGACAGAACCGGCCTTGTGGCAATGACCGCCATTTCGACGGAATAGCCCTTCTCCGTCAAAATCGTTGCTGTTCGCTTAGGAACATCTACGGTCCGCCCTGTTCCCTCCACTACCATATTGAAAGCAAGGTCTGAAAAACAAGCGATCAGGTTCTCTGTGACTTCTCCTGAAAACGCGGATGTCATAGGTACAGAATCGGAGCCATATTGCTTATAAAGTTCCGAATAATGGGGGTGATACCTTCGATAATCGTCCCCGTTGATAAAAACAGCGTCATCCAAGCTTGATTGCAGAAGCGAGGACAGGATCGTTTTCCCGGCCCCTGGCTGGCCAGCAAGGAGGATCGCTTTAGGGGATGGTTGGGAATGATAACGCCCCTTCGCCAACTCCACCTCACGCTCGACCGTTCTCTTTACAGAGCGGGCTTCTTCAGGTGTCAATGCGCTCATCACGCGATCCCTTCGGCTTGTGCGATCTCTAACCCGGACAGAAAATTGCGGGCCAAATGAAACTGTCCTTCGATCTGCTCCAGTTCTGCCTCCGTCTTGGAAAGGAGAATATCCTGCTTGGCATTCCAAACCAATCCATAGAGGATTGAAACTGGGTCCGATCTGCTCTCTATATTCTTCTCCTCGCTATATCTGAATAAGTCACCTAAAACAGAAGCTCCAACTTCCATCAGCACTTCCTGACGGAGAGAGAATTCATATTTGCTCATATAAACACCTCGCCCTCATATTAAGCTTCTGCTTGTTTCTTATTCTACCATACCAGAGACAGTTCTTGCAAGCTATCATATGTCATTCTATGCCGCCACATCAAAATGATGTCTTTTTATCACAGGGGCAGGCTCTGCCTGCCCCTGTCGCCTCACCGCTCATAGCCTCGTGACCTGGATACGACCACCGGCGCGTCCTCGTCTGGACCATCGTCGATGAGCGTCTTGTCCTTTTTGTCCAGGTTCAGAAGGATATTCAGTTCATTGAGCCGCTTTGACTTTTGCTCCAGTTCCTCCGCCCTGGCGAAGGGCGTCTCCAGCTCTGCGCGGGTAGCTTCCAACTGCTGCTGGACCTTCTGTAAATCGCGCTTCTCGTCTTTCAGCCATGTCGGAATCTTTTCGAGCGCGTTGTCCATACGGGAGATGTTGCCGGATGCGTCAGGGCCTAATTTGATCGTATAGCTGCAAGCGCCCTTGAGCACCACTCGGAACTCATTATCACGGGGGGCGTAAATCAAGAGGAGCGAAAAGCCTCGGTACTGCCCGACTTCCTCAAGCCCTTCGCCGGAAAGCTCTCCGCATTTCTTTAGGATGGCTTGGCCGGCTTTTGTCCTCTCTGTATAGACTTCACCGGCAAGGACCATTCCCACGAAACCGTCGTCCGGCTTCGGATAGGCCTCAAGGGTGTCCATGTCCGTTTTGAATAGGGCTATTTTTTCTTTCGCCTCCGCGATCTTGGCAGGATACGTCCGCAGGACCATGCTTTCCATGGAATACCGCTGATTCAGGTATGCTGCTTTGAGCATCTGAAGCTTGCTGACTTCCATCTCCAGCTCGCACTTTTCGATGATAAGCGGGTTGCCGGTGGCCAGAGCCTTGATCTCGGCATAGGACAGGGCGGTGTCGTCAACATCGTCCGCAACACGGGCAGGGCTCTTGCTGGTCATGATCTGGGCAATGAACCGCTGCTTGTTCTCCACCAGCTGATAGAGGTAGCTGTCAAAAGTCCCCTCTGTGACGTAACGGTAAATCTCCACCTCCGGATTGGTGTTGCCCTGTCGGACGATGCGGCCCAGACGCTGGGCCAAGTCAGAGGGCCGCCAGGGGGTGTCCAGGTCGTGTAAGGCTATGAGCTTGTCCTGGCAGTTGGTCCCGGCTCCCATCTTCTGGGTGCTGCCCATGAGGATGCGCACGGCGCCGGCCCGGACTTTGGCGAACAGGGCTTGCTTCCGCACGTCCGTATCTGCCTCATGGATGAACGCGATTTCATCCTCCGGGACGCCCTTTTCCATGAGCTTCTGTTTCAGATCGTCATAGACGTTGAAACTGCCGTCGCCCTTGGGCGTGGAAAGGTCGCAGAAAACGAGCTGGGCGCTGCGCTGCTCCCTTGTCTGCTCCCATATCTGAAAGACGTTCCGGGCGCAGACAGCCACCTTGCCGTTGGGGTCGTCCGGGGCGAGGGGCTGCACCAGACGCATATCCAGAGCCAGCTTTCTGCCGTCGTTGGTCACTTTGAGCATATTATCGACCCTGGGATCAACATGACCCGCACGGATCTTCTCGGCGCGTTCCGCCAGCCCCGCCACCATTTCCTTTTGCAGTTCGGAAGGTGTGATGACCTCGGTGTGGAAATTGGCCTTGGGCACGGGAAGCTGGAGCATATCGGCGGTCTGGATGTCTGCGGCCATCTTGAAGGTAGCCATCAGCTCCGGGAGATTGTAGAACTTGGCGAAGCGGGTCTTGGCCCGATAACCGGAACCCTCTGGCGTCAGCTCTATGGCCGTGACCGTCTCACCGAAGCTGGCGGCCCAATCATCAAAAAAGACCAAATCCATGTCCTGCAGAACTTGGTATTGCAGATAACGCTGGATGGTGTAAAGCTCCACCATGCTGTTGGAGATGGGGGTGCCGGTGGCGAAGATGGTGCCCCGGCAGCCTGTAAGCTCGTCCATATACTGCGTTTTCATAAACAGATCACTGGATTTCTGCGCGTCTGTCTGGGATATACCGCCCACATTCTTCATTTTCGTCACCACGTACAAATTCTTAAAGTAGTGGGATTCGTCGATGAACAGGCGGTCGATGCCCAATTCCTCAAAATCCACCACGTTGTCTTTCCGGCTGGTGTCATTGAGCCGCTCCAGACGTGTTTCCAGTGAGTGCTTCGTTTTCTCCATCTGCTTGACAGAGTATCGCGGCCCGCCGCCTCTCTTGGCTTCTGAGATCGCCGCCGTGATCTCCTCTATCTGTTTCCACAGAAGGAACCGCTGCCGCTCTGCGGACATGGGTATCTTCTCCAACTGGCTGTGGCCAATGATGACGGCATCATAGTCGCCGGTGGCGATCCGGGCGCATATTTTCTTGCGATTTGCGGTCTCAAAATCCTTCTTCGTGACCACCAGCAGATTGGCGGCTGGGTAGAGCTGCAGAAACTCGGACGCCCACTGGCCGGTGATGTGGTTCGGCACGACAAACAGCGATTTCGTGCATAGGCCGAGCCGCTTCATTTCCATAGCAGCGGCGGCCATCTCATAGGTCTTGCCCGCGCCAACTTCATGGGCCAGCAGGGTATTCCCTCCGTAGATGACATGGGCGATAGCGTTGACCTGATGGGGTCGGAGGGTGATTTCCGGGTTCATGCCGGGAAACGTCAGATGGGAGCCGTCGTACTCGCGGGGCCGGATAGCGTTGAAGGTCTCATTGTAGATGTGGCACAGTCTCTCGCGGCGGTCGATGTCCTTCCATACCCACTCCTGGAACTTCTGCTTGATAAGCTCCTGCCGGTCCTGGGCGATGGCCGTTTCTTTCTGGTTGAGGACAGGCTTTTTCCGGCCCTCCAGGTCCTCCACATAGTCGAACACGCGCACGTCCTTCAGATTGAGGGTCTGTTCCAATATGCGATAGGCGTTTACTCTGGCCGTGCCATAGGTGCTGTGGACCTTGATGTTGCCGTAGTCTGAAGTCTTTTCGGAGATGCTCCACTCGCCGCTGTATTTTGAGTGGGTAATCCTGATTTTTTTCCTTGCATAGCCAGAGGTATCAAAAAGCTCCCACATGAACTGCTCATAGACATCAATGGGCACCCAACTTGCTCCTATGCGGACGCCGATCTCTCCAGCGGTAAGGTCCTGGGGCTGCACCGCCTCCAGCGCTGACACGTTCCGGTCCAGCCTGCTTTTTTCTTCGGCTGGTAACGCCTCCCGCATGGCCCTGGCCATGCGGAGCTTCTTCCGCACGTTGCCGGACAGATACTCGTCTGCGGGCACCAGGGGGTACAGAAGCAGGTCTGTCTGTTCCTCTGTAATATCCTTGGGGTCCTCGGCGCATTTCACATCCCGAAAAATGACCCCTGCCAGCTCTTCCTCCATCGCCTCCGGCGTCATGCCGGACAGCTCGGACATATAGGCCATATCCACACGGGCCTTCTCGGTGATGGACACGGCCAGGGCCTCCGCCGCGGTGTCCACATGGGTGACGGGCTCGTGGGGCCGGATGGTGCGCTTGGTGAACATATCGGCCTTGCGCTCAAAGTTGTTCTCTTTGTCGTACACCTCCAGGGAGCAAAGCAGATAGTAGCTGGAATCATCCTCAAAGGCCAGGCGGTTGCCGCGGGTGTTGAGCCGGTCGTACTTTCGCACGAAATCGTCATATAGCCGGTTGAGCTTCTGCTGCTGCGCGGAGATCTCGCCGTCCGGGTAGTTTTCAGTCTGCATCTCAATGAGCCGGCGCACACAGTCCCGGAGGGCTATCATGCCCCGGATGCGGTTCTCCGCCGTGGCAGAGGTCCTGACCGGGCGCATGACGGAGTTCTCACGGTAGTAGATCACGCCGTCCACAATGGCAAAGCTGAAGTTGCGGATGGAGGGGTCTGCAGGGATGGATTCGTCCTGTTCCTCGTCCAGCTCGTCCTGCTCGTAGGCGGTGATCTCCGCGTGGAGGTTGGTGATGGCCTCGGCCAGCAGCTCAGACAGGTCGGCGTCCTCATAGGCTTTGCAGGCGCTGTCCATGCCGAAGCGGGTGGATTCCATGACCATGTTGCCCAGCACCATCTCCGGGTGCTGAACGAAATAGCTGTTCATGCGGATGCCGTCCTCGGTGGTGTCCAGATGCACCCAATCCGGTTCAATGTCGGTGAGGCGGTCACGTTTCTGGAGAAAGATGATGTCACTGGTGACTTCCGTGCCGGCGTTGCGCTTGAAAGCGTTGTCCGGCAGCCGGATGGCCCCGATAAGGTCGGCGCGCTGGGCCAGATACTTGCGGACTGCGCTGCTCTCCTTGTCCATGGTGCCCTTGCTGGATATGAACGCAACGATCCCGCCGGGGCGCACCTTGTCCAGCGCCTTGCCGAAGAAGTAGTCGTGAATGAGCCAGTGGTGCTTGTCGTACCGCCTGTCCGCCACGCGCAGGTCGCCAAAGGGCACGTTGCCGATGGCCACGTCAAAGAAGCTGTCCGGCATCTGCACCTTTTCAAAGCCGTTGACGGATATACTGCTCAACTGATAGAGCTGTTGGGCAATGCGGCCTGATATGCTGTCGATCTCCACACCGTAGGCATGGCTGCCGGCCATGTCCTCCGGGATCATGCCGATGAAGTTGCCGACGCCGCAGGCGGGTTCCAGGATATTGCCGCTCTGGAAGCCCATCTGGGCCAGAGCCTTATACATGGCCTCTATGATGACCGGTGACGTATAAAAAGCGGTCAGGGAACTGGCCCTGGCCGCTGCGTATTCGTCCTCGTCAAGAAGACTTTTCAATTCCTGATACTTACTGTGACGCTCATCGAAGCAATCCGCGAGGCCGCCCCATCCCACATACCGGGACAAGACTTCCTGTTCCTCCGGCGTGGCGAGGCGTTCCTCGGCCTCGATGCGTTTCAAGGTGCGGATAGCCTTGACATTGGCGGCAAACTTCTCGCCGGGTGTGCCATAGCCCAGCTCAGGGTCTGTGATGCGGAAGTTGTGGCGCTGGCCGGCAGGTATCTCCGGGCGAAGGGTGGTGAACGTGACGCGCTCACGCCTGGGCGGGGGCGCGGGAATGGCCTCGGTCTTACCCTCCGTTGTGACTTCCGGCGCGGCTGGCTCCCGGACCTGGGGCGGCGTGGAAAACACGGGCGCGTCCTGGGTCGCGGATATTCTGGCGTCGGAGGTGGCCGCCATATCGTAGATCCGCTGGCGCACCTCGTCCGGCATATCCGTGTCATAGATGGTCACAGAACGGTCCGGCTCGATATGGGCCACAGTCTGATAGTCCCCATGCACCGTCCGCAGACGATTCCAGACGGTGAGGCCGTTCCCCAGATGACCGAACCCCAGGTCGTAGGCGGGGGCGGGTTTCCCGCCCTCCGTTTCTTTTTCGGCTGGTAGCCCCGGCCCGCTGGCCGGGGCCTCGATCTCCGCTTCCTCCTCTGGCAAAGGCACGGCCATGAGTTCAGTAAAATCAAGGCGGTACAGTTCGCCGTCTATGAGTTCCTGGAGAGAGCCATACACCCGCTGGTATACCAGCTTGTTGTCCACATAGAAGTCCAGGGACCAGTCGATTAGGTTGACACTGACCTGTATCTTGTGAGCCTCGTCTTCCGACGTGGTGTAGGCCACGCCCACATTGGAAGGATCGGAGAAGTCGCCGTCGCTCTGAAATTCCTCCTGGCAGTATTCGTTGATGAGCTTCTTGGCCAACTCCATTGTTGGAGATAACTCTTCTTCCATCTGATGCAGGGATTCAATGGTAAGTTCTATCTCCGCGTATATCTCCTCTTGGGGATCGGCCTCATTCAAATACGAATCCAAGACGAGAATGATCTGTTCCAAGCCCTCTGGCGTCCGCAGGGCCTGTTGGGCCTTTACTATGGCGTCATCGTAGCTGTCAACGCCCAACGATTTCAGGTAGCCAGGACCTTCAAACTCACCATAGATGTTCAGTATTCCGCGGGCCATCTCCGCCTCGTATTCCTTGTCATGGGATATGGGCGCAGCCTCCGGGCGTTCCTTTGGCTCACGGTGTTCCCCGAACAGGGAGAATGTGCCGTCACGGTAGGCAGAGAAGTCGATGAACACCTGTTCCCGCAGGTCATGAGCACGGTCATCCGGGGGCGTACTCACCCGCAGCCGGAGCATCATCTGATATATCTGCTCCACGCTGTCCGGGTCTCGCAGTTGCTCCGATATAAGTTTGTAAGCGTCAATGTAGCCAATTCCATCTGGGAAAGGCCGCTGATAAACGGCGGAGGCATTGGCAAAGAAGCCATAAACCTGTCGGGCAAGTCTTTCCCGCTCATAGTCGGGCATAGCGGCGCGGTCAGCATCGTCCAGGAATGTCCCGGCATCTATCATGGCTGAGACTCGCTTTTCTATCTTCGGCCATGTCAGTTCAACTTGGGCATAGGGGGAACCAATAGTGCCATGGCTGAAAGAAAGACCCTTGCTGTTCCAAGTGGCGTTGTCGTTGTCGCCATGATAGCCGCTGTACTCGCCATGGAGTTTTCTCAGATATTTTCGGCGCTCATCATGGTCTGTATGGGCAAGGAAGTAGGAGTAGACGCCGAGGCGGTAGTCGGTACTGCCCCGCAGAACCTGGTCGATCTCATCGCCGGATATAAAAAACCGCCGCTGGGGGTCGTAGTCCTCGGCGGCGGTGAAGATGACTGGTTCCCGTTGCAGGTCAGAGAGCCGTTGCAGCAGTTCTTTGGGCCTGTGATTGTGGAAACGCAGTATATCCGGGTCCTTTTCGTATGCGTCCGTAAACTCGCGGAACTCATCCACAAGGATCTGCAAGCTCTCCGGCTGCTCCAATAAGGACTGGATGGCGGCGCTTTCTTCCGGGAATCCCAGGTGAGTGTTATAGATGCCCATAGTGACAGGGAGCAAGGTATCCCGTGAATCTCCCTCAACATCTTGACAAAGATACAAGAGCTTGTCCGCCAGTTCGCTGCGCTCAAAGCTGGGCGCTTGGTCAAGCTCCCGCTGGGGCATATACCGGCCCAGGTCCAGAAGCTCCCGGATGCGCCTCGCGGCCTCGTCCCAGGTGACGACGGTAGCTCCGGGCCGCTGGGTGGTGTCGCCGGTGTCGATGCGGATGCCCTCTGGGGTATACCATATAGAATACTGTCTGCCATTCAGATAGAAGCCCGCGCCGTTGGTGCCGTAATGTGCCCGCAGGAACCGGGCGTTATCCTCCAGGGGCTTGTCCTTCATCATCCACGCACAGATGGTGAGGCGGCTGTTTTCGTGGTTTGCTCCTATGCACAGGGCCTCGTCAATGACCTGCTGGGGGAGCCGGAGGTCGGATAGAAAGGAAATCTGTACTTCATCCGCCAAAGACGATGCCGGTTCCTCGCCGCCGAAACCGAACATGAGCATTTGCTGCTCATCCTGGTCTGGCAGTTTCTTGGAAGTGGTGTTGATGCCGTACTCCTGACGGTCGATGATCTGGCCCACCCATTCGGCAATAAGGGTCCAGGAGTACAGTGCTTCCTTTGTGGGGGAGGTGTAGGACCCGGCCCACATCACAAGGCCGTCGTCCTGGGCCACATATCCGTACCGCTCTCCGTCTATGAGAAGTTCGGTAAAACGGTAAGGGTATGCCTGCCAGATGTACTCGGTCCGCTCGTCAATGCCGGGGTGCAGAGAAAAGAAAAGCTCTATCTGCTCTTTGGTGAAAAGAAGATCGTTGTCCCGATTGGATAGCAGGGCCATGATGGGCTTTTCATCCAAAAGCGCGGGGAGCTGGCTGCTCCTCGCGCTCTCGGCCACGATATTGGTTATGCGTAGATCAATTCCTGAAACACCGTCTGTTCCGCCGCGTTCTTGATGTTGTTCATCAGGCCCACCCACTTCATCTGGTCCTGGGCCTTCAGCTCCTCCGTCACGCCCTCGGCCTTCACCATCTGCTCCGTGATCTCGGC
>CANQRM010000058.1 GCA_947626265.1 uncultured Oscillospiraceae bacterium
GACAGCAGCGGAACCAATAGATAATTGTGTATTATCTTCATATATACCAGCAGCTACCGATTTCATCCGGTGGCTGTTGTCCTATCTTCGTTTGTTCGCAGCGAGAAACTCATTATCCCCTAGGATATTTCCCGGTAGCGTAGAACAAAATGTACAAAAAGGAATACCTTGACACTACCCAGATATGTAGTCAACTGTGACCGGGTTATGAGCATCGGCTAACAAAAGAGCATGGACCTCACGTCGAAGCCCATGCTCTTATTCTAATGCTTTATATATTATTACGAAACTATTATCATTTCAATACATATTATAAAAAGCTACAATGTTTCTAGAGGCAAGTCGACACCACTAGGAGTTTTTGCATTTTCAAAATGTTGCCTAGAGGTGATCTAATGTCTGATAACTGGGTCGTTCAAAACCTTGAACGTGCCCTAAACACCTGGAATGAAAAGCTTGCGGAGATATGGCAACTCGCCACGCAGCGGCCAGAGACATTTAAGGGCGGGACCACCTGGGATGTAATCGTCACCATCAACGGGGCGCTACAGGCCGTGGGCCTCGCTCTGCTGGTGCTGTTCTTCGTGGTAGGTGTGATGAAAACCTGCGACAGCTTTGCGGAGGTCAAAAAGTCGGAACACGCCGTCAAGCTGTTCGTTCGCTTTATCGCCAAGGGCGTCATCACATTACTATTTGTAGGGTAGCATTTCCTTTTGAACCTCCCCTAAACCCTCGTATGCACCTCAATGCCTTTGGAAAATGGGCTCAGGTCGATGAACATTTCCTTCAGTTCTCCGGGGTCTTTGCATTCTTGAAAGATGTACTCCAGCAGCTCTTCCTGCCTGGCCTGCCCCAGCGTGAGCCTATAGAGGGACAGTATCTTGATGAGGCGCTCATAGGCGATCTCATCTCTGCTCATGGGATACATGGGCACGATGCGCTCGATCTTGACCTGCTGGTCCCCGCCGAAGCACCAGAACGGAACCAAGTCAGACTGGCCGGGGCGTTTCTCCGTCTGGGCAGCTTGGAACATCTCCGACCAGACATCCTTGGAGAAAGGGATATCGCCATACTTTTCCGCCACATTCTGCCGGATAGCCAAGCACTTGAAGCGATTGACCCGCCCCTCGCGCTGCTCCAGATCCGTTGGGTTCCCCGGGAGGTTCCAGTGCATTACTTTCCGGCAGTAGCAGTGGAAGTCAAGGCCCTCCTGCCCGATGGATGTGGACGCCAGAACAAACGGCCGCAGAGGACTGTTGAAGGCGTCACGGATGCTGTCTTTACGGATGGACCGTTTCTCATCGTCCCCGTCGGTGACGAAGCCTACAGCATAGTGGGCGCGCATCCGCATGGAATCCTTTTTTGTCTGCTTCCCCTGGACGCGGCCCCGGAACAGATCGTATGTATCCACTTTGTAGGAGGCCGTGTGCATGCGCAGGCCTTTGCACATAGTCTCATATGCCAGGCTGTCGCGCTTATCTTCGTCGGCAAAGCCCAGATTCTCCCGCACTATGTGCAGATACTCGTCAAACATCGCCTGGAAACAGCCATCCTTGCAGTATAAAAGGACATCCTGCCAATGGGTGTTGTCATCCGCCTTCTTCGCGTGATGTCGATCCGCTGCCAATTCTACAACGGCAGTAGTCTCCGTAGAGTTGAAGTAATTGAAAAACACGCGGGAAAGGTACGTCGCGAAGGGTACATTGCCCCCAAAAGAACGATAGATGCAGACGGCGGGCGAGCCCAAGGTCATATCGACCAGCGTGGAAACAAGGTCGTCCGGCATGCGGCCAAGTTTTAATGTGTCAATTCCATCAATATACTTTTCCAGCCTGGTAATGTGCGCGGGAAACCCTTTGTTGCCCCGGTCGCTTGAGACGCCGGCATCTAGCTCACCGCCGCCCTCGCCAATGGTGCCCCTCAAAGCGGACAGCCACCTGCGAACAAAGTCGGGACCATCCATGAGCATGGACGCCATGTAATACCACCGTTCATCTTCCTGGCCAAAATGGCTTTTCTGATATCCCTTGAGCGTGTTGAGCCGTGCCTGGATCTGGGTCCTCACGCTCCGCTCTATATCGCTCAGAGAGAGCCAGTCGTTCATAGAGGCAATGGGGTCATACATGTCCGCCAACGATGCCGAAGGGTACAGTAGGCAAAACAGATTCATCCGCTGCGGCTCGCCAAGAGCAGACATAGAGAACTGCAGGCGCGGATAGGGATAGCGGCGCCTGGCACTGTAGCGCCGGTTGCCTGGGCTTATATTTTTCGCCGACGCTCCCACTTTGCCGACGGTCCTGCGCTCCGCCTCATAGGAGACCATTGCCCCGATCATCCGGGGCACCATCTCCCAAGAGGAAAACACTAATACCTTGGAGAAGTTCTTGCTGTTTTTATATGCTCCCTGCAGTGGGTAATAGGGTCTGCTGGGCGGCACCCACAGGAACATCTCGGCGCCGTCTTCAAAGGCGACCTCTTTGAGCTTCTCCAGTCTTGCGTTCGCGGCCGGAAGGGGCCGGTAATTCTCCACATCTGAAGGCTTTACCCAAAGAATATCCTTCTTCGCTTTCCCGACCTCATCAGGCTTGGCGAGGAAGTGCTTCTCTATGGCCTCTTTGACCTTATACTTCTGCATGAAGGACATGAGGAACGGACAGCTCTTCACATAGTCCACGGGGATGGCAGGTGCGCCTTCTATACCCTTCAGAAGCTTACCTATGGCCAGGTAGGACGCGATATCCTGGCTGGTAACGCGCAGCGCTTCCTTTACGCTGCTGTCATCTGTATAGTCGCCGGCATCCATGACGGATATGCGCTCCGTCCGGCAGACGCCGGAGTAAAGAGCATCCTCCGCGGTCTTCTTGATTTGAAGGATCGCCGCGCCGCTGCCCCGCGCTTCCCGTAGTGCGGTAGAATAGTCCGACCATATCTGGTGAAAATCCAGCTGCGAGTCTGCAAAGAGGAAGTTCGTTACTTGGAGAAACTCGGCGTAGTGCTCGTCCACATGGGCGGCGTCGATCTCATCCGGTGTGGAGTAGAGCTTATAGGGCGTCGCGGAAAGGAGAAGAATTCGTGTATCACTGCCGTCCAGAAAACGATGCACCAGGATACCTGTTTCGGATTCCTGGTCAGAGTCAAGGAGAAACTTGAATCTCTGAAACTCATCCATAATGACCAGATCTGGTTTCAGCAGTCCGGTACTTATTTTTGCGAACATGACCCGGAGCTTGTTCAGGACGGCATTGTCCTTATAGGGGGAAGTGCCGTTTTCACGGTCTCTGAGATGTTCGATGAGTATAGGAAGAACGGGACTGGACCTCACCTCTTCAATGACTGACAAGGGATAATCCGTATCCCTGCTCTTTTCCAACTGCCGGACCCGGTTCTCATACAAAAAAGAATAGTAGTCCCATGAGCTTTCAGCACCGTGAATCAAAAACGTCTCCAATTTTTTGCGGAGTCCTGAGAGTTCCTTCATCCGGGACAATATGGCGAACATAAGAGATCGCTCATTCACAGTCCCGCCCCCAGTCGTCATACGAAAAGACGTCTCCGGCGTCAGGGGGATGAGCTGGATATAGCTGTCCCGAAGGCTGCTATCGGATTCCTGTTCCGCGATTTTCAGATGGAGCATGGAAAGCCTCGTATCCGAGACGCCCTCGATCCGGGCAGAGCTTGTCACTTTGAGCTTCTGGATATTCTGGTTCGCGATGCAGATATTAGAGCAGATATAGACGACCTTGAAAAGGTCATCGCCCTCCAACAGGCGGATCTGCGCCGTCTTGACGATAGCGCCGCGGGCTATCAGGGTCTTGCCCATACCGACCTCATCAGCAACGAGGACCCGGTTCTGGCCATGAGTGAACAGATAATGGATACGTTTGACCGTCTCTTTCTGAAAGTCTTTCAGCCCGGCCATCGTTTTCTCTTCTACGGCGTCGATATTGAATTGCGGCATTGGTTCACCCCCGCGGAACAGTCCTCAAAAATGCGGCATACAGTTCCCGGAACTCATCGGGTATGATGGTCTTATCCGAGACCATTTTGAGAAGGTAATCGATCTCCCCCAGCCGGTCCGGCTCATCCAGGGCCGTCTTCAGCATCTTCTCATAGAGAGCAGGAAGCTGGTCATGGCAGTTCTTCCAGGTCCCGCCTTTGCTGCCAGCCTGTTCCTCCAGCAGTGACATGAGGTGATCGTCGCCCAGCACGAACGCCACATACTCCACAAAGGACCGGCGATCCTTCACGACATGGTTTACCACGGCATTCTCCCTCTCGGCGGGGATGCCGGAGGTCGGTATCATGACGATTCTCTCCACGGAGATGTCATCTGCTTTCACCTGCAGCTTATAGAACTCTGATACCTGCAAAAGCTCCAGCTGAGGGAACAGCATGGAGTTCTTCATCGGGATAGGATTGTCCCGCCGAAAGGGCGTGATGGAAATATCGCCCTCCGGGATCCTGCCCTCCACTTCAAGGGATATATCATATTTCCCATCCCGGGCGGTGACGGCGGCCTTCATCGGCAGGCGGCAGATCGTTTTTATGACCTGCTCCAGCTGTGACACAGTCTCCTGAGATGGGTCCGGGCCTTCCTCTGTTGGCTTGGAGAGCTCAAACGGGTTCTGCTGCCCTTCTTCATCGCCGCAGAAGATCTCACGCAAAAACCGCTCGCCGTTATAATACCGGTTCTTCGTGCGCAGACGGACGAGCATCTCCACATTCCGGTTCACTGCCGACCAAGTGGCGTTCATAGAGCCCAGGTAGAGATCGACCGTGGAATACTTCCTTCGCAAATATATCTTGGCGTGGATATCCTGCTTCTGCTTATCGTCACTCTCATCAGAGAGGGCCGTCTCCCCATCGACCACGTCGTCCTTCAGAGTGAATATCCTAAACCGGTCGGACTGCTCGTCCGTGATTTTAGAAAGCTCACTTTTCCGTGTGATAAGTACGCGGGAAGTACCTGTCAGGGAATGCGCCGGGTCGTTCCAGTAGTCGATCATCGCCCCGGACAGGAAGGGCGAGAATACGACGAGCTCATGAAAGCTGTGATCCGCCGCCGAGGGATCCGGACATAGCAGCGGGTCATTCTTCATGTCGTAGCCCTTTGCGCCGATGCCAAGGGGCAATATCTCAAAGTCCTCTCCAAACTCTTTCGTACCAGTCGAAAACGATACGCTGGACAGAGCTTTTGCCAGCTTCTCCAAGGCGCCGCGCTTCTCCCTGGCATTTTGGGTGGAATCACCGATCCGGCCGCGGAGATAGTCCAGAAAGGCAATGATCGGCTTCGTCTTCCCGGAGGTGCTGGCCGTATCCAAACTGTCCATGGAGAAGCAGACGTCCCAGCTCCGGTCAAAGGTCAGATTCCTGCTCAAAACGGCGAAACGATAGCTGAAGCGCCCCTGCCCATCCACATATTGGAGCAGCCAGGTCTTGGGGTGAAAGGAGGGAAACACGCCGCGGGCGTCTCGTTTTGGCAATGCCACAGGTATGACCATTTTCTCCAGCAGCAGACTCAGCGCACTGGGAGTGCTCGGCATTTTGATCTGTCCCGCTTCGCAGAAGATCAGCACTTTTTCCGATACCCTCCGGATGGCGTCGAGCATCCCGATAGGGCTTTGCAGCACCATGCTGTCCGTATCCTCGCCAAGGCCGAGGGACAGGCATACCGCCGTCAATGCCTCCAGGTCCAGGGAGTATGTAGTGCCGACAGCCATATTCAGCTTGGTCCCGGCCGGGGGTACGAGTATGGAGCCGTAGCCCACACGGTCGCTGTTTGTATTGGGTTTAAGCACGTTCTTTCCCCTCCCCCCGATAGATGTCGGCAATCAACCGCTTCGCGCTGGAAAAACGGTAGTCCAGGTACCACTCGCCAATCCAGACGTCATTGTCATAGTCATCCCGCTTACAGAGCTTCGCCCGGCTGCGGCCCTTGATCTCGATCTCCCGGTTTATGAGGATCTCATCTGCCGCATCTAGGCTGCCGGTGAGAACAGCCTCTTTGAACGCCATAAGGAACCGGCGCAGACGGTAATTCACGATATGGAGGCTGGCGAGGACTTCATCCACATCGACGGACAGCATATATTCTTTATTCGTTTCTATGTATTCCCATTCATCTGCCGCTTCCGCGTTTTCCCCGTTAGAGAGCACATAGTTATACCGCACCCGCGCCGCATAGACCAGCCTGTTGAAATCGCTGGCCAGCTTCATCATGTGTCCCATCTCCGCGGGGACCTCCTCATGCAGGGCCTCATAGAGCGCCTCAAAGGAGTCATACTCTTTCACATTGATGTTATGCTCCAGCATATAGCAGAGCAAGGTTCCCTTGGTATGGCTTTCGATCTTCTCACGAAGAAAGGCTGCTTCTCCCCCGGTGAGCCGTGTCGACAGCTCCTCACGCCAGTCGGTGTAATACTCGTCGGGGACAGAGAAAAAATGGAGCGCCGCATCCCTTCCGGCGTCAAAGTCATCCCGTTCATCAGAGGAGCCATCGTCACCCCGACTGCTCAGCCGGATGGTTCTGTTCTGCGTCTGGACGAATTGAGACGCCCGGATGAGGTCCGGTATGGACAGCCCTTTTTGGGTGCAGATGCCATAGGTGCATATCCCGTTCCAGTAAATACTGGAAGGCCGTCTCACGACCCAACCTCGCGGAAGCACGCGCTGGCCAATGATGCCCGTGTCCCCCGGACAATGCTGCATAAGGAGAAGCCCGCATTGTCTCTCCTCCTCATCAATCCTCCTGAGGATGCTCCCATATTCCGACCCATATCGGCCTTCTGCCGCCTCTTTCAGAACATAGGGAACAATAAGGAAATACTTCGCTATGGTCTGGACCGTAGAAGTACCAGGGAAAAACAGATTTGAGAACGCATCGCGCACCTGGCCGATGCCGATCTCATCCACCGCCCCAGGCTCCTGCAGCAGGCTCATGACGTCAAAGACCTTTTCCCGATCCGAATTTGTAAAGTCGACCCATCCCAGTTGCATACCGATACTCCTCAAACCATTTGTTCCGCAGTCAGCATACCGAGGGCAACCACCCTATGCCATACTTCCCGCGGTACTTTTGCGGATCACTCTTCCATTCAAGATACCTCTCCCGGAGGCATCGCCCGCACGGACGATAACCGGCCGCGACGGCAGTTTTCTCATCGGCAAAGAAAACACGGCCAGACTCATAGCTTCCCGGATGAACCTTTATCGTGGCTAGTGCGGCAGAGCAGTCCAGCCGGCCATATATTTTCGCCTTGCTGTTTCCTCCATAGGTGCCGGGGGTCGTGGAGGTATAGAATTTGCCATCCGCACCAAGCAGTTTATATTCCTTCATAATTCATAACAGTCTTTCGTAATTTCTTCTGGCGTAGATCACACGCGCGACTGTGACCAGCTTTCTTTCTTCATTCACCCAATAGAACATCAGGTAATTGTGCACCCGCAGTTTTCGGTACTCGTGCTTCAGCGGACGTATCGGCATATGAACAGGATTTGCATAGGGAAAAGTCAGTATACTGTCCCCCGCCTTGATCAGTTCCTCCGCCAGCCGTTCTGCTGCTGTCGGGTTACGCAATGTCTCGCTGATGTACCGCACAGCTTCGACCATATCCTTTCGGGCCGAAGGCAGGTATTGTAGATCATACACCCTGCTCTCCCCCTATGGCCTCACGCATGGCAGCCAGCACTTCCTTGGAAGAATACCGCTTGTCTGTGAGTTCAGCCTCCCGCTCCGCTTCTTGAAGCTTGTAATAGACTTCACTTTCCAGCTGGAGGTTCTCGTATGCTTCCATGCTCAGGACCACCATATCGCCATACCCGTTTTTGGTGAGAAACACGGGCTTTGCTGTTTCATGAACGATCCTTGAGATGTCAGCAAAATTGTTCCGCAGGTCGGAAACCGGTCGTATTGTATCCATAGGTATCACCCTCCTGATATTAATTTTAGCATAATTACGCTAATTATTCAAGGAGTTGTTGCCATCTTGGGCATGGTGCTATCCTCGTCGGTAGAGCACAGCGGCCACATCCGCCTCTTTCACAAATGGTTCCTCCCAATACCGCGAGTCGTAGGAGTCCGCCGCATTATCGCCCAAGACGTAGAAACAGCCATACGGGACGGTGATCGTCTCACCTTCCCGTTCTATTTGTTCTCCTCCGCTCGCCGCGATCCTCTTCACCAGAAGCTCTCCATCATGCCTGAATATGATAATATCCCCAGTCTTCAGCTCCCCATGGAGTCGAAGGCCGAGGATAATACTGTTTTTGTGCAGCGTCGGTTCCATGGAAGAACTGGGCACATAGCCCACCAGCAGCACCGTCTTGAGAATCAGCAGCGTCACTGCCGCGCATAGGACTGGGATCACCCAGCTTCGCTGTTTTCGCCTACCCGAAGATCTCTTTTCTTCCTTCACGCACTCATCTCCTCCCTGTTCCTGATACCGACTCCCCTCGCTTCCAGGAACGCCTTGCTCCTGGAGATGACCTGCCGGCAGTAATACTCTCCCAGGCAGCCGATGTGTGCCTGGGACATCGGAGCTGAGATCGTGGCTGCCAGCCAGCGGTATGCCTCATTCTTGTTCATATATCCGGCTTGGTGCAGCTGGTCAAAGTAGCGATGGGCCATCCGGCGGAGTGCGCGCAGGTGACCGTTCGCCATCTCTCCCACCGGGGTCGTCGTCCCTGGGTGCGTGCGGACATAGGCGTCACATGCAGGGTACCTGGCGCACACATACAGCATGGTATTGCTACTGTTGTCCCTGTAGATGCCATCCGCGTTTCTTAAGACAACTGGTGCGCCGCAGTACGGGCAGCGCATCTCATTGCGCTTCCTAGCGTTATCAATTCTAGTCTTTCTTCTCATAATTCCCTCCCAAATAAAAAAGCGGCCGGAAAACTGACAAAAACAAACAGAGCCAAACACTGGAATCACGATGTCTCATCCAGCAATTGACTCTGTAAGCTATTGGTCAGCCTTCCGGCCTATGAGATTGAAGATGGCTTGCGTCGTTAGAGATCAGCTCAGTACGCATGATCCGTAACGGTTCCCTATCCCCCTTGGGACGGTCTGACTCCGGGCATGCTTCCGAAGTACCGAAAGCCTG
>CANQRM010000059.1 GCA_947626265.1 uncultured Oscillospiraceae bacterium
TTCACCGACCGGCAGGAGCCCTTCGGCCTGGACGAGAGCTGGCTGGACATCACCGGCTGCCACGCCTGGAAGGACGGGTACCTGGCGGCCCAGGAGGTGCGCCGGCGCATCCATAGGGAGCTGGGGGTGACGGTGAGCGTAGGGGTCAGCTGGAACAAGGCCTTCGCCAAGCTGGGCTCGGATTACCGAAAGCCCGACGCGGTGACGGTGCTGGGGCGGGACAACTTCCGTGAGGTCGTGTGGCCGCTGCCCGTGAACGCGCTGCTGTTCGCCGGGCCCGCCTCCACCCGGGTGCTGGGTGCTCTCGGCATCCGCACCATCGGGCAGCTGGCCGCTGCGGACCCGGAGACGCTGCGCCTGCGGCTGGGGAAGGGCGGGCTCATGCTCCACCGCTACGCCAACGGCTGGGACGACAGCCCCGTCCGCCGCTTCGACTGCCTGCCGCCGGTGAAGAGCATCGGCAACTCCACCACGCCGCCCCGGGACCTGGTATGCGAGGGGGACGTGCGGGCGGTGATGCTGGCCCTGGCGGAGGAGGTGGGGGCCCGGCTCCGGGCGGGAGGCGTGCGCACCCGGCTCATCGAGGTGGCCGTCCGGGACGGGAAGACGCTGCATTGGACCGGCCATCAGGCGGCCCTGCCCCGGCCCACGGACGTGACGCGGGAGCTCTACGAGCGGGCCATGGGTCTTTTCCGGGAGCTGCATCATTGGCCGGGGGCCCTGCGGGGCCTGGGCCTGCGCACGGCGGCCCTGAGCCCTGTGGACGCCCCGGAGCAGACGGATATGTTCACCGATTATAGGCGGCTGGATAAGCTGCGCCGGCTGGACAGGGCCGTGGACGGTGTGTGCGCCCGGTACGGCCCCCGCACCGTGCGCTACCTGGGCGCCGCCCTGCCCCAGGAACTGCCCCGGGAGAAGTGCTCCTTTGCGGAGAGGTAAAAGAATTTGGCCGGTGTTCTTCAGCCGATGGACGCGGAGTTATAAATATAAAGGAATACTTTTCACGATCTATACAAAGTGTTTTGCAATATTATATTGGACGGCCGGTAATGTTGGGTTGTGCAATAACAATAAATTCAAGTATAATAATACGACAGATTTCATCCAGTTTTTTGGTATGGAAAAAATTGACTTACACAGGATATGGACATATAATATTAGATAACCACAATGTATAGTAGCAGGGTGAGACACCATGAACATGACCATATCTATTTCCCGGAAGTGCGATCACACGCCGCCAGACTGATATTCTCCCCTGCTATCGCAAAGCCGTTTCATGGTCAATAGCGCTCCGATTCTGGCGGGTATATGCTCACCTGAACGGAGCGTTTTTATTTTGGCTCATCTGGAAGGGATATGCCGGTTTCTGTCAAAGAAAAATGGACGGAAACAGTCCCTCAGGATACAGTGGGGCGGCCTCATGGGGATAAGAAAACTCTACAAATATATATCTGAACATCGCTGGCTGTTGATCCTTTTGCTGGCGCTGACCGTTCTGCTGGGGTCGTTTATCCTTGAGCGGCTGGACGCACATTCCGTTATCAGCGTGTCCGAACTGTGGAAAGTGATCGGGAAGGCTTTGTGGTGGATTGGGACGGTGATCGTCGGGGCATTTGTATGGATGCTCAAAGAGGTATTTAAGCCGGCTTGTGATGCTATAGTGGAAAGAGCCCGCAAGAAAGCCGATAATAAAAATGACGATGATAAACCAAGCGCTGCCGGCGAGGAAGAGAAAAACGCGTCGAATACTTCATCCGACGATAAAGAACTGCTCAAAATTTGGACGGTCCTTACGGGAATCGTGCATGAAATCGCGCAAAGTATAGCAAAGCCTCTTTGGAGAAAGAAAGCGGTCAAAGTCCCTGTCATCCTGGCGGCCCTCGCTGTCAGTATGGCTGCCGCCGCAGACTACAATACGTGTGAGAAACTTGCCGGCACGGCTGTAAGAGTATACACCGCTGTTACCAATGTTGAAGATGATTCCGCGCCGGACGATGGCGCAGGAAAAGATCCGATCGTTACGGACGTCGAAATGGAGGAGTATTCTGAAGAGCCCGCGTCGGTGCCTGGGCCTACAGATCCGGCCCAGTTTATAGCAGATCCAATCGTCACGAGGTCGCTGTCCAGAGAGGAGGAGGGCTGGCTTTTCTTCCAAAATGCACAGTATCATATCGCTGCCGGTGAGGATGCCAAAAGCGCGGCGAACAAGCTGCTCCCGTTTTTGCAGGCGCTGATGAACGAACAGCGTTCTACTACCTTTGACAGGTCTGCACCACAATTCGTTCAGGATCAGATCGCAGCTGCAAGCGCACTGGAGAGTGCGATGGATGACTCTGAGGATTTGGATGCCGTCATCAGGATGCGGACGGCAATATGGGATGAACAATACTGTTCGTCCACGATCGCCTGGCTGCTGGCCAATAATATGCAGAAAAAAGCGGTGGTGATCGCCCTCGCTGATAACGACTTTAAGACCATCGAATACTATTATGGCTATTCCATATTTTGGGGCTGGCGCGCTCTATCGTTCGATGAGCTGGATACGTCGGCCGAGTTTATCCTCAACTATATCAAAAGCAGATATGAGGATATCTCCTATTACGCGCCGGAGGGAAGCAGCACACAGAGGAGCGCGCAGACGATCTGCTCTGCGCTGGGCGTGATCCTGCGGGAGACGAACTGCAGCTCCATAAAAAGCGGGACGGTGGTCATATGGTAGGCGTCTCTATTTGCAGGATGCCGCCTGGCCGATAAACGCAAAAAAGGACTTGCTTTTCGCAAGTCCTTTTTTCAGGGCTCCCATGCGAGCCCAACGAAGTGGGGCGCAAAGAATAAAATAGGGCTCCCGCAAAAGCCCAATCGGATGCGAACCGAACGCTCGGCATGTGCCCTCTTGGAATACAGAATAGGATCAGCTCTCCGTATTATTACCATCATTTGTCGGCTCGGTCATTTCCGGCAAGGCCGCCGCGTCCTCTACGATGTCGGTGATAAGCTGCTGGAAGTCGGCCGCGTTTTGGCTCGTTATGACAGGCTGGCCGGTCCGTCCCTCTATTTCTTTCCGGGCGATACCCGCGACCTCGCCGCCGCTCCGGGCGACCTGCCGGTTCTCCGCAAAGGTTTGGGGCTTGCTCGACTTGGATATTTCCGTCGTCGTGGCCTCGGCAAGCATGGTCAGCACAAGCTCCAAATCGCTCATGTTGTCCCGCAGGTTTTCCTTTTTGAGACCCTTCAGCTGCCTGTACTGCCGCGCGGTCATGCCTGCCCAGGCGCGGGTGATCTCGTCTGTGAGGATGGCATAATCCCGGCCCTTTGACATGTCACGCTCTTTCCATTCGTCGGTAAGCTCGTTTCGTATACGGATCGCCAGGAGCCGCTGATGCACCCATTCCTCGGAGTAACCCTTTTTCAGATACGTCTCAAGGGCCCGGTCAATGGCCTGTTCGGGATCGATCGTCTCCTCGATGCGCTCCCGGCCCACCTGGGCCAGCCACAGCTTAAAAGGCTCCGCTTTGGGCGACGGGATGGACTGGATGATACGCAGAAGCTGCTGCGTGTCGGCAACGTCGGTGAGACGTTTTTTGCCATCGGCGGCGGTCATTTTCAACTGCTTACAATTTGTAAGCAGTTCATTTGCACCCTCGCTGGCCAAACGATTTTTTAGCACAGCCCAATATGTGCTGGCATGACGGGTATCAGGCTGGTCCGTCAGGATACCTACCACATCGACGATGGAGAAATACCATTCTTCCTTTTCTGCATCCCAAGCTGTGCGGATCTTCTTGTCCTCAAAAAGCTGGATGCTGTCTTTCGATTCTCCCATGAGCGACCTCTCTTTCTTTATCCGCACGTCAAGGAATTATTCCGTACTGCGCCCTCTTCCCAGCGCGGTCTCCACCTCGTCCATCGTCAGCCATCCGCCGCGCTCGGCGGAATCAAAGCCCTTCTGCACTTCCGCAGAAAACCGCTTCCATGCCTGGGCTTTCGTGTGCTCTGTGTTCTCTGGCGCGGGGCAGTCGGCGTAGATACTCTTGTCCATAGTAAACAGCTCCTTTTGCCACAGTGTAAGTTATAAGGGGGTGGAATGTCAATATATGGTGACCGCTCGTTTTCCATGGTACCATGGATACATCTTTTATTTAAGGAGGTATCCCCATGAAACGAGTGTATTGTCTCTACCGCGTGTCCACCATGAAGCAGGCTGACGGAGCCGACATCCCCATGCAGCGGCAGGCCTGTACGGCCTTCGCCGCCGAGAAGGGCTGGTCCATCGAGAAGGAGTACTATGAGCGGGGCGTGTCCGGGTTTTCCGTCTCCGCCAACGACCGGGACGCCATCCAGTCCATCAAGAACGCCGCCATGCAGAAGGCCTTCGACATCCTGCTGGTGTTCATGTTCGACAGGCTGGGCCGCCGGGACGACGAGACGCCCTTTGTGGTGGAGTGGTTCGTCCGAAATGGCATCGCCGTCTGGAGCGTCAAGGAAGGGGAGCAGCGCTTTGACAACCACATCGACAAGCTGCTCAACTACATCCAGTTCTGGCAGGCCTCCGGCGAGAGCATCAAGACGTCCATCCGCGTCCGGACGCGGATAGAACAGCTCACCCGGGAGGGGCTCTATACCGGCGGCACTGTTCCCTATGGCTACCGTCTCGTCCGCAACGGGCGCCGGAACCGGCAGAACCGGGAGGTATACGACGTGGTGGTCGACGCCAAGGAGGCGGAGGTGGTGCGCCTCATCTACCACAAATACGCCGACGAGGGCATGGGCACCTTCCGCCTTTCCAGGTATCTCACCGAACAGGGCATCCCCAGTCCCAGCGAGGACCACTGGCACTGCGGCACCGTGGCCCAGATCCTCAAGCGCCGCCTGTATACCGGCTACATCGTGAAGGGCGCCGCCGTGTCCGGCCATCTGCCCCAGCTTCAGATCGTCGACGACGAGCTGTTTGAAAAAGCTACCATACAGCGGGAGGCATATCAGCACGACTACGCCGCGAGGCGGCTCTATCAGGGCGACCGGGAACCGATGCTCCTGCTGGGCATCGCCTACTGCGGCCACTGCGGGAAACGGCTTGGCCGGGGCACCAGCGGGCGCATAGGAAAGGGGCCGGACGGAAATGTGATCAGGGAGACGCGGCAGCGGTATATCTGCGGCAAACGGCAGTGCCACCATGACCGCTGCGACGGTCCCGCCGGCTACTCCGTGAAACTGCTGGAGGAGACAGTGATCAACAAGATATACGACACCCTGTTCGCCCTCCGGTCCCCGGAGTTTGTGAAAGAGTGCCGCCAAAAGCTGCTGGACCAGATCGAAGACATCCGCGGCCAGCGGCGGGAAGGGGAACAGCGGCGCGGGAAACTGGAAAAGGACCTGGCCGACCTTCACACGGAGATCGTCAGGGCCCTGCAGGGGGAAAGCCCTCTGCATCTGTCCATTCTCCAGGGAACGGTAGACCACATCAAGAGCAAGTGTTCCGCGGAGGACCAGTTCATCCGGTCGCAGGACAAGGCCATTCAGGACCTGGAATACAGGCAGAAGCTCCTGCATAAGACAGTCGTCGATATTCCAAAGCTCCTGGAGACGCTGGACAGCGGGGAACCGTACGCGATCATCGATCTTATCCGGCTGCTGGTAAAGCGGGTGACTGTTTATCAGACGTCTAAGGTGGAGATACAGTACGCCTTCAGCCCCGCGCCGGGACCGGCAAAAGAGGGTGTTTGGGAGCAGCGCGAGCGCCCGGCGCTGGGTCCGCATCGCCCGGAAGGGCAGGATCGTACCGAAAATGGCGTTTAGGGGCGCAGCTCAGGCGGCGTTTTCGCCGGAAAGACGGGAAAATGTATGTTTGATTGTATATTATAACGAAGGATAAATTTCCAGGGATTTGTAAATTATACAAGCAAATACGAGTGATATAATGCAAAAATCTGCTGAATCAAGCAGATTCAGCAGATTTTTTGCAAGATGGTGGAGACGAAGGGATTCGAACCCTCGACCTCTCGGATGCGAACCGAACGCTCTCCCAGCTGAGCTACGCCCCCACGCGGTCGCTCAAGCATTATATCACAAATCTCGGATTTGTAAAGTCCTACTTGATAAAAACCTGTCCTTGGCGTATAATACGCTCCAGGAGCTGTACTAGTCGGGGAGCCAGCGGTGCCCTGTACCCGCAATCCGCTATAGCGGGGACGAACTCCTGCCCCCGGATATTCGATGTGTCGCCTGACCGCGGCAAGTAGCGTTGAAGGCTTGGTCTTGCGCAACGGACGCCTGTGAACCATGTCAGGCGGGGAACCGAGCAGCATTAAGCAGGACAGGCCGTGTGCCGCGAGGTCGCTGGGTCTGAGCCAACTGCGGCGGTAACGGATGGATCGGATATACAAAGGCAGGTGTACGGCTCTTTTTATTTTCGTTTGAAAGGGGGACCCTTTCAAACGAGGGGGATGCGGCCTGCTGCAGCGCACGGGCCACGAGCGGCCCGCACGTTTGCAGGCCGAGAAGAATGATTTCCGAGGTACACGCCCCCGGAAATCATATCCAACTTTTTTCGCCGCTGCGGCGGCGAACTCTGCGAGGCTGGAACAAAGAGCGGACGATGTACCAAGCTTTATACAGAAAATGGCGGCCGATGACGTTTGACGACGTGGTGGGCCAGGAACATATCACCAGCACCTTGAAGCGGCAGGTGGAGACGGGAAGGCTCTCCCACGCCTACCTATTCAGCGGCACCCGGGGCACGGGCAAGACAACCTGTGCCCGTATTCTGGCGCGGGCGGTGAACTGCGAGCACCCGGTGAACGGCAACCCCTGCAACCAGTGCGCCTCCTGCCGGGGCATCCTGGACGAGAGCATCCTGGACGTGGTGGAGCTGGACGCGGCCAGCCACAACGGCGTGGACGACGTGCGGGCCCTGCGGGACGAGGCGGTCTATTCCCCCGCCAGCGTGAAAAAGCGGGTATACATCATCGACGAGGCCCACGCCCTGGCCCAGTCCTCCATGGCGTTCAACGCCCTTTTGAAGATATTGGAGGAGCCGCCGGAGCACGTGATGTTCATCCTGTGCACCACGGCGCCCCAGAAGATCGTCCCCACCATCGTCTCCCGGTGCCAGCGCCACAGCTTCACCCGCATCGAGCCCGAGGCCATCGCCGCGCGCCTTACCTATGTGGCCGGGCAGGAGGGCATGGACCTTTCGCCCGCCGCGGCGGCCCTGCTGGCCCGGATGGCCGACGGCGGCATGCGGGACGCGCTGAGCCTTCTGGATCAGTGCGCCGCGTCGGAGCACATCGACGAGGCGGCGGTGCTGTCCGCCATGGGTCTGGCCGGGAGCCGCCGGACGGCGGAGCTTCTGGACGCCGTGGCGGCGGGGGATACGGAGCGGGCCTTAAAGACCTTTGCCGCCCTGTGGCAGGACGGGAAGGAGCCGGCGGGCATACTGGACGAGCTGGCGGGCCTGATGCGGGACGTGCTGTTGGTGCAGGTGGCCCCCAGGGGGGCGGACACGCTCATCAGCGGCGTATATGATATGGGCACGCTGAAGAGCTTCGCCGCGCGGATGCCCGGGGCGGCGCTCATGGACGATATGAACGCTATCAGGGCGGCGGACACCGGTGGGACAGACCCCCGGCGGGCCGCGGAGATGTGCCTCGTGAGCCTGTGCGTGCCGGAGACGGGGGATTCTTTGCAGGGGCTGAAAAATCGTGTTTCCATGCTGGAGGCCGCGCTGAAAAACGGCGCGTTCATCCCGACGGCCCCGGTAAAGGCGGAGACGCCCGCGCCGAAGAGAGAGCCGGAAAAAGAGGAAACACCCCCACCCCCGGAGGAGGAGCCCCCCTGGTATACGGACGAGGACGCGCCCCCGGAAGAGCGGGACTTTGTCCCGGACATACCGGTGGCAGAGCCCGAACCGCCCATGCCGGAGCCTGAAAAACCCGCTCCCGCCCAGACCCAGGCGGTGGATGAAAGCGGCCTGTGGGAGGCGCTGGTGAAGGCCATGGCCGGGCGGATGGACATGGCCGCCCACGCCATGATGGGCACTCCCACCCAGGTGACGGGCACCGTGGCGGGGGACGTGATGACGGTGTCCTTCGTCACGCCCATCGCGAAGATGCTGGTGGGCACGCCCGCCAACCAGAGCCTGATGCAGGAGGGGCTGCGGGAGCTGACCGGCCGGGAGATAAAGGTGGTCTTCGCGGACAAAGGTCCCGCCCCGGCGGCGAAGCCGGATATGGGCAAGCTGGACGCCTTGGGCCGCTTCGGCAATATCAAGTTTGAATAATTTTATGCTTAACAGGAGATACGAACATGGGTAAAGGACAATTCCGCGGCGGCGGATACGGCGGCATGAACCAGGCCGCCATGATGAAGCAGGCCCAGAAGATGCAGCGGGACCTGAT
>CANQRM010000060.1 GCA_947626265.1 uncultured Oscillospiraceae bacterium
TCTACAGCTTCGGCTTTGAGTTGGCAAAACACGGCTGGCTGCCGTGCACCTTGCCTCAATCTTTATTGTAGGAGGAAAGAGCATGAAACTGGAACGGGAAGCGATGGCCCATTATCTGGACACGGGGTTCCATACCAAGGTATCCGAGGCCGCCGAGGCGGTGTTTGAGATCATCGGCGACGACATCGAGGAGATGAGCGTGGAGCTCAATTCCGACACCGAGCAGATCAAAAATATCCTGGGCCAGACCAAGACCAAGGACAACGGCTATGCCCCCAGCATGGATGCCGAGCCGTTCTATGCCGATCCCGATAAGAAGCTGTATCCCAAGCTGCGGGATATCGCCATGGACAGGCTCACGGGGGATAAGTGCAAGAGCCTGATGCTGGAGGTCATCGTGGAGGACACCGAGGCGGAAAACCACCTGGCCTGGCTGCGGGAGGTCATGGTCAAGCCCCAGAGCTATGGCGGCGATACCGCCGGATTCAATATCCCCTTCACCGTCAGCGAGGATGGCGCGAGCCAGAAGGGCTATGTCTCCGCCGAGAGCATGAAGAGCGGCAAGCCCACCTTCACCGAGGGGGATATCCCCGGCATCGGCGGCTGATACAGCGGAGAAGTAAAACCTGACGGGCAGACGGAACCGGCAGTGCCCCGGACCGCGGTTGGTGAGCAAAGCGAACTTTAGCGGGGAGGGGCCCTGTCGGGCCGGGCTGCCCTATTCCGGCCTGCCGCGCGTCGGAATGGCAATTATCAATTAGGAGGAGACACAAGATGGCAGAGGTATCCAAGCTCCGGGTGGAGACCGGGGCGCTGTCGGTGGAGGTGGAGGATGAGCTGGGCCAGGTCATCGGCGCGTTCAGCTTCAACCCTGCCGACTCCAATATCCTGAAGCGCTACGGCGCGGTGGTGGATTTCTTCAACGGCGTCAGCTTCGACGAGGCTATGCCGGAGCAGGAGCAGATCGCCGCCATGAATAAGCTGGCAGACGATATCGCCGGCCAGTTCGACTACCTGCTGGGCGCCGGGGTGGCGGAGGGGCTTTTCAAACAGTGCGGGCCCCTCACCGTCACGAAAAACGGCGACTTCTTCTTTGAGCAGGTGCTGGAGGGTGTGGGCGCGCTTATCGAGAGCGTGACGAAAAAGCGCCTGGACAAGAAGCTGGCCAAGATCAAAAAGGCCACGGAAAAGTACGAGAAATGAACCCCTATGAGCTGTCCACATCCCTCCGGGTGGGGGATGTGGACTATCCTATCCGGACGGATTTCCGGGATGTCCTGTATCTCTTGCAGATACTGTCGAGCCCGGAGTATGAGGCCGACGAGAAGGGGGCCATCGCCCTGCGGGTGCTGTATGAGACATGGGAGGATATCCCCCGGGAGCGGTACGATGAGGCGCTGGAAAGGGCCGCGGAGTTTATTGACGGAGGGCTCCGGACGGAGCAGAGGCGCCCGGGGCCCCGGACTATGGACTGGGAGCAGGACGCGTGCATCATCCTGCCCGCGGTGAACCGGGTGCTGGGGGGCGAGGTGCGGGCCATGCCCTACCTGCACTGGTGGACCTTCTTAGGCGCCTATATGGAGATAGGGGAGAGCCTCTTCTCCACGGTGCTGTCCATCCGGGACAAGCGGGCCAGGGGCCGGAAGCTGGAGACATGGGAGCAGGAGTTTTATAAGGCGAACAGGGCGCTCATAGAGCTGAAAAAGCCGGAGACCGAGGACGATAAGGCCCGGCGGGCGGCGCTGAAGGAGCTGTTCGTGTGAAGGCGGAAGGGAGAGATCATGGCGGAGAAGAAGACGGTGATCCGGTGTGAGGTGGACGCCACAGGCGTTACCGCGGCCCGGAAGGAGATAGAGGCCTACGGCGAGGCCTGCCGGGGCGCGGCGGCGAAGCTCAAGAGCCTGGGCGGCACCATGGCGCTGCTGTGCCGGGAGGACGACGCGGCGGGGGCCAGCGTCCGGGCCCTGCGGGATTCTCTGAACGGGCTGCAGGACGCACTGGCGGCGGCCTTCGTGCCGGTGCTGACGGCCGTGGCGCCGCTGGTGTCGGCGCTGTGCGACATACTGGCGAGAGCCATCAATATGATCGCGCTGTTTTTCGCGGTGCTGGGCGGGGCCAGTTCCTATAAAAAATTGATAACGGGCCAGAACGGCTACAACAAGAGCCTCAAATCCGGGGCCAAGGCGGCCGGGAAGATGGTGAACAACCTGGCCGGGCTGGACGAGGTGAACCTCTGGGAGACCCGGTCCGGCTCCGGCGGAGGCGGCGGTTCCGGCGGCGGCGGGGGCGCGGAGGATTACTTCGAGGACGTGCCCATCGAGAACGTGGAGGCGGTGAAGACGCTTCTTAAGGATATCCTCTGGTACGCCGGGGCCATCGGCGGGGCGCTGGCCGCGTGGAAGATCGCCCGGCAGTTCGGCGCGGATATGAAGAGCGCCCTGGGCCTGTCCCTCGCCATCGGCGGGGCGGTGCTGGCGGTGAAGGGATATATGGACGCCTGGACAAACGGCATAGGGCTCAAGAACATGATAACCCTGCTGGGCGGCGTCGCAGCGGCGGCCGCGGGGGCGCTGATGGTCTTCGGGCCCGCCGGGGGCGCGGTGGCGCTGGCGGTGGGCGGCATAGGTTCCATCGTGCTGGCCGTCAGGGACTGGCTGCGGGCCGGGGAGCTGACCGCGAACGGCATGCATGTGCTGCAGGCGGGGCTCATAGGCATCGGCGGGGCCATCGCTCTGCTCACCGGTTCCTGGATACCGCTGCTCATCGGCGCTCTGGCCGCGATCGTCACTTGGGCGGTGAAGCAGGGGAAAGAGCTGCCCAAAAAGGTGAAGGAGATATTCCAGACCGTCGCCGCGAAAGCCTCGGCGGGCGCGCAGGCCGTGGGCCGGCTGGTCCGGGAGGCGTGGGAGAAGCTGAGGACGTGGACGGCGGAGAAGTGGGAGGCCATCAAAAACACGGTCACGGAAAAGGCCACGGCCCTGAAGGACAAGGCCGTGGCCATCTTCAACACCATCAAGACCCAGCTCCAGGAGAAGATATCCCAGGCCAAGGAGAAGGTAACGGAGAAGTTCCAGCAGATGAAGGAAGCCGTGGAGGAGAAGCTCACGGCCGTGCGGGACAAGGCGCGCACGCTTATGGAGAGCGTCCGATCCACCATCCAGGAAAAGGTGGAGGCCGCCCGGAACAAGGTGGCGGGCACCTTTGAGTCCATCCGCTCCACCATCCAGGACAAGCTGGAGAGCGCCAAAAAGAAGGTGTCGGAGATCATCCAGAAGATCAAGGACTGCTTCAATTTCTCCTGGAGCCTGCCCAAGCTGAAGCTGCCCCACCTGTCCATCACGGGCAAGTTCTCCCTGAACCCGCCGTCGGTGCCCCATTTCAGCATCCAGTGGTATGCGAAAGGCGGCATCGTGGACGGGGCCACCCTCATCGGCGCCGGGGAGGCCGGGAAGGAGGCCATCGTGCCCCTGGAAAGGCACACGGAGTGGATAGACGCGGTGGCGGTGAAGATAGCCGCGCTGCTGGGCAATGAGAAGCTGGCCCCGGCGCTGGAGGATATCGCGGACAGGCTTGGCCGCATCCCGGCGGCGCTGGAAAAGCTCGCCATGCCCATGCCGGCGCTGGCGGCGGGGACGGTGACGCCGCCCTATGCGGGCTATGCCGCCCGGGAACGGCAGGAGATGGGCGAGGCGGCCCGGGCCCTGCGGGCGCTGCTGGCAAGGCAGGATGAAGGCCGCGCCGGCGGCGAGAACCGGTATACGTTCGTCGGCGAACTGGACGGGAAGGTGCTCTTTGAGAAGGTCATCAGCGAGGGCCAGGCCACTCGCCGGACCACGGGGAGAAACCCCTTCATGCTGGGAGGCGACAGGTAATGGCACAGGAATACATCACGCTGAACGGCGTTATCATCCGCCAGCCCGACGAGGGGCTGGGGTATGACTTCGAGACGACTTATACGGAGGACTCCACCCGGGCCATGAACGGAACGCTCTATTCCACGCCTATGTTCACGGTGGAGTCCTTCTCCTATACGGCTACCTGGCTCACCCGGGAGGAGATGCGGACCATACTGCAGGTGGTGGCCATGGGCAAACCCTTCACGCTCCACTACATGTCCCCCTATTACGGCGCATGGCGGGACGGGCGGTTTTACGTGGGCAAGGGGTCGCTGGCCGTGGGCCGGTGGAACCAGGCGGAGGAGCGGTACGACAGCCTTACGTTTAATATGATAGGGGTCGATCCTATATGAAGACAAATGGTGAACGGGAATACAAGGTGGACGTGGAAGGCGTGGTCTACGGCATGGATGGCATCGAGGCGGCGGAGCTCAGCCAATCGCTGTTCGATACGGTGAGCGTGGGCAACACTGCCTGCGCCGTGTTCACCATGACCTTCCATCCCACCGCCGCGCCGCCCAGGATGGCCCAGGTCCGGGCCTTGGCCCGGGATAAGGGCGCGGCGGACTGGACGCCCCTCGGCATATTCTGGATAGACGAGCGCGCCGAGCGGGACGGGAAGCTCACCGTCACCTGCTACGACGTCATGATGGCGGCGGAGCGGGAGTGGCGGCCGGCGGATACGGAGGCCTTCCCCATGACCATGGAGCGGGCCGCGCAGGTCATCGCCGCGGCCATGGGCACCGATCTGGACCCACGGTGCGTATTCAACAGCGGGTACACGGTGGATTACCCCGCTGAGGGGTACACCATGCGGGAGGTGCTGGGCTATATCGCCGCGGCCCATGGGGGCAACTGGCTCGTGACGGCGGCGGGGAAGCTTCTGCTGGTACCGCTCTATGGGTCCATGCCGCCGGAGACCCGCTATCTCATCGAGGAAGAGGAGGGAAGCGCCATCACCTTCGGCGGCGTGCGGATACGGATATGAACAACAAGAAGTACATAGGCCGGCGGGTGAGCCGGTATGAGGGCTGCGGGCAGACCCGGGCAGTGGACGGCGTCGCCCTCGTCGTGGATGAGGAGCATGAATACCGGGCGGGGAACATGGACGGCTATGTCATGGAGATCACCTGCCCCTACGGCACCCAGGCCATGGCGGACGCACTTTTGGCCCAGCTCAGGGGCCGGAGCTACGCGGCCTACGACGCCGAGAACGCGGTCATGGACCCGGAGGCGGAGCTGGGCGACGGCGTGACCATAAACGGCACATACACCCTGCTGGCGGACCGGCAGATGGTGTTTGGCTCCGGGCACCTGTGCCGTATCGGCGCGCCGGCGGACAGCGAGATCGACCACGAGTACGGCGTGCGCGATACCTACGACCGGAAAATTGAGCGGAAACTCGCCCAGAGCCGCAGCTATATCGACAAGACCGTGGACGACATCCGCATCGGCGTGGAGGGCGTCCAGGGCGACGTGGCGGAGCTGGAGGTATCCGTGGGAAAGATATCCGGCACCGTCAGCGACCAGGAGGGGCGGCTCAGCGCCGTCGAGCAGACGGCAAGCGGCCTTACCAGCACTGTCAGCGGCCAGGAGGGGCGCTTGAGCCAGGTCGAGCAGGCGGCGTCCGGCCTCACCAGCACGGTGAGCGGCCTGGAGGGCGAGGTGTCCCGGCTGGAGCAGACGGCGGGGAACATCACCCTGAGCGTGACCGGCTCGCTGGGCGGCAAAGCCACCATAAAGCTGTCCAACGGCAGCTCCGGCAGCATCGACCTGTCCAAGGTGCGGCAGGCGGTAGAAAACGAAGATACGGACATCTCAATAACAAGCGGCTCCATGCACTTCTATAACAAGACCTTCATGGTGAACAGCGACAACCTGACGATAACAGGTGACGGGACGATAACCGCCGACAGCGCGAAACTTACATTTCTTACGATATACGCGAATTCGGCGCCGTATGTTTCCACAGTTCAACCCTACTCCGTAGCCGCGACCATTCACGGGAATATGTACCTTATACCGGACACGCAGTTCAAAACTGCCAGTTTCGGTCTGTACGGAGCCGCAGGAAACGGCGGTTCCAACGTACTGCTGGCGTTCGCGTCCAATGACAGCAAATACTTTGGCGGCAGGGACTGCGCCGTTCTGGGCTATGATAACGCGCCGACGTATATCAACGGCTCGGAGATCAAGGCCAACAAAACGATCGGCGGCGGGTCTGACAGAGACAGGAAGAAAGACATTTCCGTCATGCCGGAAAGATACCTCGATCTGCTTCCCCGGCTCGAGCCGAAGGTGTTTCGATATACCGACGAAGGTGATACCGCGCCCCTGCATTGGGGCTACATTGCGCAGGAAGTGGAAGCGGCGCTTGAAAGTGCCGGGATGACCAGGGGCGACATGGCGGCGCTCATGGGCACGGACGGAATGGGCGATATGTGCATCGGCTACACGGAGCTGATACCCCTTCTGCACATGAAAATACGCCAGCTGGAACAGCGCTTGGCGAGATTGGAGGCAGGCACATGAAAAAGAGGGCCAAAACGGGATGCGAGGGCTGCCGGTTCTCCATCCCCATCTACATGGGCGACAGGGACGAGCTGATGAAATGCTGCGTGTATATCCTGCGGACCGGACGAAAACGACCCTGCATACCCGGCGCGGGATGCACGGTCCGGGAGCCGCTGCGAACGAATGAATATGCGCTCTTTTGCCGGGAAAGCCGATGGTAATGGATAAGTAGTCGCTATAAATGCATATTTATTCGACATTATGTAAAATACGAGTATTTGTGGATGGACTGCATATCCACCCAAAAGGGCCGCAAACCCCTGAAAAACCGGCAAAAATCAGCTTGACAATCGGAAGTACACAATCTATAATGGAACAAAATAGTAAAGCTGAGGCGGCCCGGCCGCGGAAGCTTTCGGTGAATGTGGACCCCGTTTTGTCAATGTCTCCTCCGACCGCAGAAACGCGCTCCCGACGAAAGTCGGGGGCGCAAATTTTTTTGCCCATTTTGGGGAACATACCTGATATAAAGGAGGCTCATCCCATGATATCACTGTCCGATGAGGCCCTGGCGGGGTTCCGCCGGTACCTCCAGGCCCGGGAGCAGGCGCCCCAGACCGTGACCAAGTACATGCGGGCGCTGGCGGCCCTGAAACGCCGATGCGGCGGGGCTTTGAGCGAAAAAGAGCAGCTTCTGGACTTCAAGCGCGGGCTGCTGCAGGAGGGCTATGCCCCCGCCACCGTGAACGGCATGCTGGCGGCGGTGAACCATTTCCTGCGCTGGGCGGGGGCGCCGGAGTGGTCGCTGCGGTTTTTGAAGGTGCAGCGGGCGGTATTCCTGCGGGAGGAGAAGGAGCTCACGCCGGAGGAATACCGCCGCCTCATCCGGGCCGCAAACGCCGATGGCGACGAGCGTCTGGCCCTTTTGGTGCAGACCATCTGCGCCACCGGCATACGGGTCAGCGAGCTGGGCGCGATCACCGTCGCGGCCCTGCGCCAGGGCCGGGCGGAGATACGCTCCAAGGGCAAGATACGCCTGATTCTCCTGCCGGAAAAGCTCTGCCGGCGGCTTCTCTGCTGGTGCGCGGCCCGCCATATCCGCCGGGGGGCGGTGTTCGTGACCCGCTCGGGCAGGCCCCTGGACCGGAGCAACATCTGGCGCTGGATGAAGGCCCTGGCGGCCCGGGCAGGTGTGGCCTGGGGGAAGGTGTTCCCCCACAACCTGCGCCATCTCTTCGCGCGCACGTATTACAATAAGTACCGCGATCTGGTGCGTTTGGCCGATATTCTGGGCCATTCCAGCGTGGAGACCACCCGCATCTACACCGCCCACAGCTGCCATGAACAGCGGGCCCAGATGGACGCCCTGCCACTTCTGGAATAGACATCTCTTTTGCCAATCCGACGGGCGGCGAGAACCGGCAGTGCCCCGCACGCGCTCGGTGAGCGAAGCGAACTTTAGCGGGAGGGGCCCTGTCGGGCTCGTCCGCCCTTTGAGCACGCTGGAATAGCCCAAACAGGGGGTCCCCCGCGCGTAACATAATAAATATTCTGTATTCCGTCCGCCGCAAGGGGGGCGCGTTTGTGCTGGAATTGGCCGAAAAAACGTGAAAATCCCACAAAAACAGGCGGAATTAACAAGCATTTCCACGAAAAAAACGTAATTTTTTTTAATTTCCCTCTTGCTTTTGCAGTAGAGGGGCGTTATAATCTACACATCGAATCGTGCCCGAAGAAGTTTTCTTCGTGCCTGAACAACGGAATGTAAATTCTGTTGTAAAAGGACCGGGCGCGAAGAAAACCGAAAAATCATTAGGAGGACAACAAAAT
>CANQRM010000061.1 GCA_947626265.1 uncultured Oscillospiraceae bacterium
GACTTTTTACTCGAAAGCGAGGCGGTTTGAAAAGGTGGATTAAATAAACCGCGCGATAATTTGCAATGGTGTACTTTACCAAACTTTCCTGCGTGTTCTACATATTCGCATTATAGCATCAAAACCTGGAAACGGCAACAAATTCTGGGCTGGCTTTTCCCTGGGTTTTGCCTGTCGGAAAAAGTACACATTTGCAAAACGAACGGAGCTTTGCTGATCCTCCTGCGGTCTTTTCGGATCGGAGGAGGATCGCTTTTTGATCATCGGGATACAAGATGAATTGCTGCGGATCAACTCCCTCGGTCTGCTGGACAGGCTCCTGGCCGATAGAACGACCAAGGCGCACATTCTCTGGGCGACGGACGCCTATACCGACCTGGGCCCCGGCTATCAGCGGGACAGGGAGATCAGGGCCGAGCTGATCACCGGCGAGCGCTCCGGCGTCATCAAGAACCGGGCACGGAAGGCCCTGGAGCAGCAGTCCGCCCGCACCCGGCAGCACGCTGAAGTATTTACACCCAACTGGGTCTGCGCGAAAATGTGCGACTATGCCGACGAGGTGTGGTTCGGCCGGCCGGACACGTTTTTTAAGGACGACGAGCCCACCAACCGGGTGGGGTTTCCCAAGCGGAAGAACTGGAAGCGGTACGTGGACGACCGGCGCATGGAGATCACATGCGGCGAGGCGCCGTTTTTGGCGAGCCGGTACGACGTCTCCAACGGCGAGATCATCCCCCTGGAGCGGCGGACCGGCCTGCTGGACCGGAAGCTGCGGGTGGTGAGCGAGAACACCGACACGGAGGAAGAGTGGCTGCAATGGTCTCTGCGGGCGTTCCAGGCAACCTATGGCTATGAGTTTCAGGGTGACAACCTGCTCATTGCCCGTTTGAACCTGCTGATGACCTTTGAGGAATATCTGTCCAGCCGGTGGAAGCGAAAGCCGACGAAACAGGAATATGAGACGGCGACCAACATCATCGTTTGGAACATCTTCCAAATGGACGGGCTCACCAACGCCATCCCATACCGGAAGGCCGAGGAGGAGTTTTTTCAGTTCAATATTCTGGGCGAGATGGGTTTCCTAGCGGAAGAAGAAAAGACACAGCCCTGTTGCCGAATCTATGACTGGCGGAAGAAAAACAGCTTTGAATTCCAGGAGCTAAGAAGGGGGAACGGAAAGATGAAGTTTGATTTTATCATCGGAAATCCGCCGTATCAGGAAGCAACAGAAGGAACGTCAGATAAGCCGGTGTATAACAGCTTTATGGATGCCGCCTATTTGATTTCTGACAGGGTTTTGCTTATAACACCTGCTCGTTTCTTATTCAATGCTGGAAAAACACCAAAAGCGTGGAATGAAAAAATGCTAAATGATGAGCATTTCACTGTGCTTGATTACGCACAGGATAGTGGGCACTATTTCCAGGGGACGCGAATTACTGGTGGGATTTCTATATCCTATCGAGATGCTACAAAGAATTTTGGCGCTATTGAAGTATTTTCCCAATTTGAAGAAATACGATCGCTGTCTGCAAAAATGCACAAATGCGTCCAAGAGAGTTCTTTGCCAGATATAATGATACTCCAGAACCGCCTTAACCTTGATAGTTTATATCAAGATTACCCGCAGCTTAGGTCAGTAATAAGCAGCGAGGGAAATGAACGACGAATTGTGAGTAGTGCGTTCAATAAACTACCAATATTTCAAAATACCAATGAAGATCGCCAAGAAATGATCGCAATTTTTGGTCTGGAGGGAACAGGACAAAAACGCGTAAAGAAATGGGTAGAGAAAAAATATATCGAAGACAACGGAAATCTATTCAAATATAAGATAATGGTTTCAAAATCAAATGGAGGTGCGGGAAATCTTTGTGAAACACCGGTAAGGATTATTGCGGAACCGTTTATATTGGAACCTGGTATTGGGTATACACAATCTTTTATTGGCATAGGGGCTTTTGCAACTAAATTGGAAGCAGCATCTGCATTAAAATACTTAAAGTCAAAGTTTGTGAGATGTTTGTTAGGTATCCTGAAAATAACGCAGGATAATCCACCAGAGAGATGGAGATTTGTCCCCCTTCAAGACTTCACCCCCGCATCCGACATCGACTGGTCCAAGTCCATCCCGGAGATCGATAGGCAGCTCTATGCCAAGTATGGGCTGGATGAAGCGGAGATCGCATTCATCGAATCCCACGTGAAGGAGATGAGCTGATGAGCGCGCCCAACATTGCGCCCAATGTCCGGGTCGTCCCCATGATATACGCCTATAACACGCCAGGCGTCAGCTATCACGACGGCTGGACGAAGATCGGGTACACGGAAAAGCAGTCCGTCCAGAAGCGCATTGGTCAGCAGACCCACACGGCGGATATCCGCTGGGCGCTGGCCTGGTCGGACAACGCCATGTATAAGGACGGCTCCGGGGAGTATTTCACGGACCATGAATTCCACGACTTTCTCCAGAGCCAGCACCACATCCCACGGGAACCGAAAACCGAGTGGTTTCAGATAGACGGACCCCGCTCGGAGGAACTGTTCCGCTCTTTTGCCCGGCGGGAGACCTCCTGGCCGGAGGCATGCACCTACGAGCTGCGAAAAGAGCAGACGGAGGCTGTGGCCATGACGGCGGACTATTTTGAGAGCGGCGGGACGGAGTTTCTCTGGAACGCCAAACCCCGGTTCGGGAAGACCCTGGCCAGCTATGACCTGATCGAGAAGATGGAGCTGAACCGGGTGCTCATCGTCACCAACCGGCCCAGCATCGCCAACTCTTGGGCGGAGGATTTTCGCAAGTTCATAGGCTGGCGGGACCGGATGGCTTTCGTCTCGGACACGGACGCCCTGCGGGGACAGGCCGGGGTCCAGACCCGGGAGGAATATGTCTCGGCGCTGGGCCGCGGCATCGAGCGGGGCATTGTGGCCTTTGAATCCCTGCAGGGGCTGAAGGGCTCGGTCTACTTTGGCGGGCAGTATGACAAGCTGAAGTGGATCAGCGACATGGTGTTCGACCTTCTCATCGTTGACGAGGCCCACGAGGGCGTGGATACCATGCGCACGGAGCGGGCCTTCCGGAATATCAAGCGCAAGCATACGCTGTATCTCTCCGGCACGCCCTTCAAGCAGCTTGCCAGCGACCAGTTCTCCAGCGAGCAGATATACAACTGGTCCTATTCCGACGAGCAGGAGGCGAAGGAAAACTGGACGGGGGATGACTACAACCCTTACGAGGCTCTGCCCCGGATGAACATGTTCACCTATCAGATGTCGGGCATGATCTATGACCAGCTCCAGCGGGGCGTGGACCTGTCCGACGACGGGGACACGGTGGATTTCGCTTTCGATCTGAATGAGTTTTTCGCCACCAACGAGAGCGGCAAGTTCGTCCATGAGGCGGAGGTGCGCAGGTTCCTCCACGCGCTGACGACCCAGGAGAAGTACCCCTTCTCCACACCGGAGCTGCGGCGGGAGCTGGCCCACACGCTGTGGATACTGAACCGGGTGGCGTCCGTCAAGGCCCTGGCCAAGCTGCTGAAGGACGACGAGTTTGCCTATGCCTTCGGGGACTGCGAGATCGTCATCGCGGCGGGAGACGGCCGGGAGAGCGACGAGGACGCGGCAACAGCGGCGGCCTATGACCGGGTGAAAACGGCCATCGCTACACATGAGCGGACCATCACCTTAAGCGTGGGGCAGCTCACCGTGGGCGTGACCATCCCGGAGTGGACCGGCGTGCTGATGCTCTGCAATCTGCAAAGCCCGGCGTCCTATATGCAGGCGGCGTTCCGGGCCCAGAATCCCTGCATCTTCACCAGCGGCGGCCAGCGGTTCCGAAAGCAGAACTCTTACGTTTTCGACTTCGACCCGGCGCGGACGCTCATCATCTTTGATGAGTTCGCCAACAACCTGTCCCCGGAGACCGCCTCCGGGCGGGGCACTGGGGAGGACCGGGAGAAGAACATCCGGAGGCTCCTGAACTTCTTCCCCGTCCTGGGCGAGGACGAGGAAGGCAAAATGGTGGAGCTGGACGCCAAGGCGGTGCTGTCCATACCCCGGCGGCTGAAAAGTCAGGAGGTGGTCCGCCACGGCTTCATGTCCAACTTCCTGTTCAAAAACATCACCAACATCTTCGGCGCGCCCGGCATCGTGCGCCAGATTGTGGAGAAGCTCACCCCCGCCCAGGAGGACCCTAAGAAAAACAAGCGGGATTCTCTGGATCACATGGGCGAAGTGCCTGTGAATGACGAGGGCGAGGTGGAGATACCCGGCGCCATCGTCATCGGGCGGACCCAGGACGTGTTCGGACCCAAGGTTTACGAGGATATGCAGGCGGATATCCAGGACAGCCTGGACAGTCTCGGCGCGGCTGGACCGGACGATATAGGGAAGCGGCTGCAGGACATGGTGACGGCCGTGAAGACGGCGGTGAAACAGAAGACCGTGGAGCCGGCAGCGGACGCCTATGACGTGAAGCCGGGCGTGCGGACCCGCGTGGAAAAACAAGTGGAGCGGGAAGTGGACGCCAGCTTTCAGAAGCTGGAGGACGATTACCGCCAGCAGACCAATATCGCCAGGGTGGAGCTGGAGCGCAAACGCCAGTCCGCGGAGAGCGAGGCGGAGATACAGAAGGCCGAGGATGAGTACAGTGCCGCCATCGCGGACGCGCTGAAGGTCTTTACGGATTCCGCCATGCAGCAAGCCCAGAGGACCATCGAGGAGAAGCCCAAAGAGCTGGTCGAGCAGCTGGAAAAGCACAAGGCGGAGAGCGAGAAACGCACCATCGAGGAGGATGTCCGCGCCCACCTGCGGGGCTTTGCCCGCACCATCCCCAGCTTCATCATGGCCTACGGGGACGACGAGCTTACCCTGGCTAACTTCGACGACTACACGGAGGATAACGTTTTCCTGGACGTGACCGGTATCACCGAGGACGATTTCCGTTTCCTGCGGGACGGCGGGGACTATACGGACCCGGAGACTGGCGTAACGGAGCATTTCGCCGGGCACCTCTTCGACGAGGTGGTGTTCAACGACTCTATCCGGGAGTTTCTGAAAAAGAAGCGGGAACTGGCCGACTATTTCGACGAGAGCCGGGAGGAGGATATATTCGACTACATCCCGCCCCAGAAGACCAACCAGATCTTCACGCCCCGGTGGGTGGTGGTCAAGATGGTGGATGAGCTGGAGGCAGAGAATCCCGGCTGCTTCGATGACCCGGACAACACTTTCGCCGACCTCTATATGAAGTCCGGCCTCTACATCACCGAGATCGTCAAGCGGCTCTATCGGAGCGAGAAGATGCGCCAGCTCTTCCCGGACGACAGGGAGCGCATTCGCCACATCCTGGAAAGGCAGGTCTACGGTATGGCGCCGACGCGGATCATATACCTGATTGCTACAAACTACATACTGGGATTTGATGAGGATATGAAAAAAGCGACGACCCACTTCGCCCAGGCCGACGCCGCGGAGGCGGCCAAGAGCAGCACGCTGCAGGCGCTGGTGGATCAATGCTTTGAGGAACAATAATCATCCCTTTGAAACAAAGGGCGCACTTCTATACATGGTTTGACGACCATGTATGTGCGCTCTGCGAGGCAACAGTCCGGACACCTGAATGTCCGGGCTGTTTTTGCGTCGCTGCTGCTCCGGTCAGGAGGGTGTGCCCTCCTGCGCCGCTTCGCGGCTACCACCCCCACTGCCAGCGTCCTGTTAAGATTGACTTTTAGGAGTAAGGGCATAAAGTCTGTCCTGTTTTTTGAAATGAGCTTGTCCTGCCATTAGCACGTTTTTTGCGAAATCCAACATAACTATCACAGAGGATGATAAGCGTCTACCGCCCGGTAGACGCTTTTTGCTTCTCAAATCCATTCTGAAGGAGGGATCACAATGCTCCCAACAAGATACAAAATGCCGCTTTTCGCCGCCCCGCTGTCCTGGCCCGGCGGGCAGTTGAAAACGCGCTCACAGCGCCGAAAAATCGCCAAAATGACACCGGGGACATACAGTTTTGTCCCCGGAACCCCAAATCTCAATTATCGTATGCAAAGGAGTAACAATGCCGCGTATGAGCAAGAAACGGCGGGAGGAATGGTCTTTCTTCCTCAACCGCCGTAACAGAATCACATATAACCCCATCTGTAGAGGCTGCACCCAGGGCTGCAAGCAGAGCTTCCGCATGGGCATCGTCGTCTGTGACCGCTACTGGTCCAAGCGCTGGAAGCCCCAGGAGGAACGAAGATGAGCAAGACGTTGGAGCAACTGAGAGCGGAACAGGCCAGAGACAAGGCGCTGCTGGAACAGTATCAGCATCGGCTGGAACGGTTAGAAAGCCGGGCGAAGTATTTGAGCAAGGCCGAGCGGACCGCACGGACGCATCGGCTCATTACCCGCGGGGCCGCCGTGGAGAGCATCGTCCCGGAGATCAAGAACATGGCGGAGGTTCCGTTTTACTCCCTCATGGAACAGATACTTTCTCTGCCAGATGTCCAGAACATCATCCATTCTGCGCTTTCCAAGGAGGATGGGTGATGGCCCTCTACCATTTTCATGTCACTCAGATCAAGCGCAGCGCCGGTCAGTCCGCCATCGCCTCCGCCGCCTATCGTGCCGGAGAGAAACTTTACAGCGAATACTACGGAGAGACCAGCGACTACAGCCACAAGAAAGGCGTGATCTGTTCCGAGATACTTCTCCCGCCAAATGCTCCACCGGAATATGCGGACCGGCAGACGCTCTGGAACGCCTTGGAAAAGGTTGAGCGAAATAAAGACGCCCAGCTTGCATATAGCTTTGACATTGCCTTGCAGAACGAGTTTTCCCTGGATGAGAACATCGCCCTTGCAAGGCAATTTGTATCGGAGCAGCTTGTCAGCCGGGGCATGATCGCGGACTTCGCCATCCATATGCCGGACAAGGAGATACAAAATCCCCACTTCCACATCCTCTGTCCCATCCGGCCATTGAAGGAAAACGGCAAATGGGGATACAAGCAGCACCGCGTCTACCACTTGGACGAGAACGGCAACCGCATCCTTGACGAGAACGGCAAAGCGACCTTTGACGCTGTGCCCACCACCGATTGGGGCAGCCAGGAGCGGCTGGAATCCTGGCGGGCGGCCTGGGCCGCGCTGTGCAACGCCAAGTTTGCGGAAAAGGGCCTGGACTGCCGGATAGACCACCGCTCCTATGAACGCCAGGGCATCGACCTGATACCGACGGTCCATGAGGGCCCCGCCGTCCGGCAGATGGAGGCGAAGGGCATCCCTACCGACAAGGGCGATCTCAACCGCTGGATTCGCTCTACCAACGCGGCCATTCGAAGTCTGAGGAAGAAGATAGCCACTCTGCTGGACTGGCTGAAGGAGGTCAAGCAGGAACTGTCCAAGCCCCAGCAGCCCAACCTGGGCGAGCTCTTGGGCGATTATATCGCTATACGAAACGCCGGGGCGTGGAGCCGGAAAGCGAAGATCAACAACCTGAAGCAGTTTGTGGAAGCCTACAATTACATCATGGAGAACAGGCTGTTCACGGTGGAGGCGCTGACAGAACGGGTTGAATCCATCAGCAGTCAGGTCGCCGCGCTGAAGGCAGAGCTTGACGCCTCTGACAAGCGCCGGAAGGAACTGAAGGACCTGCTCCAGCAGGCGGAGAACTACGTCCGGCTAAAGCCCATCTTTGACGAGATGAACAGCATCCGATGGAAAGGTCAGCGAGAGAAGTACAGGCAGGAGCATGAACGCGAGCTGCGGCAGTTCTATATGGCCCGGCGCAAACTGAAGGACGCCTTTACGCCGGACGGAAAGCTGCCCATCTCCGCTTGGCGGCAGGAGATGGAAAGGCTGGCCCGGGAGCATGAGGCCGCCTATGCCCGGTACAAGCCCCTGCGGGACGATCTCACAAAGCTGCTGCAGGTCCGGCATCACGTCAACGTGGCGCTGGAACAAAGAAGTATTGAAGCTCCTGTCCCGCGCCGGGACAAATACGAACGATAAGGAGGTGAACCAAAAGATACCATCCATCCGGTATCCGCAACTGAATATTAAATGGAGGTAAACATTGGGTCGTAAGAAAAAGCTCGTAAACGACACCAACATCCCGCAGCACGAGATCGAAAA
>CANQRM010000062.1 GCA_947626265.1 uncultured Oscillospiraceae bacterium
GAGTGCTCCAGGATGTGGAACACGCCCGTGTCGTCCTGGGGGATGGTCTTGAAGGCGATGGAGAAGGTCTTGTTGTCGTCGGGCCGGTCCAGCCATATGAGCCGGGCCCCGTTTTTTTCGTACTCCATCCGCCACATGACGGCCCCGATCTCGGGCAAATCCTGGGAGCCCAAAACCCGGAAGCCGTGGAGCATGTCGCCTTTTTGCATAGCTACCGTCCTTTCCGTAACGGGCGGACGCCGCCCGACAGTTTTCAATATTAATTTACACGATAGGCCCCGGTTTTACAACATATAATTTTTGTTCTTCCCCGAAAGACTGTTCCGCCGTCCGCAGGCGCCATATATCCTTGCAATCGGGGGAAAATTTGGTATAATAACGCCATGAGAACACACTCATATGACTGCCAGGAGGACATGATATGTACTGCGTGAAAAAGATCACCGACGCCATCACCTGGATCGGCGGCAACGACCGGCGCATCGCCCTTTTTGAGAACGTCTACCCGGTGCCGAACGGCGTTTCCTATAACTCCTACTTCGTGGAGGACGACGAGACCGTGGTGCTGGATACCGTGGACAGGTCCGTGCGGGACGTGTTCTTTGAGAACATCCGCCACCTGCTCCACGGCCGGAAACTGGACTGGCTCGTGGTAAACCACATGGAGCCGGACCACGCCGCCACGATAGAAGAAGTGGTACTGCGCTGGCCGGAGGTGAAGATCGTCTGCAACCAGAAGATCGCAGCCATGATGAAGCAGTACTTCACCTTCGATGTGGACGCCCATCTCCACCTGGTGAAGGAGGGGGACACCCTCTGTACCGGTAAGCACACATTCACCTTCGTCATGGCCCCCATGGTCCACTGGCCGGAGGTCATGATGACCTATGAGGTCACGGAAAAGGCCCTCTTCTCCGCCGACGCCTTCGGCTCCTTCGGGGCCCTGGACGGGGAGATATTCGCCGACCACGCCGCCCAGGACCAGGTCTATATGACCGAGGCCCGGCGGTATTACACCAACATCGTGGGCAAGTACGGCAGCCAGGTCCAGGCCATCCTCAAAAAGGCCGCGGGGCTGGACATCGCCCTGGTGTGCCCCCTGCACGGCTACGTCTGGCGGCGGAACGTGGGGGACTTCATCGACAAGTACGTGAAGTGGAGCGGCTATACCCCCGAGGACAAGCAGGTGCTCATCGCCTACGCCTCGGTGTACGGCCACACGGAGAACACCGCGGAGATCATCGCCGCGCGCCTGGCGGAAAAGGGCGTGCGCACGGCCCTTTACGACGTGTCCGTGACCCATCCCAGCTACATCGTGGCGGAGGCCTTCCGCTGCAGCCATATCATCTTTGCCTCCACCACCTATAACGCCGGCGTGTTCGTGAATATGGAGAACCTCCTGCACGACATCGCCGCCCACAACCTGCAAAACCGCACCGTGGCCTTCGTGGAGAACGGCTCCTGGGCCCCCACCTCGGGCAAGCTCATGGCGGAGATGCTGTCGGGCCTTAAAAACATCACGGTGCTGGACGAGAAGCTCACCATCCGCTCCTCTCTCAAGGAGGACCAGCTGGGCGAGCTTGAGGCCCTGGCGGACGCCATGGCCGCGTCGGTCCACGCCGCCGCCGAGGCGGACCATCCCAAGGCCCCGGAGGGCAAGGCGGTGGATTCCGCCGCCGTGCGGAGCCTCAGCTATGGCCTCTTCGTCCTCACCGCCCGGGACGGGGACAAGGACAACGGCTGCATCATCAACACCGTCCAGCAGGTCACCGGCTCGCCGCTGCGCATCTCCATCGCGGTGAACAAGGAAAACTATACCCACGACATGGTGCTGAAGACCGGTGTGTTCAACGTCTCCACCCTGACCACCTCCGCCTCCATGGACCTGTTCAAGCACTTCGGCTTCCAGTCCGGCCGCACCGCGGACAAGCTGGCCAACTGGCCCGAGGCAAGCCGCAGCGCCAACGGCGTCAGCTTCATCCCCGGCTTCACCAACGCCTTCATGTCCGGCAAGGTGGTGAATGCCATCGACTGCGGCACCCACACCCTGTTCATCGCGGACGTGACCGAGGCGAAGGTCCTGTCCGACGAGCCCAGCGTCACCTATCAGTACTATTTCGATCACATCAAGCCCAAGCCCCCGGTGCTGGAGCAGAAGAAGGGCTTCGTGTGCAAGATATGCGGCTATGTCTACGAGGGCGACGAGCTGCCGGCGGACTTCGTCTGCCCCCTGTGCAAGCACGGGGCGGAGGACTTTGAGCCCATCGGCTGAAAAAACTGTCATATAGGAAGGACCGACCCCAAGGGGTCGGTCCTTTGAGTTTCTGTAAAGCGTTTGTATGTCCGTCAGCCGTTGGATCAGTGGACTATGCCGTCGGCCCACATGCCGGAGGCAGCGTTGTAGGCGCCCCAGTTCTCGGTCCAAGTGCACTGGCCGTTGACGCCGCCGTGGGCGGTGTTGAACCAGCCCATGCCCGCGTCGGAATAAGTCCACTGCCAGCCGGTGAGCATGCGGCCGATGCAGCCGTCTTTATTGTCGGTCTGGAACATGTACCAGCCGGTGCCGTTGCTGTTATGCACGTACTGGAAGCCGGTGGCCAGTTTGCCGTCCTGGCCCACATAGTACCAGAGGCCCCGCTGGGAAGAGACCCAGTAGTCGAACTTCTGCTCGCCGTTTACGAAGTAGTAATAGTCGCCGGTGGCCCCGTCACAGGCCCAGCCGGTGCCGGACGCGGGAACGTCCACGGGGAGCGGGGTCTTCACGACCTCTATGTTGAAATCGCCGGTCTCGGGGACTTCAAAGCTATAGATGTGAAGGTTGACGCCTGCGTCGCCCACATAGTGCTCATAGGAGGGTTCAATGTCCGCCTTGACGGAGCAGCCCGCCTCCACGGCCACGGCCAGAGTCATACCGCCCACCAGACCTTCCCTGACGAGGGCTATGGCCTGGCTGTCAGGATCGCTCGCGAAAGCCTGTACCATTTTGTCCGTAAGGCCGGTGACGTGAAGCTCACCCGTGGCTTTCTTCACGTCCACGTGGATGCTCTCGGCGTCGCTTTTGGGCCCGAAGTAGGTCTCAAAGCGGCCGTCCTCCAGCTCATGGGAGGATAGGGACCTCACGCCGGTGAACAGGGGCACATAGCCGCTGTCGCAGACGAACTTGCCCCTGTAATTGGGAAGGAGAAGGGCGAAATCGTTCGTCTTCACAGTGACGCCCTCCGGGGCCGTCCAGGTCACGGGGATGGTCTGGGGGACGTCCGGGTTCTCTACGATGGTGATGGTCCCGTCGCGGTCTTCGTCGTCGTCGAAATGGACGGCGAAGATCACTTCGCAGGCCACATCCCCGGCATGTATGCCGCCTGGCATATCGTCGATCAGTACGCCGTAGTGTCCTTCGGGCTGCGTATCCTGATCCCACCGGACAGTATAGCGGTAGTCCATGATCACATATACTTCATCGCCGTCCTGGAGGGTGATATCCTCGTAGTCTGCTGTGTAGTATATCTCGTCGCCTGTGGTATGTAACACAGAGATGTACCAGAGCCCATCGAGCTCGCCCAGGACGGTGAGCTTGCCGGTCTGGGGCTGGTCCTGCGTATCCTCAGGCGCCGTATCCCCGGGCTCCGCCGCCGCGGCCTGGGGCAGGTCGGGCGCGACCGCAGGCGCCTCCTCCACAGGGGCCTCTTCCTCTATGAGGGCCTCCGGCGCCTCGGGCGCGGCGGCCTCTTCCGTGTCGGGCGCTTCAAAGACGTCCTCCGCCGCCAGGGCGGGCGCGGCCAGGCTCAGGACCATGACCATGGCCAGCAGAAGGGTAAAGATGCGTTTCATGGATATGCCTCCTTATCCAGAATAAGCATACTGATATAATAGCACCCAGCCCTGCCGCCCGCAAGAATCCTGTCGTGACTTTCACGAAATCGAACCTGATTTTCACGTAATGCCCCAAAAAACAGGAAGACGGCCCCCAAAAGGGGGCCGTCTTTGGTTGCCTTGGGTGGTCACTTGCAGGCGTCGGCGATGTGCGGCGCGGTGAGGCCAAACTCCTCCAGCAGGGGGCCGAAGGGGCCGGAGTGGCCGAACACGTCCCGAACGCCCACCCGCTTCACCGGGCAGGGAACGCCTGCCTCGGCGATGACGGCGCAGACTGCCTCGCCCAGGCCGCCGATGATGTTGTGCTCCTCGCAGGTGACGATCTTTTTGCACTCCCGGGCGGCTTTCAGCACCAGCTCCGTATCCAGGGGCTTCACCGTGGCCATGTTGATGACCCGGGCGGAGATGCCCTCCTGGGCCAGGATGTCGCGGGCCCCCAGAGCCTCGGCCACGCACAGGCCGTTGGCGATGATAGCCACGTCCGTGCCGTCGGCCAGGGTCTCGCCCTTGCCGATGGTGAACTTAAAGGTCTCCTCATCGTGGATGATGGGCACCGGCGCCCGGCCGAAGCGCATGTAGACGGGACCCTTGTAGTCGTAGGCCGCGAATACCATGGCCCGGGCCTCCACCGCGTCGGCGGGGCTCATGACCACCATGCCGGGGATGGAGCGCATGAGGGCAAAGTCCTCGCAGCACTGGTGGCTCGCGCCGTCCTCGCCCACGGAGATGCCGCCGTGGGTGGCGCCGATCTTCACGTTCAGGTGGGTGTAGCCGATGGAGTTGCGGACCTGCTCGAAGGCCCGGCCGGAGGCGAACATGGCGAAGCTGGAGGCATAGGGCACCAGGCCCATGGCCGCCGCGCCCGCCGCCACCGCCATCATGTTGCCCTCGGCGATGCCGCAGTTGAAGTGGCGCTCGGGGTAGGCCTTCTGGAAGACGTTGGTCTTGGTGGCGTTGGAAAGGTCCGCGTCGAACACGATCACGTCGTCGTGTACCCCGCCCAGCTCCTTGAGGGCGTTGCCGTACCCGTCCCGGGTGGCCATTTTCTTCACATCACTCATTTTTGCCGCCCTCCAGTCCGGCCAGGACGGCGTTCAGGTCGTCCATGGCGATCTTGTATTCCTCGTCGTTGGGGGCCTTGCCGTGCCAGCCCACCTGGTTTTCCATGAAGGACACGTCCTTGCCCTTGGTGGTCTTCATGACGATGGCCGTGGGCACGCCCTTCGTGGCCCGGGCCTCGGCGAAAGCCGCCTCCATCTGGCCGAAGTCGTGGCCGTTGATCTCAATAACGTGCAGGCCAAAGGCGGCCAGCTTATCCGTGATGGGATAGGGGCTCATGACCTTGTCGATGGGGCCGTCTATCTGCAGGCCGTTGTTGTCCACGATCACGCACAGGTTATCAAGCTTGTGGTGATGGGAGAACATCATGGCCTCCCAGACCTCGCCCTCCTCGATCTCGCCGTCGCCCAGCAGGGTGTAGACCCGGACGGGCCTGCCCTGGAACTTGGCGGCCAGCGCCATGCCCGCCGCGGCGGAGACGCCCTGGCCCAGAGAGCCGGTGGACATGTCCACGCCGGGGGTCATGTCCATATTGGGGTGACCCTGGAGGTGGCAGCCGATCTGCCGCAGGCCCTTCAGGTCTTCCCAGGGGAAGAAGCCCCGCAGCGCCAGCGTGGCGTAAAGGCCGGGGGCGGTGTGGCCCTTGGAGAGGACAAACCGGTCCCGGTTCTCCATTTTGGGCTGGGCCGGGTCGATGTTCAGCTCCCTGAAATAGAGATAGGTGAACATGTCCGCGGCGGAGAGACTGCCGCCGGGGTGGCCGGCATGGGCGGCGTGGGTGCCCTCAATGACGCCCATGCGCACCTTGCAGGCCGCGATGGCCAGCTCTTTCTTTTCCTTGTCAGTCATAATGCGTTACCTCGTTTCCGCGCTTATCAGCCCTGGCCGTAATAGGCGCCGGGGCCGTGCTTGCGCAGATAGTGTTTGTCCAGAAGCTCCTGCTGCATGGGAGGCAGGCCCGGCTCCAGGGCCAGGGCGTGCAGGGCCATGAAGGCCACCTCCTCCAGGACCACGGCGTTGTGCACCGCGTTCATGGGGTCCGTGCCCCAGGCGAAGGGCCCGTGGCTGTATACCAGGGCGGCGGGGATCTGGTCCGGGTCGATATGGCGGGTCTTCAGCGTCTCAATGATGACGTTGCCCGTCTCCAGCTCGTATTTGCCGTTGCCGATCTCCTCGGGGGTCATCTTCCGGGTGCAGGGTATCTCCCCGTAGAAGTAGTCCCCGTGGGTGGTGCCGTAGGGGGGGATGCCCCGGCCGGCCTGGGCAAAGGAAGTGGCCCAGCGGCTGTGGGTGTGGATGACGCCGCCCAGGGTGGGGAAGGCGTTGTAGAGCGCCACATGGGTGGGGGTGTCGCTGGAGGGCTTGTAGCGGCCCTCTACGCGCTTGCCCTCCATGTCCACGACCACCATGTCCTCGGGCTTCATGTCGTCGTACTCCACGCCGGAGGGCTTGATGACCACCAGGCCCTTTTCCCGGTCGATGCCGGACACGTTGCCCCAGGTGAAGGTCACCAGATTATGCTTGGGCAGCAGCAGGTTTGCGTCACAAACGATTTTTTTCAGTTCTTCCAGCATGGCATTATACCTCAGATCGCCTTCAATTTCCAGGCGATGTCGTTCCAGAAGAGCTCCTTTTCCAGCCCCTCCACGGTGGTGTCCCTGCCGATGTGGACGAACTCGATGCCCATGATGTTGGCCCAGTCCTTCATCTGCTCCGCGGTCACGTCGTAGGAAAGCACCGTGTGATGGGCGCCGCCGGCGGTGATCCAGCACTCCACGCCGGTGGTGAGGGACGGCTCCGCCCGCCACATGACCCGCGCCACAGGCAGGTTGGGCATGGGCATGATGGGCTTCACCGCCTCGATGTCCTGGACGATGAGGCGAAGCCGCCCGCCCATGTCGATGAGGCTCGCCACGATGGCCTTGCCCGCCTTGCCCTCGAATACCAGCCGGGCGGGGTCCTTCTCATTCATGCCGATGCCCAGGTGGTGGGTCTCGATGCGGGGCTTGCCCGCCGCGAGAGAGGGGCAGACCTCCAGCATGTGGGCGCCCAGGGAATACTCCTGGCCCTCCACAAGGTGGTAGGTGTAGTCCTCCATGAAGGCGGAGGCGCCGTTGCCGTTCTCGCCCATGGCCTTCATGATGGCGGTCATGGCGGATACCTTCCAGTCGCCCTCGCCGCCGTAGCCGTAGCCCTGGGCCATCAGGTGCTGGCTGGCCAGGCCGGGCAGCTGCTCCATGCCGTACAGGTCCTGGAAGGTGTTGGCGAAGGCCTTGCAGCCTTCCGCGTCCATCATCTTTTTGATGGCGATCTCCTCCCGGGCCTGGTAGCGGATGGCGGCGGTGTTATCGGTGGCGATGTCGTAGCTGGCCTCATAGACCTTCATGAGCGCGTCGATCTCGTCCTCGGTGACGGCGTTCATCTCCTTCACCAGGTCGCCCACGGCCCAGGTGTTCACCTGCCAGCCCAGCTTCGTCTGGACCTCCACCTTGTCGCCCTCGGTGACGGCCACCTCGCGCATATTGTCCCCGAAGCGCATGACCTTCATGCCCCGGCTCACCGCCGCGCCTACGGCCGCCTTCATCCAGCTGCCGATGCGGGCCAAAACCTTCTCGTCCTTCCAGTAGCCCGCGATGACCTTCCGGGGCATGCGGAGCCGGGCCGCGATGAAGCCGTGTTCCCGGTCGCCGTGGGCGGCCTGGTTCAGGTTCATGAAGTCCATGTCGATCTCCTCGTTGGGGATCTCCTTGTTGTA
>CANQRM010000063.1 GCA_947626265.1 uncultured Oscillospiraceae bacterium
AAAGTACACCATTGCAAATTATCGCGCGGTTTATTTAATCCACCTTTTCAAACCGCCTCGCTTTCGAGTAAAAAGTCCCCACCGGCATTCCGCAGGCCATCGCAGCCTCGCGGAGTGTCATTTTTTTGCTCCGCCAGCGCTGGTGGATTGCGTGAAAGTTCTCTGGCAGGGGCGCCGGCGGCCGTCCGAATTGCACGCCCCGGGCCTTGGCCGCCGCGATGCCCTCCGCTTGCCGCTGGCGGATGTTGGTCCGCTCGTTCTCCGCCACAAAGGAGAGCACCTGCAAAACGATGTCGGAGAGGAAGGTCCCCATCAGGTCCTTGCCTCGGCGGGTGTCCAGCAGGGGCATGTCCAGCACCACGATGTCGATGCCCTTCTCTTTCGTGAGGATGCGCCACTGCTCCAATATCTCCCCGTAGTTGCGCCCCAGGCGGTCGATGCTCTTGATGTAGAGCAGGTCGTCCCGCTTCATGCGCCGCACCAGGCGCTTATATTGGGGCCGCTCAAAGTCCTTGCCGGACTGCTTGTCCATATAGATGTTTTTCTCCGGGATGTTCAGTTCATGCAGCGCGATAAGCTGCCGGTCCTCGTTCTGCTCCCGGGTGCTCACGCGGATATAACCGTAGTTCGCTATTGGATCATCAACCTTCCTTCCCTCGCTTGCGCCAAACCAAGTCGTAGCCCAGCGCGTCGGCCAGCTCCACGGCCTCGCCATATCGCAGAGAGCCGCGCTGGAGCTTGCCGGAGAAATTGGGGACGTTGCCGCTCCAGCCGTATTGTTCGGCCATCTTTTCAATAAGCTCCGACATGGTGAATCCCTCCCGGACGATGTATGATTTGATCTCGTTTCTGATATTCATTGTTGCCTCCAATATTTCTGTTATCCCCGCGGCGAACGTGGTCTGCGAATCGGCAAGGCCACTTCGCCTCAGAGCGTGATTTTTGAAAGAGTGCCTCTTGTCTGGCGCTCCTCTCCTGTGATGCCCTGGTCAACGGGACATTTTTCGTTTTCATAGTTATGCGTGCTTTTGCGTGGGATCGCGCAAAAGCACGCGGATCGGCGGCTCCGGTTCGCCGGTCCGCGTGACGCTGTTTCATAGGGATAAGGGCTCAATGGGATAATGTTTTTCGCCGCTTTGCAAATGGTCTGTTTCGCCGCTCTGTCTGAAAGCCGTTCCTGCCCGGGACTCTCACCCCGGCGTTTTGTCTCTTTGGCCCGCTCATATCATGGCGATGACTTCCCCAGAGAACGTATCCCTTTCAGACGGTCATGTGGTTTTCAAGCTGCATCGTCTTGCGACATGACCATTCTAGCGAAAAAACGCGCCCTCTCCCGTATGTCTCAAAGGATGGAAATCCGCCCGAAAAGCGAAAATTTCCACGAACGTGGAAATGTGTTATAATAGCTCCAGAAAAGGGGGAATCGCCATGTATGCAAAGTTGTCTACTCAGGAGCGGCTGAAGGACCTGCGCGTGGAGCGGCACCTGACGCTGGAGCAGCTGGCCGAGGAGACGGGGCTTTCCAAGTCGGCCCTGGGCAAGTATGAATCCGATGATTACAAGGATATAAGCCCCTTTGCCATCGCAGAGCTGGCAAAGTTCTACGGGGTGTCCACAGACTATTTGATGGGCCTGACGGAAACAAAAAATCACCCAAACACAGCTCTGCACGAACTGCATTTGAGTGATGGGATGATCGACGTGTTAAAAAGCGGCCAGCTCAATAACCGGCTGCTTTGCGAGATGGTAACACACGAGGGGTTCCAGCGGTTCCTGGTGGACGCAGAGATCTATGTGGACCGTATCGCGGACATGCGCGTCAACGATATGAACACCATGCTGGCGGCGGCGCGAGAGCAGGTCATTCAGAAGTACAACCCAGGCGAGAATGACCTGTATGTGCGGACGCTGGAAGTGACCCAAGTGAAAGAGGACGAATACTTCAGCCATATCGCTGCCGGCGATATGGGCGCGATATTGATGGACATCCGGGAGAGGCACAAGAAGGACACGACTACGGCGGACATGGATTCCCCGGCGGCAGACGCCCAGAAGCAGCTGCAGGAGGCCATGAACTACGAGGGCAGCGAGAACGAGAAGAAGGCCCGTGTGTTCCTCGCCCAGCTTGGGATCGACTATGACGGCCTGACAAAAGAGGAGTTTGTGACGCTCATCGGGATATTGAAAAGGTCCAAGCTCCTGAAAAGCCCCTACAACCAGCGCGGCCGGAGCAATTCACCCATGACGCATGGAAAAGGAAAACGGAAAAGATAGAGGAAAGACTACGACCCGCTGGCATTAGTCCAGCGGGTCGTACTTTGTGACTGCCTTCAGATACCGCTCCGGGTCGCCGTTCAGAACGAGCTCGGCGTAGCTGAGTGGGTCGTTGTAGATGAGGTAGTCCAGCTCGGATCGCTGGTGCATGTCATCTGCGACCTCGCGTTCCACGGCGGTGCAGTCGATGGCGATCATGCTGCCGTCTGCGTATCGCAGCTCCACACAGCCAGTGTCCATATTGAGCTCACAGGAGATTAGGTTTTTCATCGTTTGGCACTCCTTTCAAAGTGAAAACTGTTAGCGGCTTTCCGTATCTTTGGCAGCGGTCAATGGTGTACTTCGTTCCTCTGGACGTGCCATCCCAGATAGCGACAACGTGATCAGCATAGTCAACGATTTGGTCATTTCGCTTCAGCGGGGCAGCCCTGCCGTATCTTTCGTAATCTGGACGGAACTCTGTCAATTTGATTTTGGCTGACAACGCATACTGTCTGGAACAGGTGTCGATGCCTCGTGCTCCGCCAGACACGATCTCTGTCACGTCCTCCGGCAGATAGTCATTTAGGTCATCTACTGTCAGTCCTCTTGAGCCAATGACCGCCACCTTCATCTGCGCTCATCTCCAAGCTCGATTTCTTAAAAACGGGATTGACCAGTATCGCGGTCAATATCCAACGCCAATATACCATAGAATAACCTCAGTTGCAACCAATATTGGTCAGAACTGAGGTAAGATTTATGGAGCAAAAGATTAGACGTGACCGTTGCATGGGCGACAATCTGCGGCGGCTTCGCAAAAACAGCGGCTTCTCGCAAGAAAAGCTCTGCGCTGAGCTCCAGCGCCGGGGGTGCGACATTGGCCGGACCACATACGAAAAGTATGAGCGCGGCGAGCTGAACATCCGCGCCAGTGTCATCATAGAGCTGCGGAAAATCTACAGCTGCACCTATGATGAGTTTTTCCAGGGACTTGACGATTAATGACTGTTGCTGGTACAGTCTTTTGGCGATGTAAGCAAGGGAAATCCATCTAAACACTGTTCTGATGAAGAACTGAATTGAAGTTGCCATGTTTGAATATTTACAGTATCAAAACCAAAATAGCTTTCCATCACAAGAAGGAGCAATCGATTCAGTCAAGCTCCTCCGTGAGATACTTGAGGCTTTTTCAAAGGTTGAGAATCGTGTCAGAACACTAAAGGAAGCTATCGGTTCAAATGACAAGCAACATATGTGGAACGTATTGCAACAATATTTAGCTGAGTATCATGATCTTATCAATCAGTGGTCGCCTCTTACAAATGTAACTGTGACACGCGCCGATACAGGAACGGATTTCCGTAATTTAGGAACTGAAGCTATTCGAGCTAGATTACAGTGGCTATTAAACTTTATATATGCGACAGACGCGATAGGTTTTGCAACAGATGAAAGAGCCAAGCATTGCGTAAAACAATTGCTACAGAACAGTGGTTTTTCCTGTCCTTGGTAGATTGTTCATTATAATGGTGGCTCTAATGGTGTTAACTTATTTGACAAACTGCGAATCATCCGCTATAATACACATAGAATAAGTCAGTGGAGTCCACTGACTGGGCTGGTCGAAAGACCCTGGTCCACCGAATGGCGGGGAAATTCCCCGCCACTTTCTTTAGATAGAGATTGAGAGGACGCACCATGCCAGAGAAAGTGCTGAGCGTATTCATCGACGAGTCGGGCGATTTTGGCCCCTATGAGGCCCACTCGCCATACTACATCGTCTCCATGGTGCTCCACGATCAGGCAGCCGACATCTCTGGGGACATCGCCCGCTTCAACGAACGCTTGCAGAACTTGGGCTACCCGCAGCACGCCGTACATACCGGGCCGCTCATCCGGCGGGAGGCCGTCTATGCGAACGATTTGACAGAGGATCGCAAGCGGCTTTTCAACGCGCTCTTCCACTTCACCCGCAGACTGGACATTCGATACGCCTGCATCAAGGTCAAGAAACGGGATTGCCCCGACGTGATCTCAATGACAGCGCAGCTTTCCAAAAAGATCGCCGAGACGCTACGCCAGCATGAGACATATTGGAACAGCTTTGACCGGGTGATCGTCTACTACGATAACGGGCAGATCGAGCTGACGAAGATCATCACGTCGGTCTTCAATACGCTGTACACCCATGTAGAATTTCGCAAGGTGCGCCCCGTCGATTACAAGCTGTTCCAGTCCGCTGACCTGATTTGCACGATGGAGCTGCTGGCGGAGAAGGCCGATAGCGCGTCGTTCACAAAATCCGAACAGGAGTTCTTCGGCAGCGTCCGGGCCTTCCGGAAAGACTATCTGCGGACGCTGGAAAAGAAGCGAATATAGGCTTCAAGCAGTTTTGCATTCTAGATTATCCTCTAAAGAAAATATCTACATAATGCCGGGGAATGTCAATGAAGAGAACAGAGCAGTTGATAAAAGACATTAGAAGTATGTATCGACCTGAAAATCGGTATGCCAATTTTGGTGACGTCTTATTATCTATGGATGTTCATGGGATAAGAGGTATGTCAGCTTTGGTTAATTTCGATTTTCCTGTTACTGTCATTATTGGGAAGAACGGTTCAGGAAAAAGCACCCTTGCACAATTAGCTCTCTGTTGCTATCGTTATAAACAACCCGGTGCATTGCTACATAATGCCAAAGATTATTATAGTTTGGGCAATTTCTTTATTAAATCAAATCTTGATCCAGAGCCATATACGCAAGATGCATATCTTCGCTATTCATATGCAATTGACCCAAATGCAAGGGGTATCGAACAACTCTCTCTTTTCACAATGGGTGATGTAGCATGTCGTGCAAAAGAGAATGTAATTCATAAAGTAAATTCAGATTGGGGCGGATATAGAAATCGTCCTGACAGAAAATGCATATATTTCGGCATGGGCTTTTTCGTACCCCACCATGAAATGGGAGATAGAATATATTTAGATCCTAAAACAAGTATTATTAATAAACGCGGTTTTACCGAGAACAGCCTGAAGCAGGCAGCAGAAATTTTAGGGTCGCCTTATAACACCGTTGAAGTGGCAACGATTATAAACCAAGCAAAAGAGGCGGAAATGGGGTTCGCCACTCGGTTTGGTGCGACCTACTCAGAAAATCATATGGGGTGCGGGGAAGCCAGACTAATCCGGATGATTGATGCCATAGAAAATGCTCCCGAGAGAAGTTTGATTGTTATTGAGGAGCCAGAAACAGCATTACATCAGGATGCTCAGCATAATTTGGCGGTCTATTTTTTACAAGTATGTAAGAGGAAACATCATCAAGTTATTGTGACTACACATTCTCCTACTATTACTGACGTAATGCCTATAGAAGCAAGAAAAAAGGTTGTTCGGTCTGCGCATGAAACTATGGTAGATAATGATCCAACCATTGCAGACATCATAGCTGAGTTATCTGCTGGACATCAAAAGACACTGCTGGTGTATGTAGAAGATGAGTTTTCAAAGAAGCTGCTATTGGAGATTATTCGGAAATTTGCGCCAGAATTATTTAATGCGGTTTCTATTGCGTCAGTAGGCGGAAAAGGAGATGTGCTACAGGCTGTACGCTATACACGAAAACACAAGGGAGTGAAGACGATAGGAATCCGCGATGAAAAAGAAACGGCTTGTAGAAGTGAACAAGTTTTCTCGTATCCATCTGATTTAGCGCCTGAGAAAGAAGTATTTTGTTCTCGTGAAGTACAGGATTTTCTGCAATCAAAATATCGGATAGACTTTAATGTTATCAGAGAAAATGAAACGGATCACCACGAATATTCAAATTGCATTTCACGTCTTTGCGGTGTGAGTGCTGAAACAATTGATGTTCAGTGCATACAGGAATATATAACCGGCCAAGAGTTGACGAAGTTTTCTCCGTTGCTTAACGAAATTAAAGCGGTATGCTAAGTAAAACTCTATGTTATGCAAACTAGACGTTGATTTATGTGCCGCGATATGCTATGATATAGAAAACCAACAAGGGAGGGTCCATCATGCAGATCATGGCAGAACGGCTGCGGGCGCTGCGGCTGTCCATCAACGTGTCTCAGAACAAGCTGGCCCCTATCCTGGGCCTGCGGCAATCCGGCGTCAACCGCTATGAGAATAACCAGTGTGAGCCATCCGCCAAGGTGCTGCTCCGCTAGGTAATGTCAAGGATTATGCGCAAAATTAATTTGCAGTCTCTGGCGAGTAAGTTCAGCAGGCAATAGCGGCGGATT
>CANQRM010000064.1 GCA_947626265.1 uncultured Oscillospiraceae bacterium
CCGTGGGCCCGGCAGGCCTGCTCCACGCTCTCGCCGGTGGCGAAGGCGCAGCCCAGGCAGTGCATGCCGATGCGCTGGAACAGGGGCTGGGTGACGGGGGCGTTGACCATGATATCGTAAACGATGGTATCCTTCGTGATCTGGTACATGTGCGTTACCTCCAATTGATCGTTTCTTGTCATATTATATCCCGCGGGACGGGATAATTCAATACAGAAAATAAAAAATAGAGGGAGCGGTGAACGCTCCCTCCATTTTTGTCAGCAAACGGATTACAGTTCGCCGGCGCGCATCTTCGCGAAGCACTCGCTGCAATAGACGGGGCGGTCGCTCTTCGGCTCGAAGGGGACGCGGGCCTCGCCGCCGCAGGCGGCGCAAGTCGCGGTGAAGTACTCCCGGGGACCGCGGGCAGCGGCCTTGCGGGCGTCACGGCAGGCCTTGCAGCGCTGGGGCTCATTCTGGAAGCCGCGCTCAGCATAGAACTCCTGCTCACCGGCAGTGAACACGAACTCCTGGCCGCATTCCTTGCAGATAAGGGTCTTGTCTTCGTACATTGTGGTTCCTCTCTTTAAAAGTTTTCCCAGACGGGCAGTATATTGCGATCAGCTTTCGCTGTTATCGCCGGAGGGCAGCTTTGCCAGTTTGCGCCGGATGCGCTGAACGGCATTATCCACGGCTTTTACATCCCTGCCCGACGCCGCGGCCATCTCCTCATAGGAAAGGCCGTCCAGATACAGGCGGAGAATATTCGCTTCCAGTTTTGACAAACACCGTGAATAGGCGGAAATGAACTCGTTTTCGGTCTCTCTGGCCAGAACCTGCTCCTCGGGACTGCGCGCGTAAAAGTTAGTGCCTAGGGACTGGGATTCATCTGAGAGGACATCTTCCAGGGATACGCCGTCGTTGAGCGGCGCGTTTTTCATGCGGTTGGCGCTGCGGACTGCGGAACGGATACGGTTGTGGATACAAGTCTCTGCGTAGGTCTTGAAGGTGGCGCCCTTCGCCTCGTCGTATTCCCTTATGGCGGACAGCAGACCGAGCATACCCTCCTGGATCAGGTCCTCGCTGTCGCCGCCGGCCAGGAAATAAGGCCGGGCGCACATGCGCACAACGCGGGCATATCGCTCTGCCAAGGCTTCCTCCGCCCCGGCCACCCGCGCTTTCGCCAGTGACTGCAATTCTTCGTCCGATTTGGTTGTATAGTTATAATAATACACCAATGATTATATATCGTTCGCCGAAGAAGTCAAGCATTTTTTACAAAATTTGTCGCTATTTTCGATGGAAATCCACCAAAATTTGGCTATTTCCTGCAAAAAATACCACAAATTCCTTATATTTCCAGCTTCTGCTGGCCCAAATACTCGATGCCCAGGTGCTCATACGCCTTCTGGGTGACACACCGGCCCCGGAGGGTACGGGTCAGAAAGCCCTGCTGCAGGAGGAAGGGCTCATACACGTCCTCCAGCGTCACCGCCTCTTCGTTGATGGTGGCGGCCAGGGCCTCCAGGCCCACCGGCCCGCCGTTATAGAGCTCGATGATGCTGCGCAGCATGCGCCTGTCCACGTTGTCGAGGCCGGCCTGGTCCACCTCCAGACGCAGAAGCGCCTCGTTGGCGATGGCCTTGGTGATGATCCCCTCCCCTTTCACCTGGGCGAAGTCCCGGACGCGCCGGAGCATGCGGTTCGCGATACGGGGCGTGCCCCGGCTGCGGGAGGCGATCTCTATAGCTCCGTCCGGCTCGATGGCCACGCCCAGGATGCCGGCGCTCCTCTCTACGATGCGCCGCAGGTCCTCTGTGGAGTAGAGCTCCAGCCTGAGCACCACGCCGAACCTATCCCGCAGCGGCGCGGAGAGCTGCCCCGACCGGGTGGTGGCGCCGATGAGGGTGAAATGGGGCAGGTCCAGACGGATGGAGTTGGCCGAGGGGCCCTTCCCCAGGATGATGTCGATAGCGTAATCCTCCATGGCGGGATAGAGTATCTCCTCCACGGAGCGGTTCAGCCGATGGATCTCGTCCAGGAAAAGTATGTCGTTTTCCTGCAGGTTCGTTAAGAGCGCCACCAGATCGCCGGGCTTTTCGATGGCCGGGCCGGAGGTGATGCGCATATTGACGCCCATCTCGTTGGCGATGACCCCGGCCAGTGTGGTCTTGCCCAATCCCGGGGGGCCGTGGAGCAGCACATGGTCCAGGGGCTCGTTTCTGAGCTTGGCCGCCTGGATGAACACGGCCAGGTTCTCCTTGGCCTTCTCCTGGCCGGTATAGTCCTCCAGGCGCTTGGGCCGCAGGGACGCCTCCGTGGCGTCCTCCGGCTGGAAGGCGGCGGTGGTGAGGATCTGTTCGGGACCCTCGTCAGAAAAGTTGATGCTCACAGGGCTGCCTCCCTCACTTCATCATGCCGCGCAGGGCGGCCCGTATGGCGTCCTCCAAACTCATTGTATCCAGGTCCAGGCCCTTGACGGCCGCGGCGCATTCCGCCCGGCTGTAGCCCAGCACGGTGAGCGCGCTCATGAGGTCGGAGAGCTTCGTCTGTTCCCCGCCGGAAGCGGCGGGCATGGCGACGCCCATATCCGTGGGCGCCAGTCCGCCGGACTGCTTTTGTATCTTGTCCTTCAGCTCCAGTATGATCCGCTGGGCCAGACGCTTTCCCACGCCGGGGGCGGAGGTCAGCACGCGCTCATCGTCGGACATGATGGCGGCGCATACACGCTCTGGTGTGTTGGAGGAAAGGATGGCTATCGCGACCTTGGGCCCCACGCCGGACACGGAGATCAGCATCTCAAAGCAACGACGCTCCCCCGCTGTGGCGAAGCCATAGAGGTCGAAGGCGTCCTCCCGGACCTGCTCGCAGATATAGAGCCTGGCGCTCTCGCCCCGGTGGAGCTGGCCCAGGGTGTAGGCGGTGGTGTTCACCGCAAAGCCCACGCCGCCGCACTCGATGACGGCGAGGCCCGGCTCCAGGTCGGTGACGGAACCGTTCAGATGGTGGAACATGGGTCCTCCCCTCCTTTTGCTGTGAGCTTGCTGGTCATGCTCCTGGCGTGGCATATGGCCAGGGCCAGGGCGTCCGCCGCGTCGTCGGGCTTGGGCGGCGATTTCATGTTCAAAAGCCGCTGGACCATGTAAATGACCTGATTCTTTTTGGCGTTGCCGTAGCCCACCACCGCCTGCTTCACCTGCATGGGCGTGTACTCGAACACGGGCACGCCGCTGCGGTAGCAGCTCAATAATATGACGCCCCGCCCATGGGCCACGGCGATACCGGTGGTGATGTTCTTGGAGAAGAACAGCTCCTCCACGGATATGGCGTCGGGAGCGAAGGTGACGATGAGCTCGTTGAGATCGTTGTAGATCATGTCCAGGCGTGGCGACAGGGGCGTGTTGGGGGGCGTGGTGATGGCCCCGCAGGCTACGTAGTTATTTTTGCCCTTGTCCGCGTCGATGACGCCGAAGCCCACCGTGCCCACGCCGGGGTCGATGCCCAATATCCTCACGGCGCCGTCCCCTCCTTTGCAAAATACCGGCGGGCAGAGCCGATGTCGGCATGTATCTGCGCCGCCAGGGCCTCCTGGGAGGGGAAGCGCTCCTCGTCCCGCAAAAAGGCCAGCAGGTCGATGCGCACGTCCGCGCCGTAGAGCTCGCCCTCAAAGTCCAGCAGATTGGTCTCCACCGTCACGTGGCCGTCGTCCCGGAAGGTGGGCCGTACGCCCACGTTGGTGACGGCTGGCACGGGGCCCGCGGGCAGCCATGCCCTGGCGGCGTACACCCCCAGCCGGGGCACGATGACCCCCGCCGGGATGGGAAAGTTGATGGTGGGGATGCCCATGCGCCGGCCACGCTGGTAGCCGTGAACGACTGTATCGGACACTGAATAGGCGTGGCCCAAAAACCGGGCGGCCTCCTCCATGTCCCCCGCCGTTACGAGCCTGCGGATATAGGTAGAGCTTACCACTACGCCGTCCAGCAATACCGGCGGCACCACGTCGCAGCCTATGCCGTGCTCGCCGCACCAGGCGGCGATGCGGGCGGCCCGGCCCTCCCCCCGCCAGCCGCAGGAGAAATCGTGGCCCATCACCAAGTGAACAGCGCCCATATCCTCCACGAGAGAGCGAATAAAGTCTTCCCAGGGCGTTTGCATAAAGCTCTTATCAAAATGAAGGACTATAACGTCCTCTATACCCGCCACCCGGCGGATGAGCTCCAGGCGCCCGGCGTTGGTGCTCAAAAGGGGCACCTCCGTGCCGAACACAACGGCGTCGGGATGGGCGTCAAAGGTGATGACAGCGGGCTCCGCGTTCAGAGCCGCGGCCCGTTCCCGTGCGGTCTTCATCAGCGCCTGATGGCCCAGATGTACCCCATCAAAAAAGCCCAGGGCCACGACGCGCTTTTTTTCGGTCATGTGCCCTGCACCTCCTGTTGGATGAGGTCCAGCGGGAGCACGCAGCCCTCCGGGTCAGAGCGTATCTCCTCCAGGGTGTGGGCCTGGGAGATGGTGAATTTACCGGCGCGGGTCCGCCGCAGGGCGCTCATGCACCCGCCGCAGCCCAGGGCCTCGCCGATGTCGGCACAGAGGGTGCGGATGTATGTGCCCTTGGAGCACTCGATCTGAAGGCCCCAGTCCCCCGCTTCGTCCCGGTCCGTCAGCTCCAGGCGGTAGATGGTGATGGGCCGGGGCTCGCGCTTCACCTCCCCGCCCCGCCGGGCGATCTCATAGAGTTTCTTGCCCCGGTGCTTGATGGCGGAGTACATGGGCGGCGTCTGCAATATGGGCCCGCGGAAGCGGTCCAGAACAGTTTCTATGGCCTCCCGGCTCACATCCACGGTCTCCTGCCGCAGCACCGTGCCCCAGATGTCCTGGGTGTCGGTGACGGTGCCGAGGCGCATGCGGGCTGTGTATTCCTTTTCGTCGTTCTCCGCATATTTGGCCAGCTTCGTGCCCTTCCCCGCCAGCACCACCAAAAGGCCGGTGGCGTTGGGGTCCAGGGTCCCGGTGTGGCCCACGTGCTTTTCATGCAGGACATTCCTGAGATGGGCGCACACGTCCATGCTGGTCCAGTCCATGGGCTTGTCCACAAGGAGCAGCCCGTCCATCACATGGCCTCCAGGATATCCCAGACGATCACGTCACGGGTCTCGTCCGGGTCGGAGTGGATGGTGCAGCCGGCCGCCATCCTGTGGCCGCCGCCGCCGTGCAGGGCGCATATGGCGGCGGAGTCAAAGTCCTCACCGCTGCGAAGGCTCACCTTGCACAGCTTCGGCTCCAGCTCCCGGATGGTGACGGAGACCTTGTTGCCCGCCACGCGCCCGGCCAGAGACGCCAGATCCTCGCAGTCGTCCTCCGTGGCCTCGCTCTCGGCCATCATGTCCAGGGTGACGGTGGCCACGGTGATGCACCCGTCGGGACCAAAGCGCTTCATGCCGGTGTAGATCATGCCCTCCAGCATGAGCCGGGAATAGGAAAACGTGCGGAATAGCTTCTTGTTGAGGGCCTTATAGTCCGCCCCGGCCTCCATCAGCTCCGCCGCCGCCCGGTGGGTGTCGGGCTTGGTGTTGGCGTAGACAAAGCAGCCGCAGTCGGTGCTGACGGCCATGTAGAGAAGGTCCGCCAGGGTCTTGTCGACGCCGCCCAGGGCAAGCTTTGCCAGTTCCAGCACGATCTCGCCGCAGGAGGCCTTCTCCGGCATGCAGAGGAGGTTTTGCGCATACCCGGAGTTGGTGGGATGGTGGTCGATGCAAAGGCCGATGGGTCCGCCGGAAAAGCCCTCAGGGAAGAGATTTTCCGACGCCAGGTCCACACTCACCAGGGTCACCGGCTCATACCCCGGCGGGGCCATATAGGGCGCCACATAGGGGTCATAGTTGGTGGTGATCTGAGGATTTGGATAGAGAAACGCCACCTTTCCCAGCCGGCGCAGGATATGACAAAGGGCGGCGGCACTGCCAAGCGTGTCGCCGTCCGGGCGGATATGCGTCAGGAGCAGGTATCCGTCGTTTTCATTCAAGTAGTCAAGGCATTCGTTAAGCGTCATCGTCGTCATGTTTGATATCCAAGTCACTGATAAGTATATTGATATAGGCCCCGTGGGCGATGGAGTCGTCCAGCAGGAACGTGAGCTCCGGGGTATACCGCAGGTCCAGGCTCTGGCCCAGCTCCCGCCGCAGGTACCCGGACGCGGAGCGCAGGCCCCGCATGAGTTCCTTTTCGTCGAACTCGCCCAGCACGCTCACGTACACCTTGCAGTGGCGCAGGTCCGTGGTGGTGTCGGTGTGGGTCACGGTGAGTATGGAGCCCTGGTGCAGGCGGGGGTCCTTCACGTCCCGCAGCTTCTCCGCCAGTACCCGGCGGATGTCGTCGTTGATACGGTCGATATGGTGGTTAGGCATTGATCTGCTCCATCACAAAGCACTCGATGACATCCTGTTCCTTGATGTCGTTGAACTTCTCCACCTGCATGCCGCACTCGTAGCCGGAGGCCACCTCCCGCACGTCGTCCTTGAA
>CANQRM010000065.1 GCA_947626265.1 uncultured Oscillospiraceae bacterium
GCCGAGATCACGGAGCAGATGGTGAAGGCCGAGGGCGTGACGGAGGAGCTGAAGGCCCAGGACCAGATGAAGTGGGTAGGCCTGATGAACAACATCAAGAACGCAGCGGAACAGACGGTGTATCAGGAACTGATCTACGCATAACCAATATCGTGGCCGAGAGCGCGAGGAGCAGCCAGCTCCCCGCGCTTTTGGATGAGAAGCCCATTATGGCTCTTTTGGCCAACCGGGACAACGATCTTCTCTTTACCAAAGAGCAGATAGAGCTTTTCTTTTCCCTGCACCCTGACATCGACGAGAGAATCGAGTACATCCGGCAGGCATACCCCTACCGCTTCACCGAACTTCTCATAGACGGAGAACGGTACGGATATGTGGCCCAGGATGATGGCCTTGTGATGTGGGCCGGGTCTTATACCTCCCCCACACAGCAATCCCTGTTTTCCTGGACCCTTATTGCCGAATGGGTGGGACAGATTATTGACCGGCAGGAATACGGCGTCAACACCACCTCCAAGAAGCTGCCGGACCAGGATGAGCAGCAAATGCTCATGTTCGGCTTCGGCGGCGAGGAACCGGCATCGTCTTTGGCGGATGAAGTACAGATTTCCTTTCTATCCGACCTCCGGCTCCCCCAGCAGGTCATTGACGAGGCCCTGTGCATAGGAGCAAACCACGAAAACAGCCGCCTCACCATCTGTGCGTGGATGATGAAGGACAAGCCCCTGGAGGATAACGCCCGGTTCCTGCGGGCACATTACGGCACCAACGGCGCGGGCTTCTATCTGAATGGCAGACAGTATTCTATATGGTATACCCCAGAGGGCATCCGCATCGACACCGGCGACACCACCCAGCGGCCCGGAGCTACCGTCGTCACCTGGGACGAGGCCGCGAGGCGCATCCGGGAGCTTCTGGACCTGGGCCGGTATATGCCCCAGCGGGAGCTTGACCAAGTGCCCGGCTTTGAGCGCAGTGAACTTGCGAACAAGCTCTGGTATCTTTGCCAAGATGTTGAGGAAGGTTCACGGGATACCTTACTCCCTGTCACCATGGGCATCTATAACACTCACCTGGGATTCCCGGAAGAAACTGCTGCTATCCAGTCCTTGCTGGAACAGCCGGAGACTTTGCAGATCCTTGTGGATGAGGTGCGCGTTTTTGCGGACGCCTATGGCAAGAACCCGAATATTCTCCGCTTTCGCTATCACAAACCGAATGAACTGCTGCAACAACTCACCGATCTGCAGCGGGAGCCTGTCATCTTCACCGCCGCCGAGGACTACGCCCCCCAGCGGCGGCTTTTCATATCCGGCGATGAAATAGATAAACAGCTTCGAGGCAGCGCAGATTACCGTCTCGGCGTCTATTCCTATTTCCTGTCCCACACAGGCCATGATGAACGCCGCAAGTATCTGAAAGGCATCCACGGCGAGTATAGCGGTTCCTATAACGGCATTGACGACACCACCTGGACTACCAAGGGCCTTTCTTTCAGCCACGGCGACATCACAGCTCCCTATGCCAAGGTCGAGCTGACATGGCCGAAGATAGAAAAGCGGATCACGGCCATGATAGACGCCGGGACTTTTCTGGACGATGAGGATCGGGCGGCTATACCCAACCATGAGCGTGAGCAGCTCGCCCGGCAGGTGTACGGCTTCTTTTCTCACGCCCCCGCCGTTTTTCAGCGGCCCTTCCCGGATGGGACGGATTACTTTAATGCTTGCAAGATCATAACGGAACAGTTGCGTGACCCGGACAACGTGGAGCAGATATATCAGATGATGCTCCGGCTGCGGGTAAGCACACCCGAAGATGACCGCGACCACGACCTGCGTGAGCAAGTATTCGCAAATGTCTCTGCCTACCGTGACGGCACTTTCTCCCTGTTCGGGGAACACCGTGAGCCAAAGGAACGCCCGGAGGCTGCGCCCATGTCCCATGGAGAGGAATATGAGGCAGAACTGGCCCATGAGATACTGCATTTCTACGGGGAGTTTGACGGCCCCAACTATCTGGAATCGCTTGGCGCAATCAGCTTTGACGACGCCATGGCAAAGACCCGACAGGCCCTGCGGACGCCGGAGGGCCTTGAGCAGCTCATACTCGTTCTGGAATCTTTCTTGAATGAGGCCGACGCCCAGGAAGAGATCTATGCCGATATAGAACTTACCGTTGAATCCCTCCGGCAGATGGATGATGAACTGTCTCCGACGATGGAACTGGCCAAGAAGCTCATCAACGAATACTGCCAGGAGGAATTCCAGAGCGACGGCGACTTCTCCAATCTTTCCAATGTGGGCGTGGCCTACACCACGTCGGAGGACGAGGCTCACAGGATACAGGTCAGCGTCAACCTAATCGACTGGTCCCTGGACTTCTATGTGGACAATAAGCTGGTACACCAGCGGGTGTATGGCTCTCTCCAGGAACTCATAGACGGCGAACTGTACCGCCTTGATTTTACTGAACTCATGGCCGTGCCTTTGCCAGAGGAGAAAGCGGAGATAGAGGCCCCGGCCAGCGGGCCGGGGCTACCAGCCGAAAAAGAAACGGAGGGCGGGAAACCCGCCCCAGCCTATGACCTGGGGTTCGGTCACATGGGCAACGGCCTAACCGTCTGGAACCGTCTGCGGACGGTGGACGGGGACTATCAGACCGTGGCCCACATCGCGCCGGACCGCTCCGTGACCATCTATGACACGGATATGCCGGACGAGGTGCGGCAGCAGATCTATGACATGGCCGCCACCTCTGACGCCAGAATATCCGCGACCCAGGACGCGCCCGTATTTTCCACGCCTCCCCAGGTGCGGGAACTGGCCACGTCGGAGACTTCCGCAGAGAAGAAAACCGAGGCCCCCGCCGTACCACAGGACTTGGAACAGGTCGAGGCCATCCCCGCGCCCCGGCCCAGGCGGGAGCGGGTCACGTTCACCACCCTTCGCCCGGAGATACCTGCCGGCCAGCGCCACAACTTCCGCATCACAGACCCTGAACTGGGCTATGGCACACCCGGCGAGAAGTTTGCCGCCAATGTCAAGGCCATCCGCACCTTGAAACGCATCGAGGCCGAGGAACGCCTCGCCACGCCGGAGGAACAGGAAGTCCTATCCCGGTATGTGGGCTGGGGCGGCCTCGCGGATTGCTTCGATGAGCGCCACAGCAAGTACCAGGAACTGAAAAGTCTACTTGACGAGGACGAATACACAGCGGCCAGGGCCAGCTCCCTGACCGCTTTTTATACGTCCCCGGTCATCATCGAGGCCATGTATAAGGCGCTGGCCCAGATGGGTTTTCAGAGCGGCAACATCCTGGAGCCCGCCTGCGGCGTCGGCAACTTCATCGGCATGATCCCGGAGGATATGGCCGGCAGCCACGCCTACGGTGTAGAGATCGACAGCATATCGGGCCGCATCGCCCAGCAGCTCTATCAGTTGAGCAGCATATCTGTCAACGGCTTTGAGAAGGTGCAGATGCCGGACAGCTTCTTTGACGTGGCCATCGGCAACGTGCCCTTTGGCGACCTGCGCGTGGCGGACAGGCGGTACGACAAGCACCACTGGCTCATTCACGACTACTTCTTCGGCAAGGCGCTGGACAAGGTGCGGCCCGGCGGCATCATCGCGTTCATATCCAGCAAGGGCACCATGGACAAGGAGAGCAGCGCCGTCCGCAAGTATCTGGCCCAGCGCGCCGACCTTATTGGTGCCATACGGCTGCCGGACAACGCTTTCAAGCGCAACGCTGGCACGGAGGTCACGTCCGACATCATCTTCTTGCAAAAGCGTGACCGCCTCACCGACATTGAGCCGGATTGGGTGCATCTGGATACCACCGAGGACGGCATCCGCATGAACAGCTATTTCGTCCAGCACCCGGAGATGGTGCTGGGCAACATGGTCATGGAATCTACCCGCTTTGGCATGGACAGCGCCTGCAAAGCCTATGAGGACGCCGACCTGTCCGAGCTGCTGGCCGAGGCCGTTACCAATCTCCACGCGGAGATCACCGCCTATGAGCAGGACGAGCTGGACGAGGAACAGGATGAATCCATCCCTGCCGACCCTGATGTTCGCAATTTCAGCTTCACCATCGTGGACGGCACGATCTACTACCGTGAGAACTCTGTCATGCGCCCGGTCAGGACCTCCGCCACGGCAGAGAACCGCATCCGGGGCATGATAGCCCTCCGGGACTGTGTGCGCCGGCTCATTGAGATGCAGACCGAAAACTACCCGGACAGCGAGATCGCCGCGCAGCAGCAGAAGCTCAACCGGCTCTATGACGATTTCGTGCGGAAGTACGACCGGCTCAACGCCCGCGGCAATCGCCTGGCTTTTGAGGACGATTCCAGCTACTACCTGCTGTGTTCCCTTGAAGTGTACGACAAGGAGAACAACTTTGAGCGCAAGGCCGATATGTTCACCAAACGGACCATCCGGCCCCACGAGCCAGTTACTCATGTGGATACCGCGGCGGAGGCCCTGGCCGTGTCCATCACCGAGAAGGCTCGCGTGGATATGGCCTATATGTCTGAGCTGTCCGGCATGACGCCGGAGGCGCTGGAGGAAGAACTGGTAGGGGTCATCTTTCGGGATGTGAACTGCACCGAGGACCCCAAGGATATTACTGAGGCCCAAAGGGACCTGAGCCGTTATCCGCTGGTGCCCGCAGACGAGTATCTGTCCGGGAATGTCCGCAAGAAACTCCGCATGGCCCAGGCCATGCGGGAGGCGCTACCAGCCGAAGAAAAAAGCCGGCTGGACCGGAACGTGGCCGCCTTGGAGGCGGTGCAGCCCCAGGACCTGTCCGCCGGGGAGATTGGCGTCCGCATAGGCGCAAGCTGGGTGCCCATTTCCGACTACGAGGATTTCATGTATGAGCTGTTCGGGACATCCTACTATGCACGGCAAAAAATCAAAATCACCCATTCCAAGTTCAGCGGTGAGTGGAATATCTCCAACAAGACCTACGACCGGGTCAACATCAAGGTCCGCACCACCTACGGCACAGACCGGGTGAACGCATACCGTATCTTTGAGCAGACGCTCAATCAGAAGGATGTGCGTGTATTCGATTATGTGGAGGACCCCAATACAGGCAAGAAAAAGCCCATTTTCAACGCCAGGGAAACGGCCATTGCCCAAGACCGGCAGGAGCTTATCAAGCAGAAGTTCCAGGAATGGGTCTGGCGCGACATCGACCGCCGTGAGAGGCTGTGCCACATTTACAACGAGACTTTCAATGCTGTCCGGCCCCGTGAGTACGACGGCTCCCATCTCCAGTTTCCCGGTATGAACCCAGAGATCACGCTCCGGCCCCATCAAATCAATGCCATCGCCCATGTCATCTATGGAGGCAATACCCTGTTGGCCCATGAGGTCGGTGCGGGTAAGACCTATGAAATGGCCGCCGCCGCGATGGAGATGAAGCGGCTCGGCCTGTGTACCAAGTCTCTGTTCGTGGTGCCGAACCATATCACCGGCCAGTGGGCATCCGAGTTTTTGCAGCTCTATCCCTCTGCCAACCTTCTGGTGGTCACGAAAAAGGACTTTGAAACGGCGCGCCGGAAGAAGATATGCGCCCGGATCGCCACCGGCGACTACGATGCCGTCATCATTGGCCACAGCCAGTTGGAGAAGATACCCATGTCCGTGCCGCGTCAGCGTTTTCTCCTTATGAAGCAGATCCAAGAAGTTACGGACGCGATAAAAGAGGCGCGGGAGGCGGATGGCACTCCCCGCTACACCATCAAGCAGATGGAAAAAACAAAGCAGTCTCTAAAAACGCGCCTGGATCGGCTCAATGATACCAGCCGAAAGGACAATGTGGTAGATTTTGAGGAGCTTGGCATTGACAGGCTGTTCATCGACGAGAGCCACTATTTTAAGAATCTGTATGTCGTTTCAAAAATGCGGAACGTGGGCGGCATATCCCAGACAGATGCCCAGAAGTCCAGCGACCTCTTCATGAAAACACAGTATCTGGACGAGCTTACCGATTACCGGGGCACTATCTTTGCCACCGGCACCCCCATATCCAACAGCATGGTAGAGCTTTACACCATCCAGCGATACCTCCAGTACCGAGTGTTGCAGGAGATGGATTTGGTCTTTTTCGATGACTGGGCCAGTAGCTTTGGCGAGACAGTCACGGCCATTGAGCTTACCCCGGAGGGCTATAATTTTTGAGGATGATGAAATCGTACTTTTCTAAATGAAAAGAGACGGTCAAAGGCGGTTTCG
>CANQRM010000066.1 GCA_947626265.1 uncultured Oscillospiraceae bacterium
GTCACCCAGGGCCAGACCCAGGTGCTGGTGTGCACCACCATCATCGAGACGGGCATCGACATCCCCAACGTGAACACATTAATAATAGAGGACGCGGACAAGATGGGCCTGGCCCAGCTGCATCAAATTCGCGGCCGGGTGGGCCGCTCCGCCCGACGGGCCAGCGCCTATCTCACTTACCGGAAGGACAAGGTCCTCACGGAGATCGCGGAAAAGCGCCTGGAGGCCATCCGGGAGTTCGCCGAGTTCAACTCCGGCTTCCGCATCGCCATGCGGGACCTGGAGATCCGGGGCGCGGGGAACCTGCTGGGCGCAGAGCAGTCCGGCCATATGATCGACGTGGGCTATGATATGTACTTAAAGCTCCTGGAGGAGGCCGTGCTGGAGGAGAAGGGCGAGCCCCTGCCCGTGCGGGCGGAGTGTGCCGCGGACCTGGCCGTCAACGCAAACATCCCGGAGAGCTATATAAAAAGCGCTGCCCAGCGTATGGATGTCTACCGCCGGGTGGCCCTCATCCGCACCGAGGCGGAGGCCGACGACATCACCGACGAGCTGGTGGACCGCTTCGGCGACCCGCCCAGCAGTGTCAACACCCTCATCCAGGTGGCGCTCCTCCGCGGCGAGGCCTCCCGCCAGGGCGTCACCGATATCGCCCAGAAGGGCGGAGCGGTGAAGTTCTCCTTTGCCAATTTCGACTTCGCCCGTATCAGCGCCCTTTACGCCAAGCCGGAGTGGAAGGGCCGGGTAAAGGTGGACGCCGGCGGCCAGCCCGCCGTGCTGCTGCGGCTGGCCTCCCGCAGGCGAATTTTGGAGGAAGCAAGGGCGTTTATAGCGGATTATGCGGCAACCGCCGAGGCGAACACATAAAAAAGCAAGGACCAAACCGGTCCTTGCTTTTTGCTATAACGCTGGCCCTTATGCGGAAGGGCGCGCGTTTTTATAGGCCTTGCAGCGGTCGGAGACAGCCTCGCCTATGAACTGGTTCAAGGTCTTTCCCTCCCCGGCGGCGCATATGGCGGCCTGCCGGTGGACCTCGGGGGACAGCCGGATGTTGAGAGAACCCTTATATTCCTTGTCAGGCGCTTTGCCCATCTCCCGGCAGAAGTCCAGATAGCCATCCACGCAGTTATGGAATGCGTCGGTCAGCTCCGCGACATTCTCCCCGTGGAAATTGAGGCTGTCCGCAATGCCCAGCACAGACCCAACAAAAATGCCGTCGTCCGCGTCAAAGCTGATGGCGGCGTGGTAGCCGCGGTATTCCATGCAGTTATTCATGCGCTTGCCCTCCTTCCGGCAGTTCGCCCACAGCAGAGAGAAATTCGATGACCTTTTTCACCTGATAGCGGTAAAGCTCCTTCCCCGGATGGGGCCCGTCGAAAATCAGAACCCGCCCGGTAGGGGTGTGGAAATACCTTATGCCGGAGCCGCGCCCGCTGCTTCCCTGGACACAGTTGCATTTGGCCATCAGCGCGGCCAGGTCGTTCACCGTAAAATTGTTCGGCGCGGGGGTCCGGCATAGCTTCTCTAATAGTTTTTCCTTCGGGGGCACGGCAAACACCCTCTTTGCGACTGAAATCCAGTTGCATTATATTCCACATATATAGTATTGTCAAGGGTGGCTGTTCCTAAATGAAAGCAAGGACCGATTGGTCCTTGCTTTTTGCTTGTCCCAAATTCACTCCGGGCGGACATATTCGATGAGGTCGCCGACTTCTATGTCCAGATAGTGGCACAGCTTGCAGACGAACAGGGCGTCCAGCCGCTGAAAATCGTTGCGGCAATAGCGGTTGAAATTGGTGCGCGGGATATCCAGCGCCTTGCAGACCGTGTTTTTTGAAAGACCGCGTTCCTGTAAAAGCCGGTCTATATGCAGCGTCAGTTTTCCGTAGTCCATGCAGCCATCCCCTCGCGGTTTATGGACTAAGTTTACGCGCAATCTGAAGGAATGGTAATTCACTATATAGGGACTGACTATATTATCATGTCCCTTGTCAGAGGGAGGCTTTTTGCTTTACCCGGTCCTTTTCCTTTTTCCTCTTTGGTATCGTCACTAGCCACAGGAGCAAAAACCCGCCGTAGAGGACGCAATCGCTGGCCAGGGGGATATACCGGTCCGACCAGGTCCGCAGCAGCCAGGGGGGCATGTCGAAAATAAAGCTCGCGGCGAACACCGCCGCCGCCTCCAGCCACAGCAGATACCGCCCCCCGCCCAGGTCCAGCATGGGCCGGCCGTCGGGCTTGGGGTAGCCGAACACGGGCCGCAGGGCCTCATGGGCGCAGCGCAGAAGCCCCACGCACAGCATGAAGTCCGTCCCCACCCAGGCGGCGATGACCACCGCCTCGATGCGGGGCACCAGGTCCCCCAGGGAGATGGAGCGGATCATGACGAAAAAGGGGTAGGTCAGGGTGTGGGTGAGCGCCGGCCCGAATACGCAGAGCACCGACGCGCAGATGAGCCCGCCCAGTACCAAGAGCGTCCCCAGGGGCCACAGGTGCCATTTGCCGTCGCAGGGCAGGTCCGCGTAGCCGTAGAGAAAGGTGAAACAGGCCGTCAGCGCCCCCACGGAGGCGAAGGGCAGCGCCCCCAGGGCGATGGGCCCCGCGTCCTCCCATGTCACCGGCCGCAGCCGCCCGGCGTCCATGTTGGGCGCCGACAGAGCGATGACCAGCACCAGCGCGGTCACGAGAATGGCCCGGAAGATGACCGCGGTCCGGGTGGCGGCCCGCAGGTCTCCCAGGGCCACCGCCAGGCTCAGGATGATGGTGACGGCCACGAACATGCCCTGGCCGCTGCTGGGGTAGATGGTGGACACGAGGCGCTCCGCGCCGCTGCGCAGGATGAAGCCCGCATAGAAGAGGAACCAGCCGGTGAAGAGGAGCAGCACCAGCCGCCCGAACACCGGCCCCAGCCAGCGCAGAATAAGCCCGCCCATGCCCTCCCCGGGGCGCATGTGCCGCCGGAAGGAGACCGTCACCGCCGTCAGCAGCGCCAGGGGGACCATCGCCGGGATAAAGCTGAGCCATGCCCCCCGCCCGGCGAAGCCCACCGCCGTCTGGGGCAGCAGGCGCAGAAGGGGACTCAAAAGGGACACCACCGTAGCGGCGGCGAACTGTTTTTTCGTGATGAGCGTGTCGTTCATGTGTCCTCCTCAATCCGCCAGGTCGTAGCTGCGGTCGATATGCCCCGCCACCGTCACCGTCACGGGCAGGGAGGGGAACAGCGACTGCCACTCATCCCACCAGGCGGCCGCAGCGTTCGGCTTACGGAGCACCGCCGCCCGCAGGCCCAGAAAGTCGCAGCCCGTGGCCTGGGCCCGGTCCAGGGCGGCGCGCACCCACCGGCCCGCCGTGCGGGACAGAGCCGCCTCCAGGTCCTTGTCGGAGAGCGTCGAATCCTTGGCCTTTTCCAGCACCCCGGTGTGTATCTCGCAGCGGACGGCGATGCCCACGGGCTTGCCCGTTTCATCGAACCGCCCTTCGATCTTCGCCGCGCCGTCCAATATTTCCAATGTATCACCCGAAACGGTGATGAGAAAACCGGTGGGGTCGCCAGTCAAAAACTCTGCGCCCATGGAGGTCTCCGGGTCCAGGAATTCCACCAGCCCGTTCTCATCCAGCACAGCGTAGCCCTCCGGGATGACGGCGTCGGCCTGCTGGTCCTCAGAGAACACCCGGTCCTCGGTGGTCTGGGCGCTCACCGCCATGCACAGCGCCCCGTCCCCCTGGGATATGGCCGCGGCCACCTCCCGCAGGGTGTGCATGGTCCAGCCGTTGGAGCGGGACTGCCGGTCCAGGGAGGCCAGCCGCTGGGTGATGTCCGTGGACTGCTGAGAGGAGCCCACCACCGCGTCCTTGGCGGAGCCCTTCACCACCAGCATGTCGGTGTCCATGCGCAATGTGGGGCTCCGGTCCACCCACTGTATCACCCGCTGCAATTCCGAGCGGGCGGCGTCCTCCCCTAAAAGCAGATACTGCACATGGGCATAGAAGAGCTGGTTTTCCGGAGAGTAGTTCTGAAGCCTCGCGATGGCGTCCTCGATGGAGGCCGCCCCGGCGGCCATGACCAGGGAGGGCCGGTCCTCCGGCCCCAGGCCGGAGGATACGCTCATCGTAAGCCTCCCATCCCCGCTGTCCAGGCCCATGGTCTGGATGAGCAGCAGCCTCTCCACGTCGTGCCGGTCCGCCGACAGCGTGGCCCCGCAGCCGGTCAGCACCGGCAGGGCGAGGCATACATATATAAATAATAGCAAACGTCTCATTTTCGTCTCCGGATATCGCCGCCGTTGATGATGGGGTCCCGCCAGATGTGCCGCCAGGGGGGATGGCGGGTGAAGGTGCCGCCGGTGTCCCCGCCCCGGCCCCCGGCCAGGGGCGTCATATAGGCCCGGCCGAAGCTCTCCAGGGAGCATAGATGCCACAGGAGCATGGACGCGCCCATAATGATGCCGAACATGCCTGCTGCCGCGGCGGCCACGACCAGGAGGAACCGAAAGATGCGCAGGGCGGTGCCCATGTCCTGACTGGGCATGGTGTATCCCGCGATGCCCGCCAGGGCCACCACGATGACGGCGATGGGGCTCACCACCTTGGCCTCCACCGCCGACTGGCCCACGATGAGCGCCCCGATGATGCTCACCGTCTGGCCCACGGGGTTGGGAAGCCGCAGCCCCGCCTCCTGCAAAAGCTCAAAGCTCAAAAGCAGCCCCAATATCTCCATGGACGTGGAAAAGGGCACCGACTCCTTTGACTCGATGACGGACAGCAGCAGCTTCGTAGGCAGCATCTCCGGGTGATAGGTGGCCACCGCCACGTAAAACGCCGGCAGCAGCAGGGTAAGCGCCACGCTGACCCACCGCAGCGCCCGGATGAAAGAGGCGGCCCAGAAGTGCTGGGCAGCGTCCTCGGTGGTCTTCATGAACTCCCCGAAAAAGGCCGGGGCCGCGAAGGCCACAGGGATGCCCTCCACGATGACCCCCACCCGGCCCTGCAGCAGCAGCTGGGCAAGCTTGTCGGGCCGCTCGGTGTGGATGAGCTGGGGAAAGGGGGAGTGGGGATCGTCCACGATGGCGCTCTCCAGGGTGTCCGGCAGTATGACCCCGTCCGTGTCCAGGGCCTCCAGCCGCTCCATGAGCCGGCGGGGCAGGTCCGGCGCCGCCACCCCCTCCAGCCACAGCACCGCGGCGAGAGACCGGCTCTTCCGCCCCACGGTGGTCTGGGCCAGCTTCAGCGCCGGGGTATGGAGCCGTGAGCGGACCAGGCCCGTGTTCACCCGCAGCACCTCCACGAAGGCGTCCTTGCCCCCCTTGATGGACTTCTCCACGGTGGGCTCCTGGACGGTGCGGTGCTGACCGGACTTGACCTGGAACACACAGGCCTGGCCCTGAAACACCAGCGCGCAGTGGCCGTAGCTTAATGCGTCCACCAGATCGTCCATCGTATCCTGCCGCTTCATGGAGGGGCCATATACCCCGCCGGCGGCCAAGAGGCCCATGACGTCCGCCTCCGTTTTCACGCCGCCGAACCGGGCCGGGTCGGTGAGGGGCTTCAAGACCTGCTCCGCCGTGTCCGCCCCGGACACCACCCCGTCCAGCCAGCAGGCGAACACGCGGACATTTGTCCCCCCTGCGCGGACACGCCGGCTCTCGAAGTCCGCGCACCCCTCATAGAGCTTTTCCGTATTCTCCGGACTTACGGGCATATCGTATGTGGGTGTGGGCCTGGGATGGGCGTCTACATCTTGTGGATTTTTCCTTTTTCGATTCAACATACAGTTAGTATGGTCAACTGGAAAAGATTTCATGAAAAAATTTTTAAAAAAGCCTTAAAAAAGTGTTGACAACGGCATTTTTGGATGGTATATTAGCAAAGCGCCTCGCGGGAGGCCCCGCGGCGCGCGTGTACCTTGTAAATTAAACAATGCAAACAAGCTTATGCAAATAAGCACCAGAAGAGGGTTCTTAAAAGAGACCAGCAATGGTCTCTATGAATTTCTTTGAGAGCTAGTAATAGCAATCGATGAATGGTTTAGACAATCTGGAGACAGGTTGTTTAGATACGATTTATTGAGAGTTTGATCCTGGCTCAGGACGAACGCTGGCGGCGTGCCTAACACATGCAAGTCG
>CANQRM010000067.1 GCA_947626265.1 uncultured Oscillospiraceae bacterium
CATATGCAATACCTCCTTAGTGGTGCTTCTATTCTACACCCTCTGCGGAAGTTTACACAGTTTTTGGGATGGTCCCCGCGGGAACTGCTATGACAATGCTATGGCTGAAAACTTCTTCTCCATCCTCAAGACAGAGTGCATTTACAGGCACAAGCCGAAAACCTTCCGGGAGGCCAATGAACGCATTGACAACTTCATCCACTTCTACAACCATGAGCGCATCCAGTTAAAGACTGGAGTGGCGCCGCTCTCGCTGCGCCACTCCGCTTAATTCCTATTCCTACGCAGGGACCTCTTCTTTTCCCTGTCTACTTTCCCTGGGGCAGTTCACACAGGCTCTCAGGCACTTTGAAAACACGGTCACTGTCAGCTGCAGACTGCAATCGACAATACCTAGCAATGTGATCATAGGAGATGGCGGATGACTTTGTGCCCCGTACTATTCAAGCATCGGCGGTACTCCCTGTAGAATCGCCCATGCTGTGAAAGGTGACTCATTGGAGACCCTTCCAAATCTGCCAGACAGCATATGCAAAAGTGATTGTCAAAAGGCCGCGAAACTGGTACACTGTTACTGCATTCAAACGTGAAATATTTACAATAATTGTGAGGTGTGACAGATGGCTTTGCTTAATCTTTCGGATGAAGAAAAAATCGTGCGTATCTCAAAGGATTTTCTTCAGGCGCGGATAACACGTCTGGAGCAATATGACAGCCCCATCGACTTTCTGACCTTCTTCGACCCGAACTCGCAGGAGTTTCGTCATCTTCAGTATATGTTCGACCGCATCGAACTGGAGGCCGGCCTTCGCAGAGCCAATGATGCGCAGGTCATGAAAAGTGAGCACCACCTAAAACATCACCTGGTGGGTATCAGCGGAGACTATGCGGAGATCACATTCTTTGAGACGTATGAGTATGTCCTGAAGCCAGTACCTGAGTTCAAGACCTCCGAGACCACGAGATATGAAATGGCTCTGAGCAGGGTAAATGGGACCTGGCTTCTGTCGGACATCATCACCGACAGCGATTTTGACGATGCCTTCCGTGATACAGACGTTGACGTCAAGACGTTCCTCGACTCCAATCTCAAGCGCAAAAAAAGCGTTTCCCCTGCAAAGTATCTGGGACCCAACATGGCCGATATGTTCCCGGTCTTTACGCCCTACAATATCGAAAAGGCCGTGGCTTACGCAGAAAAATACGCGCTGTCATATAATCCGCTCTTCTACAGCTATAAGGGGCTGGGCGGTGATTGTCAGAACTTTGCGTCGCAGTGCGTATGGGCGGGCCTCGGGGGAGAGAATACCGCCACGGCGGTCAACCTCAAGATGCCTCCTATGGTGCGAAGCGGCCCCCGGGCATGGTATCAGAACAATACGACCGCCCATGACCCCTATGGCCGCTGGATAGCCGTCCAGCCGTTCTCCGCCTATATACTCTCCGGCCAGGTAGGGGACCTGGGACCGGTGGGCACGGTCACAAACGGTCTGGCAAACGCTACTACAGGGGACTTGATTGCGATCTCTGACGGCAAGCGTTGGTTCCATATCTATGTAGTTGTCGCGCACACAGGCGTCCAGGGTATGCGCACGACAAAGGATCTCTGGGTCTCGGCCCATACTACAGATCGGAACAGGCAATGGCTGGCAACGCTGATCACAGATGCGCTGCCTGTCCGCACGATACATATCATCGGCGGTGTGAATAACGCGGGTTCCGGCCCATTGTCTGCTCCCGGGGGTATAGGCCTTCTTGGAGTAGACGAAGCATCGGCAGAAATTCCCCGTATAGATAAATAAGAACACTTTACTTGGTACTGTTTAATCTCTACTTACAACATATAAAGAGGGAGGTATTTGTATGAAAGCGATTGCCACTAATCTGTGTAACAACATCCTGGAACGCGGTAGGCACGATAGTATTCGCATCACCCCAATGAAGTTGCAGAAGTTGCTGTACTATATCTGCCGTGATTACGTTATCGAAACGGGTCAAATGCCAATAGCAGAGCAATTTCAAGTATGGCAATATGGACCGGTATTAGAATCTGTGTATGGAGAATTCAAAGATTTTGGCGCACGCCCTATCACATCCTTCGCCAAGAATGCAAGCGGACGGTCATATATGGTCAGCGAAGATAAAAATCCAATCTTAGCAAGGATCATTGATATCGTCTGGGCAAGACATAAAGACAAATCTGGCATTACCCTTTCCAGAATGACGCATCAAACCGGTTCCGGGTGGATGACCGCTTTTCTTGATGGCCGGGACACCATTACAGAGGAGGATATGAAAAATGATACAACAGGAAGATAATATAGAGCGCAAGCAGGACAAAAACAAGACCGCAGAAAATGCCCCCTTGCAGGGCCTCCCAGTGATCGAAGAGGAAGAGGATAGACCGTTTCCAGCTGGCGGCAATGTGATTGACAGCGAACTAGATGCGACGGAAGATGTTGACAACGCATTTAAACAGCGAAAATTTCTCACCGGCACCGCTGTCCTGTTTGTCGCAATGGGCCTTATGTGCTTGTTTGTCGTCATGGATGTTGTTTTCTCTCTCAATGGGAATGCAGAGCGGACTCTGATAAATAGTGCGTTTGAGGCATTCAAGTTGATTGCCGTGACCGTTCTTGGCTATCTGTTCGGTTCATCAAATATGAATCAACAATAACGAAATTCTTATCCAGCCAGGGTTGGATATGCTGATGCTGCCGACCTGCCATCACACGCCTCCAGGGGCAAATACAGATATGTAGTCTACTGTGACCGCGTAGTTGGCTGAAAAAAGCAAGGGCCTCGATCAGAGGCCCTTGTGTCATGTCATACCGATACATATGGGTGCAGAATGTAATAACTGCATCTTGGAGGCAACTTAGGCTCACCAAGATGTCTGTTAAAAGATAACTCCATGGAATATCATCCTGCAAAAAGCCACCGTTGTATTTTGGTTTTGCGATTTGTAACCGCAAAATTGTTTGCATTCAAAGGATTTTGTGGTATACTATCTTTAGATGGAGGTGATTACCTTGGTTTACAGACCTATGTATGTAGATAGGATCATGGCCTATGTGGACACGCCCTTTGTGAAGGTATTGACAGGTGTTCGTCGCTGTGGGAAGTCCACCATATTGAACATGATTATGGAAAAACTACGGGTGGAAGGGAATATCTCTGACGACCGGATCATAAGCCGCCGTTATGATTCGATGGAATATGCGGATATGACGGCAAAACAGATGTATGCCGAACTGAAACAACTCCTATCCCCCACTGGCAGAACGTATTTGTTTCTTGATGAGGTGCAGGAAATCAAGGGCTGGGAAAGGGTCGTCAATTCACTTGCCTCGAATCATAATGTGGATCTATATGTGACAGGCTCCAACTCCCGCATGATGTCCTCAGAGATATCTACATATCTGACAGGCAGATATGTCACTTTTCCCATCTACACGCTCTCATTTGCTGAGTACCTGAAGTTCAAGAAAGTATACAGCTCTGTTGCGGACCCAAGGACAGAACTGGCGGAATATGTTCGCTTGGGCGGATTCCCAGCAACGCATCTGCGGAAGTATTCTCAGGATGAAATATATACCATCGTGCGGGATATATATAATTCTACTATTTTTTCCGACATTGTGCGGCGCAATCAGGTAAGAAAGATCGACCAGTTGGAGCGGGTCGTCAAATTCACGTTCAACAATGTAGGCAATACTTTTTCCGCGAAGTCTATCTCGGATTACTTGAAATCAGAGAACAGAAAGATCGACAACGAAACCGTGTATAGCTATCTGGAGAAGCTGGAAAAAGCGTATTTGCTTCACCGCTGTTCCAGATACGACATACAAGGCAAGGAGCTGCTAAAAACGCAGGAGAAATTTTATCTTGCGGATACATCCTTGAGATACAGTGTTTTAGGCTACAATGCCGATACAGTCGCTGCGAGCCTTGAGAACATTGTCTACTTGGAACTCTGCCGCAGAGGTTACACTGTCCATATTGGGAAAACCAATGATGGAGAGATAGATTTCATAGGCACAAGGCAGAATGAAAAGCTCTATGCTCAGGTCACCCAGGAGGTCCGTTCTGAGAAAGCTGAAAAACGTGAATATCATCGTCTGCTTGAAATACATGACAACTATCCCAAATATGTATTAAGAGCGGATGAGTTTGCAGGAGGAAACTACGAAGGCATAAAAACGATGCATATAGCCGATTTCCTTCTCAGTTCGGAGTATTAACTGACCACTGGGTAGTGTAGAATATAGTGCTCAAATAAGAGACGTAGTTTGCAGTCTCTGGTAGAATGAAGTTGCAGCAAACCATTCTTGAAAGGAGAAAGCAAACCATGTCCGAGAAGATCACTACAGCTGAACAAGGAAGTAATCAACGGCCAGATCAAAGAATTGCTGAGAGTGTGGAAGAAATGCTCAGCGAGCTACTAGAGGCAGAAGCTGAGAAGCTGACACAGGCGATCCGTAGCGAGCGGAACAAAGCCCGCCTGGCAACTATGACAGGAACCTTACCACGACCTCTGGCAACGTCACGCTGCATGTGCCACACCTGAAGGGCGTTTCCTTCGAGATAGCCATCATAGAGTGGTACCGCCGCGGGAGAGCAGCGTAGAGGAATCTCTCATAGAGATGTACGTGGCAGGCGTCTCTGTGCGCCGGGTGGAGGGTATAACGGAAGCCCTCTGGGGAACGAAGGTCTCGCCGTCCACATCAGTGAGTTGAATAAGAAAGCATATGTGCACATTGAGAATTGGTAGAATCGCCCGCTGCAGGGCAGGAAGTATCCGTATGTCTACGTGGATGGCATCTACCTGCGCCGAAACTGGGCTGAGAGTGTAAGGATCTAGCCATTCTAGTCGTGCAGTCAATGAAGACGGTTACCATGAAGTTCTGGGCGCTACCAAGTGGATGAAAGAGGACAAATCCAGTTGGGTGAGTTTCCTCCGGAGGCTCCGCGGTCGCGAGCTGGATGGTGTGAAGCTCATTATTGGCGACAAGTGCCTGGGGATGCTGGAGGCCGCGGGCGAAGTGTAGCCGGACGCCAAGTACCAGCGCTGTACCGTCCACTTTTACTGGAACGTTTTCTCTGTCATTCCCAGAGGCAAAATGAAAACGGTGGCCAAGATTCTCAAGGCGCTCCACGCCCAGGAGAGCAAGGCGCCTGTTGGAAGTAGGCGAAAGAGGTGGCGGAAACACTCTGAGCCATGCGGCTGCCTGAGGCGGCTAGGATAAATAGAGGACGGCGTAGAGGAAACATTGACTTACAACGACTTCCCTTTCGAGCCCTGGACACGCATCCGAACAAACAATGTTCTGGAGCGGCTCAACCGCGAGATCAGACGGAGGACGAGGGTGGTTGGCTGCTTCCCGGATGAGAATTCCGCTCTCCTGCTTATCTGTGCCCTCCTGTGTCGCATAGTCGGCATACAAACGGCCAACAAGAAATACATGAACATGAAGCACCTAGAGGCCATGGAGGGATTCACCGCTATTGCCTGATGAGCTTACCTCCCAGAAACCGCAGAATAATTTTGCGCATAATCCTTGTCATTACCCGTATTGCACCGGGAAGATTTTTCCCTCAGCGTTAATTTCTATGCCTCAATATCAGAGCCAGAAGAGTCAGGACCACCCGCATAGTGCAGTAGTAAGATAAAGGTAGACACATGAGAAACAACCATGTGCCTACCTTTTTCATTATGCTAAAATGTGAAGG
>CANQRM010000068.1 GCA_947626265.1 uncultured Oscillospiraceae bacterium
TTGATACCATCCCCGGTATCAGACCGGGGCGATTTTGATACCACTTTCCTATAAAAGGACGGCGTGATACCAAAAAATGCGGAACATGATACCACAGCGGTATCAATGCTCCCACGATTTGATACCACTATACATCACGCCCAAAGTAAATAATAACGAATCTCGTCGGAAAGGAGAGCATTATGACCGAAAATGAGAAAAAACTGTTGCAAGCGAAGCACCGGCTGGAGGAAGCGCAGGCCAGAAACCGCCAAAAGGAACGAAAAGCCCGGACGAGGCGGCTGATACAGGAGGGCGCGATCCTGGAGAAAGCCTGCCCGCAGGTGACAAGCGTGACCGTAGAAGATTTGGAAGATTATCTGAAACAAACCTTTGGGCATTCCGGCTGACCGGGATGCCCTCCTTTTTCTCCCGAAGGGTCCCGAAGGACCCAAAGGGCGCACTTACTCACCACTCGCCGTAGGCGAGTGGTGGTATCCCTCCCGTTGGTCGGGACCGGCGCTCCTGCGGAGGGCCAGCCAACGCCGTGCGCGGCGTCGGCTGCACAGGGGAGAAACATGGCTCCCCGCCATCTTTCTCCCCTGTGTGCGCGAAACCTGCCACCGGCAGCTTTCACGCTTTATGGGCGGCATCCCTGCCGCCCATCTTCTTTTTGTAAAAAGAAGCAAAAACCACGAACCGAAAGAAGGAACGCGATGGCGATATATCATTTTGAAGCGAAAGTCATAAGCCGCGGCGCGGGCCGCTCCGCCGTGGCCGCCGCTGCTTATATGAGCTGCTCCGCTATCCTCAACGATTATGATGGCGTACAGCATGACTATACAAAAAAACAGGGCCTTGTCTGGCAGAAGGTGTTTCTGCCGGAATATGCCCCTGCGGAGTGGGCTGACCGGGGCGTGCTGTGGAACGCCGTGGAGGAAACCGAAAAGACAAAGGACAGCCGCCTGGCCCGCGAGTTCGTGGCGGCGCTGCCGGTGGAGCTGAACAGGGACGAATGGATCGTCCTGCTCACTGATTTCATCCGAAGGCAGTTTGTAGCGGACGGGATGTGTGCCGACGTGTGTATCCACGACACAGACGGCCACAATCCCCACGCCCATATCATGCTGACCGTCCGCCCGCTGGATGAAAAAGGCAGGTGGCAGTATAAGACCGAAAAGGAATATCTCTGTGTGAAGAACGGCGAGGAACGAGGCTTTACCGCCGCCGAATTTAAGGCGGCGCGGGCAGACGGCTGGGAGAAGCAATATCCCTACATGGTCGATGGCAAAAAGGTCTATATGGCCCCGTCTGAGGCTGAGGCGCACGGCTATGAGCGCGTGTCCAAATACCCCAAAAGCACCAAGTACGGACGGCAGAATCCAATCGCTGCCCGCTGGAACAGCGACGAACAGCTGAATCTCTGGCGGGCATCCTGGGCGGACGCCATGAATCTCTGCCTGGAGCAAAAGGGCCTTGACGAGCGCATAGACCACCGCAGTCACGCCGAGCGCGGCCTGGATGAGCAGCCTACCATCCATGAGGGCGTGGCCGCCCGAGCGTTGGAGAAAAAGGGCGCGACCTCTGACCGCTGTGAGATCAACCGGCAGATAAAGGCGGACAATGCCCTGCTGCGGGAACTGAAGGCTCAGGTCAGGAAGCTGATGCAGGCGGTGAGAGCCACGATCCCGGCCATGGCGGAGGCCATGGAGAAGCTGCGGGAGAACATGATCGTGTTCCGCTACCAGCTCCGTCATATCTCCTACGGCAAGGGCCGACTGTCCCGCCGTCTGGGTACGGTGCAATCCGCGCTGGAACGGTATTCCGGCCTGGTGCATCAGATAAAGGAAAAAGGCAAGGAACGAAAGACGCTCCTTGCCGAGAAGAAAGCCACGCCGAAACTGCGCATCACAAGGCACCGGGAGCTGTCCGCCCTTATTACAGGGCTGACAGAGGAACTGGAAGAACTGCGCTCCCAGAAGTCCATGCTCCTGCGGGAGTTGGCGTGCCGGGATGACAGCGAGATAGGCGCGGTGAAAAAGGGCATTACTGCGATGGAATCCGATCTTGCCATGCTGGGTCAGCAGGAAATAAAATGCGCCGCTGAGTTGAATGACGCGCTGAAGCAGTACGCCGAGCTGAAGGAACAGGCCAAAGACCTGGACCCCGACGAACTGCTGGCCGCCCGCCTTGCCCTGCGCTCGGAGAGGGAACGCGCCGCAGCAGATCGCCTGCAGGCCGCCTATGGCAATGAGTTCAAGGCCGTCACGCTATACGACAGCAAGCTGGATGTGCGGAACATGCTGGGCGAAAGAACGCAGCAGCCAAGGAAAATAGTGGACCACCAACAGAAACGGAAAACAGAGCATAGGGAACAGGGACGGTGAACGCGCTATAATAACCATTATCATTCTAGCCCCTAAACCCATCGAAACCAATTCTCTGCTATTCCACCTTCATCATTCGGTAGCCGATACCGATGTGGGTCTGGATGTACTGGGGCGAACCGGGAGCGGCCTCCAGCTTTTTGCGCAGGGTCGCCATGTATACCCGCAGGCTGGCCACGTCATTGTCCCAAGAGCTTCCCCACACGCCCTGGGTAATGAATTTATGGGTCAGGACCTTCCCGGTGTTTCGGGCCAGCAGGCATAAGAGCTTATACTCGATGGCCGTGAGGTGCAGCTCCTCCCCGCCCAGATAGGCGCACCCGGCGGCAAAGTCGATGCGCAGCGCACCGTTTTCATAGACGGACGCGCTCTCATCCCCGCCCATCAGAGCCAGCCTCCGCTGGGTGACCCGGAGTCGGGCCAGCAGTTCGTCCACAGAGAAAGGCTTTGTGAGATAGTCGTCCGCGCCGGCGTCCAGAGCGGCGATTTTGTCGGCGTCCTCGCTGCGGGCGCTGATGACGATGATGGGTACATTAGACCAACCCCGGACCCGACGGATGACCTCCACGCCGTCCATGTCGGGCAGGCCCAGGTCAAGCAAAATGACATCTGGGGCATGGGAGGCAGCTTCCATCACCGCCCCCTCGCCCGTGTCTGCGGTAAGATAGCGGTAATCATGGGCCTTCAATGTGGTGGCGATCAGGTTCCGCACAGGCGGGTCGTCCTCCACCACGAGAATGAGAAACTTATTCATGCAGCGTTACCTCCTCCAGAGGCAGAGTAAAGCGGAACACCGCGCCATGTGGCTGATTGTCCCGGACCTCTATGGTCCCGCCGTGGGCCTGGATAATAGCTCGGCAAAGGTACAGCCCCAGGCCCAGACGGCGGCGGTCGTCCGCCACGGGAGCCTGGCCGCAGAAGAACTTTTCAAACACCCGTTCCTTCTCGCTGTCCGCCACGCCGGGCCCATCATCGGCCACCAGAACCTCCGCCATATCGCCGCACCGGCCGTCCGTGACAGTGACGGCGGCGCTTTCTCCGGCATATTTGAAGGCGTTGTCTATTAGATTCACGATGACCTGCACCGCCAGCCGAGCGTCGGCCCGCACCAGCAGCAGCTCCTCTGAGTGGATCACCCGAACAGCGCCCTTTCTCGTTTTTCGGCGGGTATGGGCCGCGGCCTCGTCCACAATGTCGCTTACCAGCTCCGCCGAGGGATGGAGGGTCATGCGGCCTTCTTCGATGCGGGTGGCGTACAGGAGATTTTCCACCAGCTCCGTGAGCCACTGGGCGTCATCATAGATGTCGCCATAGATGACCCGGCGGGTCTCCGGGTCAAACTTGTCCTCGTTGGCCAGGAGATTGGCCGCGTTGCCGGAGATGGTTGTCAGGGGCGTGCGCAGATCGTGGGAGATGGTGCGCAGAAGGTCCGCCCGCAGCTTCTCGCTCTCCGCCAGCACTGCGGCGGCCTCCTTCTCCCGGGCGTTGCGCTCGTTCTCCAGCGCCAGGGTGCACTCCGCCAGGATGGAGGACAGGATGTCCCGCTCCGAGCCGTCCAGCATTTCTGAGCGCACGTCCAGCCCCACCACGCCATATTTTCGGTCGTTGACCTTTAAGGGAGCATAGAGATACCCGCCCTTGTCCCCTTCGCCGGGGGCGTCCTCCGTCAGGGCACGCCACGCCGCAGGCCGCTCCGCATCCGTATCGTAGGTCATTTCGCCCGCGGCCGGGTACAGCATCGGCTCCTGCAAAAGTCCGTCCCCCAGCGGGTAGATGACGGTGTTCCTACCCAGTAGGCCCACCAGCTGCTCTGCCGCCGTGTCCATTATCTCGTCCCGGCCTCTGGCCTTGGACAAGGCCTGATTGGCGTCAAAGAGCATCTTCGTCCGCCGGGCAGTCAGGGCTGCCTGTCCCGCCCGGGCCTTATAGCGTATCGCCAGGGTGCTGGTGATATAGGCCGTCAGGAACATGATGAGGAACGTCACGGGATAGCCGGTGCCGTAGGCGGCAAAGGAAAAGCGGGGAACTGTAAAGAGGTAGTTGAACACCAGCACGCTTGCCACCGAGGACACCAGGGCATAGACAGGGCGGGTAGTGACCACCGAGGTGAGCACCACGCCCAGAATGTAGACCATGATGATGTTGGCATCCGTAAAGCCCCAGGCATGGAGCGGCAGGCTGATGAGCGTAGCGGCGGCCAGGATGCCCAGGCTCCACAGAGCATTTTTCGCCACGCTCTTGCCGGATTCCGCGGCCTGCCGCGGCCGGTACGGACCATCCGCGCTCTTGTCCGGGATGATATGGATGTCTACCTCCGGGGCATAGGAGAGCAGCTGCTCCGTCAGAGGCGGCCGACCAAAGAGGCGCCGTCTCCCGGCAGCACTGCGCCCCAGAACGATCTTCGTTACGCCGCTCAGCCGGGCATATTCCGCGATCTGAAAGGGCACATCCTCGCCATAGACCGTCTCGATCCGGGCACCCAGCTTTTCCGCCAGGGCCTGGTTATCTCGCAGACGCCGCTTGTCCTCCTGCGAGGCAGCAGCCCCGTCCGGGGTCTTTACATACAAGGCCGTGAACGTACCGCCAAAGACCTGGGCCATCCGGGCCGCCGTGCGGATGATCCGCCCGTTGGAGGGCGAGGAGGAAAGACACGCCAGAATATGCTCGCTGCCGGATTCCATGGCCTTCACCCCCTTCCTGCGTTCATCATAGCACAAAACCAATCATTCTTCCACCGTCAGAATCGGAAGCACCGCTGCACGGCCCTGGGCTTGCCCAGCACAAGCATGGACTCGTCCGTGCTCAGCATGGTATCCGGCCCCACCTCCGTGTTCAGCCGGCCGCCCTCCCGGATGCCCAGGATGTTGAGGCCGTACTTTTTCCGAATGTCCAGAGCCACCACCGTCTTTCCACTCCAGGCGGGCGGGACGGCCAGCTCGAACAGCGAGCAGTCCCCATCCAGTTCGATGTAGTCCAGGATGCTCCGGCTGGTGCAGCGCACGGCGGTCCAGGCGGCCAGCTGCTTTTCCGGGTACACCACCTCGTCCGCACCGTTGCGCAGCAGAAATTTCTCCTGCATCTCGCTGGCGGCACGGGCGATGACCTTTTTGGCCCCCAGGTCCTTCAAAATGGCGGCAGTCTCCAAAGAGTTTTGGAAGTTGTCCCCGATGGCCACGATGCACACGTCGAAGCTGGGCACTCCCAGCCCGGAGAGAAAGGCGCGGCTGGTGCTGTCCCCGAT
>CANQRM010000069.1 GCA_947626265.1 uncultured Oscillospiraceae bacterium
GTTTGTTCTTCGCCGATGTGCTCCAGCAGCTGGACGGCATCCTCGTCGCCCAGCGCAGCGGCCTGTTCCAGCAGTTCCCGGCCCTTCGCCTGGTCCTGCTCCACACCCTGGCCGCTCAGGTACAAGGTCCCCAGCGCGAAGAGCGCATGGGGCTCGCTCCATCCCGCCGCGGCAGTCAGGTACTCCACGGCCTTCGCCATGTCCCGCTCCACGCCGTTGCCGAAGCAGTAGCATGTGCCCAAAGCGTACAGGGCGTCCGGGTCGTCGGCCTCCGCCGCCGCGGTCAGAATCTCCACGCCTTTGGCCTCGTCCTGTTCCACACCGTGGCCATTGACGTACATGCCGCCCAGCAGCGCCTGCTCGCTGGCGGAGATAGTGTCCTCCTCTTCCCACTCCTGGAGCAGCGCGGCGGCCTGGGCATAGAGCTCCCCGGCCTTGGCCTGGTCCTGCTCCACACCCGTGCCCTGGTCATACATGGAGGCCAGCTGTACCATGGCCTCGGCGTTTTCCCCGTCCGCCTCCAGGGCCTTTTCATACCACTCCACCGCCTTGGCGTCGTCGACGTCCACCGCGCCGTAGCCCACGTCATAGAGCTTGCCCATCAGCAGCATACCGTAGGAGTCGCCCGCGTCCGCGGCCTTTTGGGCCATCTCCAGGGCCTTGGCGGCGTCCCTCTCCACGCCCTTGCCGTAAAGGTAGAACTCCGCCAGGTTATTCAGGGCCGTGCTGTTGCCCAGCTCCGCCGCCTGGCTGTAGAGCTCAAAGGCCTTCTCATCATCCTGCTCCACGCCCTCGCCATAGCTGTACATATAGCCCAGATTCGCCATTGCGTCAGCGTTGCCCAGGTCTATCGCCTGGGTGTAATACTCCACGGCCTTGTCATAGTCCTGCTCCGTGCCGGTGCCGTCTTTATAGAACACGCCGACGTTATTGGCGGCCGCGCCCCGGACCTCGTTGCTGCCCGCGTCCGCCGCGGCCTTCTCCGCCCATTGGAAAGCCCTGGCCTCGTCCTTCTCCACGCCATTGCCGTAATAATATATCTCGCAGAGATACTCCCCGGCGAGGGCACTGCTCAGCGCCGCCGCGGCCTCGAAACACTCCAGCGCTTTGGCCTGGTCCTGTTCTACGCCATCGGCAAAAAAGTACATGTTGCCCAGCATCTCCAGGGCATAGTGATCCTGCCGCTCTGCCCCCAGGGTGAACCACTCCAGCGCCTTGGCATAATCCTGCTCCACGCCCTCGCCGTAATAGTACATATACCCCAGCCGGCCCGGCGCGAACATGTCTCCGTTGTCGGAAGCCTGGGTCAGAAGCTCCAGAGCCTTGTCATAATCCTGCTCCGTGCCCCGGCCTAAAAGATACATCGTGCCCAAAAGGCGCTGGGCCGTGGCATCCGCAAGCTCGTCGTCAGCCGAGAAAATATCGAAGGCCTGGCCGTACAGCTCCTCCGCTTTGGCCTCGTCCTTTTCCACGCCCTGGCCCTGCTCATAGAGGTAGCCCAGCCGGTACATGGCCTCGACATTGCCCTCGTCCACGGCCTTCTCAAACCATTTCGCCGCCTGGGCATAGTCCACGTCCACCACGCCGTAGCCCTCGGCATAGAATTCGCCTGTGAACTCCATGCCGCCGGAGGCGCCGGCCTCCGCCGCCTGAAGGCTCAGCTCAAACGTTTTGGCCCAGTCCTGCTCCACACCCTCGCCGCGGAAGTACATCACGGCCAGGTTATTGATGGCGATCGCTTCGCCCAGGTCCGCCGCGGTCTCATAGAGCTCCAGGGCTCTGTCATAGTCCTTCTCCACGCCGACGCCATTTTCAACCATATAGCCCAGATTCAAAGCCGCGTTGGCCCGGTACTCATCCTGGGGCGACTCATCCACGACAAGCTGGTAAAGGCGCATGGCCTCGTCATAGTCCTGCTCCACGGCAACACCATACCGGTACATGTCGGCGAGCCTGTAAAGGCCGTAATAGTCCCCCAGGTCCGCCCCTCTCTGATAGAGCTCTGCCGCCTTGGCGCCGTCCTGCTCCACGCCTTCGCCCAGCTCGTACATCTGGCCCAGGCTCAGCACGGACGTGATATCGTCCTGGGCCGCGGCCTTTTCAAACCACTGCCGGGCAAGCTCCGGGTCCTGCTCAACGCCCTCGCCGGTGATATACATATTTCCCAGTATCCCCTGAGCATAGGCGTAGCCCTGCTCCGCGCCCTGGCTGGCCCACTTAAAGGCCAGCTCCGGGTCCGCCTCTGTGCCCTCGCCGGTGAGATACATATACGCCAGCATACCTGTGGCCTTGACTTCACCGGCCTCCGCTGCGGCGGTGAAGAGCTCCAGCGCGCTTTCCATGTCGCCCGCGTGAAAGGCGTCCCGCCCCTGCTCATAGAGCCCGGCAGGGTCCTCCGACGCCAATGCCGCGGGGCCCAGGCCCAACACCATGGCCGCCGCCAGGATGAATGCCAATATCTTCTTGATGCTCATCGTCTGTTCTCCTTTCCTTTTCATCCGTTCCGTCATCTTCTCGCCCGCCGCCGCAGGGTCACCGCAGCCAGGGCCGCGCCGCAGCCAAGCAGCATCAGCGCCCAGGGCGCCAATGCCGTCTCATCTCCGGTCTTGGGGCTCGTCGCGCCGGGGGCCGCCGTGGCCGCAGCAGCCGGGGCAGCCGTCGCGGTCGGGACCGCCGTAGCCGTAGGTACCGGCGTCGCTGTGGGCGTGGCTGTCGCCGTGGGTGTCGGCGTGGCCGTGGGTCCCGGCGTGGGTGTGACTGTGCCCTCCGGGGCCTTCACGGTGAAGGATATCTTCTCCGCCGCCGAGTCCACGTACAGCATGAGATAGTCGGAGTGTTCCTCTACGCTCTGGATGCCAACCATATCGGTGATATCGCTGGCTTTGCGGAGCGAGCCATCTGTGTTTTCGATATACAAATAGTACGACACGATCATCGACGCATGATACGTATCGGAATTGAACTGCGCTCCCTGACCGCCGGTATAAGCGTGCATGTAAAGGTCCCTGTGACCGGGGTTATCAACGGTCACTTCCGCCCAATGGGCCGGTTCGTCGACCGATTCCATCGTGACGTTCACCACGCCGTTTTTCAGGGGATAGATATAGGTCCAATCGTATATCTCGCTGCCGGGCTCACCGTAGGCCGCGTCCCGCCAATCATAGGCGTACTCGTCGTTGTCGCCGTTGAACCACCAGTCCGACCTGGTGAGCAGCCACCCGCCCTCGGGCGGGATGACGTCGCCGTTGGTGAGGATGGGGCCTCTGTCGCTGCCATAGGGGTCGGCCGCCAGCAGCACATTCGGCTCGTTGACAGAGAGGGTGGCAGAGGTGATCTTCTCGACGCGCACCGTGACGCTGTCAAGGCCCTTTTCAGCCGCCGCGTCCGCGTTCACGTGGTAGCGGAGCCGGTCTGACCCGTCGTCGTTCTCGCTGATATAGCCCACGGTCACTTCCGTGTTCTCATCCGCCGGCACCACGGTGTAGCCCGTCTTGACATAGACACGGAAATAGTTTTCGCCGTTCCGGTCCATCACGTACTCGGAGGCTTTGATGAGCGCGTCCGTCTCGCCGGTGACGTTGACCTTGATACCGCCGGGCGCCAGGGTGAACTCGATAACATCATTCTCGCTGTGGATATTGTACTTGCCGCCGCCCAGGTCCGTGGCCGTGCCGGTCTTCATCAGGGGCTTCACGCCCTCCAGAGCCTTGCTCAGGTCCAGAGTGACGCCGCCGGCGTCCTCCGCGGCGTAGAATATCCACTCGTCGTCGGCAGTTTCGTCATAATGGGAATTGCTCGCGCAGTCGGTCAGCTTCCAATAGAAGTCGGCGTATGTATGGGCAATGACCTTCGTCCAGGTAGGCGTGTCCGGGTTGGGGGACACGGTCACGGTAAGCTCCTCCAGCGTGGGGTCGGTGATCTTGAATACATACCGGTGATAGATGGGCGTGTCCGGCTCATAGCGGTTGTCGAACTTGTAGCGCTGCTGGGTGATCTCCACGCCCGCGCCGGGGAACCCGACCACATACTCCGCCGGGACCACGATGCGGCCGCCGCCCTCTATCAGGTCTCCGTCCGTGAGCGGGGTATCATATTCCTGGTCGATATCCGTGGGGTCGGAGGACAAAAGCACATTCTCCCCCGTCACCTTCAGCACCGGGGTCGCCGGGGCAACGGGCAGGGGGCCTACCGTCACGGGGCCGGCCAGGGTCTTCTCATCCGCCGCCGGCGTCAGAAGCGCGCCGTCGGCGCCGTACCAGCCGTAACCGTAGGCCGGCAGGTCATTCACCGTCAGGGCCGACTCTATCGGGTAGCCTAAAATGTCGATGCCGCCGCAGCTCACGGCGCCGCTCACGCCGGCATAGGCGCCGCCGGACAGAGACGCGGAGCCATCCTCCCCTATCAGCAGGCCGAAGCCCTCCGTACCGGTGACGCTGCCGCCCGTGACCGTCGTATCGCCAATGCTCATGACGCCGGCGTCGCCGCCGCTGATCTCGCCGCCGGTGAGCACCAGGCCGCTATAGGCAATGACCCCGATGCTTATGTCCACGCCGCCCCCGCCCTTGCCGCTGATGCTGCCGCCGTTGATAACAGGTCTGTTATCGCCCGTACAGGCGATGCCGGCGGAACCGCCGGAGATGTCGCCGCCGTTCACCGTAAGGCTGTCCGCGTCCGTGACGGCGAGGCCGCCGTGTTCACCATAGATCACGCCGCCGTTGATGGTCGTATCGCCGCCATCGCAATAGATACCGCTATTGAGCCCGCGCATCGTGCCGCCGTTCACCGTGAGAAGTCCGGCGGTGATACGGATCGCGCCCATTTTGTCGTTTGCGCCGTCGCCCGCATCCAGGACCGTACCGCTGGCCACGGTCAGCGCACCGCCGTCCACACGGATACAGACCGTCGTCAGCGTGTATTCCCCGCCGGCAAAGGTGATGGAGGCGCCCGCCGGGACGGTAAGTACATCCTGGGCCGTCACGTCCGCCAGCAGGGTCACCGTGGCCGTACCGGCCTGGGTGGCCGCCGCCCATGCCTCGTCAACAGTGGCATAGTCCCGGCTCTCGCCGCCCGCCGTGATCCGCACCCCGGCGTCCACAGACGCGGCTTCGGCCACAGGCTCTTCCGTGGTCTCGGGCTCATCCGTGACCGCGGGGGCGTCTGTGGCCTCCGGTCCTGTTGTTGCCTCCGGCTCCGCCGTTTGCTCCGGTTCGCTCGTCGTCTCCGGTTCGCTCGTTGCCTCCGGCTCCGCCGTTTGCTCTGGTTCGCTCGTCGTCTCCGGTTCGTCCGTTGTCTCCGGTTCCGTCGTTTGTTCCGGTTCGCTCGTTGTCTCCGGCTCCGCAGTTCGTTCCGGTTCGCTCGTCGTCTCTGCCGGCGCCGCCGGCGCCCCGGGTCCCGCCGTTTCCTCCGGCTCCGCCGCCAGCGCCGGCATGACCGCGCCCAG
>CANQRM010000070.1 GCA_947626265.1 uncultured Oscillospiraceae bacterium
AGCGGGTGATTGCCCTTTCGTAAACCCTCAACACCAGACCTTTCCGATTTGCCCGGTCTTGCGAGGACTTTTTTGGAAAAACACAAAAAACCGTCCGTCTGCCCTGGGGCAGATGGACGGTTCATATATGTGAAGCGAGATTCAGTGCCGTGGGTGCAGTATCCCTCTATGCTGCATTGAAATGCACCCGCGATAGTTGTCCACGCTGAACCTCGCCTTGCCTCATCAAATCATCCTTTCCAGCGATTGGTGAAATGAAATGCAATAAAGAGGTGTATTTTGATGAATACCATCGAAAGAGGGTGTATTGTAAAATAATCCGGGGGTGAATTGGAATGCCTGGTTACTCATATCCGCTGGGTGACGCCGTTAAGCGCGCCCGTGACCGCCTGGGCCTTACGCAAGGCGAGGTTGCCGATGCCATAGGCAAGGACGCTCGGACAGTCCTCAATATTGAGAACTATAAGGGAAATCCAAAGATGGAAGTCTTATATCCCTTAATTCGTGCGCTCCACATAGATGCGCGGGAGATATTCAATCCAGAGTTACAGCGTGACACTCCGGCGATTTGGAAGCTCCGCACCCTGGTTGAGGATTGCAGCGAGGAGGAGGCGGAGGCCATTACCGAGGTCTTACAGGCATTTCTAAAAGCTGTCAGGGAGAACAGAAAAGTGGATATATAAGCAAAAAAGAGCCTGCCTCTCCGAGATTGGAGAAGCAGGCTCTGTGCTTTAAGCATCCGGCTCGTCGTACACGACCATTTTCTGTTGTATGATGCTGACGTTGCGTTCCCGTTTGCATTTCGGACAAAAGAGGGGGAAATTCAGAAGTACCGTGTCCTTATAAACTCTGATCCTCGTTTTGCTCCTGCAAACAGGACAATGCACCCATTGTGATTGAAGCTCATCGCTCATAAAAGACACCTCTTAACATGCTCTGCGTCATGCGTCTTGGCTGTCAACACGACATATAAATACCCGCTTGCGGCGCGGCCACAAGCGGGTGCTTCTTTGGGATGATGCACTACACTCTCTGCCGCCGGGACCACTTCATAATAGCAAGCGGGATGCACACGATGCCGATTAGGCCCGGGACCGAAATCAGCATCCAAGGCGACCACACACTCATGCCGAAGATATGAAACACGTTGTAATTTAAGTAGTCAAAGCTATTGCCGACCAAGGGAAGATACTGGCTCAACGCCATCAACCACTTGGGCAGATAGCGCCCAAGTATATCCGGCACATATACAAACGCCAAACTGTAGACCAGAGCCAGCACGTTGTTCTTCGCCAGCGCCGACATGAGCATGACCAGCCCGGCATAGCCAAACATACCGATCAGGCCAAAGGCCAGTTCATAAAGCTCTGCCTGTAGCATATTCCACGGGGCAACGGCCTCCAGGCTCATGTATTGTATCGGCAGATCCCATCCAGACGTGCCCATATAAATCAGTTGCACCAATACCTTCCCGCCTGCTATGAGCAAATAAAACTCCAGCGCGAAGGCCAGGCCGTTGAGGACCTTGACACGGGCCAGCTTCTTCCAGCCGTTTTTTGTGGTATGTAGCAACGGCGCTGTGTTACTATGCCACTCCCCGGAGAAGATGAACGCCAGCGCGATAGCTAGATAGGGTGCCATTTTCGACCAGCCAAATTCCAAGTTGGCCCAGCCCTGGGTCCACTCATAGGGCCAGGGTTCCTCAATCTGGCTGTTCATATCCAGGAACATCTGCTTGTCGGCTTCTGACATTCCCTCATTCTGCCGTGTAGTCTCCAAAGTAAACTCCAAAAGGTCCGCCCGGCGCTGATAAAAGTCGGTGAGCTTTGTTGTGTCCACATAGTGGATCAGAGGCTGATACTGCTGACCCTCCGGGTCCTCCAATTCCGGGTACAGTTTGCTGAGAAAGCCCGATGCCAGTTGCCAATCCCCCATTGAGCGAAGGCCCGGCCTTTCATACATGTCATAGCTCTCATACTTCGCCACTATCTTTTGGAGCGTCTCGTCCGTCCATTCGTCGCCAAATTGGGAAAATTCCTCTTGAAAGCCTCGAATGTTGGAATAACCGTCAAAATCGTTGCCATATATGTCGGTCCCATCATTTGTGGTGCCGAAGCCGATCCATTGATACTGAAAAACGCTCCCCCAGACAACACTGTACAAAAAGCAAAGCACCACACATAGCAATACCCGGGGTGTCCGCCACAACCTTTTATGCTCTAATACAAACAGTTCCATGTCACGCCTCCTTCTCACCGAAGTAATAGAGATATGCATCGTCTAACGTGGGGTTGCAAGGTACGGCCCCAGGGTCCGGCTCTTCCTCCGATATGATGCGAAGCACCACGTTCTCCCCCTCATGGCGGTAGTTGGCCACCGTGAAGTCCGCCTGCCAGAGCCTTGCCTGTTCACTGGGGACCGTCAGTTCCCAAACCTTACCTTTTACCTGTCCTGCCAGTTCTTCAACTGTTCCGCTGGCAATAAACTGGCCGGCGTTCATAATAAGCACCTTATCAGCGATGGCCTCCACGTCGGACACGATATGGGTGGACAGTATCACGATTTTGTTCCCTGCATACTCGGACAGAAGATTACGCAGCCGCACCCGCTCCTTGGGGTCCAGGCCCGACGTGGGCTCGTCCAAGATAAGGATTTGGGGGTTGTTGAGCATGGCCTGGGCGATACCCACCCGCTGCTTCATGCCGCCGGAAAAGGTCTTGATCTTCTTGTCTGCCACGGCAGAGAGGTCCAGCATACCCAAAAGCTCTTTCACCCTCTTACCTGCCCGGTCCCTGGGGATTCCTTTCAGCGCCGCGATGTAGGAAAGAAACTCTGCGGCGGTGTAAGTGGGATAGTAGCCGAAGTCCTGGGGCAGATAGCCAAGTATGTCCCGGTATTCCTCTCCCATGGCGGCAATCTCTTTCCCGTCAAGAAGCACCTCCCCGGATGTGGGTTCAAGAATGGCGCACAGCATCCGCATAAGAGTTGTCTTGCCCGCGCCGTTGGCTCCCAGCAGACCATATACGCCGGGCGTCAGCGTGGCGCTGACGCAGTCCACGGCGATCTTTCTGCCGTAGTGCTTTGTCAGCCTGTCAATCGACAATTCCATACATGTTTACCTCCTTGTTGGCATGGATGATATAGGTTATCTCTTTTGCTAAAATCCAGGCATAAAACACTACTGCCGCGATCCATACCCCCAGGGCGGACGCCTCATACAGCCAAGGAAGCAGGCGGGCGGACCACCGCCAGAAGAAGATGGAGACAAGGGCAATAGCCATACACAGGGGCGCACCGTCTTTTCTTCTCCTGCGAATAAGGGCCAGCATTGTGGTCATGCAGGTCAGATAGGGCACCAGGCAGTAGAGGATCACCCGGCCCAAGTTTTCAAAGGACCTCTGCAGCCAGACCTCCAGACCCAGCAGAAACGTCAGGCTCACAAGGGCACCTGCACCTGCCAGGATCAGCCGGGCCAGGGCAAGCTGCGCCCCGGAGGTGCGGGTGGCCGCCTCCACTTCGCTCACCCGGCAATACTGCCCCCGGAAAAAGGTAGGCATGACGACCAGAATGAACAGCGGCATATAGGAGGGCAACGCATAAGCACTCATGGAGGCCGTATATGCGACGTGGCAGGTCACAAGCAACACGGCCAACTGCGGCAGCAAAAGAGATTTTCCCTCGAAGTGGAACACATCAGATAAAAAGCCCCAAAAGTTCTGCCTGGGTTCCGCCACGGCATCTGCCTGTTTTCGCATGACTGCGATGCAGAGGTCCACGGTTTTCTCTATCTGCGCGGGAATGGTGTACTCAACTATCGTCTGGTCAGAATAGTCTTTCAGACGCTTTTTCAGTTCTCTTTTATTCATAACCGCTCTCCTTCCGCATATTTTTCAGTGCCAAGCGGACACGGCTTTGAACCGTCCGCATATTGCAGCCTGTCACCGTTGCTATGTCTCGGTATGAAAGGCGCTCGATGAATCGTAAGACAACCACTTCCTGCTGTCCTGGAGGGAGCCTTTCCAGAAGGCGGTGAATCTCGTCTCTGTCCTCAATTTGGTGGAGCATGTCCTGATCGTCCACCAACTGCTCTGTATCATCCAAAGAGGCTAAAGTAGGTTTCTTGCTTTCCTTGTTACACAGTCTGCGGGCAATTATAAAGATATACGCCTTGAGATGGCCTTCTTCTCTGTAATTGGGTAAGGCTTCAAACAACTGTAAAAAGGTTTCTTGCGCTAGGTCTTTCGCAATTTCCATGTTCCCGCAGCGGCTTTTGCAAAAGCGGAGGATGGAGGGGTGGTAACGATGCACCAGTTCTTCCGCAGCAGCTTCATCACCCTGACGGATTCTGTTTATCAGTTGCCTATCGTTCATGTGACACCCGCTTTCTGTCTCTATAAAGGTAATGCAAGTAGAAGGGCAAAATGATTAAACAACATTCTACTTTTTCAATATTTGTTTGATTGCTTTGATTATAGGGTATATTCATGCTTTTGTCATGTTTTGGGAAAACGCTGTCAAGCAATAGTTGTCAAGCGCGTGAAATAAGGCCACGGGAAAAATGCGTCTCACGGTGAGACGCATTTTTGCCATGGAGAACAGCAAAAGCGGTACGCCCCCGGCGTACCGCTCTGCTATCAGAATTGTTTTAGTATGTCGTGGTGCCCTACGTCCACCAGAATGATCATCTTGTCGCCTTCGTAATACCAGATGATACGGATGTCCATGTTGACGCTGCACTCGAAAAGGTCCATCGTCCCCTGGATGCGCTTGGTCCGCAGCGACGGATGGGCGGGGTTCTCGGCCAGCAGCTCCAGCTTGCTTTTCAGCAGTTTCTTCTCCTGGGCGGTCAAGTCCTTGAAATGCTTTTGGAAACGGGGCGTAAAAGTGATCCTGTACGCCATCAGTCTCCCTCCAATTTGTCAAACAGGGCGTCCACACTGTCAAAGACGGGCTGCTCGCCGGAGGCGATCTTTGCCTTTACGCCGCTGATCTCCTCCCGGAGTTCAGCCAGGTATTTCCGGGGGTAGACGACCACGGGCATAAGGCAGATGGAGCCGTCTTTTTCAAAAATGTCCAGCTTGTCGCCCTCTGACAGGCCCAGCTTGACGATGATCTCCTTGGGTATCGTGACCTGGGCCTTCTGCCGCAACTCGGTCAGCATAGTATCATCTC
>CANQRM010000071.1 GCA_947626265.1 uncultured Oscillospiraceae bacterium
TGAATAATTATCTCTCACCCTTTCAAGCGCCTTAGTGATTTGGGTGGAAGATATTCCCTTAGTATATGGAAAATAAATGATCTTAATTCCTGCCTCTGCGAATTGGCGCTCGTACTCCTGCCATTTTTCTGTTGCATACCAATCGTCGCCGACAAACAAAACAGTTGCCCCTAATTTTTTGCAAGCGGTTAGCTTGTCCATATCATATTGTGGAACAGCGGCGTCGACATATTTGATACTGCGGACGATCTCAATTCGGTCTTCAAAAGGAATCATAGCGCGCTTGCCCTTATATGTAACGAGTTCGTCCACTGTTACTCCTACTACAAGCTTATCACACATTCCTTTTGCGTTTTTCAAAAGGTTTAGATGACCTATGTGGAATAGGTCATATACTCCCGTTGTGTATCCAATTACCATATTCTTCTACCTCACATTTTTCTAGAACTCAACAGTCAATAATCTGTTCATTTTTCATCCAGTCATATAAACGTTTGCAGTTATTGCCATCTTGAAACGAAAATACTTCATCTCTGAGAGCCTTTCGCTTTTCATGATAGTTATCACCGCCATTTTTAACATAAATTAAGTAATCTTTAAGATCACTAACCGTCCAGATTTTTTCTCCTGTCATTTCTTCTAATGGATTATCAGAAAGAAATCCTCTGCTATAATCCTGCATATCTCCTAACATAAAGCCTATTGGTCTATCTAAAAGTAGATAATCATAGAAAACTGATGAGTAATCAGTTAACAACATGTTGGCATTTTCGATAAGTTCATATAAATCAATCCCTCTATTGAAAAGATTATCGTTTGTTAAATAAATGATATTCTTTAAGGGAATGAGATTCAAAAAAGACAAATCCTGCAATGGGTGGATTTTAACTACCATAATAATTTTATTCTCATTCAAAAAGTCGTCCAATTCAACAAGCTCGTCTTTTGTGTGAACAACATTGATTGCAAATATATCATTGGTGCTGCTTGAGTCTTTCCAACCGTATGTTTGTTTGAAAGTCTCCATAGATAGGACGAGCATCTCACCATTATAGTCAGGATATAAAGTCGGAACGCAGTTCCTATGTCTGTAAAGTAAATCTAATCTTGGCATTCCTAAAACAAGAAGTCTTGATTTATCGCCATTAACGCCACTAAGGCGCTCTTCAAATGCCCTTTTACCGCAGCATAATACATAGTCGGCTTCAAACTTCCCGCCTTGATCTCCTTTAAGTTGATAGGCAGAATGCGTTGTGTGAATACTTACTTGCCCTTTTCTATTTTTCTTTAGCCAACCTTTATGCGAATATATAATACATCTTGCAGTTGCAATATAGTAGTCACGTATAAGTGCTGCTAAACATCCTTTTCTACCTCTAACAAATTTGACATTATTCATAGAAGAATAACTTTCAGGTTTATCAACAAGCCAAACCATTTTGTATGTTTGATTATATCCGAGCGTTAATAAATAATCAAAAAATGCTTTTGCATTGTCTCCCAACCCACCATCTCCTCTAAACACAATGCATTTTTTATTTATCGGAAAAATATAAAAGAGTTTGATAATCCATTCATTTATTCTATGAAATAAAGAGCTTTTCTCCATTAAAATCACCTATATCCTATATTTTGTATAGACAATAGTTACTCCTCTTATTGAACTGAATTTTACTGTTGAATTATCTCTTTTGGCTTTACTATAAACCCACAAATCAGAATTATATTCCGTCTCAAAATTCATTTGCCTCTTTTTTTAATTCTATTGTTATTTGAAAGCGAGCGTAGCACATTTTTTAACAATTCTATTTTTTCGATTCCTATCAAGCATATCATATTCCGCTTCAACCTATACTTTTTAGACATCCATGACATACTTCCAAGATGAATAGAAACAGATTCTTCGCAAAGAAGATTTTCTAAATCACCTGCTGCTATAGGATCAAAGTATCGACATGGATAAACTGTCACTTCAGGCAAAAAGGTAATTTTGTCAGTATATGCATAGCCGCATTGTTCTAAAGCTTTCATATTGAGAATAGGGCATGTGAGTTCACACTTTTTTTCTTCTGAATAGGATACATTATCATACATAGAAAGCATTCTATGTACCACTGGATTAGCTTTGACAGCGCCAAAGCCTAATCCGGTGGCACATAGGTGTTCAGATTGTTGAACGCCTATGTAACATTTATTATCTAATACGAAATCCAACGAATGAAGTAATTGAACATCTGTGTCTAAGTAAATACCACCATTATCGTAAATTATTTTCAACCTTGCATAGTCAGAAACAAATGCCCAGTTCTTAGCCTCATATGCGGCTCTGACAAACGGATGGCAGTTTATATCAAAATTCGATTCGTCCCAACGTTTGATCTCATAATCCGGGCAGATTTTTTTCCAACTTGCAATGCATTTCTTTGCCACAAGTGTTAGGTTACTTCCACCAAACCAACAGTAATGAATCACTTTTGGGATCATACATTATTTCCTCTCAATGACTTTTTATGAAGTATATGGGCTTTGGATGCCAAAGATTCATGATAATAAATCAGAGCGAGAACAGCTATAAATTCCACTCTATATTCAGCCCCTTCTACCATACCACATAACATCAATGCTAAAATTACAATTGATATTAAGTTACCTTGATAAAAATCAAAGTAACAACGACAGCTTCTTACAACAACAGCAAATATAGCTATAAACCCGAATATCGCCAAACAACCATATCTCATGCCCACATCTAAAAACATATTATGTGCGTAATACAAATGGGTCCAAGTTCTTACCTGAACAGATGACTGCCCAGTTCCCCAAATGGGGCTTTTTATAATAGTTGATATTGCGCTTTGCCATATATAGACACGTGAAGTAAAAGTCATATCTTTGTGTAGCACATTAACTATTAGCCAGCTAAAAATACCTGTGGCATTAAACAATACTACAAATACTTGCAAAACCATTCCTACCAGAAATACATTCCATCCATTAATATTTTTCCATTGAAAGTTTCTAACAACAAAAAACATCAATAAACACAATGTGACTGCAATGCCTGTACCACTTGCCATATATAAACTCACTAATGTATCAATAACAACAACCACATATGGTGTTTTTTTCTTAAATACAGACGCATACATTAAGCACACAAAAAATGCCAATACCATAAATAACGTAAATTCGTTATCCAGACCCAAAAAATGTACCCTTGTTTCATTTATGCCATTATTGAATCCATTTGGATAAATAAGTATCAGTACAAATTGGATAAAAGAATATACTGAAACAATCGTAAAAAAGGCTCTAATAAGTGATTTTTCCGAAGCGTGGCATGTCATCTCAATTAGTATAATCAAAGATAGCATTGAGCCTTCTATAATTAAAGCACCCATAATCCCAGCAGGGTTTGTGTGTAGCATTGCAACAATTGTTATCAATGAATATACACAATATATGACTGGCAGTTTACCTATTTTTCTATAGCTTTTCAACCAGAAAAGCAAAATCAATACACAAGAAAAAGCACGATACGCATTCCAGAAAATATCTATTGCAGTTCCATCCCAAAGATTTGTGATACATAAGGGCTTAAAATATGGCAATAAGAGAAATATCAAAAGCTTATAGTCCTTAAGTACATTCATTATTGATCTCCTTAAAATCAAGCTTAATTATGTTAACGTAAGACCGATATCAACCCATTATTGTACTCAGTATTTGCATCCCTCTTGCAAATAAAATGAGCCGGTACCCCCCCCCACACTTCAAAGGGGGGTATGTCCTTTGTTACGACAGCTCCTGCCGCAATTACTGCTCCGTCTCCGATTGTGACTCCCTTTGTAACCGTGACATTTGCACCAAACCATACTTTATTGCCAATACGAACCGGGGCGCACTCATAGCCATCCTCTACACCATGTTCTCCAATTTTATGATTATGATCTACAAGAACAAAGTTATTTGCAAAGATACAATTGTCTCCGATGCTGATGCTGTTCATACAAGTCAAACTGCAATTATGATTGAAAAAACAATGAGAACCTATTTTTAAATCAGAGTTTTCGGAACAAAGAATATACATCGGTCCACGGGTCATTATAAATTTTCCAATGCTGCAATGACCGCCTTTTTTGATTTCAACTGAAAATTTTCCCTGTATGGAATTTATCAGACTCAGGTTTATCTTACTAAAATTTGTGATTTTCAGTTTTATATATGTGTATACACACATCGTTGAACGTTTAAAAAACTTTAACGATTCCATACAGCACCTCAATTCTAATGTAAAAACGGTGCTGAACCGTTACTATACTCCACATCTTCATTCCTCTTGCGAATAAACCTCGCCGGAATTCCTCCCCAAACTTCAAATGGAGGTATGTCTTTTGTAGCAACCGCGCCAGCTGCTAAAATTGCACCGTCACCTATCGTTACGCCCTGAAGAACCATCGCGCCGGTTCCGAGCCAGCAGTGATGACCTATTTTTATCGGTTTAAAATCGGCGGTAAAATT
>CANQRM010000072.1 GCA_947626265.1 uncultured Oscillospiraceae bacterium
GACTTGCATGTGTTAGGCACGCCGCCAGCGTTCGTCCTGAGCCAGGATCAAACTCTCAATAAATCGTATCTAAACCGTTCCTAAGAACGGTCCAAACCGTTCATCGATCGCTATTACTAGCTCTCAAAGAAATTCATAGAGACCATTGCTGGTCTCTTCAAAGAACCCTCTTCTGGTGCTTATTTGCATAAGCTGTTTGCATTGTTTAATTTACAAGGTACACGCGCGCCCGCGGGGCCTCCCGCGAGGCGCTTTGCTAATATACCATCCAAACCGCCGTTTGTCAACACCTTTTCGCGGCTTTTTTGAAAATTTTTTCTCCCCTGCCGGCAGGCAAAATGACCCTCTCGTAGAGAGGGTCATCAGGCGCAGAACCGATGCTTGCCGATCACGGTGATCAGGGGCCGGGACCATATCCACTTGCTGGTGGCAGTGGCGGGGTTGAAATAGTATAGGGCGCCCCCGGAGGGGTCGGACCCGTTCAGGGCGTCCCGGGCCGCCCGATAGGCGCTGTCGGCCACCGGCTTCCAGAACTGGCCGTCCTGCAGGCAGGAAAACGCCCCCGACTGATAGATGACCCCGGAGATGGAACTGGGGAACGCCGGGCTCTTCACCCGGTTCAGCACCACCGCGCCCACGGCCACCTGGCCGGTATAGGGCTCCCCTCTCGCCTCGGCGGAGATGAGCCGCGCCAGCAGGTCCACGTCCCCCGACGTGCTCTGGTTTGTCGTGTTCACATTGACCCCCAGGGCCGCCAGGGTCTTCGGCCCGCATTTGCCGTCCACGGCAAGGCCGTTCTTGCGCTGAAAATACTTCACGGCCTCCACGGTCTTGGACCCGTATACGCCGTCCACCTTCCCGGAATAATAGCCCCAGCGGGACAGCTTGTCCTGGATGGTGGTGACCACGGAGCCGGTGGAGCCCTTCTGATAGGTCACCGCCTGGGCGTTCTGGGCCAGAACGATGAACAGAATGTTGATGGCGAACAGCACCGCCAAAGACAGGCACAGCTTTTTTCTTGCTCGACTCATAACGACAAAACCCCCTCGCAGACTATCACTAGTCTACGAGGGGACTTGTCCGATTATGCCATGTCAAAAAAGTGAAGTTTTGGACTTGGTAGCGATCTCTTCCTGGAGCTTTGCCATGAAATCGGCCAGGGGCATGGCGCCCTTGTCGGCGTCACGGGTGCGGACGGCCACGGTGCCCTCGGCGGCCTCCTTGTCGCCCACCACCAGTTTGTAGGGGACCTTCTCCATCTGGGCCTCGCGAATTTTGAAGCCCAGCTTCTCGTTGCGGGTGTCCACCTCGGTGCGCACGCCCGCGGCCTCCAGTTTCGCGGCGATATCCTTGGCGTAGTCCATGGTCCGGTCCGTGATGGGCAGTATCTTCACCTGCACGGGGCTGAGCCAGGTGGGGAACGCGCCGGCGAAGTGCTCGGTGATGACGCCGATGAACCGCTCAATGGAGCCGAACACCACCCGGTGGATCATGACGGGGCAGTGCTTTTCCCCGTCGGCACCCACATATTCCAGATCGAACCGGCCGGGCAGCTGGTAGTCCAGCTGGATGGTGCCGCACTGCCAGGTACGACCCAGGGAGTCCTCGATGTGGAAGTCCAGCTTGGGGCCGTAGAAGGCGCCGTCGCCGGGGTTGATCTCATAGGTCTTGCCGATGCTGGTAATGGCGTCGGCCAGGGCCGCAGTGGCGATGTCCCAGTCCTCCACAGAGCCGATGTGGTCCTCGGGCATGGTGGAAAGCTCAATGGTATAGGGCAGGCCGAAGAGGGTATATACCTCGTCGAAGAGCTGTGCGATGCGGATGACCTCGTCCTTGATCTGGTCCTTGGCCAGCAGGATATGAGCGTCGTCCTGGGTGAAGCAGCGGACGCGGAACATGCCGTGCAGCGCGCCGGAGAGCTCATGCCGGTGCACCAGGCCCAGCTCGCCGTAGCGCAGGGGCAGGTCCCGGTAGGAGTGGGGCTCCAGGTCATAGACCAGGATACTGCCGGGGCAGTTCATGGGCTTGATGGCGAAGTCCTCCTCGTCGATGACCGTGGTGTACATGTTGTCCTTATAGTGGTCCCAGTGGCCGGAGGTCTCCCAGAGGGTGCGCTTCATGATCTGGGGCGTGCTGATCTCCAGATAGTCCCACTTTTTATGGACCTGGCGCCAGTAGTCGATGAGGGTGTTTTTCAGCACCATGCCCTTGGGCAGGTAGAAGGGGAAGCCGGGGGCCTCGTCCCGGAAGGCGAACAGGCCCAGCTCCCGGCCCAGCTTCCGGTGGTCCCGCTTCTTGGCCTCCTCGATGCGGGCCAGGTACTCGTCCAGCTCCGCCTTGGAGGGGAAGCAGGTACCGTAGATGCGCTGGAGCATGGGGCGGTTGGAGTCGCCCCGCCAGTAGGCGCCGTTGACGGTGGTGAGCTTGATGGCGTTGCCCTTGATGCGGCCGGTGGAGTCCAGGTGCGGCCCGGCGCAGAGGTCCGTGAAGTCCCCCTGCTTATAGAAGCTGATGACCGCGTCCTCCGGCAGGTCCTGGATGAGCTCCACCTTATAGGGCTCGTTGCGCTCCTGCATGAAGGCGATGGCCTCGGCCCGGGGCAGCTCAAAGCGCTCCAGCTTTATCTTCTCCTTGCAGATCTTGCGCATCTCCGCCTCCAGGGCCTCCAGGTCCTCAGGGGTGAAGGGCTTTTCGATGTCGATGTCGTAATAGAACCCGTCCTCGATGGCCGGGCCGATGGCCAGCTTGGCCTGGGGGTACAGGCGCTTCACCGCCTGGGCCAGCACATGGCTGGTGGTGTGCCGGTACATCTTCCTGTATTCGGCGTCGCTGAAATTGAATTCCATAATGTCCTCCTCCGTAAAAACAAAACACCCCTGACTTGCTGTCAGGGGTGCGTAAAATACACACGGTCCCACCCTAAACTTTCACTCAAAACGCTTTACGGGCGTCACGCGGCGGGGCTTACTCGTCATCCTTTGGGTCCCGCGGCTCGGGGATGGTCAGCGTCCGGTCCGTTTTCCGAGAGGGCTTTCAGCCCATGGCCCTCTCTCTCTGAGAAGCGTGTACCGGCGCAATTCCCGTCATCGCCTTTGTTCTCATGCAATATAGCACGGTCAAAAACCGTTGTCAAGTCAAAAACCGGTCCACCGCCCAGCACGCGCTGTAGAGCACCGGCTGGTGGACGAGGTAGATGAGCAGCGTCCTCCTCCCTGTCCATTCCATCGCCCGGGGCGCGCCCATAGTGCGCAGGCGGCTGTCTGCCGGCATAGCCAGCAGACGCTTGCCAAACCATGCCCCCAGGAAGAACATGAAGATGTTGGGGAAAAAGGGCACCCAGTCGTAGGACACGAACCCCCGGGGCCGCAGGCCCAGAGGATAGAGCCACCGAGGCCCCACCGTGACGCCGTAGGCGACAATGCGCGTGACGATATACAGCGCCGCCCACAGCCAGGGGGCGGCCCTTTCCGGGACGCGATCAGCATACCGGCCCAAAAAATGCCAAAAGAGCATGGCGCAGCCAAGAAACTGCAGGATGCCGAAGCGGATGGGCGCGCCCACCAGTTCGGCCGCTGCCTGCACCAGACATCCCGCCACCAGCGTGACAAATCCCCGGCGCAGATTGCTGCGGGTGAACCGGGCGCTGACGCCGCAGAGGAAGATAAAACTGAGCGCGATAAACCGCTGGGTGAGGTACACCGGCCACCAGCCCGTGGCGCTTTCCGGCAGCCACCCGAACATGACGCAGTCGAAAAAGAGGTGGTAGCCTATCATCAGCCAGCAGGCAAGCCCCCGCCAGCCGTCCAGCCAGCGGATGCGCTCAGACATTGAACAGGAAGTGTGTCACATCTCCGTCCTGCATGACGTACTCCTTGCCCTCGGCCCGGAGAAGCCCCTTCTCCCGGGCGGCGGCCTCACTGCCGCAGGCCTTCAGGTCCTCGAAGGCGATGATGTTGGCCCGGATGAATCCCCGCTCGAAATCGGTGTGGATCTTCCCCGCGGCCTGGGGGGCCTTGGTGCCCTTCGTGATGGTCCAGGCCCGGCACTCGTCCGGCCCGCAGGTGAGGAAACTGATGAGCCCCAAAAGCTCATAGGAGCACTTGATGAGCCGCTCCAGGCCGGATTCCCGGAT
>CANQRM010000073.1 GCA_947626265.1 uncultured Oscillospiraceae bacterium
TGATAATATGGGAACTAAAAATGAGACAATAGAAGAGATGCTTGCCCGATTTGAAGAAGAGGACAAGAAGTTTGAAGAAATGCAAAATGATCCCGCCTATGATGGGGAGTCTCCTTCCCTTACCGAGGCAGAGGAATTGGAATTTTATAGAGAAAGATCCCTTCGAAACAAGGATGACATTTTAAAGATGGTTGAGGGCTTAAAGGATTACTTCAATCGTACTGCTAAAAAGCACGACTTACCCATTGAACGTCTCATTCCCCTCCTTGATCAGTTTGCGAAGGAGGTATCAGAACTTGAGATAATGGAACTTCTCCAAGACTGGTGGCAGTATGGTATAGCTATTAGAGAAACGGATATTACTCTTCGACTGGACCATACAGAGATATACTACGATTATCCGTCTTCACTCTGGGAGAAGAATGCACCTGTTCTTGGTGCTGATCAGTCTTTTGCCATCCATACAACGAAAGCAAAATTGTTATCTCCAGAAGAATATGGGCAGATTCACGGTGTGTCAGGAGGAACAGTAAGGCAATGGATACGGAGAGGAAAAATTCGAAGTGCATCCAAATTTGGTAAAGAATGGAGAATTCCTGAGTTGGTACGGGTGCCATCCGGACATTATGTGGCAGGAAGTTACTCATGGAATGTGGAACTGCCTGATGTGCCAGAAGAGTTTTCGTTTCTGAATCAATTTGATAGCGTGTCTATTTCCTCAGTAAGAGGAGAAAAGGACAAATGGTATGTTCGATTTGACAGGTGGGAGATGGGAAGTAAAGCGAGGGAAGAATATCTCGACAGCAGGGCCAAGGAACGGCTTGAGTTATATTTGATAGCGGAACCTTTAGTAGATTGCGATAATAACTACTTTGGCGATTTCAGCGACAAGACTAAACCATCGGTGGATGCCGATGAAAATGAATGATGACAGGTATGTCTTGGGAAATATTTTTATGAAATGTTTTTCTCCAAGGAACTATGTTATCATATTTTCAGAGGAAAGGTTACGAAAGATGAAAAGACGATGGGTATTGAAACAGGATTTAAAATGTCTGCGCGATAAAATGGGGTTGTCTATGGCGGCCTTGGCAGAACTGTCATTTACGACTAATACAACAATCTTCCGAATCGAGAAGACAAAAATTGTATCGGATGAGTCACTGGCGCAGAAACTGTCAGAAGTTTTGAATATACCGTTTGAGGGACTGTACTTGGAAAAACGCCACGAGGATGAGGCACTTGCTGAATGGGACAAACATCTTAAGGCGGTGTATCAGGAACAGCCGGATATGAACCGGACATATTATTTGGTGTTTGTTACTAGATATGATGGCGGGAAAAAATATCAGGCCATATCACCGACATACTGGCTTTCGGCAACTGGAGGTACATCTGAACGGAGAAAATTATTAGAATACTATCCAGATGCCGTCATGGAACATTTGGGGGAATTCAATGTCAGATGTGCTGTAGTCCACAGCGAAATGAATCTGATCTATTTCTACTATGGGTTGGAGGATGAAAAATGGACAGCGATGTTGATCTGTACGGATACGGCTAGGGAAGTGTACCCGCAGTTGAAAACAGAGTACTTTGTTGAGCGGAAAGATATGTTCGATTTTTGTGGGTTCAAGGATTGTGTATCCGTTCAGCTACATACTTTTAGCGATGAAATCAGATAAGGGGGCAAGAGTATGGCCTATAATGTTGCAGACATCATCCGAATGGTGCAGGAAAAGGATAAAACCACTAACCTGACGGAAAAGAAAATCCGAGAAAAGCTGTGGGAAATATTCGACTCCTTCGGTGTCGAGAGGACAGTGTTTCTTAAAGATGGTGCGTATGCGTTTCCTGATGAAAGCGCGGACTTTCTCGTTTCACTGATTCTGGACTATACAAGCCCGGAAATGAAAGCGGTACGGAAGGATGACTTCGTTTCTGCGGGATTTGAATATGTTTTTGACATCATTAAAAATTTTCACGAGATGCTTCGGATTGCAATCCCAGATAAAGAAAAACGGGGCAAGGCTTTAGGACAAATGTACTCGAAAGCAAGACTGGAATCGGTTATGGGACGCGAAACTTTAGAGAGACATTTTGGACACGTTTTGGAACTGTTTGAGAGGGATACTGTTGACAAGGGTGAAATTAATAGGCTGGAAGCAGGCACAGAATTGCATAGGCAAATTGATGTTGAAGAGGATTTTCGTTTCTTTAAATCTGATGATCCAATGATTGTGGATGATAGAATTGCTTTCTTCACAATGATGATGGACGATTATAAGGCACTGCTTGATCGGCATATTGGGATATACAAGTATTTCTGCCAAATGCGCTGGAGTGACATGAACGAAACTTCGGATGATACATTTACAGATGAAGAATTGCTGGAGCAGGAGGCAGAAGTTTATGATTGGCTTGTTTTTCTTGCCCATCTCAGGAGGAATGAGACATATAATCAGTTGTTAGTACAACGTGCTGAAATTGTGGAATCGAATGAGTTCGCTAGGAATAAAAAAGATGATTTGAAGAGGTTGGATACAGAAATCAAAATAATGAAAGCGAAAATTGAGGTCGAGCTTTTCGGGAGAACGAGGAATTGGATGGAACCAGACCCGATTGACTACAGCAAATTGAAATCAACAGATGAGATATTAGAGGCTGCCATTAAAAAATATGAAGCTGTAGGATACACAACAGAAATGGACTGGGATGAAGACTAATATGCTTCCCCCAAAAACTGTTTAAAAATTGGGGAATCGACAATTGCCGAAAGGTAAGTAAAATTAGATGCAGGAGGTGGTGATGAGATGAATAACGAACGAACTATTATTCGTACTCCGCGAAAGGGTGCCAGAGTAGGTGATCGCATAATTATTGCTGGACAGCCTGTAATGATTGTCAAGTCCGGACGTACAGAAGATTTTGTCACGATGGATGAATTTGCTGAAGCAATGTATGGGAAACCTATAGATCACATTGTGTTCAAAGAAGATGACCACAGCCATGAGGAAGCAAGAAAAAGCGAAGATAGGCTGGCACTTTAAGTCGAGTAGCCGGTCATGCGCAGGGATACAATTGAATAGCCACTGCTAATCGAGTTTAGCCGAGATACGAGCAAGCCGGAGCAGTCAAAGTGATCAGAAGATCACTCCCAGGATCGGGAGTTTTCTGAGCTTTGATTGCTCCGGCTTTTTTGTATACCATCACTGAAGGACACCAGAAGTGTTATTTCGGAATTGAGGAGATTTAAACAGAGCGGATAGAGCGCTTTTACATAAAATATTTCAATGCCTGATTACGTATAAGGGCAAAGGATACATATATCGGACAAGCTGCTGCGGCAGCGAGAGTGCGATATGGAGTACCCTTTCTTCCTTATACCCTTTTGCAGGCTGTAAGGTCGGAGCGGCTCCTGGGGCACTCCGGCCTTTATCTGTATCTGATGCCCTTTCCCAAGAATCAGGGGAAAGGACAATCAATGAAAACCAAAAAGACAAGATGGGACAAGCGAGGCACTTACACATTTCAGTTCAATGACGGCACAAGCGTCAGCCTCCGTCCGGGCGAGGACGGTGTGACCGAGGCGGACATCAAAGTCCTGCATTCCCTGGACGACACAGAGGTCTACAACAACATCAAGAATAGCCGTCCTCCGATGACGGAAGCGGCGAAAGCGGCAAAAAAGCAGTGGGAGGCGGAACATCCAGGTGAGCGGTATCCGGCGAACTGGAACCTGTCCTTTGATTACATGGCCGGAGACGATGGTGATGAGGACAAGCTGGACAAGAGCCGCATTTTATCCGAGACCTGTACCTATATGGAAACGGAGGACGAGAGCGAAAA
>CANQRM010000074.1 GCA_947626265.1 uncultured Oscillospiraceae bacterium
GAACAGGAGGGATAATAATGTTGTCACCGAAGAAAACAAAGGTATTAGAGGCGCTGTTAAAAGCCCCTACCCAGCAGGAGGCGGCTCGGCTCGCAGGGGTTGACACTAAGACCGTATACAGATACCTACAAGACCCAGAATTTCAAGCTGAATACCGAAAAGCTGTTGACGGCGTTATCGGTCAAGCTACGAAAGAAGCACAGGCGGCTTTAAGTCCTGCAATCCAGACCCTGCGAGAGATTATGCAAGATGTCACCGCCGGCTCAATGCCGCGAATCTCGGCGGCTCGGGCGCTGTTGGAATTTGGATTGAGGTTGACGGAAGTCAATGACATAGTGAGCGAGCTTGAGGGAAATAACCGCGATGTATTATGATGGGTTGAAAAACAAAGTCAGACGACACATAGAAAAGAGTACAGCGAGCTCAACACTTATTCCTATTGAAAAGAGCCTTGCCCCTTGCTATCTCCCTTTACATAGCCAGTTACAAGCGGGAGAATATTCTATATGCTATCTGCCGGGTGGGCGGGGCTCTTGCAAATCCTCTTTCGTTTCTCTTGAAATCGTTGACGGCATGATGAAAGACCCCACAGGGCAAAGCAACGCAATCGTTATACGGCGATTTGGGAACACCTTAAGAGAATCCGTATTCTCTCAAATTTCATGGGCGATTAGTATGCTCGGAGCTGAAAACCTATGGAGAGGAACTACAAGCCCTTTGTGCTATACTTATCTGCCTACGGGCGCGCAAATCCTTTTCAGGGGAACAGATGACCCACAAAAGCTAAAGAGTATCCGACCCCGGCGAGGATTTTTCAGATACGTTTGGTTTGAGGAACTTTGCGAGCTACCCGGGGAAAACACTGTTAGAAGTATCCGGCAATCCGTTGTAAGAGGTGGAGATAACTTTATATCCTTTTATAGCTTTAATCCTCCTAAGTCAAAAGCTAATTGGGCAAACAAATTCATATTACAACCAGATGAGCGGGCTGTCCTTTTCAGAACTGATTATACTATGATACCTCCCGAATGGCTCGGAGATGAATTTCTGACAGAGGCGGCAAGGCTAAAGGAAATCAATCGACAAGCCTATGATAATGAGTATGGCGGTCTTGCTACAGGCGAGGGCGGCGAGGTTTTCGACAATATCGAAGCAAAGAAAATTACAAATGAAGAAATAGCAAATATGGATTATTTCTTTAATGGACTTGATTTTGGATTTGCGGTTGACCCCTGCGCTTATGTCCGGCTATCGTATGACCGTAAAAAAGAAGTGATTTATATACTCGATGAGATTTATAAGACAAAACTATCCAATAAAGAGCTTGCAGATATTATTATATCGCGAGGATACGACTACACAGGCAAGCGGGGAACATTAGGAGCTATAGGAGGATATATGCCCTACCAAGAGCGGACTACAATCGTCTGCGACTGCGCGGAACCGAAATCCATAGCAGACCTACAGGGAGCAGGACTGCGGGCGATCCCCTGCCGCAAATATAACGGCTCCGTTGTTTATGGGGTGCGATGGTTACAGCGCCGGAGGATAGTTATCGACCCTGCGCGAACCCCGAACGCCTACAGAGAATTTACAGAATACAGCTATACGGTAAGTAAGGACGGCGAAATTCTCTCCGACCTGCCAGACAAAGGAAACCACACGATTGACGCCGTGAGATACGCATTAGACGGCATAATCAATCAAAGAAAATATCCAGCATAAGAAAAGAGGTAACTAAAATGTTTATGAGAATTTTTTGTGATAACTGCGGCGGCTTTTGGGAAGTTTACGGTCGCGATAATTGGCACGATGACAAGGCACGACAATGCCCACACTGTTTTGCTAAGATTGACAAAGACCTATGGGAACGACAAATCCTCCCGGCTTTCGGTGCTACATCAGACGCTAACGGCGAAATCCTCAAAGCCCACGCGGGCGAACATCAACCGCTATTTTCTATTGATTTTCTTGATGATAGTCTTTATCAGAATTATAAAAAGGGGGTGAGATAATGAGCGAATGGAAACCGGGAGAATGGCAATGCGAGCCGGGTCCTTTTGGCAGATTTTACCGCAAAATTGGTAATGCCGCGATAGAATATGAAAAAGAAATAGACGGGCTACCAGAACACATATTTTTTGCCAGCAAAGAGGTGCAGAAAAAGCAACGGGAAGAAGAACGAGAAAGAGAACAGCGCGAGAAAGAAGAACGAGCGGCAACCCGGCGTAATTGTCCTCTTAAGGACAGCAACGGCAGTAATACCGATTGCACCCGCGAGGCGTGCGCCTTATTTACAGGCGAGAGCTGCGCCCTTGCAAAAGGCAAAGCACCAACAGATACAGCAGGCAGATTTTGCCCGTTTGACCGTTACGGCAAGCCCTGCCGCACAGACTGCGCACTTTATAATTATGGGTGCGGAATATTAAATTTTTAAGAAATGAGGAATAATTTTTATGGGAAACTACAGACAAATCGCAGAAGAATTTAACAACATTTGCCAAAGCTCATTTGAGGAATACACCAAAGCAGAGAGGGCGTATAAGCAAGCCGAAAAGAAGAACGGTGAGAGATACGATAACGACCCTATATCACAGGCAAAGGCGGCAAGGGCAAAAGCTGACTATCTTGAAAAGCAAGCCGAATTTAACAATGCAAGGAGGAAACTCCGCGAGGGGAAAACCTCGGAGATAATGGCGCTCCGAAATAGGCTTGCAAAGGAAATCGCCGATAACAACCTTGCCACGCCCGAACAGGTTGACGAAAGGGCAATTACGCTCTTGCAATCCGGTATTCTTAAGTATGACGAATATACTCATCTTCTTAATGGATACATCAAAGAGGGCAATACCACGATGGCACGACTGCTAAGACAGGCAATTGAAAAACAAGCCGATACAGAGCAGAGCGCAGGGAATCCCGATAACGCAAGAGCCTATAGAGCGCTTGCATATCAGGCAAGACAGATGGACGATGAACATCTACTTAACACTTTCGATAGCTTATGCGAAATCTACGAACGCACAGCGAATAATCCCGCCATGTTCAGCTATTGGGATAAGCTGACGGCGGCAGGGTTTGAGGAGTTTTAACCTATGTATAAAAGACGTACAGGCGAATCCCTTGAACGCTACAGAGCATACCAGCGCGAATACCAACGCTCATACCGCGCCCTCAAAAGGCAAGAGCTCAGAAACGCAAATATCGCATATAACCAAAAGATGAGAAAGCAGTGGCTACAGAAAGACAAAGCCTTTAAGGCAATAGGTGAATCGGTAGACCGTGAGCTTGTAAACATCTGCTTAAACTGCCAAAGAAAAGACTGTATAAGCGGTAACTGTCAAGAGCTGCGAGAGCTAAGGCGAAAGATGTTAGCTGAAAGAAAACTCGA
>CANQRM010000075.1 GCA_947626265.1 uncultured Oscillospiraceae bacterium
AGGTGATACGGTTTCGCTCATTGAGAAACAGCGCCCATTCCTGTTTCCGCTTTTTGCTCATTCTCGGCACACAGACCCCACCTCCTTTCCCTTTCTGCCGGGGAATAGTAAAAGCCCCTGCTTTCGGTATATTTCCGGGGCGATTTTGGGGCATTTGTTCCTCTGTAACCGCCTTTGAAAGCAAGGGCCATGTATTCGTATTCAGTTATACCCACACGTCAAAATGTAGCGTTTGGGGAAGAAAAAAGCGCCCAAGTTTTTACTCTTGGACGCCGTTATTTATCGTAATGAGTTTTATTCCATTATGCTTCTCAAGAAACTTGATATGTCTTTTGCTGGTTTAGCGGTTTATCACTCACATTCGACTCTATCTCTTAACTGGATTATCTTGTTATATCCATCGTGACTTGTGTCAATATGCGATATTTTAATAACGATTTTTGATGAATCACTCAGAAGTTCTTTTTCAAGACAGCGTAAAAGCTCTTTTGTTTCGCCATCCAAGCCTGCATCAATCTCATCAAGAATAATAACAGAGGCATTTGGGTATTGTAGCAGACATTTCAACAACAACATTTTTTTCTTTTCGCCGCCCGAAAGGGTATCCCCATTATCTGTTATTTGGTTAATATCCGGGTTCAGGCGCATCCTCTCACGCAATAAAGATATACTCTCGTCTGTGATGTCAGAATGGGAAATAATGCGTAGGTAATCTTCAACAGTTTCATTTAAAAACAATTCGTCCTGTGAAATATAACTTATTTCTTTGTAGAGTTTCCCATAATCATAGTCCAATATATTTCTACCGTTTATCTCAACAATGCCTTTCGTTTGAAAGAATAAATTTAAACTTTTCCTTGTTGTCACGAATATAGGTGGAATAATCGCTGTTCCACAGAACGTTATATATCTTCTCCCTGGTCTTCCATAATATATGGCGTCCAAGCCGCTCATATAATCCTGACTTGAGTGCGTTGAGAATACATATCATCAGATATGCCGCAACAAAGATACCCATATAGCAAACAAAAGCCGGAACACTACCAAGGGCTTCTGTCTGGTCAATCATCCATTCCATATAGATAGGAACAGCAGTTTCTAACCCCAGGAATAAAATAACAACCAGCAGACATTTACACAGCAACTTTTTATCAGCCGTTAACATCAGTTTTGCGATTTTTAGATAATTCTTCATGATTCTCCATTATACCTTTCACGATTTAAATTAAACAGTCCCGCGCGGGCGCTGTGTCTGTCAAGTGCGGAACACGTCCGCTCCATGCCAGGTGGCAATCTCTTCCCGGCCCGCCTTCCGGTATTCCTCCGCGTCTACATATAGCCCGATGCCGAAGATCTGCTCCAGCGCCTGGACCATAGGCTCCGCTTCCTGGTATCTGAGAGCCTCTGCCACGGCGTCGGCTTTGTCCGCTATCCCCAGCAGGGCGCAGAGGGCCGCCGGGTCGGCGGGCTCCACATCCTCCTCGGCAAACCAGTAAAAGCCCCGCTGGACCTCTTTCCCGTCGGTGGCGCAGAGAATCACGTCGTCATCGTCGTACAGCCCCAGCCCCAGGGCGGGGACGCCCAAGGATTTGGCGTACTTCTTCGCCTCCTGCCCCAGGTTCTCCGTGCGGATCTGGTCGTACCAGTAGAGGCTCACCGCGGCGGGGCGGAGGACCAGCACCGCCCGTTCCTCACCACCCTCCCGGAAGGCGTTAGCCATAACTGCGTCCAGCTGGGCCTGCTTTGCCGCCCGCTCCCCCTCGTCGGAGGCCGTCTTCCGGATGTTCCCCTCCGCCATGGCCCGGAGGAGCGCCAGCATGCCCAGGTCCTTTTCGCTGGGGCCGGGTTGTTTATTGAATTTCCGCTTTAATTTGGGCAGGAGCTTGTCCGGCTCCCCAGTGAGAAAATGGATGCCTGCAATCTTTGCGCCCATGGTATGTTTCTCCTCCAGCCAATCCAGATTTGTTGAACAGTCGTACATTCAATCCTAAATATTATACACCTGAATTGTGAAAAAATCTACCACAAGCAACAATTTTCTCAGTGAGAATACTACCTTCGACTGTTCTGCCGACTTTATGACTTCTTGAACCCCCGCTAAAAAGGAAAAGCCGCCATCGGTTGACAGCGGCAATTCCCTTTAGACGGGTATCAGTTGTAAATCAAGTCGTTGTAAACGACCTCGGCGGCTCGGTTACGGATATTGTTCATAGCCTGCACCCACCTCATACCGTCCTCCGCTTTGAGAGCCTCGGTAACACCCTCTTTTTCGGCAAGCTGTTTTACCAGCCGGGAAAGCATATCCTCGGCCTCTTCGTTCAAGTCGGCAAGGTAGGCGTTCAGCCTGCCGCTTGTCAGAAGCTCGGTATAGAGAGCGATCCTGTGTTCTCGGATATACCGCAGATGTCGCTGTCCCCATATCCCAATGGGACGCTGTTCCTGTCCGTCCCCGAAGTCCGGCAGAAATACCTCCGTTTCCATATCCTCGCCGCCCACTGTCTGATGAATAACTGATTTCCTGTACTCGATTTCCATAGCTTTTCTCTCCTTCGCGATTTTGACCTCTACGATGGGACACTAAAACTTCTTGCCCTCTTGCTTTCACCAATGAAAGAGCAAATCACACCACCGCCCGAAGCTCTTTCTCGTCCTGTTTTCTGTGATAAATCTCCAAAGTCACCATGTTATGCTTTTTCTTCCGACATTCCTCGGAGCAAACCTTCTGCTGGCTATGCGTAGGCCAATACTCCTTGCCGCAGACCTCGCATACACGCTTGCGATAGTAGTGATCGCCACGCTCGACCTCCCGCTCAGCTTTCTTCTCAGCCTGTCTTGCCTGATAGCTACACTCCTTGGAGCAGAATATCTGACGGTTGCTTGTCGGGATAAACTCTTTCCCACAGTGGGGACAGACCTTTTTGTGGACGATTTCACCGCCGTTTTCAGCGATTTTCTTGGCCTTGCGCCGTTCCCGTCTGGCTTTCTCCGCCGCCCTATGTCGGGCTAATTTCTCCGCCGCAAGCTGTTCCTCTTTTGCCTTTATCTCGGCAAGTTCTTCTTCGCTGTATGCGATATTGACCTGCCCGACATAGTTGAAATAGATGTCAACCTG
>CANQRM010000076.1 GCA_947626265.1 uncultured Oscillospiraceae bacterium
TTTGCTTCGATCTGTAAGATCAAGCCCTCGACCTATTAGTACAGGTCAGCTGAATGCGTTGCCGCACTTACACCTCCTGCCTATCTACCTCGTAGTCTTCAAGGGGTCTTACTTCTTTCGAATGGGAAATCTTATCTTGAGGGGGGCTTCACGCTTAGATGCCTTCAGCGTTTATCCCTGCCAAACACGGCTACTCTGCTATGGCGTTGGTCGCCAACAGATGCACCGGAGGTTCGTCCATCCCGGTCCTCTCGTACTAAGAACAGCTCCTCTCAAATTTCCTGCGCCCACAACGGATAGGGACCGAACTGTCTCACGACGTTCTGAACCCAGCTCGCGTACCGCTTTAATGGGCGAACAGCCCAACCCTTGGGACCTGCTTCAGCCCCAGGATGCGATGAGCCGACATCGAGGTGCCAAACCTCCCCGTCGATGTGAACTCTTGGGGGAGATAAGCCTGTTATCCCCAGGGTAGCTTTTATCCGTTAAGCGATGGCACTCCCACTTGTTACCACCGGATCACTAAGTCCTACTTTCGTACCTGCTCGAACCGTCGCTCTCGCAGTTAAGCCTTCTTCTGCCTTTACACTCTTTGAATGGTTTCCAATCATTCTGAGAAGACCTTTGAGCGCCTCCGTTACTCTTTCGGAGGCGACCGCCCCAGTCAAACTGCCCGACTAACAATGTCCCCCTCCCGGTTCACGGGAGCAGGTTAGAAATCCGGTATTATAAGAGAGGTATCCCAACAGCGGCTCCGCCGAAACCGAAGTCCCGACTTCTCTGCCTCCCTCCTATCCTGTGCATACAATACCAAACTCCAATATTAATCTGCAGTAAAGCTCCATGGGGTCTTTCCGTCCTGTTGCGGGTAACCAGTATCTTCACTGATTCTTCAATTTCACCGGGCGTGTTGTCGAGACAGTGCTCAAATCATTACACCTTTCGTGCGGGTCAGAACTTACCTGACAAGGAATTTCGCTACCTTAGGACCGTTATAGTTACGGCCGCCGTTTACCGGGGCTTGAATTCAAAGCTTCGCTTGCGCTAACCTCTCCTTTTGACCTTCCGGCACCGGGCAGGTGTCAGCCCCTATACTTCACCTTTCGGTTTAGCAGAGACCTGTGTTTTTGCTAAACAGTCGCTTGAGCCTCTTTTCTGCGGCCTGCTCTCGCAGGCTCCCCTTATCCCTAAGTTACGGGGTCATTTTGCCGAGTTCCTTAACAACACTTCTCCCGTCGGTCTGTGGATTTTCTCCTCGTCTACCTGTGTCGGTTTGCGGTACGGGTACGTACATCACAATAGCGGCTTTTCTTGGCAGTGTGGATTCGGACACTTCGCTACTCTTCTTCGCTCCCTTACACTTCAGCATAAGTGAGGCGGATTTGCCTGCCTCACGAGCCTTTGTGCTTCGCCGGGTTTTTCCTCTCCCCGGTTATCCTATCCTCCTGCGTCCCCACAGTTCTGAATGTACGCAGTACAGGAATTTCAACCTGTTGTCCATCGATTACGTCTTTCGACCTCACCTTAGGTCCCGACTTACCCTGAGCAGATCAGCTTTACCCAGGAAACCTTAGACTTTCGACCTATATGATTCTCACATATATCTCGCTACTCATTCCGGCATTCTCCCTTCCGTTTCGTCCACGTCGTCTTACAACTTACGCTTCGTCCTCACGGAATGCTCCTCTACCGCTCATGCCTTAGCATGAACCCGTAGCTTCGGTGGCGTGTTTTAGCCCCGGACATTTTCGGCGCAAAACCTCTCGACCAGTGAGCTGTTACGCACTCTTTGAATGAATGGCTGCTTCTGAGCCAACATCCTGGTTGTCTGTGAAATCTCACATCCTTTTCCACTTAACACGCACTTTGGGACCTTAGCTGTCGATCTGGGCTGTTTCCCTTTTGACTACGAAACTTATCTCACGCAGTCTGACTCCTGCACATCATCTATATGGCATTCTGAGTTTGATATGACTTGGTATCCTTTTGGGGACCCGCACCAATTCAGTGCTTTACCTCCATTAGACTAATGCAAGGCTAGCCCTAAAGCTATTTCGAGGAGAACCAGCTATCTCCGAGTTCGATTGGAATTTCTCCGCTATCCACAGGTCATCACCACCTTTTTCAACAGATGTGTGTTCGGTCCTCCATTACCTTTTACGGTAACTTCAACCTGCCCATGGATAGGTCACCCGGTTTCGGGTCTATATTAACAGACTAGACGCCCTTTTCAGACTTGGTTTCCCTTCGGCTCCGAAGCTTGACTTCTTAACCTTGCCTGTCACTATAACTCGCCGGACCGTTCTACAAAAAGTACGCCGTTAAGGCTTGCGCCTTTCCGACTGTTTGTAAACAAAGGGTTTCAGGTTCTCTTTCACTCCCCTCCCGGGGTTCTTTTCACCGTTCCTTCACAGTACTGTTCCACTATCGGTCATCAAGGAATATTTAGGGTTGGAGGGTGGTCCCTCCTGCTTCCGACGGGGTTCCACGTGTCCCGCCGTACTCCGGATACTGCTGCCTGCGCTCAGATTTCGCCTACGGGATTTTCACCCTCTCTGATCAGCTTTCCCAAAACTGTTCGGCTATCCTTACACAATGACGTTTGCAGTCCACAACCCCGAAGTGCATGCACTTCGGTTTGCCCTCTTTCCCGTTCGCTCGCCGCTACTTAGGAAATCGATGTTTCTTTCTCTTCCTGCCGCTACTTAGATGTTTCAGTTCACGGCGTTCCCCTCGTATGGCTATTTATTCACCATACGATGACTGAGGTTTGCTCAGCCGGGTTTCCCCATTCGGATACCTCCGGTTCTTAGGCTGTGTGCGCCTCCCCGAAGCTTTTCGCAGCTTTCTGCGTCCTTCGTCGGTTCTTGATGCCAAGGCATTCACCCTTTGCTCTTATAGCTTGACCTTTCTCAAAGCTTAGCAAGTTCTATATGTGATAATCGGTAATT
>CANQRM010000077.1 GCA_947626265.1 uncultured Oscillospiraceae bacterium
GGAATAGCTCAGTTGGCAGAGCGACGGTCTCCAAAACCGTAGGCCGAGGGTTCGAAACCTTCTTCCCCTGCCAGAAAGTGCTCTATTTTCGCAAGGAAATAGAGCACTTTTTGGCTATTTTCAACAAATTTTCTTGACGAAATTACGTTCCTACACGTTTCGACAAAAATGTTTTGCCAAGTGTTGTTAACTGGTATCAAGAAATTGACAACAAAATTGACAACATTTTTGGAGGTTGAAGGCAGTGGCGGAGCAACATAATAGGCTTAAGAGAGACTATGGCTCAGAAGGGCTATATTATAGTGAGTCCCGGGGCTATTGGATCGGCCAGTTCAAGATTGGTGTAAAGCCTGATGGTAGGGCAGACATTAAAACGGTGTATGGTAAGACCAAGGCAGAGGCACAAAAAAAGCTTAAGGCAGTGAAGGAAGAAGCCGTGAAGTCGCAGTATGTGTTTGTTCAGAAGTCTTCTCTCGACTCTTTCCTTCTATACTGGCTTGAAAACATCAAGAAGCTCGAGTTGAAACCGAAGAGCTATGATAGGCTCGAAGATACTGTATTGAAGGATGTAATTCCTTATATTGGGCACATTCAGCTAGGCGCTGTTGAGACTTCCGACATTCAAGGTTTGATAAAAAGGCATTTTGATGCAGGAAGAGCATATTCTTCCATTAAGAAAGTTTACGATGCTGTGAATGCTGCCTACAAGTGGGGATTAGCAGTTAAACCCCCAAAGGTAAAAATGAATCCCTGCGATGGAGTTATTCTTCCAAGCAGGAAAATGTTTAAACCTTCGGAGATCAAGTTTTATACTGAAGCGGAGGCGGAACTGATCACCAAGGCTGCATTGGACAAATACCCCTGTGGCACTCCGCATTATCCTTTGGGTGGTGCTATAGTGTTGGTTTTGAACACTGGCATCCGCCTTGGCGAGTTGCTCGGTTTGGAATGGAGCCGTGACATTGATCTAGTGAATAATATTTTGACTGTCCGCCATACGGTCGTTACTGTCAAGAATCGAGAAATGGATGCAAGGAGAAAGTTTGTGGCCAAGGAGCAGGATTCAACGAAAACCGATTCAGGCCAGGATAGGGAGATCCCTCTCAACGATATGGCAAAACTGGCTCTTGATAGCCTCCGAAAGTACGCAGGCAATTCTAAGTATGTTATGGCTACACGTAACGGGAATCGTAAATCAGCGAGAGACGTAGATAGGCTGGTGCGACGCATAATCCTTCGTGCAGGTTTTCCGGAGGAGAAAGTTTATGGGCTGCACGCTTTACGCCATACTTTTGCCACGTTACTAATTCAGAGGAAGATTGATATTAAAACAATCAGCGAGCTATTGGGGCATTCTAGTGTTGACATTACTTATAAGACGTATATTCATATCATCAAAGAGCAGAAAAGAGCAGCTATCGCTTCACTGCCGAATATCGGAACTGTGCAAAGCAACAATTGAACAACGCTTATTTTGGGCGACTTCATTTTGAGGTCGCCCTTTTTTCATATCCATTTTGATTCGAGGAAAACACATGAAGTGCCTTATGAAGTATAAGTGGGTCAAGCTGCCCCGGGCGCTCGTCCCGGCGGGGAAGGGCGTCACGGGCGCCTGGGCCCGTCTGGCGGCCCGAGCGGCGTTCCGCAAAGGTGAAGCGGTATACTGCGGCCATATCAACGCTGTGACGCCAGGAACGTGGGCTGGCGGCGTTGTGGGCCTGAAGAGTATCCTGGGACTCCGCAGTAGGGAGAAAGCGCTCAGAACGCTTGCAGTGCTCTCAAATCTGGGGTATCTGCGCTATGACCTGGACCGTCATACAAAGAAGCTGACCTATGAGATCAGCGACTGGGTGGTGCAGTGCTCCGGCGCGGAATGCATGGACGGAGCAGTGTATGCCACTGACGGCTATGGGTTCCTATGTATCCCGCGTAGCATAACAGAGAGGCTGGTCAGGGCCTCTTATACATTTGAAGAAGCAGACGCATGGCTGGATCTGTGGTGCCACACGTTGTGGAACGATCCTCGCAATGCGTTTTCTTATATCGCGCCGGCGGTGCAGTATCGGCTCACCGGCGCTGTGATGTCTTTAGAGACCCTGGGGCAGCGCTGGGGCTGGGAGAAGACGAAGGTATGGAGATTCTTTCAGAAGCATGGGGATGCTTTCGCTCTGTACCGGCTTCCCGGTTCCTATGGCTGCCTCATTTTCAATAAGCAGTACCCTATGGGCACTGCGGGTCCTGTTCTGAAGGAAGAGGATATCGTGCGGCTGTTTCAGCGCTTCCGTGCTTATGCGGCTGGGGCCAACTGCACCCGCAGCGGCCTTAACAGGATCATCCGACTTTACAGCCATGCTGTCGTAACCCAGATGGGCCTGGAAGAGCCGGCGGAACCTGTGAAAAGTCGCGTTGCAGTTTTTGCCCCTATATATCGCGCGTATATTTCTCTCTGTAGGAACTGTAAGAATTGCAGGAGTTACATTTATGACTGCAGGGGTGTTGATATGGCTGCGGTCATTGATGGCGCTGAGATCCGGGGTCCCACCCTCCCCGTGGATCTCACGAATGCAAAGGAGCTGTTTTCGTATGGATAACGAAGTAAAGGAATATAAACAGCAGGAAGAGCAACTCAATGCCAGGGCGGATGCCTTTATCAGGCTTTTGACCAAACGGGGAATTCTGGAGGACAGCAGCATCACAGATACCCGCATCAGGGAGATGGAACGGGATAAGAAGCGGAGTTCCTACCACAACACGCTGGTACTCCTCCAGAACTATCGGAGGATAGCCTGGGTGGTGGAGTG